>JALCNP010000015.1 GCA_022649135.1 Bifidobacterium sp.
TGACCCGCACCTGCTTTCCAATCGCGATTTTTCATGTTCAGCGACTGAAAATCGTACACAGGCCACGGGCCATGCTCCATCACCTCAAAAAACACCCACCAATTTGCGCAAAAAACCGGACGTTATCAGACCGTTGATGTAACCCATCGGATGTCAGGAAGTAATCTAGCGAACTCCCCGTTGCACCGTTATTTGTTGATCGTACATTGATATTCGGAAAGATCTGCTGTTCGGTTGAATCGTGTATTGCTACCTTTACGAAGAAAGATGGTGAACCTGGTGTTTTTGAGCCGCGATAACGGTTATGTGTCAGATTGGGATGATGATGCCGTGTGAGTAGAGAAAATCAGGATGGAGAAGTTTCCAATTCTCTCCAAGCGATTACGGTACAGCACGTGAATTTTGCCTATCATCACAATGATCTAGTGCTTGAGAACATTAGTTTTGAGGTTCAGTGCGGGCAATCACTCTGTATTCTTGGGATAAATGGGGTGGGAAAAACAACCCTACTCAATCTGATTGTCGGCTTGCTTAAACCCAAATCTGGTAGAGCGATAATTAATCAGACTGTTGCACACTCATATCGTGATGTGTTTCTGCTGACTGACATGTCGAACCTTTCAGAAGATATGAGTGTTCGTGACAACATCGCTTTTAAGATAATGCTGATGAATCGTCATCACACATCACACAATGATACGCTACCAAATATGGGCAGCTTGGAAGAAGAGCCCCTCATAAAAGCATTTGAGCTTGAATCTCAACTCGATAAGAAAGTATCGACCCTTTCTTCAGGGATGCGTAAACGTGTGGGAATAGTGACGGGCATGCTGTTTAACCCCCGGATCATCATGCTTGATGAACCAACTAACTCTATCGACCCGTTCACGAGACAACTGTTGATAGAGTACATGAACGAACTACATAAGGCTGGTAGGACACTACTTACAGTTACTCATGATCTTGAGTTCTGCTGGAAAACAGCAACACGGGTCATCATTCTTAATAACCGGCAGATTATCAGAGATATGATGCTCGGCGAGTATGAGAGCTTTGAAGATTTCAGTTACGCGGCCGGGCTAACGAGTCAGGCGATCCACAAGGATTTTGGTATCACGACCACTTAACAGTATTGCTATCATTCACAGCCGTTGATAGTGATAATGCGGCTATTTAATCTGGATTGAGTTTTCACTCTTGGCGAGAGGTTACAGCATGTTGAAATTGTTTGAGGTGTTGCGATGAGAGCGGTTATCTGGCGTGATTGGCATCTGTTCAACGGGAAAATATCATCATGGGTGAATATCGTGTTTGTGATTGTGGGAGTGTGGGTGTCTGAAAGCATCGTCATGTACATTCTTTCGTTGCGGTTGCAAGCTGGTAGGCTGTCTCAGGCGGAAGTAGTCGTAGGAGTTTGCTATGCGTTGTTAATGGGAGTTTTTGGGTCTTATCCGTCCGTGTCAACTGCTTACGGGGATTGGCAGGATGGTATTGTTTCCGCGTTCCGTCAATCGGGTAGACCCATGATTGAGTATCTTGCGGGCAAGACAGTGATACCACTATGTATGTCGACTGCACTATTCACGATCAATCTGGTTGTAATGGAATTCATGGGTATACCAGTCATCTCAACTCAAAGTATATTGTCTGTGGTGGAATATTTATTAATCTGTTGGACTTGCGTGTGCTTTGCCACATAGGTTTCGCTCACTATCGGAGCACTGTCGAAGAAGGTTCCGATGATCGCGTTTATGCTCACATTCATGGCAGCACTATTATGTGCCGTTATGCTGATGATCTTGATTCAAGATGTCCCATTGCTCTCACTACTGTTTATTATGCTCTTACTGACGATCACAATCGGAACTTCCACATTCTTTTATCATCAACGATACGTGAACACAATTCAACGAATCAATAATCAATGTAATAGTTGAACTATTTTTCAGGTTTGGTTTCCTGTGGTTAGAAGCGTCTCTGATATGGGAGGTTTACACGGGGTGGATGCCGAAATTAATGTCGTGTTGTTCGCGTCCGAATGATGTTGCTTCGGTGAATGACTTAAAGTTGGGAAACTCGGTCAGCATTCGATCAGAAATTATTCGTTTCCTGTCGAGGATGAGTATGCGTTCTGCTGTTCTCCATGTGTAGTCAAGATCGTGCGTAACAGTAATCAAAGTATGTCCTGTGCTCCGTAACTGTCGAGAAAAATCAACCAGTAGTTCACGTGTTGTCGGATCAACCGAGTTGGTTGGCTCATCAAGCAAGACCACATCAGGATTGAAGAGCATACCAATAGCAATACCCGCACGCCGTCGAAGCCCCGACGAGAGATCAGCCACCACGGTGTCAAGATGAGAGGCCAAGTCGAAAGCTGTAATAACCGGTGCCGTATCAATGGATACGGAATCCTTGTCATCATTCTGACTTTCTCGACGAGTTTGGAAAGCAAGCTGATGCAGGTGAATGTTTTCTCTAATGGTGAGTTTTGGTACCATGTTCTCGCCCTCTGTCATGAGGAACACTGTGGAAATCGAAGACACCAGTGACTGATTGATAACAGATTGCCCCGAGCAAGGGCGTAACAGTCCTACTATCAACTGTAAGAGTGTGCTTTTCCCCGCGCCGTTGACACCGAGAATAGCCAAGGACTGGCCTTGTGGAACCGTGAAATCAACATGCTCGAGTACACTCATGCCTTTCTTGTAGCCGAATGACAGGTCATGCACGGCGATGATTGTCTGATGATCGATTGTATTGAATGAATTCGTCATACTTATCTCTCTGGCTTCCCGTTTGAAGCAGTATTCACTGGGATAATGCCAAGTGGCTGCACATACCTACGGTGCAGTATTTGCAGCGATACCAGAAACGCGACCACTGCCATGAGCAGTGGGATAACGATCGACAAGAAGAGAAAAATGGAGGTTTGGCCAAGACTCACAAATACTTCCGCGATGGTCATACACATGACCACACCTCCCTGAATAACGGCAGTCAACGATTGATAGTGCTGCATCGACGCGCGACGTGTCTGCAAACACAAAGGAAGCACACAGACCAGTGAAATCACGAGAGTCGAGATAAGCGTCACATATCCGATAAGTATGTGCACAGTCAATTGGCCTATGCAAAACAGATACACAGTACCCAGGAAATACCCCACTACACTCAATCCTAAAGGTACGAGCATTTTCAAAAACACATAGGAAATCAAACTACGTGACGACTGATGAAACATTGCCAGAATCCCATTCGCAACATCTTCCATAATGCTTGAAGCCGCCAAATATGAAGGAATAAACGCGTAAAACGGTGCAAGACAAACATTCAGCATCTGAGCATCCTTTGAACCGATAACAGGCATCCAAAAGATTAGTGATACTGGCACCAAAAAGTTTAATAACCAATTACCAAGCGTATTATAGAATTTCCCATCAAGATAAAGCACTACCCGCATAAGTGATCAACCCTTCCAACATTGATTAAAAAAATTATCGATAGGATAATAAGCCACTCGAATTTCAGGAACCTGTCCTCCTCTAGACGACATAGTCTGCCTGAAAACCGCGTAGAATCAAAATGTCAGAATGAATTCAGTCTCTGCGTACGCAACAGCGCGGTGTTAGATATTATGGCAACAACCGTCAGACCGAAGGCCAAGAGAACGATGATACACAATCCTGCCACCCCACCGGGGAAGATGAGATATGTCCTTCGACTCTCAATCAGCAAGGATACAAGCAATCCGATCACACCTGCACACAGTAGCGAACCAACCCATATTCTACGCGCCAACGATACAGACAAATCCATGATGCAACTACCGTTTTTAGGGTCCGTCAACAGGGTCCTGTGAGACTTCACCGATACTCCTCCCGATAATATGAGACATACCGACAGGACTACGGTGAAAACGCTCACGGGAAGAGGATAACTAGCTTGCCTGTTGCCGTCGGAATTACTTAGCATCATTGTGGCCGCACACCCCAATACTCCCGTTAGGAAGGGAAGAAACACGTCGATAACGTCAACGACCGCGCCAACCCCACGGAATGCAACCAATACACAGCGCAGCACGGTCGCCACAACCGTCAGTATGACGAGAATGATAGGGATCACCAACGCATTAGATTTCGGCCCCCACGCGTCAACAACTCCGGGGAAACTCCAATGAGTCGGAACGGTCGACGGCAAGCTACCATAATCCACAAAAAATATCACAGCCAGAACAGCAGAAAGCAGTATCGAACAGACCAGTGAAGGCGAAACGAATTTTCTCATGTCACATCTTCCAAGTCAACGAGTTTGAATACGGTTCACCATAATTCAACATCTTCATTCCTCCATTATCGAATAAGTTGTTGTACACTTAACGGTCACATGATCTCATCAAACTGTTCACGAAAGAATAGTGGAGCACCCATTGGGTTACAGAAGGTTGAGAAGAAGGACTCTACTCTCGGAAGAATAAGGTGCATGATGCGCTTATTGACGTTACCTAATCTCGATGTTGGGAATGATGCAGAATCACAAAGGAAACTTATAAATGAGAGCGTTATAGTATCGTGAGCGATCGTTTCACGATAATTGGTCCGTACCACGTGCAGTGTTTACCACGGCCTCAGTTTGATTGTTTTTCGATTCTAAGTCTATATCAAGCCCCGTCTGAATCACTGGTCAATTTGCGAATGCGCTATTGCATCTCCTATTTCAGTTTTCATATTATTCCACACAACAATGGTAAACAGAAAACTTAAATGATATGTAACTACGGATTGGAATACAGGCCACGGTGTGTGTCCTGAACTCATGCATGTTGAGCTCGTGCCCCGCTGTATATGTTTCTGGCGTGGTCAGTTCCAGGTTTCGTTGAGGTGAGTTCTGAGGATCATCTGTCATTGTACGACCTGGATTACTGAAGTATCGAAAGGAAATAGACGTTGCAGAATTGCAAAGAAGCCCCCGACACTGGTCAACGGTTCAGGATTCGACATCATCTCTCAGTCCCAGTCATGGAGCAGTCCGAGCATAGCGAATGCGGGCTAGTCTCTTGTGCAATGATTATTGCCGCTTTTGGTCGCCCTGTGAATATGGAGAGTCTGAGAACCCGTTACGGAGTGCCACGTAATGGCACTAGTCTTGCCAATTTAAACAGCATTCTCAGTGATTACGGGATTCGCAGTCGAGGCGTACGTATCGACGATGTTCATGCTCTCCGCGACATGGCAACGCCGATCATTTTGCATTGGGATAAGGATCATTTCGTGGTATTCGACCGATACCTATTTGGCAGGTATCATGTCATTGATCCCGCAGGAGGAAGAAACGCGTACAACGAGGCAAATTTCATCCAGCACTACTCCGGTGAGGCCTTGATCCCCAATCCACATGATGTTGTGCAAGCATCCACGAAGGGTTTGCATATGACAGCCCGTTCATACTTCTATGAGTTTGTGAAGCTGAAACCCGGTTTGATGTTCCTTACCCTGATTTTCTCATTGATGATTCAAAGCCTCGGTCTTGCCATTCCCTCCGGAACTCGATATATTATTGATCATCCCTCATGGGTAGCATCGCAGCGTTTCTTCATGATTACTCTTCTTATTATTGCAGGATCGTTTTTTATTTACTATGTGATTAATGTGTTCAGCGGGTTAGTGCTGACTCACATGCAAGTTGCGTTCGGGAGTTTCTTGTTCCGTAAATATATGACTGGCGCATTGAAACACGACTACTCGTTCTTCGTCAATCGATCCAGCGGTGACATGATCTATCGAGCTAGTCTCATCATGGTTATTGAGCAGACTCTCACATCCGGTTTCATCAGCAGTATGGTCTCACTGTTGTTCCTAGTGATCTATTTGATCACGATGCTCGCTTACTCCATCCCACTCACTGTAATGACACTCTGCATATGCCTGATCATTCTATTAGTATCAATGCTGTTTGCCGCGAAGAACAACCAGCTGGTTGAAGGGGAAACCATAGCTCAGACGGAAGTACAAAAATCGTTTATTCAAATTTTCACCGGTATTGAAACTATCAAAAGCCTTAATCTGGAACGTCATTTCTACGGGCAATGGTCACATAACCTCGATACGCAACTGGCATTCCAAAAGCGCCGTGGCAGGCTCTCAGCTTGGCTGTCATCACTCTCCACGGCCTTAATATTTATCCTGCCTATTAGCATCGTTGCCTTCGGCATGTTCATGAATGCGCGTGGGATCATCGGGCTTGGAACCGTTGTAGGATTCATGACATTAGCATCATCGTTTGTTTCTCCGTTTTCGAACATCACAACCGTCATCAGTCAGTTCGTTGCCATAGGAACATACGTGCGAAAAGTCACCGAAATACTACCAGTCAGTGCGCTACGAAACAACAACATGAATGGTATTGATATGCAAGATCAGGCAACGGTAAACCCCAGAGATATTTACAGCATCCATATCAACAATATATGCTTCTCCTACACGGTTTTCGACCAGCCAGTTCTTCATGACATTGATTTTCGGATTCAAGGCGGCGAAAAGATCGCTATCGTCGGGCCGACCGGTTCAGGCAAAAGCACCCTGCTCAAGATAATTGCAGGTCTCATCACGCCTACCCAAGGTTCGGTTCAAGTCAATGACCGGTATCAAATCGAATCCACGTCAAGACCATGGAGAGCGCACAATATTGCCTACCTTCACCAAGACTCCACTGTTTTCAATGACAGCCTCGAAGACAACATCATCCTGCATCGCAAGGATATTCCGTCGAATATCCTCCACAAGGTTTGCGAACAGGTTGGCATTGACACGGCCATGACAGGAGGAGATCAAACCCTATCCACCATGATCAGCGAACACGGCATGAATCTCTCAGGAGGACAAAGGCAGAAGATCGCTATCGCACGAGCGTTGGTCGGGCAACCCTCCCTACTGCTCATGGACGAACCCACGAGCTCACTCGACAACGATTCTGAGCGAAGAATCATGGATTACCTGCTGCATTCGTCAACCACCTGCGTAGTAGTTGCACACCGCCTTGCATCCATCAGACAATTCAATCAGATATATGTCATGGAACATGGCACAATCACAGAACAAGGCACTCATGAACAACTCATAAAACGCCAAGGATTATATTCACATCTCTACAGGTCACCGGACAACACCAATCACGATTGATAAACGACATTTGAAGCCATAATCACCTGAGTCCCTGTCGCCATGCTTGCAGAAACACCTGAGAAGAAAATGAAATGACATTCTCCACTATTTCCACAACTCTTTTTGCTGGAGTCACATGCGTTTGGATTGTAACGGTTGAGGTTTCTGTGATATGTGGGTTCTGTGTCATTAAGAGCATGGCTGGTTTTGATCGTTGATTGGGCGGACGCGGCTCGTCTCGTTCCTGGGCCAGAACGTGGGGGTCCGCTAGGCCATCTGCTTCACCAATGCCATGGTTACTTCAGCACAAGTCCAGCATCCCTGCACCGGTCGATGCTCGTATCCGTTATTTTTTGGTCGGAACGGCTTGCTTCAGAGTTCACTTCACAAGATTCTTGTGTGAATCGCCTCTGCTTCCGATGCTTAACGAATCCCGTTCGGATGATGTTCCGCATGAGCACGATTCCCGGACTTCAGATCGAGAACGTTGTCCGCAGCGCAGACCCCGACTTTGAGAGTCAGGGTCTGCGCTCCTAGAGGGGAGACTCTCCGGTCAGATGTCGGAAAAGCTCCGGGTCTACTGGGGATTGCAGTTTCAATGTGGATACCACGACCTTGACTTTGCTCGGCTTTCCCTGCGAAGAATGCGTGGTTTCGCGCAGGTTGCCGATCGACGTCGCTTTTCCGACGAAATAGTAGGATCCCTCGACGGACTCCTTTTTACGCCGAATAAACACGGGGACGAAATGCGTTGCCTCCCAGGCCCGGGTTCCTGGTGTGCCATGCAGAAGCCAGCGATACTCGGCGGATTTCAGGGACCGCTGATTTTTGCTATACCACTGCAATTCCTGTGAGCTGAGAAAACGGTCCTCGTATTGGCTGGTTTCGTATTTGATGAAGATGGGCAGGGAGTCCGTTTCCTCATCGAGGCGGTATCCGCCGACGTTCTGCGCGATCTGTTCCTGCTTCCAGCCGCATAGTCTCATCACTTCGAAGATGTCGTATTTTTCACCGTAGACGAATCCACGCTCGACAGTGAGGTGCTTGTGTTCGGTTTCCCGATACCGTGCTTTGCAGTTGGACAATCCGGCCCGGACGGTGTCGGCGAGGAACCGTGCGAATGTCTGATTGTCGTCCAGCAGACGCACGAATCTTTCGGACATGGCCCATCGCACACCATCATGGGTGCAGATAAGCGCAGTGTTGCCGAAACGCGACCGATTCGGCGCGGTGAAATAGGAATAGTCGAGCACCCGTAAGGCTGAGAGGCTTTGACGAGGGGAGGAGTCCGCCTGCGGAATGAATCGTTTCACCATGTCGCAGAGTTCATCGACGGTTATCGAACGGCCGTTGTTTCTCGTGGCGGGTGTCTCCCGTCCGTGAGATTGCGCAGTGGATTCGGAGCCACCGGGAATGCCACACAGATAGGACAGGGCCAGAAGCTCATGGGGGCGCGCCCCACGTATCTGTGTCGCCGTCAGCATCTTCATAATCGAATCATGCTCGTCCGATGTCGGTTGGAGCTCGTGCAGATACGAGGTTTCGGTTCCCGTCCCCATCGCCGATCCGGACTCTGTTTCCCCTGATTCTGCATCCTTTGTGCCTGTTCGTCGGGAAAGGCTGCGTTCCCGGGAGCGGACGAAACTCAGATAGTCTCCCGACTTCATCGCGAGAGTGGAAACAAGAGAGGGGTCGGTAAGGGAGAAATCCATGAGCATGGGTATTCGAGCGAGCTGGAAACGCAGCTGTCTGTACTGTTCGCTCAGAAGTTTCATCTCAGACAGGTTCGCCGTATCCAGCGCGGCGAGGATTCGGTTTCGTGCGATGGGGTCGAAGCTGATCGATGTGATGCCCATCGATTCGCGCTGCATGTTCTTCCGTGCCACATCCCGATCTCCGGTATTGCCGTATAGGGCAAGGGGAATGAGATAGTTGTTCGTGTAATTGCCAACGAAATCGATGACGACAAGGCAGTCCTTGTTCGCCGTTTTACGCAGTCCACGTCCGAGCTGCTGCGTGAAGATGATGCTGGACTGTGTTGGGCGGAGCATCACTATCTGATTGATGACGGGGATGTCGATACCCTCATTGAACAGGTCGACGGTGAAGATGTAATCAAGATCTCCGGTGTTGAGCGAATCGATGGCTTGTTCTCTTTGCGCGGTCGGAGTGTCACCTGTTACCGCGCGTGTGTGGTAAGGCCGCTCGGCCTGCTGGTTGAATTGCTGGTTGAACAGTTCTGAGAGACGTTTCGCCTCGTCGCGTCTGCTGCAGAACATAATGCCATGTACCGGTGTTCCCGCCTGCGAATACACCTGAATCATGTCGATGATGTACCGGATCCGTTCTGGACTGGTAAGACGCTCGAGCCAGCGTGCCAATGGTGAGCCGTCCCCCATGGAGCGCAGGGAGCGGGTCAACGGTTCTGTGGAGCCGTTCTCCTCGGGGTTCTCCTCAATATATTCATGAACGCCGTAATAATGAAATGGACAGAGCATGTTTTGTTCAAGGGCCTGCTGCAATCTGATCTCATAGGCGATATTGTTCCCGAACAGCGTGAATATGTTCGCACCGTCCGTGCGTTCCGGGGTGGCGGTCATGCCGAGCATGAAACGTGGCGTGAAATGATCGATGATGCGTCGGTAGGAACTCGCGGCGGCATGATGCACCTCGTCTATGAGAATGTAGTCGAAATAATCACTGTCGAAAGTTGCCAGAACCTCGGGCTTCGACATGGTCTGCACGCTGGCGAAGAGATAATCGGCGTCACTTCGCCTATTGGCACCGGAAAGAATTCCGTATCGGTGGCGGGGACCCATGACAGTGCGGTAGACACGCATGGAATTAGTGAGGATCTGCTCCTGATGGGCAAGATACAGGAGGCGACGGGGATGACATTGCAGGGCATCGAGTGCGGACAGATATGTTTTTCCCGTTCCCGTGGCGGAAATGACGACGGCCTGGCTTTCGCCCCTTTCCCGGAGGCCATCGAGCCGCTGCAGCGCCTCGTTCTGCATGGCATTGGGAGATATGGGCTTCGAATCGTGTGATGGCATCGGAGCGGGATGACGGATCGGTGCATACTTGCTGAAGTCCCTCTCGTATTGACGCAGCCAGTCCTCGGTGAGGGGATCCGACTCACGCAGCTGCCGGTCGATTTCCCGGGCCATCTGCGACACCAGGGATCCGTCTCGCAGGGCCGATACCCTTAGATTCCACTCGCGGTTCGTCGTCAATGCGTTGTCGGTGAGATTGGAACTTCCGATGTATGCGCAATACAGCGGTCCTCCCGGATGCTCGTGCTGGAAGATGTATCCCTTGGGATGATAGGGGTAGCTTGCGATGCTCTGATCCATGGCATGGCCGGCGTCGGGACGCCAGATGAAAACGTCTATGCCAGCGTGACGATGGAGATTGAGCAGCTCCCGGAACGTTTTCGGCGAATTGAAGTAATTGTATGTGGATGTGAATATCCGACCCGAATGAGGCCGGGTTCCTTTCCGGAAATCAAGAAAATGCTGTTTGAGACCTTGCAGGGCGCTTTGCGATACGAAGGCCACGGACATATCGAAGCGTGTGCTTGATTCAAGCTCGTCTGCAATGGCGTCGCCCATGGTCCGGCCGTCGTGATTGGCGATAAGAAGAGGCTCGTGGTTCGTCTCGGCAGCGTCGTTGCGGTGGACGAAGCCGGAGAGAACCGATTCGACGAGGGACTTGTCCGCGGGATCGTCTGAAGCTCTTCTTAAGCGTGAATCAGCGAAACGGTAAGGCTCGTCGAAGGTTTCAATCATCAGAATCCATCATTCCCGCAGCCCCGGGATCCGGAACATGGTGAAGGTCCATATGAGCGATCAGACGCATCGCCTCCCGGTCGGCCGGTGCCCATTGGTATCGCGCGAGTTCCTTGGGTGGCAGCCAGCGTATCCGGCTGTGCTCCGTCACCGTGGGCATCCCATGAGCCACGTGGCACAGAAAGGTCGAGAGAATCACCGTTCCGAATTCATATCGTTCGCGCGTCGTGCATATCTCTTGTCCCACTCGGATGTCGCACAGCAGCTCTTCGCGTATCTCCCGCTCAAGCGCCTCGCGTTGCGTCTCGTGGGGTTTCACCTTTCCTCCGGGGAACTCCCAATACCCCGCCAGAGATCGTCCGGGACCGCGCTGTGCTCCGAGCACCCTGCCGTTTCGGACGATCGCGGCCGCGACCACGGGTATGTCCCGGCCGATGTCGGTCTGTGACTCCATTGACGATGCTCCTCGGGAAGGTTCGTTCGCTGTCGGGACCAGGATACATCGAGGCTTGCCGTCCGCTACATGCCCACGTCCATAATGGAAGTCATGAGTCGGTCGGGAAAGATGCGTTCGGGAAAGAAGACGGTGGAAAAGTATGCTCGCGGAACACGCAGTTATACGATGTCGCATATTCGGGGCAAGGACACGTCCATCGAGGTGATGGTCCGGCAGTACCTCTTTTCCCGGGGGCTGAGGTTTCGCAAGAACGACAAGCGCTATCCCGGACATCCCGATGTGGTTCTTCCCCGATGGCGTGCCATCGTCTTCGTGAACGGATGCTTCTGGCATATGCACGAGGGGTGCCCGAAGCAGTCGATGCCCAAATCCCACGTCGAATTCTGGAGCGCCAAGCTGTTGCGCAACCGTGAGCGCGATCGTCTTCAGCATGCCACCCTGGCCGCGCAGGGGTGGCATGTCATCGTGGTCTGGGAGTGCGAGCTGTCCAGGGACACTCGGGAGCGGCGTTTGGAAAGGCTGTACGAGGAGATTACCGGAGGCGAATCCTGTTCCTGGATTCCGGCGGGGGGCGGGGTGGATTCGGCGACGGCGACGACGTCGGGTATGGATTCGGCGACGGGTTCGGGGCTGGAGTCCGGACTTGGATGCGATCCGGACGCGGGCGACGGCGTCGAGAAGGGGGATCGTGCGGGCCACGATTCCGTTCCCCGTGATGGTATGACTGCCGATGGTGGTTAACGCGGATCTCTGAACGCGGGTGCGCCAGCTTTTTGTGCTGGTTTTCTGTTCCGTCCTTCATATGAGGCTTTCTCCCCGCCCCCGCCTTCTGCTCGTGCCATCCCCGCGCCGTCGCCCGCCGCGTGCGGTCCTCGAGGGGGAGGGCGAACGTGCGTCTTGCGGTTCTCTTCCTTGTGCTCATTGCGGTTGTGAACGCGGCATAAGAAGAAGGTATAGGGTGCATGGCGTTCCCCGGCGTCCTTTCCTTTTATCATGTGGCTAGTCCGGTGATGGGTTCGGGAAAGATCGATTCAGGGAAGAGGTGGACATGACGACCACGGAGACGATTCGGCCATCGGCGCATGAGGGGCGGGCTGATGGGGTCGTTGCGCGAAGGGTTCATGGAATACCGTCGAATCCGTTCGCGGTGTCCGATGTCCGCGTGGCGCAGGCGCGCGCGGCGGGAGCCGAGATCATCGATCTGAGCAAGGGGAACCCCGATGGACAGCCGCCGGATTTCATGGTGGAGACGGCTGCCAGGGCCTTGCGCGACCCGGCGAATTTCCGTTATCCCCCCTTCCGCGGCAAGCCGGGTTTCCTCCAGGCCGCTTCGGGATGGTACCGGCGCGAGTTCGGGGTGTCGCTCGATCCCGGGACGCAGCTTCTGGCGGTCGCCGGAGCGGGGGTGGGAATCAGCGTGGTGATCGAAACGCTGATCGATCCCGGTGATCTTGTGGTTCTGGTCGATCCGTATTACCCGCAGTATGCGGGATCCACCGCCGTCGCCCAGGGCGTCGTCCACCGCATCGAGGCTCGCCCGGAGCTGGGTTTCCTGCCCGATCTTGACGCGGTCGACCCTGCGGTATGGGACAGGGCCAGGCTGCTGATACTCAACTATCCGAACAATCCCACCGGGGCCGCGGCCACGCCGCAGCTGTTCGCCACCGCGGTGCGCCTGGCGAGGGAACACCATGTCATCATCATGCATGATTTCGCCTATGCGGGAATAGGATTCGACGACCAGCCTCCGATCAGTCTGCTGCAGACGCCGGGTGCCATGGACGTCGGTGTGGAGGTGTGCTCCCTGTCGAAGATGTACATGATCGCCGGCTGGCGCGGTGGTTTCATTGCCTCCGGTGCCCGTCTCATGGAATCCATCGTCTCGGTGGATGAGCAGACGAGTCTGATGGCCGGCTCCATTACGCAGGATGCCGGTGCGGCCGGCCTCAACAGCGACCAGTCCAGTGTACGGGTTCTGGCGGAGCGCTATGCGAATCGATATCATGCCCTCCGACGGGCCCTGACAGAGGCGGGGCTCGAATTGGAAATATCCCATGGCGGACTCTTCGCATGGATGAGAGTGCCCCCGGCATGGAATGACGAGGATTTTTCCGTATGGCTGCTCAGCCACGCCCATGTCGCCGTCATCCCGGGATCTGATTTCGGTCCCTCCGGTCGTCGGTTCGTTCGGCTGAGCCTGCTGGTTCCGCAGACCACCCTTGTCGAGGCGGCCCAGCGAATCCGTCGTGCGCGCGGCGCCGCCTGGTAGCCGGGCGGAGCCTGCGACCGGCTCAATGCCTCGCCTCCACGGGGCGTCGGTCGTCGCGCGCTCCGGCCGCCGTACGCGTCAAGCGGCGCGCGGCGTCATCACCAGAGAGGAATTCAATATGAGATATGCGGTTATCGGCACCGGCGGGATGGGCACGCAGTACGGCGTCCTGCTCCAGGAGGAGGCCGGGGTGAGCGTGGACTTCATCGACACATGGGAGCCCAACATCCAGGCCATACGCAGGCAGGGGGGCGTCTATGTCTCGCAGGACGAGAAGGATCGCCATCTGGTTGAGATCCGCGTGTTCTCGCCGGAGGAATACACCGGGGATCCGGACGTGTGGATCGTGTTTCTCAAGCAGATGCAGCTCGAGGGTGTTCTCGCCCGCTGCGCGCATCTGTTCTCCGCGCACCAGTCGGTGTTTTCGGCCATGAACGGCTACGGGCATTTCGAGGTTCTCGGCCGGTATTTCGATCCGTCGCGCATCTATGGCGGGACGGCTCTCATCGGTGCCGGCATGTTCGGGCCCGGCGATGTGAACTTCACCGGTGACGCCCATGCCAAATCCATGAGCATGTGCGCCTACGACGGGCATTCGGCGGAGGATGATCCCGTGGAACTCGCGATTTTCCGCGATTTTCGCAAGGCCACCCTCAACCCGGCCGTGGCCACGGACTTCATGGGGATGTGCATGGCGAAAATCGTGTTCAATTCCGTGCTCAACACGCTGTGCACGATGTACCAGATTCGTTTCGGCGAATTCATGCGCCATCCCGGCGCCCGATGGATGACCGAGCAGCTGGTCGACGAGGCCTACACGGCGGCGGAGAAGGCGGGGCTGACATTGCTGGGGACCCGGGAGTCGGAGGTGGAGACGATCTGCCATACCGCGGGGGTCGCGCACCCGCTGCACTACCCCTCCATGTATCAGGATCTGACCAAGGGACGGCCGACCGAGGTCGACTACATCAACGGGTACATCGCCCGCATCGGGCGCGAGCGCGGATACGTCTGCCGTTTGCATGAGTTCGTCACCCAGGAGCTGCACCTTGCCGAGCTGGCGTTCTCCGTTCACCATCCGCAGTTCTCCGCCTGACGCCTCCGACGGTTCCCGGTTCGCGGGAAGTGCGGATTGCCGGCACGGAGGGGACGCCGGCGCAGGCGGCATCGATATAAAGAGTCATAAGCAACATGAATAACGCAGTAGGCGTGTGAGTGTTCTCCCGTGTTTATTCTCAAAGCACGGTTGTGGAGGGCGGTGTTCGAACACGTACTCCACAGCCGTTCATCAGGCCGACTCGCCGCATCGGGCGGAAGGCATCAGGGCAATGCAACCACAACAGGAGAGAAAATACAATGATCGGTGCACGGCATAACCATACGAAACGCAAGCTCACGGCAGCGGCGGCGGCTCTCGCCTCCCTGCTCGTCGCGACGGGACTGTCCGCATGCTCGGGCGGCGCGGCGGCGGGAGGGGACACGCTCAAAAAATCCGGGTCGAGTGCGGCCGTGGTCGTCGGCGTATGCCCGGGGCCTTACGGGGACATGGTCACCGAGGTCATCGCGCCTCTGCTGAAGGACAAGGGCTATCGGGTGACGACAAAACTATTCAACGACTATGTGCAGCCCAACAAGGCGCTGAGTTCGGGAAGCATCCAGGCCGATCTGTTCCAGCACATCAACTATCTGAACACCTTCGCGGCCGACAACCATCTTGCGCTGACCTCCCTCGGGCAGGTTCCGACGCTTGGCCTGGGGATCTACTCCCACCGCTACACCAAGCTCAGCCAGATACCCGAAGGCGCCACCGTCGCCATCGCCAGCGACCCCAGCAATCTCGCCCGATCGCTGGAGGTCCTCAGGCAGAATCGGCTGATCACCATCAAGTCCGGCGTTCAGGACACCAAGGCGACGGTGGACGACATCGCCTCGAATCCCAGGAAGCTGGCGATCAAGACGCTGGACGCGGCTCAGCTTCCCCGATCGCTGGACAGCGTGGACGTCAGCCTCATCCCCGGAAACTTCTCCTGGTCCGCGGGATTGAAGCCTTCACAGGCTCTCGCCTTCGAACGTCAGTCCTCCGGGGTGATCAACGTCTTCGTCGTCCGAACCGCCGACGTTCACACGTCGTTCGCGCGGGACGTCAAGGCGCTTCTGGCGAGCAATCGGTTCAAGCAGGCCATCGCGACGAGCAAGTTCGCGGACTTCGGCAAGCCCACGACGTGGCAGTCGTAGTGCAGGGACGTGACAGTGAGGAACGTGCCTGCGAAGAGGGGTCTGCGTCGACGTAACGAGCAGACGGGATGCGGAAAACACGCAATGCGACGGACACGGGATGCGACGAACGGACAGGCGAGGACATGAACATAATCGAATTGCATGACGTGGAGGTTCACTTCCACGAACACGGCGCCGATGTGCCGGCCGTCCGCGGCGTCTCTCTGTCCATCCGGCAGGGCGAGGTGTTCGGGATCGTCGGGTTGTCGGGGGCCGGGAAAAGCACACTCGTACGGACGATCAATCTTCTGGAACGGCCGACGGGCGGGCGTGTGGTCGTTGAGGGGAACGACATCACCGATGCCCGCGGATCCCGGCTCCGTGCGATCAGACAATCAATCGGCATGGTCTTCCAGGGGTTCAATCTGGTCGGGAACGTCACGGTCGGTGCCAACGTCCGGTTCGCCCTGCGTGCAGGGGGGTGGAGCCGGGGGGATTGGGACCGGAGGACTCTCGAGCTGCTGCGTCTCGTCGGCCTCGAGGGAAAGGCCGACAGCTACCCCTCCGCGCTCTCGGGCGGACAGCAGCAGCGTGTCGCCATTGCCAGGGCCTTGGCGAACAATCCAAGGATCCTGTTGTGCGATGAGGCGACCAGCGCCCTCGACGTGGAGACAACACAGGGGATATTGGATCTGCTGAAGACCATCAACCGCCGCCTGCACGTGACCATCGTGTTCATCACCCATCAGCTGGACATCGCCAAGCGCATATTCGACCGGGTCGCGGTGATGCAGGATGGAAGAATCATCGAGCACGGCTCCACCTTCGATGTGTTCGGCTCCCCGAGGCATGCGACAACCCGCTCCCTGATGTCCGCCTATCTGGGCGTGTCCATCCCGAGGGAGCTCTCCCGGTCCCTGCCTGCGGGCACCCTGGTGCGCCTCAAATACCGAGGGGATGCGGCGTTGGAGCCATTGATAACCGACGTCGCCCGCCGGTTCGACGTGTCCATCAGCGTGTTGCATGCCAACATCGAGTATTTCGGGCCCCGGCCCGTGGGGGTGCTCATCGTCCTGGTGGACGGTCGGGAGCCTAATCTCGGCGAGGCCCTGGACCGGTTGCGCTCCCATGTCCTGGATTACCGGGTCCTGTCCCGGGACGCGGTATCCGGGGGAGGGGACGAGCGTGCGCAGGGCGGACAGACGCAGAATGATCGTATGAGCGATGGCGCCGTCCAGGCCGACGGTCGCGTGCAGACCGATGGTACCGTTCAGACCGACGGCAAGGAGAGGGGTCGATGATGGCTCAGACGTGGATCATAATCCGGGACAATCTCCCGCAGGCATTGCGAGACACGGCCTATATGGTCGTGACGGCGACTCTGATCGGCGTCATACTGGGGACGGTGGCCGGTCTGGCGCTTTTTCTCACGCAGAACAGGCTGTTCCACCGCAACCGTGTGGTTAACGCCATCGCCGGATTCCTGGTGAGCGCGATTCGCTCGCTGCCGTTCCTCATTCTTCTTGTCGTGCTCATACCGGTGGTCCAGTGGCTGATAGGGGATCCCTACACTCCTACGGGGGGAGCGATATCCCTTTCGGTCGCCGCCGTCGCCTTCTTCGCCAGACTTGCCCAATCCGCGTTTTCCGAGGTGGATGAAGGCGTTCTTGAAGCGAGTCTGTCAACGGGAGCCAGCACCTGGCAAATACTCAGAGGGGCCGTTTTCCCGCAGGCCCTCCCGGCGCTGATCCGTGCGGTGGTGGTCACCGTCATCTCGCTGATCGGCTCCTCGGCCATGGTGGGGGCCATCGGAGCGGGGGGAGTGGGTGACATGGCCATCCAATATGGATACAACCGCTATGAAACGGGGGTTCTTGCCGTCATCGTCGTGGTTCTTGTCGTCCTCGTGCAGATCATCCAGTGGGTCGGTGACGGCATCGCGGCGCGGCTCACCCACTGACCGTGAACCAGCCGGGGCGGGCCACCGACGATTCGTCCATCCTCTGACGGATCGACGGATCATCGAGTGGCCCGTTTGCGCATCATGATGGGGAACTGTCCGCCGCGCGTGGGATTGCATGCCGATGCGCCCGCGATCGCAGCAGATGCGGACGGGGCTGGATGTCAAGTGCCCGGAACGCGATTCGAACGCGCGACACCCACTTTAGGAGAGTGGTGCTCTATCCACTGAGCTACCCGGGCAACGTGTGCTATTGTACACATCCTTCGGCCGGTTGGTTACTCGGGCGGGGTGCGCATGTCAACGTGTCCCGGGGACGCCACGGCCCCGTGGGCCGGGGCTGACGGGAAAATCGGCGCAAAAGTGGGGGAAAGGCAAGCATTCGCCGAAAACGACGACCTTTCCCATAACGCACCGCTAAGGTGATCATTCTGGCGCGAAAACCGCGTGCCGGCCGTTCGGCCATGCCGGACGGGTTCGTCGATGGGAAGGACTGATCGGATCATGATGGCGAAACATGCTCATCGTTTCATGGGGCTCCTGGCGGGAATCGCCACTCTGGCCACGGTGGTGGCGACCGGCGCCCGCATGCTTCCCGAAGATCTTCAGTCGCTGCCTTACGTTCCTGTGCTTGTATCCTTCACCCCGTGGTTCATCGGCGTGTCCGTCGTGGCGCTGATCCTTGCCCTTGCTTCTCGGCGCTGGATCATCGCGCTCATGTCGATCGCATGCCTGATCGTGCAGGTGTGGTGGCAGTTCCCTTTTTTCCAGCAGTCGGCGGCTCTTCCCTCGCAGGCCGTTCAGGCGGTGGCGGCGAGTCACGCGGACACGCATGACTCCTATGCGAGGGTGATGACGCTCAACGTCTACAAGGGACATGCCGACCCCGATGCGGTCGTGAGGCTGGTGCGCGATGAGCGTGTCGAGGTCCTTGCCCTCCAGGAGACCACCAATGCCTTCGTCAAGGCGCTCAACCAGGCGGGAATCCAGGAGTATCTTCCCTATTCGCAGGTTTCGTCCTCCGATGGCGTGTACGGCAACGGGCTGTGGTCCGCGACCGAGCTGGGTTCGCCCAGCGACGACGATGTGCAATCGAGCGCCTCCTTCATGCCCGGGGGCACGGTGGCGTTTGGCGGCGGCGCCTCCAGCGTGCGTTTCGTCTCCGTTCACACCACCTCGCCGACGGCCGGATACTGGAACCAATGGAAGCGATCCCTTGACGAACTGGGACTGATGAGAACCCATAATGCGCACCGGTATGTTTTCATGGGGGATTTCAACGCGACGATGGATCACACGCCTTTCCGCGATTTCCTCGGAACACGTTTCACCGATGCAACCGAGCAGGCCGGACACGGCCTGACGTTCACCTGGCCCGCCAATCGTACGAACATCCCCCTGTTGTGCGATATCGATCACATCGTGATGGACAAGGGGATCGTCGCCGGGCAGGTGCAGGTGGTGCGAGTGCAGGGGTCCGACCATGCCGCTCTGCTCGCCACCATAGCCGTGTGACGGTGTTTGCCGGGTGTGCGGGAGGCGCCGCGGCGCCCGTGCGCGTCATGCCCGGGTGGGCGGGTCGGCTCTGGTCGGGGGATGCCCCCGTCCCGCATCCGGATGGCACCCGGGTGCGGGACGTCAGTCCAGGTTGGATTGCGTTCCCGCCGTCGCCGCCGTCGATTTCTGCTCCTCCTGTGCCGCGTCGAGTTTGGCGCGAACCTCGTTGAGCAGGTTTTGCGCCCTCTGGGCGAGCGCTTCCCCGATCTCCCATTGCCGCATCGACTGATCGAGGTTCAGCCCGCCGGCCTCGAGGGCCTGCACGGCCTGAATGAGCTTGTCCCGTGCCTCCTCGTAGGGCATCTGCGCGATGCTTTCGAGTTCCTTGCGGCTCAATCCCGAAGCGGCTGCCGTGTGCGTCGCGTTGTCGTCGGGCGCATTCTGCGGGTCGGAACCGTGCCGCTGCGAGCCGGAGTCCTCGTTCGATGCCGTGGCTGCCGCGATTGTCGTGTCGCCCGGATTTGTCTGTGGCTTGTCGTCCATGGGTGTTTCTTGCCTTTCCTTGCGTGGCTGTGATGATGACGGGTGCTGTGTGGTGGTCTGGGTGGGTGTGCCCACGGTGGCGCGAGTCAGCCCTCCCGCGTGCGCGTGTCGGTCTGTGTCCGGGTCGGGCGGATGTCCCGCACGCTCGCCCCGATGGCTCCGCTTTTGAGGGTGATCGAGATCGACTCCGAGAGGCTGACCTGTTCGACGGAGTCGATGACCGAGCCCTTGTCGTTCTGCACGACCGCATAGCCGCGATCCAATGTGGACTGCGGGCTGAGCGCGGTGAGGCTGGCATGTGATTTCTCGATCGTGAGGCCTGCGTCGTCCACGATCCGGGTGAGTCCCAGACGCATGCGCTGCACCGCCTCGGTGACGAAACGCTCATGGGGCTCCAGTATGGTCTGCGGATGCCTGAGGCTCGGCCGGTTGGCGTAGCCTTCGACAAGCCGGCTCTCGTTCTCCGCGCGGGCCCGCATGCGCATGCGCATCTGCTGCATCGCGCCGGCGATCAGCTGCCACTGCTCATGGACGTCCGGTACGACCTTCTTGGCCGCATCGGTGGGGGTGGATGCCCTCACGTCGGCCGCCAGGTCGATGAGTGTCCAATCGTCCTCGTGGCCCACTGCGGAGATGAGAGGGGTTCTGCACTCCGCCACGGCCCGGACGACGTCTTCGTTGGAGAACCCGATCAGGTCTTCGAAGCTTCCCCCTCCTCGCGCCACTATGATCACGTCGACATCAGGGTCGGCATCCAGGCGCCGTATCGCCGCAATCACATCCGGCGGGCACTGCACCCCCTGCACGTGCGCGTGGATCACCTTGAACCGCACCGCCGGCCAACGCAGGTTGACGTTGGTGATTACGTCGCCTTCCGCGCGCGCCTGGGGCGCGCACACCAGACCGATGCAGGACGGGAACTCCGGCAGCGGCCTTTTCCTGTCGGCGTCGAACAGGCCCTCCCCCTTGAGCTTCATGCGCAGCTCGTCGATCTGGGCCTTGAGGTCGCCCGCACCGATTCGGCGAATGTCGTCCGCCACGAAGCTCAGGCGCGTCGCCTTGACCCAGATGTCCGGTCTGCCGTGGATCACCACCCGCTCTCCCTGCCGGAAGTTCCTGGCCAGGGAGACGAAGTGGCTGAATCCCATCACCGACACGGAGATTTCCTCGGCATTGTCTCGCAGCGTTATATACCCCGAGCTTGATCGGCGCATGTTGATCTCGACGATCTGCCCTTCGACCCAGGCCGATGGCCACCGTGCGACAGCATTGTGAAACTTCTGGCTGAGAAGGCCCACGGGCCATGGGTTCTCCGGCGTGGTCTCCCTGGCCAGCCGGGGAATCTGTCTCGCCTGTGCCGATTCCTGCGCCGCCCCCTGTGCCGTTGTCGGGGCGCGCATGCCGGTCTGGCCGTAAGCGTTATCGAAACTCATGTCTCTCACACTCCTCCCCATAAGGGACATATCCCGCCGGTCCGTTCCCGATGCGCGCCGCTTCCCCGAACGGATCGTCCCCCTCCCGATTCCCCGTCTTCCGGGCGGGTTCGGGCCGCCGCGAACGACGCCGTGGGGAAACGCCGCGGGCACCGTTTGCGACACGCAAGATTTTTTGGCTTTATGTAGCCGAAACCCTATATCTGGGATGTGATGGAAAGCTGAACTACTACATATCGGGGTCAAAATGACGTACACTGATAGTGCAAATGCAGAGTTACATATGTGTAGTTTGACCGGAACAGGTTCGGTCATGGGAGGATTTCAGATGGAAACACAGATTCTGAACAGCACGGAGACGAACGCCGTCGTCTCGAAGACCGTGCTTGTGGAGAAGCGCGATGGCCGCGTTGTGGAATTCGACCCGATCAACATCATCAGCGCCGTGAAATCCGCATTCGAGGATCTGGACGAGGCCGTCGGTCCCCAGGAGGAGCGCCTTATCCGCGATCTCGCCAACCAGGTCGAGGGGGAGATCAAGGAGCGCTACAGCGGTCCGGCAAAGATCGAAGACATCCAGAACCTCGTCGAGCACGCGCTTATCGAGGACCACCTGTACGAGGTCGCGCGCAACTATACGAGCTATCGGCTCAGCAAGGACATCCAGCGCGCCAAGGCGACCGACATCAACGAGGCCGTGAAGCGGCTGGTGAACCGTGACGAGTCGCTGGTGCGCGAGAACGCCAACAAGGATTCGAATGTGTATGCGACCCAGCGTGACCTGCTCGCAGGGGCCGTCTCCAAGGCATCGGCCTTCTCCATGCTGCCCGATGCGGTGTCGAACGCGCATATGAAAGGCGACATCCATTTCCATGACGCCGATTACTCTCCGTTCACTTCCATGAACAACTGCTCGCTTCCCGATTTCGGCGACATGCTTGCCCATGGCTTCGCGCTCGGAAACGCCATGATGGACTCCCCGAAGTCGATCGGCACCGCCTCCACACAGATCACGCAGATCATCAAGGACATCGCGGGAGCGCAGTACGGCGGACAGACGGTGAACCGTGCCGATGAGATGCTCGACCCTTACGCGCGGCGCGATTACGACAAGAACATGACGATGGCCCATGCCATGATCCCGGACTCCACTCCCATCGATGTGGTGCGCAGCATGGTCGAGGGGCTGAAGGCCCAGGAGCCGGGCAATCTTCATTTCGAGGACCGCAAGCCCCTGCCGGCCGACGAGCCTTTCACGAAGGACGCCCCCGAGCTGGAGCAGCTTCGTGAGGTCTATGCCAAGATCATGACCCGCAAGGCCATCTACGACGCCATGCAGACCATGGAATACCAGATCAACTCCAACCGCGTCTCCAACGGGCAGACCCCGTTCGTGACCGTGGGCTTCGGACTGGGTACGTCGTGGTTCGCCCGTGAGATCCAGCGTGCGATTCTGCTCAACCGCATTCGCGGTCTGGGCAAGGAGCGCCACACCGCGATCTTCCCCAAGCTCGTCTTCACCATCAAGCATGGAATCAACGCCGATCCCGCCGATCCCAACTACGACATGAAGCAGCTGGCCTTGGAGTGCTCGACCAAGCGGATGTATCCCGATGTGGTGTTCTATGAGAACATCGTCAAAATCACCGGATCCTTCAAGGCCCCGATGGGCTGCCGTTCCTTCCTGCAGGGCTGGACCGACCCGAAGACCGGCGAGGATGTCGAAGACGGCCGCATGAATCTCGGTGTCGTCACCGTCAACATTCCACGCATCGCGCTGGAGGCCCACGGCGACAAGGACCGCTTCTGGAAGCTGTTCGAGGAGCGTATGGGAATCGCCCACCAGGCGCTGCAGTTCCGCATCATGCGCTGCAAGCAGGCCACCCCGGTCAATGCGCCGACGCTGTTCCGTTTCGGCGCCTTCGGGCGGCTGGGCGCGAACGACAACGTCGACCAGCTGTTCAACAACGAGCGGGCGACGGTGTCCCTCGGCTACATAGGCCTGTATGAGGCGACGGCCGCTTTCTACGGCAAGAACTGGATGCGCGACCACGGCTGGGATCCCCAGGGCAAGGACTTCGCCCTGTCGATGGTTCGGCGCATGAATCAGCTGTGCAAGCAGTGGAGCAAGGCCGAGGGATACCATTATTCGGTGTATTCGACCCCGGCCGAAAGCCTCACTGACCGCTTCAACCGCATGGATCGGGAGAAGTTCGGCCGTGTGGAGGGCGTCACCGACCATGACTTCTACACCAACTCCTTCCACTATCCGGTGTGGCTGCAGCCCACCCCCATGGAGAAGCTCAACTATGAGAAGGACTTCCCCTACTTCGCGTCGGGCGGGTTCATTCACTACTGCGAGTTCCCGTCGCTGCAGTCCAACGTCAAGGCCCTGGAGGCGGTCTGGGACTATGCCTACAACATCGGCATCGGCTACCTGGGGACCAACACGCCCATCGACCATTGCTTCGAATGTGGTTTCGAAGGGGACTTCGAGCCCACCGAGGAGGGGTTCAAATGCCCCGAGTGCGGCAACAGCGACCCCGACAAGTGCAACGTGACCAAGCGCACATGCGGTTATCTGGGCAATCCCGTGCAGCGTCCGATGGTGCATGGGCGCCATGAGGAGATCGCCCACCGCGTGAAGCACATGTCCGGGGAAACCGGCCATGTCACGCTGTCCGACGGCACCGACCGCGAGTGGTTCGAGGAGACCAAGTAAGTGATCTCTGCGCGCCGGAAGACGCGGGGGCAGGGCGGTTCGCGTTTTCGTGGCCGCCCTGTTTCATCGCCGTGCAACCCGGACGGGAAACCGTCGGAACGCATGACGGGAAGGTCGCGAATGGCGGGCGCGAGGAGTCGACAGCGACGAACGCGAAGGATGTGGGGCCGTCGATCGGCACCGTTGAACGAGGATGATGAGCAAAGATGGCACAGAACCGGGAAAGGGGCGTGGCAGGTATGAAGCTTCATGATTTTGCAGCAGAGGAGAAAGGCGATAGGGGTCCGTGGGTTCCCACGAACCTGTCCAACAATCCCCGGACGGGGCAGTGGAGCAGCGCCAGGATGAGCCATGACATGGTCGCCGACTACAAGCGTTTCCTGATGACCGACGGAGAAGGCATCCGCTGCTCCATCTACGTGTCGGGATGCCCCTTTCACTGCGTTGACTGCTATAACGCATCCATATGGGATTTCCAGGCGGGGCATCGCTATACGCAGGCTCTGGAGGATCACATCATCGACGATCTCTCCCAGTCGTTCGTGCAGGGCATCACCTTCCTGGGCGGGGAGCCGCTGCTCAACACCGGCATTCTGCTTCGACTCGCGAAGCGCGTCAGAAGTGAGTTCGGACACGACAAGGACATCTGGTGCTGGACCGGGTACACCTGGGAGGAGCTTATGAGACCCGGAGAGGGGAAGGACAAGCTCGAACTGCTTCGTCTCATGGACATCCTGGTGGACGGCCGCTATATCAGGACGCTTCATGATTCCCTTCTGCAGTTCCGCGGCTCCAGCAACCAGCGCATCCTCGACATCCCCAAGTCCTTTGCCCAGGGCGGGCCGGTGATCTGGGAGAGGCTTCACGATCAGGAGCGCTTCATCCCCGAAGTGTATGGAAAGGACCGATCCGCAGGGGAGGGGGCCGCCAGCTGACGGCGGGTGCGCGGATGCACGTTCATGGGTGTCACCGCCGGAGTTGTCGGGTATATCACGCTGTGAGAAAACAAATGTCATGCGTGCGGGCCGGGTCACAGACTACTCTTGCATAGGTAAGACACAAGGGGCAGCCCCTCGCAAACGGATATTGAGGTGCACATGGTGGATAGCGAGAACGTCTCGTTCACGCGGCAGGGCGGCAGGCCGTTGCGCGTGGGACTGGATATAGGCTCCACAACCGTGAAGGCGGTGGTGCTCGATCAGAGCGACCGGCTCGGTGAGGCGATATACAGCGACTACCGCCGTCATCACGCCAATGTTCGTGCGACGGTGGCCGAGTTGCTGCGGGACATCCGACTCGAGCTGGAGCACCGGGGGCGCGGCGACGAGAGGATTCAGCTGGTGATCACGGGCTCGGGGGGCCTGGGACTCGCCGACAACATGCACGTTCCCTTCGTCCAGGAGGTGATAGCCGAGACCCGGGCGATAGACGAGGCGTTCCCGCAGGCCGATGTCATCATCGAGCTGGGTGGCGAGGACGCCAAGATAACCTATCTCAAACCGACTCCCGAACAGCGCATGAACGGTTCGTGCGCGGGCGGCACCGGGGCCTTCATCGACCAGATGGCGACGCTGCTGGATGCCGATGCCGGCGGGTTGAACGAGATGGCGAAGCATTATCAGACCCTGTATCCCATAGCATCACGGTGTGGCGTCTTCGCCAAATCGGACCTTCAGCCGCTGATCAACGACGGTGCTGCCAAACCGGATCTGGCCGCCTCCATCTTCGGCGCGGTGGCGACACAGACGATCGCGGGCCTCTCCTCCGGACGGCCCATCCACGGGACCGTCGTGTTCCTGGGAGGTCCCCTCTTCTTTCTTTCCGAGCTCAGGCAGGCCTTCCACAGGGCCCTGAACGGCAAGGTCGACACCTTCATCACCCCCGACAGCGCCCATCTGTACGTCGCCTACGGGGCCGCGCTGCTCGCGGGGAGCGACGACCATCTCGACGGCAGCGAGCCCAGCGTGCCATGCACCTGCGCCGACATCCTGGACGATCTCGACAGACTCAAGGACCTTCCCGGCAACACACCCACCATGCCGCCTCTGTTCGCCACCGACAAGGACCGGGAGTCGTTCAACGCACGCCATCACCGCGAGCATGTCCATATAGGGACTCTCGAAGGGGCGACCGGTCCGCACTTCCTCGGCATAGACGCCGGATCGACCACCATCAAGGCGACGCTTGTCAACGACGATCGCGAGATAGTGTGGTCATCCTATGCCACGAACGAAGGCAGCCCCCTGACGGCCGCGGTGTCCATGGTGCGCTCCATCGAACGCGACCTTCCCGAGGGGGCGTACATAGCGCGCAGCTGCGCGACCGGCTATGGGGAGGGGCTGATCACCACCGGGCTGCATCTTGACGAGGGCGTCGTGGAGACGATGGCCCACTATCGCGGGGCGGAGATGGTCAGCCCGGGGGTTACGGCGGTCATTGACATCGGCGGGCAGGACATGAAGTACCTGGCGATCACCGATGGCGTCATCGACTCCATCGCCGTGAACGAGGCATGCTCCTCGGGATGCGGCTCGTTTCTGCAGACGTTCGCGCAGTCCATGGGCCTGAGCATCGAGGACTTCACCCAGGCCGCGCTGCGCTCCACGAGGCCCGTCGACCTGGGTTCACGCTGCACCGTGTTCATGAACTCCTCGGTGAAGCAGGCGCAGAAGGAGGGGGCGACGATAGAGGACATCGCCGCCGGCCTGTGCTATTCCGTCGTGCGCAACGCGCTGTACAAGGTCATCAAGCTGCGCGATTCGGGCGAACTCGGCGACACCGTCGTCGTGCAGGGGGGAACGTTCCTCAACGACGCGGTGCTGCGGGCCTTCGAGCTCCTGACCGAGCGCGAGGTGACCAGGCCGAACATCGCGGGCCTTATGGGCGCCTACGGTGCGGCGCTTACGGCCCGCATGCACTACAAGGACTATGACGACGAGGAGGACGTTCCCTCGGCGGGGGGATCCTCGGATGGCGTCGACGACCTCACCCATGCCCGACGTGGCGCACACCGCGTCTCCCGCATTCTCAAAGACGACGCGCTGGACCATCTGTCGATGAGCTCCGAGCGCGATGTATGCAAGCTCTGCCAGAACCGCTGCAAGCTCACCATCACCACATTCCAGGACGGTTCGCGCTATGTGACGGGCAATCGATGCGAGCGCGGCGGCGATTCGACGAAGAGGCGTTCCGACCGCCCGAATCTCTATGACTACAAGTACAAGCGCTGCTTCGCCTACCGCAGGCTGACCGATAAGAAGGCCACGCGCGGGGTCATCGGCATTCCCCGGGTGCTGAACATGTACGAGAACTATCCTTTCTGGTTCACCCTGCTCACCAGCCTGGGATTCAAGGTCATGATCTCCGGGCGCTCCAGCCACGAGCTTTTCGAGAAGGGCATCGAATCCATAGCGTCGGAGAACATCTGCTATCCGGCGAAGCTGGTCCACGGGCATATCCAATGGCTTCTCGACAAGGGGATAAAGACCATCTTCTATCCCTGCATCACGTACGAGGAGAACCTCGTGCCCAACACCGACAACCACTACAACTGCCCGGTCGTCGCGAACTACCCGGTGGTCATCGGCGCCAACATGCCCCAGCTGCGCCAATCGGGCATACGCTACATGCGGCCGTACTTCAATCTGGCCAACCATGATCTCATGGTCGACAGAATCGTCGAGGAGTTCGCCTGGGCCTCGGTGAGCCGGGAGGAGGCGCAGACAGCGGTGAGGGCGGCGTACGCCGAGGACAAGCTCTTCAAGCACGATGTCCAGCGCGAGGGCCTGCGTGCGCTGTCCTACATGAAGGAGCACGACTGCCGCGGCATCGTTCTGGCGGGCCGGCCCTACCACATCGATCCCGAAGTCAACCACGGGATCCCCGAGACGATCTGCGCCCTGGGCATGGTGGTGCTGTCCGAGGACTCCATCTGCGAACTGCAACCCGGTGAGAACCTGCATCTGAGCGACTATCTGGGCGAGGGGGAGAGCGACCCCCACGGCAAGGACGCGCACGGGTTCCGGCATGCCGAAAACCTCGTGCCGGCGGCGCGCATGCCGCTTCGCGTCACTAACCAGTGGGCGTACCATTCCCGTCTGTACGCGGCCGCGCATTTCGTGGCCGGCTACCCGGGGCTTGAACTCGTGCAGCTCAATTCCTTCGGCTGCGGCCTGGACGCCATCACCACCGATCAGGTCAGTGAGATACTCGCCGACAAGGCCGATGTGTATACGCTCCTCAAAATTGACGAGGTGAGCAATCTGGGTGCGGCGAAGATCCGGCTGCGCTCGCTGAAGGCCGCGGTGGAGGAGCGGGAGTCGAACGCCGCCCCATCCGCCGTGACGCCGGTGGATTGCGGCGTGCCCGACGCGCAAGGAGATGGATCCGCTGTCTCCGGCTCCGGCCGGCGCGAAGGTTTCCGCCATACCGGCTCCCAGGCGCCCACCCCCGGTCGTCAGGTTCTTCTGGACACCGTGATGCGCTCCAACCCATCCCTGACGCAGGCCGTCAGAAAAGCCTCCCGGAGGGCTTCGGCGCAGGCTGCGGCCGCAGGGGAGCGGGGGGCCGCGGGTCAGCGGCGACAGACCTCGCGTGACATCTCGCAGACCGGGTCGGCGGCCGCCCCCCGGGGCAGACGATTCGGACGCAATAACGCGACGATGTCGAAATACGCCAACAAAATCCCCTTCGGCAGGTCGATGAAGAAGGACTACACAATCGTGGGCCCCCAGATGAGCCCGATCCACATGTCCTTGGTGGAGGCGGTTATCCGCTCGGGCGGATACAAATTCGACGTGCTCACCACCGCGAGCCATGAGGATGTCGAACTCGGACTCAAATATGTGAACAATGACGCCTGCTACCCTGCGATCATGGTCGTCGGGCAGCTCGTGGACTCCATAGTCCAGGGGAAGTACGATCCGGACAGGGTGGCGCTCGCCATCACGCAAACCGGTGGGATGTGCCGTGCCACCAACTATTTCGGACTGATCCGCAAGGCCCTGATCGATGCCGGCTACCCGCAGGTCCCCGTCATCGCTTTGAGCACCCAGGG
Organism: Bifidobacterium sp.; assembly: GCA_022649135.1. Lineage (GTDB taxonomy): Bacteria > Actinomycetota > Actinomycetes > Actinomycetales > Bifidobacteriaceae > Bifidobacterium. Next base: position 29,103 of record JALCNP010000015.1, read on the forward strand.
GTTCGAGGACAACCCCGGATTCGTGGCGACGCCCGCGCTGCTGCACCGGGCCGTGAAGGCGCTCGTGGTGGGCGACCTTCTGCTCAAATGCCTGATGAGGGTGCGGCCGTACGAATCCGAACCGGGCAGTGCGAACCGGTTGTATCACATGTGGGACACCATCGTGCGCGAGACGATCGAGCACCACGGCTTCTCCCCGACCGCCGCGCGCACGATAGGCCGCGGCTATCTTCCCTATCCGGTCCTGCTCAAGCGGATCGTCCGCAGCTTCGACGCGCTTGGTCTGCGCGGAGGACCGCGCAAGCCGCGTGTCGGCGTGGTGGGGGAGATCCTGGTGAAATACCACCCCGATGCCAACAACCATCTGGTGGATGTCATCGAGTCGCAGGGGTGCGAGGCAGTCGTCCCGGGGATCATGGAGTTCATGACGACGCGGCCGTACATCACCGACTGGAACGAGCATTACCTCGGGAAGGGCGGGAACCGTCCCCTTTACGCGCTCATGCGCTGGGGGATCGACCGGTATCTCCATCCCGTCCGCCGCGCCATCGATCTTGCGCATGGCAAGTTCCAGCAGGACATGCCCATGCCCGAACTGGTCAGGAAGGCCTCGCAGGTCACCTCCGTGGGGGTGCAGGCCGGCGAGGGCTGGCTGCTCACCGGCGAGATCATCGAGCTCGTCGAGTCCGGATGCCCCAACGTGGTGTGCGCACAGCCGTTCGCCTGCCTGCCCAACCATGTGACCGGCAGGGGGATGTTCGGCAAGATACGCAGGCTCCATCCCGAGGCCAACATCGTCTCCATCGACTATGATCCGGGCGCATCCCAGGCCAACCAGCTCAACCGCATCAAGCTGATGATCGCCACCGCCAAGAAGCAGCACCAGTCGTTGGGAACGGCCGACTAGGCCGGGCGACGCCTCAGGGGAGACACGGCGCGCGCACGTGCCATCGATTATTCGTATAGCGCACATCCCGTGGGGGAACGCCATCTCGAATACGATTACGCACATGAGCGTTATGAGCATGTCACGAACAAGCTATGCCCACATGAACACGGCGGTGAACGCGAAGCATGTGCGTAGTCTCCTGCGGTTCTTCGAGTCCGGGGCCAAGCCGGTGCGCAACGATGGCTTCGGAGTGGAGATCGAGCATCTTCCCGTCGAGAACGGCTCGGATGCGGCGGCCGACTACTATGCCCCGAACGGGGTGGAGACCCTCCTCAAGCGGCTGCGGCCCTACTACGACCCGGCGAAGGAATACTGGGAGAACGGTCATCTGGTGGGTCTGGGACGGGATCGGATCTCCCTCTCCCTCGAACCGGGTGCCCAGGTGGAATGCTCCATCGGAGTGCTCCGCACCCCTCAGGAGCTGATGCCGGTGTACGCCGATTTCCGCCGGGAGGCGGATCCGATCATGCGTGATCTCGGCTTTCGTCTCGTCGCCTACGGCTATCAGCCCACATCGAGTTTTGCGGACATCTCCGTCAACCCCAAAAGCCGCTACGCCGCCATGACCGACTATCTGGGGCGCATCGGGGAGTTCGGCCTGTGCATGATGCGTGCCTCGGCGGCCACGCAGATCAGCATCGACTATGCCAGCGAGAAGGACTCCATAGACAAGCTGCGCATCGGCAGCGCGGTGGGCCCCATACTGGCGTGGTTCTTCCGCAACTCGCCCTATTTCGAGGGCCGCACCAATCCCTACCCGCTGCTGCGCCAGCGGATGTGGGACTATATGGACATCCAGCGCACCAATCTCATCCCCGGCCTCTACGACGACCGTTTCGGCTGGGAGGATTATGCCGTCGACGTGCTGTCGACGCCGCTGATGTTCGTCGATCTGACCCACACGCCCGAGGCCGCGGACGAGCCGGAGGAGCGAAAGCATCGGGCCGCCTTCCGCAGCAACGCGGGCGAGGTCTATCCCGACCGGGAGCTTAACGACTATGAGATATGCCATGTTCTCTCCACTCATTTCAACGACGTCCGGCTGAAGAACTTCATCGAGATCAGGCATTGGGACTCCCTGCCCATAGGGCGCGTCGAGCGCCTGGTGCGGATCGTGGGGGCTCTGTTCTACGACGATGCGCTTTTCGGGCGTCTGCTGTCCTGTTTCGATGGCGTGAGCGAGTCCGAGGTTCTGGAGGCCAAGGCCAATCTGCAGGCCTTCGGAGGGGCGAGCACGCCATACGGCAGACCGCTCGAGTTCTGGCGTGATCTTCTTCGGGTTGAGGATGCCGGTGCGGACGAGCCGGGGGACGAGGCCCATCCCGGGGTGTTTCAGGCGTAGCCCCTGGGCGGGGACTTGGGGAGGCCCGTTCGCATATTTGCGCAGGCCGTCGCTTTGCCGGCATTGCGTTTTTTCCATGCGGATGGCGTCTTTCGTCGTGCCGTGGTGGCGCGGTTTCGCTAGACTGGCGGGTATGGTGGCACACAGCAGGAACAGGCGGGTCAGAAAGAATCCGGAGGAGCGAAAGCGCGAAATCACCCAGGTGACGGCCCGTCTTGTCAGCGAGCGCGGATTCAACGGCATATCGCTCAGGGACGTTGCGGACGCGGTGGGCATGAGTCAGCCGGGACTGCTGCACTACGTGGGAAACAAGGACGGGCTCCTGTCCCTGCTCATCACCGATCTCTACGACACATCGGGCACCCCTTCCGACTTCATCGCCTCCGGTTTGCCGGGCAGCGACCCTCGGTCTCTTCTGTTTCCCTCCTATCTTCGTTTTCTGGTTCGGCATAATGCCGGGCGACGCATGATGGTGCAGCTGTACGTCGTTCTCGAGTCCGAATCGTTGAATCCCCAGCATCCTCTGTATGGCTATTTCCGGGCGCGACCCGAGGAGGTGTGGAAACGCTATTCGCAATTCCCCTGGAGGATCCCGGAGCAGCTCGGCCCGTGGGAGGAGAGCATGCGGCCCAGGGTGCGGCAGTGCATCGAGGCCATGGACGGCATTCAGCTGCGTTGGCTGCGTGATCCTCCCATCGATCTCTATGACGAATGGATAGCGTTCGAGAGGCTGCTTTTCCCTCTTCCCCTGTGGGAAAGCTATATCTGACCCTGCGTTTCCGGTCTTCTGGCCGATGTCATCAGGGGCGCCTGTAGGGCATGTCGGCAAGGAGGGGGCGAAGCGTTCCCGAGGGGGCGTGCATGGGGGCGGGGAACGGCGGGGTCGTGCCGGGGGCGTGGTGCTATTTTGTTGGCTGGTGTTTCGTTTTGACAATCAGAGCAGCAGGGATATACTTCTTATATCTAAAGGTTGTTAGATAAATTACATAGGTCGTAATTGTCCTTCGATCTTTCGATAAAGTCAACGAAGACGAACTAAGGAAGTTCACATGATGACTGACACCCTCGCTATAGGTCGAGAAGAGCGCTTGGCGGCTCATCGGGAAGCTGTTTCCGCAGCGGCCTCAAATCCGGAGCTAAGCCCAGAGACGGGAAAGCGTTTATCTAAAGGTTATTTGATACGATTCGGAGCAGGATTCCTCGTATTCGGGATTCTGTGGATGTCCGGCTTGGGCATAGTCTCGGCGGTTCTTCTCCCCGAACACTACAAGTCGATTGTCGGTATACAGCCGGAGGCCCTTCTCGGCATAGTCAACGCCGCGACGGCGATAGCGTCGCTGGTCGCCAATCTCATGTTCGGCACCTTCTCCGACCGCACCAGATCCCGTTTCGGACGCAGGACGCCCTGGATACTTTTCGGTGCGGTTCTCGGCGGCGCCACCCTGTTCCTCACGGGGACGACAAACAACCCGTGGCTGCTCACCGTGCTCTACTGCGGCAGCATGTTCGGCCTCAACTGCATGATCGCGCCTCTGGTGGCCATCCTCTCCGACCGGATCCCCGAAAAGGTCCGCGGAACGATGTCCGCCTTCTATGGCGCCGGCGCCACCGTCGGTGCGCCCATCGGCACGCTCATAGGCGCATACTTCATATCGAACCTCCTCCCGGGGTTCGCGGTTGCGGGCGTCCTCATGTTCCTCGGCGGTCTCGTCGCCATGCTCATCATCCCCCGTGAGGAATCGGCCGACTATCTCCCCCGGGAGAACGGGACAAAGGAGGTCCTCGCCTCCTTCCGGCCGCCGCGGTTCTCCACCGCGCACGACTTCTACAAGGCCTTTGTGGGTCGCTTCTGCATGCTCGTGAGCTATCAGATGATCACGGCGTACCAGCTGTACATCGTCCAGAACTATGTGGGACAGTCGACGAAGCAGTCGGCGGCGACGATTTCGGTCATCTCCCTCATCACCATGGTCGTCTCCCTGCTGGGCTCGGTGTTCGCGGGGCCCTTCTCGGATCTGATCGGTCGGCGCAAGCTCCCCGTCGTCATCGCCTCGGTCTGCTTCGCGCTCGGCATAGCCATGCCCTGGATCTTCCCGACGGCCATGGGCATGTACCTGTATGCCGCGATCGCCGGTCTCGGATATGGCGTCTATTCCTCGGTCGACCAGGCGCTGCTGGTGGACGTTCTGCCGAACAAGGCCCAGGCAGGCAAGGACCTGGGGATTCTCAACCTGGCCACCACGCTCGGGCAGATGCTTGGTCCGGTCATCATGTCCTCCATCGTCCTCGCCGCCGGATACGTGTTCGCCTTCCCTGTCTCCATCGCGCTCGCGCTGGTCGGATGCATCTTCATCCTGCTGATCAGGGGCGTGAAATGACGCCCTTCGCGTGGATTCGCCCGACGGGCGGAACTCGCCCGCCCGTCCGCGGCGCGGCTCGAAAGAGCCTGGGGTGCCGCGGGGGCTCGGACAATTCGCCCACACGGGAACGACGGGGCCGGGGGATGCAGAGCAGACAGTCGTCGGCGACGACAATCGGTGATGGAAACAAGAGAGGATGAACAGATGATCAGATGGATGGCGACCACGCCGGAGCACCGGCTTGTGGAATCGACAGTGAACGCCGTGCACGGCGGGCGCGCCCAGGGGCTTGAGCTTACCGGGGAGGCGTTCCAGTCCCTCCGCGGGTTTGGCGGATGCTTCAACGAACTGGGCTACCAGGCCATGCAGAAGTATCTTTCCCCCGATGACGAGGAGCGGATATTCAAGGAGCTTTTCGATCCGGGCGAGCTGAACTTCGTGTTCAACCGCACTCCCGTCGGAGCCAACGATTTCGCCGAGCAGTGGTACAGCTACGACGAGACCGACGGCGACTACGCGCTGGAGCACTTCAGTGTGGAGCACGACGAATCGACGCTTATCCCGTACATCCGGCACGCCCGGCGCTACCAGCCCGACATGCAGCTGTTCGCCAGCCCGTGGAGCCCCCCGACGTGGATGAAGTTCCCGAAGGCCTACAACTTCGGGCGAATCGTGATGACCCCCGACAACCTGGATGCCTACGCGCGGTATTGTGCGGCATACATTCGGGAATACGAGAGGCGGGGAATCCCCATCGCGCAGCTGCATGTGCAGAACGAGGTCTTCGCCGATCAGAAGTTCCCCAGCTGCCTGTGGTCGAGCGAGGACATGAAGGTCTTCATCCGTGATTACCTGGGACCCACGTTTGCCAGGGAGGGGCTCTCCACCAGCATATTCCTCGGGACGCTCAACGGCCCGGAGGACATGGCCTTCACCGGTGGGTACGGGATGAGGCTCGACAACTACAGCCGCTACGTCGACGACATCCTCTTCGATGACGAGGCGCGCCGGTACATAGCCGGGGTCGGCTACCAGTGGGCGGGCCAGCATTGCATCGCGAGGACGCATGAGTCGTGGCCCGGGATGGAGCTCATACAGACCGAGTCCGAATGCGGCGACGGCACGAACTCCTGGGAATACGCGGAGTACGTCTTCCACCTCATCAACCACTATCTGCGCAACGGCGCCACCGCATACACCTATTGGAACATGGTGCTCAGCGACATCGTCAGCACGTGGGGGTGGCGTCAGAACTCGCTGTACAGCGTCGATTCGCGGACGGGCACGTTCACCCGGAACCCGGAGTGGTACGTCATGCGTCATTTCTCGGCGTATGTGCATCCCGGGGCCCGCGTGCTCGGCACGGTCGGCCATTTCAACGCGATGGGCATCGCCCTGCGCAACCTCGACGGCTCGTTGGTCGTGGTCGTGCAGAATGCGCTCGACCGCGCCCTGGAGTTCGATTTTTGCGACCCCCAGAATCCCGGGCGGGGGATATGCGAGCAGCTGGAGCCCCGTTCGTTCAACACATTCGTCATCGACTGAGGCGACGTCGGCGACGATCGGGGATCACGGGATCGGAGCATCGATTCGGGTTTCCTGCAGGATTCCATGTCAGCGGAGGATGACCACTATCATGACGACCATGAAAAAACCGGACCATGTCCTTTACGGGGCGGCCTATTACGACGAGTACATGCCGAGCGGGCTCGACCGGCTGGAAACCGACATGACCATGATGCGATCCATCGGGATCAATGTGATCCGCATCGCCGAATCCACCTGGGGGACGTGCGAGTCCCAGCCGGGGGTGTTCGACTTCTCGCACGTCGATCGCGTGCTCGACGCGGCATCGCGCCATGGAATCGATGTCATCGTGGGCACGCCGACCTATGCGGTGCCCACCTGGCTTGCAGCCATGCATCCCGATGTCATGGCGGACACGCCTCGGGGGCGCGGGTCGTATGGCCCGCGGCAGACCATGGACATCGTCAGCCCCGCCTACAGGATGCACGCCGAACGCGTCATCCGCACTCTGGTCGGCCACGTCGCCTCCCATCCGGCGGTGGCGGGCTACCAGATCGACAACGAGACCAAGTACTACGATTGCGTCAGCCATGACATGCAGGCTCTTTTCGTCAAGCATCTGCAGGGGAGGTTCGGCGGTGATCTCGGCGCCATGAACGCCGCGTTCGGACTGGACTACTGGTCCAACCGCGTCGACGCATGGGAGGATTTCCCCGACATGACCGCCTGTGTCAATGCGTCGCTGCTGGGCGAGTTCGACCGCTTCCGGCGCGCCCAGGTCGCCTCCTTCCTGGCATGGCAGGCCGGCATCGTGCGTGAGTACGCCCGGGCGGATCAGTTCATCACACAGAACTTCGACTTCGATTGGCGGGGCCATTCCTATGGGGTCCAGCCGTATGTCGATCATTTCAAGGCCGCCGGTGCCGTGGACATCGCCGGCGTCGACATCTATCATCCCGGTGAGGACGATCTCACAGGCAAGGAGATAGCCTTCGGCGGGGATATGGCGAGATCCATGAAGGACGGGGCCAACTATCTGGTCGTGGAGACCCAGGCCCAGGGGCAGCCCGGGTGGCTGCCCTATCCCGGGCAGCTGCGCCTGCAGGCATACAGCCACCTTGCGTCGGGTGCCGACGGGGTGATGTACTGGCATTGGCATTCCATCCATCATTCGTTCGAAACCTACTGGAAGGGTCTGCTCGGGCATGACTTCGAGCCGAACCCGACGTACCGGGAGGCCGGAGTCGTCGGCCGCGAGATCGCGCGGCCGGGCGTGTCATCACGTGTGGCGCATCTGCGCAAGGCGAACCGCGTCGCCATCGTCGTATCCAACGCGTCCCTGAGCGCACTGGACCGCTTCCGCATCGAAACGGGATTTCCCGACGGGGTGGGGCCCGACTACAACGACATCGTCCGTGACGTCTACGACGCGCTTTTCGATCTCAACGTGGAGTGCGATTTTCTTCCGGCGGATGCTGCCGCGGCTGTCCTGCGACGCTATGACCTCATCGTCACCCCGGCCCTGTACTGCACCTCCGGGGAATTCATCGAGGAGCTGCGCGACTATGTGCACGACGGGGGGCACCTGGTGTCCACCTTCCGGTCCTTTGTCGCCGATGGCGACGCGGGCGTGTGGCACGATCGCGCACCCCACCGGCTCACCGACGTCTTCGGCATGTCGTACGGCCAGTTCACGCGCCCCCGTGACGTGGGCCTTCGTCCCACGGGGATGGACGACCCGCATGACTCGGGCCTGGTTCGCGATTCCGGCTCGAATGCGATCATCGAGCTTGTGAACGCCGACGACGACACCACGGTGATCGCCTCCTACGACCATTATGCGTGGGGGGATTACTCCGCCATAACCCGGCATGCGTTCGGGCGCGGCTGGGCGCAATGGATAGGCACGAGACTAGATGCCCCTGCTATGACTGCGGTGCTGGGGCAGGCCGTGCGCTCCGCCGGCCTGCGCCCGACGGGCATGGGTCTGAGTGGAACGGTCAGTGTCAGGGAGGGGATCAACGGGGCGGGCGAGAAGGTCACCTTCCTGTTCAACTACAGCGCCCGAACCGTTCGGTTCGACAGTCCGGCGGGCGGGGAGGTGGTCATTGCCCCGGAGACCATCTCCCCGTCGGGAGAGGTCGTCCCCGGGCCCCGCAGCGGTTCGGCCATGCGCCTCGCGGATGCGGTCGTGCGCGGGGAACGGCTTGAGCTTGGGTCTTGGGGTCTGGCCGTGATCGCCGGCAAGGGCTGAGGAGTCGGCGCTCGGCGTGGCCGGGCCGCGGCGCCCCGCGGCCCGTCGCCGACGGTTCGTGCGTCCGGAACGCGGCTCACCGGTAGCCGTCCCAGAGGGGCAGCGGGAACAGAACGTCCTCGCAGTCCGCCCACATTGCGTTGAGGTCCTTTCCCGGAGTTCTCAGCCAGCGCAGCTGGATGCCGTCCATCATGCTGAACCCGGCGCGCAGAAGCCGTTCGCAGTCAACTCCCGCGGGAGCGCTCCAGGGGGTGCTCAGCGCGATGGACACCGTCGCCTGCTCGCGCTGCTCGAAGTAGTCGTGGGCGGGGTGGTGCGGGTCAAGCGCCTCCGCGCTGAGCGTGGAGAACATGTGGACCAGCTGGGGGCGCTCGGCGTTGACGGCCACGGTGGCCCTCCAGTAGCGCGATATCAGCGGCCGGTCGAGCTGCAGAATGGATTGTGTGACGTGGCTCGTCTGCGAGTCGTAGATGTCGTTGAGAACCAGCTCCAGCAGGCCCTCCTTGCTGGCGACGTAGTGCAGGACACCCGCCTTCGTTAGGCCCACCGCCGTCGCTATCTTCTGCAGGGAGGTCCCATAGTATCCGCGTGTGCCGAAGGAGTCGATCGCGGCGTCGAGGATGTCCGCCCGGCGGTCGGATCTCGCCGGCCGGTTTCCAGTGGTGCGTTGCATGTTCATAGACCGCCTCTTCATGATGTCGCGGATGGTGCCGTTGCCGTGTTCTGTCGCGCTCCGGCCGGTGCGAAGACGATTCGGACGATCATGTCCGGTGATGGACCGGGAAGGGAGGTGTGTTGCATAGAATATCATGATACTATACCTACCAACCGGTTGGTTATGTTGTGTGGCGTGCAACGCCCCGCGGCAGGACCACGGCGAGACGCGTCGGGCACGGCGCCCGGCTGAGCGATAGACAGAGCTGTTGACGACACGGGCTGACCGACAAGCCGATAATTCAAAACAACCCATATCATCCGACATTCGCATCGCCCCTCATCGACGGCATGCGGGAAACGAGGCATCATGAGCGGAATCGATTCACTACTGGGCGCACTCACCCTGGAGGACAAGGCAAGTCTTACATCGGGAAGCGATGCGTGGCATCTGCAGGGGATCGAAGGCCGGGGCGTCGCCGGCTATATGATCACCGACGGTCCCCATGGGCTGCGCAAGACGACCTCCGAGACGGGCGACATCGATCTGGACCATACGGTTCCCGCAACGTGCTTCCCGCCTGCCGCGGGGCTGTCAAGCTCATGGAACCCCGAACTGATCCGCGAGGTCGGCGAGGCCATGGCCGAGGAATGCATCCAGGAGAAGGTCGCGGTCATTCTCGGGCCCGGCGTGAACATCAAAAGAAACCCGCTGGGCGGGCGATGCTTCGAGTTCTGGTCCGAGGATCCCTACCTCGCCGGGCATGAGGCGATCGGCGTCGTGCAGGGGGTGCAGTCGAAGGGCGTGGGGACGTCCCTGAAGCATTTCGCCGTCAACAACCAGGAAACCGACCGTCTGCGCATCTCGGCGAACCTCTCTCCGCGGGCATTGCGCGAGATCTATCTTCCCGCCTTCGAATACATCGTCAAAACCGCCCAGCCGTGGACGATCATGTGCTCGTACAACCAGATCAACGCAGTCCATTCGGCCCAGAACCGCTGGCTTCTCACCGACGTGCTCCGCGGGGAGTGGGGCTTCAGAGGAATCGTCATGAGCGACTGGGGCGCGGACCACGACAGGGTCGCCTCGGTGAATGCCGGGCTGAACCTGGAAATGCCCCCGAGCTTCACCGATGACCTTGTCGTCGAGGCCGTGCGCGATGGCCGCATCGAGCCCGCCCAGCTCGATCGCATGGCGCGGGGGATGCTCGATCTCGTGGAGAAGACGACCCCGGCCATGAACGTCGACGGCTACCGGTTCGACGTGGACCGGCACGATGACGTGGCGCGGCGGGCCGCCTGCGAATCGATGGTCCTCTTGAAAAACGACGACGGCATCCTTCCCCTGAGCGCCGACTCCGCGCGGGGAACGGGCCGCGCGGGAGAGAAGGCGGCCGGGGGAGCGGAGCCCGGAATCGCCGTCATCGGGGAGTTCGCCCGCACCCCGCGATACCAGGGCGGGGGGTCGTCGCACATCACCCCGACCCGGATGACGAGTTTCCTCGACGCCCTTTCGGCGCGTTCCGTCCCGTTCGACTTCGCCCCGGGGTTCACCCTGGACGACGACCCCCAAAACCCGGCGCTTACCGCCCAGGCCGTCGAATGCGCGTCGAAGGCCGCAAGCGTCATCCTGTTCATGGGGCTCCCCGAGCAGGCCGAATCGGAGGGGTTCGACCGCACCGACATGGATCTTCCGCTCAAGCAGCGCGATCTGCTCGACGCCCTCGCCCAGGCCAATGAGAACATCGTCGTGGTGCTGTCCAACGGCTCCGTCGTGTCCATGCACGACTGGCGGGAGAGGCCGAAGGCCATCCTCGAGTCCTGGCTTCTCGGGCAGGCGGGCGGCTCCGCCCTCGCCGACGTCATCTTCGGGTCGTGCAGCCCCTCCGGCAAGCTCGCCCAGTCGATTCCGGCGCGCATCGAGGACGATCCCAGCATGATGAACTGGCCCGGAGAGGAACGGCATGTGGATTACGGGGAGGGGGTCTTCGTCGGATATCGCTATTACGACACCTACGGCGTCGACGTGGACTATCCCTTCGGATTCGGCCTGAGCTACGCCTCGTTCGCCATCGGGGACGTTCGGGTGCGACGCACCGGGGGGAACCGGGTCGCCGTAAGTGCGACGGTGACGAACACCTCCTCTGTCCGTGGCGCCGAAACCGTGCAGATATATGTGGCGCCGCACCCCAGCGCCGTGGCCCGCCCCCGCCACGAGCTCAAGGCGTTTCGCAAGGTGTGGCTTGATGCCGGGGCTTCCGACACGGTGGACTTCGAGCTTGACGAGCGGTCGTTCGCCTATTGGTCGGAGCTCTATGACGGCTGGCGCGTGGAGCCGGGGGGTTACGCGATCGAGGTGGCGACCTCCAGCCGCGACGTCGACAAGACCCTGACCGTCCGCCTCCCCGGTGACGGGAGATGCATGCCCCTGGACGAATGGTCGACCGTCGCCGAATGGCGCGACGACCCCGTGGGCGCCCGAATCGTGCGCCGCGTGGAGGAGAAATCGAGCCGGGGGGAGCTTCCCTCGCTGCCGTCCGGCGACACGGCGGCCGAGGTGTTCCTCGGCTCCCTTCCCGTCAACACGCTTTCCGTGCTGCTGGGCAGGGACGGCGCGGAGGTGACGCGGTACATGCTGGATGAATACGCACGGGCTGCCGGCGGCGACGGCGCCCATGACACGAAGGAGAATCAATGAGTGACCAATCGCACGAAGGCGCGCCGTATCGCGACGCCTCCCTGGGGATCGAAAGCCGGGTGTCGGATCTGCTCGGGCGCATGACGCTCGAGGAGAAGGTCGGCCAGATGATGCAGCTGGATGCCGGCAGCGGCGACCTGCGGTCGTTGGTCGTCGATCGACATGTGGGATCGATTCTCCACACCGGTCCCGATGATCTTCCTCGAGCGGTGGAACTGGTCAACACGCAGACGAGACTGGGGATTCCGCTTATCATCGGCGACGACTGCATCCATGGCTACTCGTTCTGGCCGGGGGCGACCATCTACCCCGAGCAGCTCGCCATGGCCTGCACGTGGGATCCGGACAAGGCGGGCGCGGTGGCGCGGGCCACCGCCGAGGAGGTGTCCGCGACCGGGGTGCATTGGACATTCTCCCCCGTCCTGTGCATCGCGAGGGACACCCGGTGGGGGCGGGTCGACGAAACGTTCGGCGAGGACCCCATGCTCATCGGCGAGTTCGCCTCCGCAATGGTCAAGGGCTACCAGGGCGGAGCCCGGGCGGGAGAGCCGCTCGCCGCCGATGCCATCGTCGCGTGCGCCAAGCACTTCGCCGGCTATTCCGAGACGCAGGGCGGGCGTGACGCCAGCGAGGCCGATCTGTCCCATCGCAAGCTGCTGTCCTGGTTCCTGCCCCCCTTCGAGCGGGTCGCCCGTGAGGGGTGCGGCACGTTCATGCTCGGCTACGAATCCATCGACGGGGTGCCCGTGACCTTCAACCACTGGCTGCTCACCGACATGCTGCGTGGCGAATGGAACTACCGCGGAACGCTCATCACCGACTGGGACAATGTCGGCAGGGCGGTGTGGGAGCAGAAGGTCAAGCCCGACTACGTGCACGCCGCCGCCGATGCGGTGCGTGCGGGCAATGATCTGATCATGACCACGCCAGGATTCTACGAGGGGGCCATCGAGGCCGTTCACCGCGGCCTGCTTGATGAAGCGCTCATCGACGAGGCGGTCCGTCATATCCTGACCCTTAAATTCAGTCTTGGCCTGTTCGAGAACCCGCGCCTGCCCGATCGGGAGCGCATCCGCACGGTCATCGGCTCCGATGCGCACCAGCATCTGAATCTGCAGGTGGCCAGGGAATCCATTGTGCTGCTGACGAACGACGGGGTCCTGCCCCTCGCCCCGGCCCATGATCCCCACGGGCGAAGCGCATCGGCACGGGACGGTTCGGCGAGCCTGGATCACGGCGCGCCCGACACTCCCCGCAGGCCCAGGATCGCGGTCATAGGACCGCTTGCGGACGATGCCCAGACCCAGCTGGGCGACTGGGCGGGAAGCTCCGGCCAGGTTCCATGGATGCGCGAGGGCCAGCCGAGATCCATGATCACCACGGTGCTCGACGGTATGAAGGCGCTCGCCCCCGATTGCGACGTGACCTATTCGCGCGGGGCCGATATCGTCGAGCTGGTGGCGGACCCGGAGGGTGAATTCTTCCCGGACGGCCAGCCCCGGCCTAAAATCGCCCGCAGCGTGCCCGTCGACCAGGCGATGCTGGAGGAGGCCGTGGTGAACGCCGAGCGGGCCGATGCCGTCGTGGCGGTTGTGGGCGACGCGATTCCCCTTGTCGGAGAAGGCCGCTCGACCGCGACGCTCGAGCTGCTGGGAGGGCAGCGAGCACTGCTCGACGAGCTCGCCTCGGTGTCGCACAGAACCGGCAAGCCGCTCATCGTGGTGCTCATGAGCTCGAAGCCGCAGGTCCTTCCGGATTGCGCGCTGAACGCCGATGCGCTGATCTGGGCCGCAAGCCCCGGGATGAAGGGCGGGCAGGCGATCGCCGAGATCATTCTTGGAATCACCTCTCCCAGCGGGCGACTTCCGATCACGTTCCCCCGCCATGCGGGCCAGCTTCCCGTGTACTACAACCAGATCCGGGGCCAGCACGGCGACAGGTACGCCGATCTCACCCAGCGGCCGGCGTTCGCATTCGGCGAGGGTCTGGGATACACGACGTTCGAGTACTCCGACCCCGTCATCGAGGATGACGCAGGGGGATACGGGGTCGATGACACCGTGCACGTCTGTGTGGAGGTCACCAACAGCGGCCCGAGGCCCGGGACCGAGGTGGTGCAGGCCTACGTGAGCGATCTGGTCACCTCGGTGAGCTGGACCGACAAGGAGCTCAAGGCCTTCCGGCGGGTGGATCTCGAGCCGGGGGAGACGGCGAGGGTCGGCTTTGCGATTCCCGTCCGCGACTGCTCCATCGTCGATGCGGAGCCCAAGCGGATCGTCGAGCCCGGCGAGTTCAGGGTTCTGATCGGGCACTCCTCCCGGGACGAGGATCTCCGTGGGGTGACGTTCACCGTGCGGTAGGCGGGCGATTGTGCATGCCGGGGTGCGCGTCTGCGTCCCCCGGCATGCGTCGCGCCCTTGGGCGCGTGGCATCCTCCCGGAAGCCTGGTTTCCGGGTTTCCGGGCTTCGCCGGGTTTCCTCGTGGTCCCTGCCTCTCTCGGTTCCCCGCGTCCGTTCCGCGGCTGTGTTCCCCTGTCTTCCTCCCGGATCGCCCCTGTCCGCATCCCCGGGATTTCCGCCGTTTCTGTGCTTCTGTATCCCCGCCGTGGCCGCATGGCTCCCGTCGTTGGCGGTGGGAATGCGGGTGCCTTGAGTCGCTGTCCTCACGCCATGGCCGCATCCGCCGCATCCGCCGCGTCCGGTGCCGTCCGCGGGCCGGCGGCGGTTCGTTCGAATCCCGAGAATCGCTGCATATGCAACTGTTGTATATGGTAAGTATTATCGTCGGTGGAACGAACGAATGTCGCGGCACGCGCCATACAGGCGGAGCCGCGGAGGAAACGAGGAAGACATGGACCAGGGGGTTCTCGGCCTGGAGATTCACGGGCTGAGCCGAACGATCAAGCATTACCTGGCACTGACGATGCCGGAGAAGACGAGAATCGCGACCGGCGGGAACACGCCCATCATCATGTACCTCAACCGTCATCGGGACTCGGATGTCTTTCAATACGACATCGAGAAGCGTTTCTGCATCACGAGCTCGACCGCCTCACGCGTCCTTGCGCTGATGGAGAAAAAGGGCCTGATCCGCCGTGAATCCGTCGCCAGCGACGCTCGAGTCAAGAAGATCACGCTGACCGGGAAGGCCGACGCCATCGTCGAAGATCTCGCAGAGAACGCCGGGCGCATGGAACGCCGCTTGCTGGAAGGGTTCACCGAGCGGGAGCGCGATCAGCTGATAGGCTATCTGGCGCGGATGAGGACGAACATCGATGCCGCCCAGCAGGAGCTGGCAGGCGTCGACAGGAACGCACAGGAGAGAAGAACACAGGAGGATCATCAGTGAACACCACGGATTGCGCCGATCGTCAGGATGCCGAGACGTCGGACGTCGAACGCCGGGAAGACGTCCAAAGCCGGCCGACCCACATCATCCGCACGCTGCTGCGCAGCCTGCGCGAATACAGGAGAACGACCCTGCTGACGCCGGCCTTCGTCGCCGTTGAAGGGGTGCTGGAGATCATCATCCCCACGATCATGGCGTTGCTCATCGATCAGGGGATCTCCCACGGGTCGATGAGGGCCATATGGAAATTCGGCATCATACTGCTATGCTGCTCGGTGGTGTCGCTTCTCAGCGGCTTCCTGTCGGGAAGGTTCGCGGCGGTGGCCTCGGCCGGCCTGGCGAGGAATCTGCGCCATGATCTCTTCGACAAGGTTCAGTCATTCAGCTTCACCAACATAGATCGCTTCTCCACGGGCTCGATCATCACCAGGCTGACGACGGACGTGACGAACCTGCAGAACTCCTATCAGATGATCATCCGCCTGGGCGTGCGCGCCCCGATCATGGTGGTTGTCGCATGGATATTCGCCTTCCGGATCAGCCCCTCGATATCCATGGTCTTCCTTGTGGCCATTCCGGTTCTGGGGATCGGGCTGTTCGGCCTGACGCTGCTCGTCCACCCGATCTTCGAACGTGTTTTCCATACCTACGACAGGCTCAACAACGTCGTCGACGAGAACCTGCAGGGTGTGAGGGTCGTCAAGTCATACAACCGCGAACGCTTCGAGACGCGCAAGTTCGGCAGGATATCGAAGGCCATCTTCAACGACTTCACCAAGGCGGAAAAGCTGCTGAGCTTCAACATGCCGCTTCTGCAGCTGTGCATGTACGTGAGCATGATCCTCATCGCGTGGCTCGGCGCCAAGCAGATCGTCGCCTCCGGCAACAGCGCCGCCCTCGGCCTCACCACCGGAGACCTGACCGCGCTGGTCACCTACGCCATGCAGATACTCATGTCGATGATGATGCTGTCCATCGTCTTCGTCATGGTCATCATCTCGCAGGCGTCCGCCGAGCGCATCTGCCAGATCCTGCAGGAGGAAAGCACCATACGCGACCCCGAAGCCCCGATATTCGAGGTACCCGACGGTTCCGTAGAATTCAGCGACGTGACCTTCCGCTACTCCCGGCAGTCGGAGAAGCCGGTTCTCGACGGCATCGACGTGCGCATCCCTTCGGGGTCGACGATAGGCATCGTCGGCGGCACCGGTTCGTCCAAGTCGAGCCTCGTCCAGCTCATTGCCCGCCTCTACGACGTGACCGCGGGATCGGTCAGGGTCGGTGGACACGATGTGCGCGAGTACGACCTGAAGGCATTGAGGGACCAGGTGGCCATGGTGCTCCAGAAGAACGTTCTGTTCAGCGGCACGATCGCGGACAACCTTCGTTGGGGGAACCCGGATGCCAGCGACCGTGATCTGGTCCGCGCATGCGAATTCGCCCAGGCCGACGGCTTCATACGCGAGTTCGCCGACGGATACGACACGCATGTGGAGCAGGGCGGGACCAACGTCTCGGGAGGCCAGCGCCAGCGGCTGTGCATCGCCCGAGCCCTGCTGAAGAAACCGAAGATACTCATACTCGACGATTCCACGAGCGCCGTCGACACCAAAACCGATATGCTCATCCGCGGCGCTCTGGAGAAGGAGATCCCCGACACCACGAAGATCATCATCGCCCAGCGAGTGGCATCCGTTCAGGACTGCGACATGATCCTCGTTCTCGACGAAGGCAGGATACTCGACCGCGGGACGCATGACGAGCTGCTCGTCACCTGCACGGAGTATCGCTCGATCTACGAATCCCAGACCAGAAGCCAGGAGCGGCCCGAGCTGGCGAAGGAGGGTGCACGATGAGCAACGAGGAGAGGAAGGAAGAAAAGACAACCGTGAAGGAAGCGAAGAAGGGCGGACCGTCCGCAGGGGGCAGACCGCCTATGCGCAGGGCTGCACCGGGAACCACGAAACGGATCTTCGGCTACATCATGCGCTACCGGTGGCGCGTGGTAGTGATCGTGCTGTGCATCCTCGTCGGAGCCGCCGCCCAGGCGGGTTCCGCATTGTTCCTGCAGTCCCTGGTGGACCGGTACATTCTGCCTCTCGTCGGGGCGAGAAACCAGGACTGGGCTCCGCTTATGCGCGCGCTGTCCCTCATGGCATGCCTGTATGCGATGGGAATAGTCAGCACGTGGCTGTGGAACTGGCTGATCGTGACCGTCGAGCAGGGGACTTTGAAGAACATACGCGACGAGATGTTCGCGCACCAGCAGAGGCTCCCCATCAAATACTTCGACACCCATGAGCACGGCGACACCATGAGCCGCTACACGAACGACACCGACACCCTGCGCCAAGCGATATCGCAGTCGTTCCCGCAGATGTTCGCCTCGGCGGTCTCCGCGCTGGCCGCGCTGGCCGCCATGCTGTGGCTCTCCATACCGTTCACCGTGTTCACGATTGTGTTCACCGTCGTGCTGGTCGTCGTGGTCCGCGTTCTCGTGACCCGAAGCGGCATGTTCTTCATCGGGCAGCAGAGGTTCCTCGGCGAGGTGAACGCCTTCGTGGAGGAGTCCGTGAACGGGCAGAAGGTCATTCAGGTCTTCAATCACGAGAAGGCCACCGAGGCGGTTTTCGACGCGAAGAACGAGGAGCTGTTTCAGTCGGCCGCCCAGGCCAACACCTATGGCAACGTGATCATGCCGGTCGTCGGGAACCTCGGATACCTGCTCTACATCATCCTCGCCATTCTTGGCGGAGTTGCGGGAATCGCCGGGTGGGGCAACTTCGGCCTGTACGGGGCCGGCACCCTGACGCTGGGGACCATCATCTCCCTGCTGACGCTTTCCCGCTCGTTCATCAACCCCATCGGACAGGTCTCCATGCAGTTCAACATGGTGATGATGGCGCTCGCCGGGGCCTCGCGGATCTTCGCGCTCATGGACGAGCCGGTCGAGGCGGATGGAGGAAGCGTGCGGCTGGTCAACGTGGAGCTGTCCGACGACGGTTCCATGAGCGAAACCAGCCACGAGACCGCGCATTGGGCCTGGAAGAGGGAAGAGGGCGATGACGGCACGCGTTCCCTCGCCGTCGCGCAGGGACTCGAAGGCTCCGCAAGGGAAGTCGCCCTGAAGGCGAAGGAGGGTGCGCTCACCTCGCCGGACGGACGCTATACGCTGCTGCGCGGCGATGTGCGCTTCACGGATGTGACATTCGGCTATAATCCGGACCATCCCGTTCTCCATGACATCACATGGTTCGCCAAACCCGGGCAGAAGATCGCGCTCGTGGGGGCCACGGGGGCCGGGAAGACAACCGTGACGAATCTGATCAACCGCTTCTACGACATCCAGGAGGGGCAGATTCTCTATGACGGCATCGATGTGCGCAACATCCGTAAGCCGGACCTGCGCCGGTCGCTGGGAATCGTCCTCCAGGACGTCAACCTGTTCACCGGAACGGTGATGGACAACATCCGCTACGGACGCCTGGGCGCCACCGACGAGGAATGCATCGACGCGGCCAGGCTCACGAACGCCGATGGGTTCATCCGGATGCTGTCCCATGGCTACGACACGGTGCTGGAGGGGGACGGAAGCGGTCTTTCCCAAGGGCAGCGGCAGCTGATATCCATAGCGAGAGCCGCCGTTGCCGATCCGCCGGCCATGATCCTCGACGAGGCCACGTCCTCCATCGACACCCGTACGGAGGAGGTCGTCCAGCAGGGCATGGACGCGCTGATGGAGGGCAGAACGGTGTTCGTGATCGCGCACCGTCTGTCGACGGTCCGCAATTCGGACGTGATCATGGTGCTCGACCACGGGCGAATCATCGAGCGCGGGTCGCATGACGAGCTGATCGCCCAGCGGGGCGAATACTATCAGCTCTACACCGGGGCGGTCGAGCTCGAATAGGCGGGGCGGTCGTTTCCCGATCGACCCCTGACCGCTCCCCTGAGCGTCCTTGTGAGGGTTCCTTGGATCGTTCGGGCGCGATCCCCCCGTCTCCTGTGGGAGAACGGCGCCGCCGCCCGCCCGTGAGTGATAGGATGGGCGGCATTGAGGTTTCGCAACCGGCAGGCCGGCCATCGGGCTGCGTGGCGGTCGTGGAATCGCATGCGATGATCCGCCATCAACGGGGAGCTTTCGGAAGAACGGTCGCACCCGATTCACCGTAATCGGGGCGATCCATTAGAACCGACGGGATTGGCCCGACACAGCCAGGCTCAAGCGGCCGCGTGCCCCGGATCGTCGGAGGATGCGGCAAGCGAGGTGGTACCGCGGTGTGGAAGACCCATGGAAGCCCATGGGCGTTGCGCGTCGTCCTCGTGTACGGCACAGGCATTGTCTGCCGTGACGAACCGAAGGACGGGCCTCGCCGGCACCGGTCGTTCCCTTCGTCCGCAGGCGTGAGCAGCGAGGAGAGCAGCGGTGAGCGACACCATGAAACATGTGTATCCCAAGGCGGTAGCGGACGATCAGGGTGCGAAGGTCGCCCCCAATCCGAATTTTCCCCGTCTCGAGGAATCGGTACTCGGCTATTGGGGCGATGACGACACATTCCAGAAATCGATAGATTCCCGTCCTTCCGGGGACAACAGCAGCAACGAGTTCGTGTTCTTCGACGGCCCGCCGTTCGCGAATGGGCTGCCCCACTATGGGCATCTGCTCACGGGGTATGCGAAGGACGTGATCCCGCGATACCAGACGATGAAGGGCCGCAAGGTCAACCGCGTGTTCGGCTGGGACACCCATGGTCTGCCGGCGGAGCTCGAGGCCCAGAAGGAGCTGGGGATCGATTCGGTCGACCAGATCGAACAGATGGGCATCGGCGCCTTCAACGCGGCCTGCCGCGCGTCCGTGCTGAAATACACCAACGAGTGGAAGGACTACGTCCACCGCCAGGGACGCTGGGTGGACTTCGACCACGGCTACAAGACGCTGGACACCACCTACATGGAGTCTGTCATGTGGGCGTTCAAGCAGCTGTATTCCAAGGGTCTGGCCTACAAGGGCTACCGCGTCCTGCCGTATTGTCCGAAGGACCAGACGCCGCTCAGCGCCCACGAGCTGCGCATGGATTCCGACGTCTATCAGGACAGGCAGGACACGACGGTTTCCGTCGCCGTGAAGCTCAAGGGCGAGGATGACGCCTACGCGGTGTTCTGGACCACCACCCCATGGACGGTGCCGACCAACTTCGCGATCGTCGTGGGCGCCGACATCGACTACGTCGAGGCCAGACCCACCCAGGGCAGGTTCGCCGGAAAGAAATTCTACATCGGCAAGGATCTCCTCGGCTCCTACGACAAGGAGCTGGGGGAGGGGTACGAGATCCTCCGGGAGCTCAAGGGCAAGGACATGGAGGGCTGGCGCTACTGGCCGGTGTTCCCGTACTTCGCCGACGAGGCCGCGCTGGGCGACGAGGGGACGCCCGGACCCAACGCCTACCAGATCTTCACCGCCGACTATGTGGACACCGTCGAGGGCACCGGCCTGGTCCACCAGGCCCCCTATGGCGAGGACGACATGAACACGCTCAACGCCAAGGGCATCCGATCCGTCGACGTCCTGGACGCAGGCTGCACGTTCACCTCCCTGTGCCCCGACTACGAGGGACTGTACGTGTTCGACGCGAACCTTCCGATTCTGCGCAACCTGCGCGCCGGAGACGGCCCGCTGGCCCGCATTCCGGCCGAGCATCGCGCCATCCTGCTCCAGGAGAAAAGCTACGTCCACTCCTACCCGCACTGCTGGCGGTGCGGGACCCCGCTGATCTACAAGCCCGTCTCCTCCTGGTTCGTCTCGGTCACGAAGTTCAAGGACCGTCTGCTCGCGCACAACCAGGAGATCAACTGGATTCCCGAGAACGTGCGCGACGGCCAGTTCGGCAAATGGCTTTCCAACGCACGCGACTGGTCCATCTCCCGTAACCGGTTCTGGGGCTCGCCGATACCCGTGTGGGTCTCGGACGACCCCCGCCACCCCCGGGTCGACGTCTACGGGTCCCTGGACGAACTCAAAAGGGACTTCGGCGACTATCCGCGCGACGACGACGGTGCGGTCAACATGCACCGGCCCTTCATCGACCGGCTGACCAGGCCCAATCCCGACGATCCATCGGGTGCCTCGCATATGCGCCGCATCACCGATGTCCTCGACTGCTGGTTCGAATCCGGATCCATGCCCTTCGCCCAGTTCCACTACCCGTTTGAGAACAAGGAGTACTTCGAACAGCACTTCCCTGCGGACTACGTCGTCGAGTACATCGGCCAGACACGCGGATGGTTCTACCTCCTGCACGTCATGTCCACCGCGCTGTTCGACCGTCCCGCGTTCAAAAACGTGATCTGCCACGGCATCGTGCTCGGCAACGACGGGCAGAAGATGAGCAAGCATCTGAGGAACTACCCCGACGTCAACGGCGTCTTCAACCAGTACGGCTCCGACGCGATGCGCTGGTTCCTGATGAGCTCGCCCATCCTGCGCGGAGGAAACCTGATCGTCACGGCGGAGGGGATTCGCGACACGGTACGGCAGGTGATGCTGCCGGTGTGGAGCTCATACTACTTCTTCACGCTGTACGCCAACGCGGCGAACGGCGGGAAAGGCTACGAGGCCAGGGAGCTCGCCCCCTCGGAGGTCGCCGGACTGCCGCGGATGGACCGGTACCTGCTCGCACGCACGCGCAGGCTTGTGCGCAACGTCGAACAGGCGCTGGACGACTTCGCCATCTCCGACGCCTGCGCTGCGGCCAGCGACTTCATCGACGTGCTGACCAACTGGTACATCCGCAACACCCGCGACCGCTTCTGGAACGAGGACGCCAACGCGTTCAACACGCTCTACACCGTGCTCGAGGTCTTCATGCGGGTGCTGGCGCCACTGGCCCCGATGGAGGCCGAATCCGTGTGGCGCGGGCTGACCGGGGGCGAATCCGTGCATCTTGCCGACTGGCCGTTCGTGGTCGACGAGGCAACGGGCAAGGACACCGAGCTCGGGTGCGTTCTCGTGGACGACCCCGCCCTCATCGACGCGATGGACAAGGTGCGAGACGTCGTGTCCAGCACGTTGTCGCTGCGTAAAGCCGAGCAGATCCGCGTCAGGCAGCCGCTGTCGAAACTCACCGTCGTCGTGGAGAACCCCGACGCGATCATGGCGTATTCGCCGATTCTGCAGTCCGAACTCAACGTGAAGAACATAGAATTCTCCACACTGCAGGACGCGGGCAGCCATGGGCTGACCATAACCAACGAGCTCCGAGTCAACGCCCGTGCGGCCGGACCCCGACTGGGCCGACAGGTCCAGTTCGCCATCAAGGCCTCCAAAAGCGGGGCGTGGCACGTGCAGGCCGGATCCGGTGGGCCCGTCGTGCAGACCCCGTCGGGAGACGTCGAGCTGCAGCAAGGGGAGTACGAGCTCATCAACCGCATCGAGGAGCAGAACGCCGCCGACCAGGCCAACTCCGTGTCAGCGGCGCTCTCCGGCGGCGGCTTCGTCATCCTCGATACCGCGCTTGACGCCGACCTCATCGCGGAAGGATACGCCCGCGACGCCATCCGCGTGGTCCAGGACGCCAGAAAGGACGCCGACTTCGACATCGCCGACCGCATAACGCTGCGGCTCGTCGTGCCCGTCTCCGACGTGAGCAAGATCCAGCAGTTCCGCGACCTCATCGCGCGCGAAACCCTCGCGACCGCGCTTGACGTCGTGGCCGACGGCAACGCCCAGGAGCTGAGCGCAGAGGTCGCGAAGGCCTGAGCATACCCGCTGCGGTGGCGGATCATCTGGTTTGCTTGGATTCGTCACCGCCACCACCAAGCAAGTGTTCGGTCACCTTGCGGTGGGTTCTGCGCGGGACGCGGATTTTCGTTGTCTGACGAGTCCAGCAGGAGTTCGATTGCAATGTTCTCGTACAGAAATATCAGACGATGCCACTGCCGGCTCCACGGATGTACAGCAGAAGGAACACGAGCCACGACACGTGTCGTGCAAATCCGCAGGTTGATGATGAGCCAGGTTCAGTAATCGAGAAGCAGATGACATTCCCAGGTGATAACACGTTGCTGTTGGACGCGAGTCGGTCAACACGGTGTCCGCTGCATTCGCCGGAGGGGTGGCTACCTCTATACTGAGAATGTCATCCAGGCCGAATTATGAAGTTCCGTGCACCGCATTCGCGGTGATGATCCGGATCGCATCCATCGCCATGGTGGTCGTCTGTGGTTTGCCCCGCACTCGCGGGGATGATCCGCACATACAAAAACGAGTGGCGTAAGCCAATTCGTTTGCCCCGCACTCGCGGGGATGATCCGCACTGGAGCGGGTCGATGCGGTTCATCCGACCGTTTGCCCCGCACTCGCGGGGATGATCCTTGGAGTCGATGGACTGTTGACGGGAGTTGCGGGTTTGCCCCGCACTCGCGGGGATGATCCGAAAAGCCCCATAGATTTGATCTGCGGGGCTTGGTTTGCCCCGCACTCGCGGGGATGATCCCAGCCGGAATGGATCGCAGTGGTCATGGCAGGGGTTTGCCCCGCACTCGCGGGGATGATCCTGGGGCGGAGTCCATATCTCCGCCCCATTGGCTGTTTGCCCCGCACTCGCGGGGATGATCCTGCACACCCGCTCGCCATCCAGCATGATCCCGGGTTTGCCCCGCACTCGCGGGGATGATCCTAATGCGATTTCTCTTGACGATATCGGTGACAAGTTTGCCCCGCACTCGCGGGGATGATCCTTTCACGGGTTATATCATCCTCATACGCGACACGTTTGCCCCGCACTCGCGGGGATGATCCGTGGCTCAGAGGGTTGTCACGGTTACATCCACCGGTTTGCCCCGCACTCGCGGGGATGATCCGACCCCCATAATTGAAGACTTTGATGGTGGAATGTTTGCCCCGCACTCGCGGGGACGATCCGTCGTCCACGGTGAGACCCGACTGCATTCCAGTGTTTGCCCCGCACTCGCGGGGATGATCCGCACGTCATCCCGGATGGGCTCACCGAGCTTTTGTTTGCCCCGCACTCGCGGGGATGATCCCTTCCTGTACCTGCTGAAACAGAACTCCACCGAGTTTGCCACGCATGCGCGGGGATGATCCCACCAGTGGCATTTTTCGATTCTCGGATTCACCCATTTCCCGATCGTTCCCGACTTCATTCTTCATTCGGTTTTCGACGACCAGGGGATATCGAACGTTATCTTCGCAGCACGAGAGGAAGAAGCCTTCGTCATTTCATGCGGGCTTCTGTTGTCGAAAGCTCGCACCCTCACTCTAATGCAGATATTGGGATTGATGAACTCTCTCAACATCGTAGGGTCGTTGAACGGCGTACGATCTCCCTCTGATCGTCATATCCGCACTCGGAGGTGACGCTGACGTCCCACGCTATCAATGCCGGACAATCGATCGTCATATCCGCACTCGGAGGTGACACCGGATATCCGAATCCAGCGCAAATCCCTGTATCTCATGCGGCTGAAATCTCGGTGAAGGCGATGGGATGCGATACGTGCAACAGCCAGGGGAAAGAAGAACTTTCAGCTGCGCTAAACAGCGCCAACGATCCAACACGGGCAGAGCATCGACCGCCAACAATCGTCTTGAAGAAGTGATCCGCCATCTCTCGCACCGCGAGCGTGCCAGATCGGCAGGGTTCCCGAATGAGGGACAATGGTTTTCCTCAGGTCGATTCATCGCCGGATGATGGGCTCGCAATGCTCGTGAGCTTCACTACGTAGAGGCGGGGATGGAATGATCAGTCGTTGAAGGCCTGGCTGCGGATTGCCGGATTGTCGAGGGACTCCGGATCTCCTCCTAAGACCCGTGCGTGGCCAGGGTGTTCCTGGATGCTGTAGACAGGAGAAAGCGGAAAAAGCACAGAAAGCGGAGAAAGGAATGGTAGGAAACCCCGGAGCAACGATTTTTTTGCGCACACCGTAAAAGAGCGCGATGGCTTATGAGAGCACGATCACGCGTGGCGCTCCGCTGCATAGGGCATCACTGTGTAAGGAGGAAAACGGGGAATGGGAAGCATGTCGGTGATGGAAGCGCAATGGAAGCGCAATGGAAGCGCACAGGTGATGAAAATCTGTTGCAGACGGAAGCCCGCATAGCCGAGCCGCCGTCAGCGGTTTAGCCTGTGGAATTCTCGATGGGTGCTCCCGCCCTTGAACCGGTACACTCGTGGGATTCCGTTGAACCTGCCATTGAACCCGTTGCTAAACCGGCCGCGCTCTTCGTGCACCTTCGTCGCCATCTGCAATTCTGTGTTGCTCAGGCTGTGCACTGTGGCCAATCACGGATGGGGGGCGATGTCCCTTGGGCCCCGCCGCACCCCCTGTCCCCGTCTTTGCTTTCTTTTGTCCCCCTCGGCCAGCCTTGGCCGGTCTTTGTTCGCGCGGGCCGTCTCCGCTACATGGAAAATCGACATCGTAGCGGGAAGGCCGGTCGTTGTCCGCGCGAGCCGTCAAGCGCATCGCCACGAGGACGATCCGTCGAGACAGGCCGGTTTTGTCCGCCCGGGCCGCTTGCTCTCCAGCAATGACGGGAAGAACGACGTGCGTGGGTATCCCGGTCCGGTCCTTGTCCGCCTGGGCCGCCTAGACTGGCAGTGTGGCACTGATACTGCGGCATACTATCTGCGAAGGATGGGAATGATGGCAAAGGCGTTGCTGATCATCGACTACACGAACGATTTCGTCGCCGACAAGGGGGCTTTGACCTGTGGGGCGAGCGGCCAGGCGATCGCGGATTCCATCGTCGGCCTGGCCCACACCTTCCTCAAGGAGGGGCAGTGGATCATTCTGCCGACCGATCTGCATGTGAAGGGGGATCCCTATCATCCGGAGACGAAGCTTTTCCCGCCGCACAATCTCAAGGACAGCTGGGGGAGGGGCCTCTACGGTTCGCTGGACGAATGGTACCGGCTCAATAAGAGCAGCGATCACGTCTACTTCATGGACAAGAACCGCTATTCCGCATTCGCCAACACGAATCTGGAGAACTATCTGCGCAGCCGGGGCATCGACGAGCTGTGGCTGACGGGCGTATGCACGGACATCTGCGTGCTGCACACCGCAGTGGACGCGTACAACAAGAACTTCCGTCTGGTCGTTCCCCGGAACGCCGTCGCCAGTTTCAGCCAGTCGGGACATGAGTGGGCGCTGAACCATTTCAGAACCTGTCTTGGCGCCTCCGTCGTCGACGCGTAGCTTCTGAGACGAGCGAATCGGCTGCGTCCCGAGATGATGGCTGCCGGGTGGCACAAGCCGCGGTGGGGGTCGGGCGGCCGCGCCCCGGCATGTGCCGGAACGAAAAGATGGGAATCGTCCCATGCCGGCCGCTGTCGTTTCATGCTGGCCTGTCGTTTCATGCTGGCCGCCGCCGCATGTCGATGCCCGCGTGATGCCGCCGCACGCCCATGCCGGGGCCTGCGATGTGCGTATCATGTATGTGCGTAATCGTGATGAAGACAAGGCTGGAGCCGCGTTATGAAGCAATTGGTGGTCGGCGTTCTGGCGCATGTGGACGCCGGGAAGACCACGCTGTGCGAGGCGATGCTCTATCGTTCCGGGGATGTCCGTTCGCTTGGCCGCGTGGATCATGGCGACGCTTTCCTCGACACCGATGTGATGGAACGCCGGCGTGGCATCACGATCTTTTCGAAGCAGGCCATCGTCCATGACGGGGACATGACGCTCACGGTGATCGACACCCCCGGTCACGTAGATTTTTCCGCCGACATGGAACGCACCCTTCCCGTGCTCGATGTCGCCATTCTCGTCGTCGGCGCCACAGACGGCGTTCGAGGGTACACGAAGACGCTGTGGCGTCTGCTGTCACGATACGGCATCCCCACTTTCGTCGTCGTGAACAAGATGGATGCCCTGGACTGCGACAGGGACGCTCTTCTTTCCCGGCTGAGGCGGGAGCTGGATGAGGGCTGCATCGATTTCATGGCAGGGTCCGCGCCCGAAAGGCAGGAGGAGACGGCCATGCTCGGGGAGCGGGCGATGGATGAGTTCGTCTCCGACGGCTTCGTCACCGACGACACGCTTCGCGCGATGGTCGCATCCCGTCTGCTGTTCCCCTGCTTCTTTGTTTCGGCGCTCAAGCTGGAGGGCATCGGGGATCTGGTGGATGGGCTCTCGGCCTATGCGACAGCCCGGCCGACCGGACGGGGTTTCGGGGCGAGGGTCTACAAGGTCTCTCATGATGAGCACGGCGGCAGACTCACCTGGCTCAAGGTCACGGGAGGAGGTCTGCACGTGAAGGATCGGCTTTCGGGAGGTGGGGATGTCGGACCGGTATGGTCCCAGAAGATCGACCAGATCCGGCTGTATTCGGGTTCGAAGTACGATGATTGTGATGGTGTTCCGGCAGGTGGGGTCTGTGCCGTCACCGGTCTGACCCGCACTTTTCCGGGCGAGGGACTGGGGTCGGAATGCGATCTGGGGAGCCCCTCCTCGCAGCCGGTGATGACATATGCCGTTCTTCCCCGCAACGCCGATTCCCATCGCACTCTTCACGCCCTGCGCATTCTGGAGGATGAGGATCCGCTGCTGCACGTGCAGTGGGACGAGGAGCTGCAGGAGGTGCGCATGCAGCTGATGGGAGCCGTTCAGCTCGAGGTCGTTGAGCAGATGATGCACGACCGTTTCGGCGTGGATGTTGGCTTTGGCCCGGGGTCTATTCTCTACAGGGAGACGATCACCGCGCCTGTCGAGGGGGTCGGGCATTTCGAACCGCTTCGTCATTACGCCGAGGTCCATCTTCTGCTCGAGCCCACCGGAGTCGGCACCGGCCTGTCATTCGCCTCGCGCTGCAGCGAGGAGATGCTGGCGAAGAACTGGCAGCGGCTCGTGCTCACCCATCTTCGCGAGCACGAGCATCGGGGAGTGCTCACCGGATCCCCGATCACGGATATGCGGATCACGCTCCTCGCCGGGAGGGCGCATGTCAAGCATACGGAGGGCGGCGATTTCCGGCAGGCCACATATCGGGCGGTGCGCCAGGGGCTGATGAAGGCCACGAGCATGGTGCTTGAGCCATGGTACCGTTTCCGGCTGGAGGTTCCCGACAATGCGCTTGGTCGTGCGATGTCGGACATCCAGCGCATGGGTGGGGAATTCGAACCGGCGGAGCTCGTGGGCCGTCGGAACGGGCCTGGCGAAAGGCCGGGCGGGGCGTTCGGGGGCGGGCGGCGAGACTCGAACGGTCCGCTGGACGATGGTCATGCCGAGGACGGGTATTCCGGTGGTTCCGGGGTTGCCGTTCTCACCGGCCGCGCCCCTGCCGAGGGGATGCGCGACTATCCGATGGAGGTGAGCGTGTATTCCCATGGGCAGGGAAACCTCTCCTGTACATTTGACGGGTATCGGCGATGCCACGACGAGTCCGCCGTCATCGACGCGGCCCGATACGATCCCGAATCCGATGTGAAGGAACCGCCGGATTCCGTGTTCTGCGCGCACGGCTCGGGGTATACGGTGGCATGGAATCGGGTCGAGGACTTCATGCACGTCCGCTCCTAGCCGGCGCAATCGAACGTCTGCGTGGCATCATGTGCTGCGCCCCGTGCATCGCCCTGCGCTAGGGGATCAGAGCGTATCCGACCGCCACGCACGCCAGCGGAAACACCAGGGAGGCCGTCAGGCTCCACAGGGAGAGCCCATAGTGCCTGGCCTTGGCGAGCGTAACGACCTCGTTGATGGCTGTGGAGAAGGTCGAGAAGCCGCCCAGGAACCCCGTCGCCAAAAGAAGGTGCCAGGCTCCGTCCATATGGGCGTTCGCGTAGAGGGCGGCGGTCATCCCGGCCAGCAGTCCGGCGATGACGTTGATCGCCAGCGTGGAGAGGGGGAAGAAATGCCTGTCTCCCGTCCAATACGCCCGGACGGTTGCGTCGATGATGTAGCGGCAGGAGGCCCCCAGGCCTCCCAGGATGCATGTGGACAATATCAGGATCATGCTCATTGTGCGTCCCTCTTGGGAATCAGGGCCACCGTGGAGCCAATCCACGCTCCGAAGGCCGCGGCGAGCAGGCCAAGGGCGAATGTCACGCATAGGTACACGAGTCCGTCGAAGACAGCGGATCCGTGCATGGAGAGGAAGCTCTCCACCCCCAGGGTCGACATGGTGGAAAGCCCTCCGCACACTCCCATGCCAAGACCCCGGTTGTAGTATTCCTTGCGGCCGGATGTGATCCAGGACGCGTTGAAGAGGAATGCGGACAGGCCCGAATAGACGAGGCATGCCACGAGGTTCGCGACCAATGTGCCGATGTGGAAGTAGCCCCCGGCCCCTGCCGCGGGAATCTGGGCGAAGGCGTAGCGCGCCGCGGTGCCCACGCATCCCCCGAGAAAGACGACGCCGATAAGAGGCCAATGAATATCTGGTTGTGCATGAGATGGGGAATGATCCATGTGTACCTTTTCGCAATCATGAGCCGGCGGGGCCTTGGCTGATCTGGCACAACGGTTCCCTGACTCGGTGTGTAGGAACTATCAGCGGTGGCGGTTCGAAGAGCGAATGTCTTCCGGCGGGTTCCATCGCCGTGACCAAGGGTACACCCGGGTGTTCACGGCGATGGAACATGGTGGGTCACGGCGGCTTCTACTCGCCTGCTATGGCATCGATGGCGTTGAGTTCGGCATCGGTGAAGTCCGTGTTGCGCAGGGCCCCGATGTCGTCCAGAATCTGCTCCGGCTTCGATGCGCCGACGAGCACGCTGGTCACGGAGTCGTCATGCAGCAGCCATGAAAGCGACATCTCGGCCAGCGTCTGACCCCGCTTGCGTGCGATTTCGTTGAGCGACACGATGCGTCCGTGGACCCGCTTGACATCATCCTCGTGGAGGAAGCGCGGATCCGTCGCGATGCGCGAGTCCGCGGGTATTCCCGTGAGATAGCGGTCGGTGAGCAGCCCCTGGTCGAGCGGGGAGAAGACGATGAGGCCCTTGCCCAGGCGCTTCGCCATGGACTTGAGGCCGTTGCGCTCCACGGTTCTGTCGAGTATGTTGTACCGGTTCTGATTGATGACGAACGGGACGTGGAGCTCGTCGAGGATCGCGCTCGCCTTCTCGAGGCGTGGGCCGTCATAGTTCGACAGACCGGCGTAGAGGGCCTTGCCGCTGTGCACCGCCTGGGCGAGGGCGCCCATCGTCTCCTCAAGGGGCGTGTCGGGGTCGGGGTGGTGGTGGTAGAAGATGTCCACGTAGTCGAGTCCGAGCCTGGTCAGGCTCTGATCGAGCGATGAGAGGAGATACTTGCGGCTTCCGAGGTCGCCGTAGGGGCCGGGCCACATGTCGTAGCCCGCCTTGGTGCTGATGACGAGCTCGTCGCGGTAGTGCGCGAAGTTCTCGCGCAGTATTCGTCCCGCGTTGATCTCGGCGCTTCCGGCCCGCGGCCCGTAGTTGTTCGCGAGGTCGAAGTGGGTGATGCCGTTGTCGAAGGCCGTGAAGCACAGCCTTGTCATGTTCTCGTATGGGACGATGTCCCCGAAGTTGTGCCAGAATCCCAGGGAGACCGCCGGGAGGCGAAGACCACTGGTGCCGCATCTGTTGTAGGGCATGGAATCGTACCGCGTCGGTGCCGGTTCGTATTGTGCCGAAGAGTCGACCATATGCTTGTTTCCTTTCGTTGCATCCGTCGTCCGATGCCTGGGCGCATCCATTGCGCTCGGGCATCGGACGGACGTCGGGGGCGCCGTCGGCGATCGTCGGTGCCGGCGCGTCGCTGCCTGTGGAACGTATACAGGCGGCGCGCATGCCGACATGGACGTCCGCCGGCGACGTAACCTCACCATCCCATCATGATGCTTCAAGTACACTTGAATGCAAGTCGGCGGGCGGTGGTTATCGCTCAGCGAGGAAAGGTGGATTATGCAGAATTCGGATACGGTGGGGCGACAGAGGGCTGTGACGGCTGCCGAGAGGCCCTGCGAATACTCGGTTCGCCAGGTGGCGGACATGGTCGACTGCGAGCCTTCGACGCTGCGCTATTACGAGGAATGCGGACTTCTTACCGATGTGGGGAGGACCACGTCGGGGCAGCGCGTGTACACCCAGAAGCACCTTGACCGGCTGGGCGCCATCGCCTGCTTCAAGCATGCCGGAATGACGATCGCCGATCTCCGGCGCTTCTTCGCCTATGAGGACGACGAGAGCGAACACATCGACGATATGGTGGATCTTCTGCGGGAGCGGTGCGCGGCCATCGAAGAGCAGACCCGCGTCCTGCATGAGGCCCATCTGCAGGTCCTGCGCAAGCTGCATTTCTACGGCGACATCCGTTCCAGCATTCGTCGGGGGACGCCGTCTCCCCGGTGGGATGACTACAGCGATAAGGATTTCATCGATTGAGGTGCGAGCGCTCCGGATTCCTTCCCGCCCGGTCGG
The DNA here is from genome assembly GCA_022649135.1 of Bifidobacterium sp. Classification (GTDB taxonomy): domain Bacteria; phylum Actinomycetota; class Actinomycetes; order Actinomycetales; family Bifidobacteriaceae; genus Bifidobacterium. The sequence goes on from JALCNP010000015.1 coordinate 60,636, forward strand.
GATGCAGATGGGCCGGGCGGGGGGTGCGTGCGACGGTTTCTACCATCTCACGGATATGTGCTCCTGACGGTTCGTGCCGTGTTCGATGACGTCGAGGATCGCGATGGCGTAGTCGGCATAGCTGATCGCGCTGTTTCCCTGCGCGTCGGTGGTGAACGCATCCCCCTCCTGCACGTAGTGTCCCGTTCGGGGCCCGTCTGCGTCGAATGAGGCGGCGGGGCTGACGAATGTCCATTGCACGTCGTTGCGTCCGCGTATCTCCTCGAGCCCGTTGCGCTGGGCGGAGGACAGGGTCGCGTAGGGGGAGCTGGCGAACGGCTCTGTGTCCACGAGTCGTTCGGTGCGGCTCCCGTCGGCGTACAGGCTTCCGGCTCCTCCGACGATCACCAGCCGGGTGGCGGTTCCGGAAAGGACGTCCGCCAGATGTCCATACGCGTGCGCGAAGCTTTGCGGTTCGGGCCTCCAGTTGCCGTAGGCGCACGCCACGGCGTCGAAGCCCCGAAGATCGTCCCGCGTGATGGAGGGAATGTCCCGGACCAGGAGGTGCTGGGCGTCCCCACGGCTTGCGCTCGCGTCGCGTATGATCGCGGTGACCTCGTGGCCCCTGCGCACTGCCTCTCGGGTTATCAGCCTCCCGGCCTTTCCGTTGGCTCCGATGATGGCTATTGTCGCCATGGTGTCTCCTTGCTTGTCGACCGCGTCCGGGCGTCGTGTTCGTGCCCGTTCGCGCCTTGGGTGTTTTCTCGGCTCAGTACTGTATCGTCATACGGTGTTCATGGGAAGAAGGAACATTTTTGTTCCGTAGTTACCATAATGGATCTATTGTGGCTTTCCGCGCGATCGGAGATGGAAAAATGAATGAGGATGCGAACCCTGCCGGGTCGCTGCCGGCGTGTCCCGTCGAGATGACGATGACCTTGATCTCCAACAAGTGGAGGGTGCTCATCGTCCGTGATCTTCTTCAGGGGACCAAAAGGTTCGGCGAGCTTCGTCGCTCCGTCGGCGGCGTCTCGCAGAAGGTGCTCACGGCGAATCTTCGCGCCATGGAGGATCAGGGACTCGTGCTCCGCAAGGTCTATGCTCAGGTGCCGCCGCGTGTCGAGTATTCCCTGACGCCGACGGGGCGAAGCCTGCGGTCCGTCATCGACGCGATGCGCGAGTGGGGGGAGGGGTATCGACGGACGAGGGGCGTGTGATGCATGTCGGCGTTCGCATCCGCCGCCGCGCCGCTTTCCCGGTTTTTCTTCGGGGCCGCCGTGGTGCGGGCGTTTCGGCTGCGACGGCTGCGTCGTGACCGCATCGTGGTGGGGCATGCGGCGACACTTTGCCCCGCGGTCGGGGCGTCGGTGTCGCCGTCATGTGAATGCGCCTATCGGACTATGGCGAAGCCGCCGGTCCACGGCGTCTGCCCGGTTGCTCCGAGGATGATCTGCAGGGCTCCCATGCCCTCCATGTAGGAGGCCCGCGCGAGGGGTCCCGCGTCAAGCGCCCGCAGACCGGCCGCGGTGACGACGGAGGACACGAGGGCCTTGGCGTCGGCGTCGTCGGAGGCGACCATGACGCTGGTGGGCGATCCGTTCACGGTCCCCGCCGCGAGGGTTGCCGCGAAGGTGGTGTTGAAGGCCTTGACGACCGTGGATTCGGGAAGTCGTGCGGCCAGCTCCTCGGCCGCGGAGTGCACGCCCTGGGGCAGTGCAAGGCCGAAGGATCCGAAGTCGATGGGGTTGCTCGGGTCCACCACCGTCTTGCCGGCCAGCTGCGGGGCGTAGGTGGACAGAACGTCCGCGTAGGCCGCGTAGGGGAGGGCGAGAACCACGACGTTCCCTGTGATCGGCGAGCCGAAGCCGTCCGCCTTCGCTCCCTCGATTGCTTCCGCCTTGTCCCGGTTTCTGTCGATGACCTGTACCTGCGCGCCGGCCTTGATGCCGATCGATGCCACTGCCGACCCGATGTTTCCTGCTCCGATGACGGTTATTGTTGTCATTTTTCGTCCTTTGGTTGATTGTTGCCGCCTCCGGTGGAAGCGGTGTGTGTCGATTCACAGTATACCCCTATTCGAGATATATCGAATAGGGGTGTGTCGAAAAGGGGTATATAGTGGTATCCATGAGCATGATAGAAATGATGATCCTCGGGTTCCTGTCCCAGAAGCCGATGTGCGGATACGAGCTGCGCAAGCGCATGGAGCAGCTGCAGGGCTATGCCCGAACCTTCAGTGACGGAGCCATCTACCCGGCCGCGAAGCGTCTGGTCGACGCCGGTCTGCTCAGCGAGACCGACGGAACCGTCGATGGACGTCAGCGTCGGCAGTTCGCCCTCACACCCCGGGGAAGGTCGACGCTGGTGGATGCCCTGACCCACGCCGACGGCTTCTATCTCACTGATTCCACGCGATGGACCGTGATCCTGACCTTCCTGTCCGTGGTGCCGGACAAACGTGCGCGCAACGCCGTGCTGCGGCGCCGATACGACTATCTGAGCACGTCCGACGTACACTACTTCTACTGCGATTCCGGTCGTGGACTGGAGGCCGAGGAGATCGACGACCCCTATCGCAGGGGGATACTTGCCATCCACGAGGCTCAGCTCGCCGCCGAGCTCGCGTGGTTGCGGGGGGAGCTCGGGATCGCAAGCTGACGGCCGAATGCCCCGATTCGTGCCTCAGGCGGATTGATGGACCGGATCGGGAGCGGCCCTACGCGCGACAGGAGAGTTGTCGATCTCCCGTGTCCTTGAGGTGTACTATGCCCGGCGGCCCTGCGTGCGACAGGGGGTTGTAGAATGGGTGGCACGGTGTGCGACGACGCGCGTTGCGCACAGAACAAGGGGAAGACAAGCATGAGCAGTGCATTCGTAGTGTGGATGGTCGTCATCGTCGTCGTCGTCGCCATCCTGGTCGTGTCGATATTCGTGGTTCCGCAGCAGCAGGCGTATATCGTCGAGCGTTTCGGAAAGTTCCATAAGGTTCAGTTTGCGGGGATCCACATGAAGATCCCCTTCGTCGATCGCATTTCCATGAAGACGAACATGCGCGTGAATCAGCTCAACGTCAAACTGGAGACGAAGACACTGGACAACGTGTTCGTGACGACGGTGGCCTCCACCCAGTTCCGAGTGAATCCGGAGAACGTGGCGACGGCCTACTACGAGCTGCGTGATCCCGCCGGGCAGCTGCGCTCCTACATGGAGGACGCGCTGCGCTCCGCCATCCCGTCCCTCACCCTGGACGACGCCTTCGCCCGGAAGGACGACATCGCCGCGGATGTGCAGAAGACCGTCGGCAACGAGATGTCGCGGTTCGGCTTCACTGTCGTCAAGACGCTGATCACCGCCATCGACCCCAGCACCCAGGTCAAGAACGCCATGGATTCCATCAACGCCGCGCAGCGCGAGAAGGAGGCCACTCGCCAGCGTGCTCAGGCCCAGCGCATCCAGATCGAGACGCAGGCGGCTGCCGAGGCCGAGAAGACGCGTCTTCAGGGGGAGGGGCAGGCGAACTACCGTCGGGAGATCGCCAACGGCATCGTCGACCAGATCAAGAGCCTGCAGGCGGTCGGCATGGACATCGTCGATGTGAACAACGTCGTGCTCTTCAACCAGTACCTTGACGTCATGCGCTCTCTCGCGGAATCGCCGAACGCGAAAACCGTGGTCCTGCCGACCTCCACCCCCGGAGGATACCAGGATGTCTACGGGCAGATGACCAAGGCGCTGTTCTCCGCGGACGAGCAGAAATAGCCGGCCTTCCGGATTCGAAGAGGGAGGTGGGGGGGGGGGCCCGGCAGTAAAAAAAGGGCGACCCCACCCACCCCAATAAAAAA
>JALCNP010000016.1 GCA_022649135.1 Bifidobacterium sp.
GTGATGTCAGCGGCCCTGATTTCGCGCGTTTCTCCCGGTCGGGGTACATCCGCTTCCTGGATCGCGTGACGGAACGGTAACCGCGATAGGCCTCGGCGCGAACCGTCGGGCGAGATCCCGCAAAGCCTGACGACGAGGGCCGGAGTCCCTCTGGCACCGGGAGATTCTCGGCGCCAGAGGGCTTGACCACGCGCGCCGGACGCCTTCCTCGTCAGCCACCGGCAGGTCTGTTTCGCCAGCGGTCTGAGTGCATGGGGTGTGCAACCTGCGGCTGCCTCTTAACGCGTCGGCGCCCCCACCGGTCTGAGGGTGATGATCGAGGCCCGCACCATAAGCGCAATCTGCACCCATGCGGTGCAGGCCATCAGCAGTAGGCCCCAGAAAAACCCCACGAAGAACGGGCCTCCCGGCATGAGCGTCAACAGTATGATGGGGAGCGCATCCAGAACGAAGACGATGATCGCCGTCAGGGGATGATGGATCGCCACGACGAAGGACTGGCGGATCTGCGACCAGACGCTCAGGGAGCTTCTCGAGGTGACCATGAAGATGAAAACCCCACCGACGCTGATGACCGCGATGATGGCGACGACAAAGCCGTACACCATGGACACCATCTGCATGTTCCGCGTCTGGTGGCTGAGGAACCACAGGTCGAACATGGCGAGGGCGACGAAGGCGAGCCATGCGAGCGTCAGCGCGAGGGAGGCCCCGAATCTGCGTGTGAACGCTCGAAGGAACTTCCTCATCACGTGGGCGTCGTCATGCTCGTGCAGGGACCGAACCACCTCGTACAGCGCTCCCGTCGACGCGCCGATGGTGACTATCGGCAGGCAGCATATGAGCCACGCGACATTCACCATCGCCAGATCGCCGATAACCGACATGAAATTGCCATAGCCGCTGTCCTGACGGAAAATACTCACTGTGATTCCTTCGCTTTCAGTGTCGTGGATTGCTTTCTTGCGCCGTTTTTCGGGCGGCCGTTCGGCATGTCCGACGGATTTTGGCGGCGGTTCTGACTGCCACGGTTCTGACCGCCATGTTCCTCTTTGCGCTCAGGCGGCGGGAGGCCTCCACGGTGACTGGGTGCATGGCGCTACTGTCTGTGCAGAAAGGCGAGGAACTGTTTCGCCTGAACGCCGTTGCGCGAGTTCTGCGCCAATCCGGCCACCGCGGTCGGGCTTGCCGTTGTGAAGGAGCTCCACATACCCCAATTCCGCAGGCGCAGCCCGTACGGTTCCGCCGCACCCTTGCCGGAACCATTGTAGTTGATGTCGTCGTAATGGGCGTCGCTGTACCCCCTGAACGATACGAAGTCGTGGGAATAGGAGGATTTCTGGGAGGCGGTCAGCTCCTTGTCCAGATTGACTATGTACCCATAGCCGGCAAGCACGGAAAAGACCTTGGGGGATGCGATGACCACATCGATCTCGTGGTTGCTCAGCATCGTCTGCAGCTTGCTCAGCCCGTTGCCATCCTGCCCGAAGGAGGCGTCGATCATGACCCCACCGTTGCGGCCCTTGGGCAGTTTCAATGCCGTCGACACCTGCTGCTGCATGGTTTCGGAGTCCTGGGTCTGCAGGACTCCGCCGAACACGGCCACGTAGAGTCGCGGCGGGGCGGATGGCGACAGGAAGTGCACCACGAGAAGGACGACGACCACGATGGCGGTGACCGCCACGCCCGTCCGCAGCAGCAGCTGATCGCGAAAATACGGCCATTTGCGGCTCCAGGGCAGCCGGCGCAGAATCCGAATCCGCGACTGGCCCTTGAACTCGTCGGGCTGGGCCAGGGAGCTCACCGCCTGGGCCATGCGCCTGGTGGTGTCGCTCGCACTGGTGGTGTCGCTCGCGCCCTCGCTGCGGCCACTGGGCTCGGAAGCGTCCTTTCGCTCGGAGCGGACCCTGGTCGTGGCTTCGTCGTCGTCGGCGTTTTCCGGATTCCCCGTTGGGGTCATGGCAAGAGCTCCTTCGCATGGCACAGACACAGCATGGTCATCATCCATAGTAACCCAGAAACAGCATGTTGCTTAACCGATTAATATAAGATAATGGGCGACGTATGGCCTCCTTCGTGGCATAAGCGGCGAGGATGGCGCATTCGCCGTGCGATCCGCGCGAGCAATGTATGCGGGCCTTTGAACGCGGTGTTTGCGTTAAGCTGAGACCATGCGCGACGGAGCCGGGTGATTGTCTCGACGAGCGGTGGCGATTGCACGATCCGGTCGACAGTAATACGAGTCAGCGTCGGAAAGCACAGGGAGTAATATGTTTGATCACGGTCCGCACGTTGTGATGCGAGCACACGGCATGTGCCTGATAGTGAAGGCCCCGGAGAACGAGATTCCGAAGATCGAATACTGGGGCGGTGATCTGGGGGATCTGGACGATTCGGCCCTTGTCTCCATCGACCGCATGACCGTGCGGCAGACGCCGCCGGCGACGCTGGACGCCTCCTGGAGACCGTCGCTGCTTCCCCAGGGGGCCGAAGCATGGTCGGGCCGTCCGGGATTCCAAGGGTTCCGGGGCAATCGCCCGGTGTTCCCCCACTGGACTCGGGTGGAGACGACATCATCCCCGGACGGGGATGAGCTGACCGTCGTCGGCGAAGACGACAACGCCCGGATTCGTCTGTGCACGCGTGTGCGCATCACGGTCGGGGGACTTGTGACCATTCGTCACACCATCACCAACGCCGCAGCCGTGGGCCCGAGGGAATCAGAACGGATCGATCCGCTTGTCGTCCAATGGCTGGAGCCATGCCTGCCCGTGCCCAGGGGCGTGGACACCCTCACCTCGTTCACCGGGCGGTGGCCTCTGGAAAAGCAGCCGGTCAGCACCGGCCTTCCCGCAGGCTCCATCACCAGGGAGAGCCGCCGCGGGAAAACGGGGCACGATGCGCCGTGGATGTTCATTCTCAGCGAGGGGCCGGCGGAGTTCTCACGCGGCCGGGTCTGGGCATGCCATCTTGCATGGAGCGCGGACGCCACGTATCGTCTCGACAACATGCCCCAGCATCAGCCGGTGTTCGGCGCCGGTGAACTGCTGGGCCCCGGAGAGATCGAACTTGCCCCGTCGCAAAGCTACACGACACCGGAAACCTGCTTCTCCTATTCCGATCACGGTCTTGATGGAATGGCGGAGCGCTTCCACCGCTGGCTGCGCTCCATGCCCGGGCATGTGTCCGGTCCGCGTCCCCTGACGCTCAACACCTGGGAGGCCGTCTATTTCGACCACAACGAGGAGGTTCTGCGCAGGCTTGCGAGAAAGGCCGCGGATGTGGGCGTGGAGCGCTTCGTCCTCGACGACGGCTGGTTCCACGAGCGGCGCGACGACGGCGCGGGTCTGGGGGATTGGGTCGTCGACCCCGATGTGTGGCCCCATGGCCTCGACGGGCTGGCCGGTTATGTGCACGAGCTCGGAATGCAGTTCGGATTGTGGTTCGAGCCCGAGATGATCAACCTCGACTCGGATCTCGCCCGAGAGCATCCCGAATGGATTCTCGCGCAGCCCCAGGCCGTTCCGGTTCCCTCTGACATCTCGTATCGCAACCAGTATGTGCTCGATCTGGCCAATCCCCAGGCATACGAGCATGTGTTCTCTCAGATGGCCGTTCTCGTCGAGCGGCTGCATGTGGACTACATCAAGTGGGACCACAACCGCGAGGTGACCGAAGCCGTGCATGAGGGACATTACGGGCTGCATGACCAGACGGAGTCCGTCTACCGGCTTTTCGACGATCTCAAGACCCGTTTCGCCTGGCTGGAGATAGAGAGCTGTTCGTCGGGCGGCGCCCGCACCGACGCCGGCATTCTGCAGCATGCCGATCGCATCTGGGCCTCGGACTCGAACGACCCGCGCGATCGCGTCGACATTCAGCGTTGGACCGAGCTCATCGTTCCCCCGGAGATGATCGGCGCGCATATCGGGCCGTCTCCCGCGCATTCCAGCGGCCGCGCGACGGATCTGAGCTATCGTGCCGCGATCTCCCTGGAGGGCTCCGCCGGCTTCGAATGGAATCTTCTCGAATGCACGGACGAGGAGATTGGCACGTTGACGAGCTTCGCGGGTCTGTACAAGGAGCTGCGCGGCCTGCTGCATTCCGGAACCGTCCATCATGCTGACTTCGCCGATCCCGCCCTCCGGGCGAGGGGCGTGGTCGGCGATGACGGCAGGCACGCCGTCTGGGTCGTGGCCACGGTGGACAATCCGAGCGACGCGCTCCTGGAAAGCCTGCATGTGCAGGGTCTTGACCCCACGTTGACCTACCGCATACGGATGCGCAAGGAGATCGGCGAATCTCAATGGGGGTGGGTCACCCCGCAGTGGCTGACCGAGGCCCAGGGCGACGAAGGGTTCGTCGCGCGGGGGTCCCTGCTGGAGACGATCGGGCTTCAGCTTCCGAGCCTGTGGCCGGTGCAGGCGATCGTGCTGGAGTTCACCGCGCTCTGATCGGCCGCCTTGCGAGGCGGTGGCGCCGGGACGTGACTATGGCCGATATGTGCGGAGCGCCCGCTCGCGTATGCCGACGAACGGCGGATCGACTGTCGAATCCGTGTTCGGCGGCGTCACGCGAGCGGGCGCTCCGCTTTCCATTCGGCCTACCGGGGTCTGTTCTTTACCGGTTCCCTCCCTTCCATGAATGCATTCTTGCGAGCATGATCCCGATCGCGGAGATCACGGTAAGCAGGGTGGCCAGCAGTGCGATGGCCGCTGCGGACGATCCCGTATCCGCCAAAGACGACTGTGCACCACCTTTGTCTGCCGCGGTCGTGCCGGAGGTGCCACCTCCCGGCTGGGTGGTTGCGGTGATGGGGCATGTTGCAGGATCCATGGCGGCGATGTCGAGCACGTTGGCCGGTAGAGTGTTGTCTGCGGGGGTGCCGCTCCCCGTGTCCCCCGAGTCGCCGGAGCCTTCGGAACTGCTGCTGCCCGTCAGGGTGATGTTGTCGACGGCGAAGTCGATGGAGTTGTCCGCCGTGTTCCACTGGTTTGCGGCGATGACGAACTCCTTCATGCTCGCGAGGTCGGCCGCTGCAGGCGCGGGAGCGTCTCCCGTCACCTTGGGCCAGGTCTGCGTGAATTCGCTGATCGGGATGGATATGGTCTTCCATCCCGTGAAGTCGAGCTTGACGTCATGCTCGAAGTAGGTGCCTCCGGCGGTGTTGCTGCCCAGCTGCAGGGACATCGCATTCCCTGAGTTGTCGCCGTTGACGTCGAGGGTGACGGTGTCCATGCCGGTCCAGTCGGCGGATCCGAGGTGCTTTGCGGTGTCGATCCACGTTGTTTTGGCGGTGGCGAAGTCGGCCTTGAACTGCATGGCCTGTTTGCTGTTGTCGCCGGTGGCCAGGGAGAGATACTGCGTGTTCTTGCGGTTGCCCCATGCGGATTGCACGTCCGCATCGCTCGCGTACGACTCGAAATCGTCCACCGTGATCGGTTTGACGCTCTGTGTCACGGCGATGTTGTCGACGGCGAAGTTGATGGAGTCTCCGCTCCACCGGGAGGCGGCGATGACGAACTCCTTCATGCTCGCAAGGTCGGCTGCGCCGGGGGTTGCGGGGTTGCTCGGATCCTTTGGATCTGGCCAGCTTTGCTTGAATTCGCCGATCGGGATGGATACGGTCTTCCATCCCGTGAAGTCGAGCTTGAGCTGGTAGAGGAAGTACGTCCCGGTGTTGCTGCCCAGCTGGATCGCCATGGCGTTGTTGGACCCATCGCCGTTGACGTCGAGGGTGACGGTGTCCATACCGGTCCAGTCGGCGGATCCAAGGGATTTCGAGACGTCTATCCACGTTGTTTTGGCGGTGGCGAAGTCGGCCTTGAACTGCATGGCCTGCTTGCTGTTGTCACCGGTGGTCAGGGAGAGGTTCTCCGTGTGCCCGCGGCCTCCGCCGTTCCACGCCGACTGCAGATCGGCGTCCGTCGCGTACGACTCGAAGTCGTCCACCGTGTCGGTGGTGACCGGTGCCGTTGGCGTCTTGCCGGGATCATAAGGATCTCGCGTGCCTCCCAGCATGATGGAATCAAGCTGGATGTCGCCGGTTTTCGGGTACGCCTGCGTCGACGTGCTGTTGTCGTTGATGTAGATGGCGAAGCCGGAGATCTGGCTGAGCAGTTTCTGCGAGGTCTTCTTGGCGGCGTTTGCGGTGTCCCATGACGCCGGGTGAAAATCGCTGCCGTTGCCGTCGGCATCCCCGAAGCTCAGTGTCACGGTTTTCCCGCCCTTGTCGGCCAGTGACGGATATGCCTCGAAGGTGACACCGCCGGCCTGGAACTGGATGACCAGCTTCTGCCCCGAGCCGTCCGAATCCAGGAAGAGGTTCATGTTGTTGAATCCCGACCAGTTCATCGTCGGCGAATAGGAGCGCGTGAATCCGTTGTACCCGGGGTAGGCGTTGAAATCGTAATGGAAGTTGAAGGCCTGCTTGCCACCGGCTTCCGGGCTGGCGACGAGGCTTGCGTTTGAGCTCGAGGTGTTGTTCGTGGAGTAGACGGCGTCGAAGTCGGCCATGGAATCGTAGTTGTCGAAACTGTCGATCTCATTGGCGGGTGTGGCGGGTTTTTGTCCGAGAGTGACGGTGACCGCGTTGCTCGCATCCGGCGAGGGCAGCACGGCGCCGGTGATGGTGCTGATGGTCGGGGTCAGGGTGAGCTTGGTGTTGTCCAGCGCGATGCCGTCCTTCGACAGGTCGGTGGATCCTTCGAAGTAGCCGTTGCAGTGCCAGGACAGCGCAATGGTGATGGCGTGCCCCTGTGCGTCCTTGCGGTCGAGCGACACGAAGGCGCTCCGCGTGTTGAGTTCGTTCGCGGGTATGTTGTCGGCCTTCACGCGCACGGTGAGGGTGCTGGTGGTGACGCGTTCGCCGGCAACCGGAGTGACGATTCGCGCGGTCGCCTTTCGGGGCGTCGCTGTTGTCGTCGCCGTGTAGTCAACGTTTCCGGAAGAGGCCCAGAGGTTCGCGGAGCTCGTGGCGAATTCCTTAAAGGCAGGTTCGCCGATTGATCCCTTCCACGGCGTGTAGGCCTGGAAACTGTCGCCGCTGCCGCCGAAATTGGCCCATGTCATCATATAGGCGGTTTTCGGCGCCCCCTTCGCTATCGCCTGGGCGAGCTGGGAGAAGAATTCCGGATTGGCGTTGGCCGTTTCGGTGATCTTGCGGCCATTGGTCTGGCCGAATTCCGTGAAGGCGCTGACCTTGCCGCTGTTCTGGGCGAGGTTGCCGATCATCGCCATGTCTTTGACGGCGGTGCTGATCCACGTGCTTGAATCGCTTCCGGCGCTGGTGGAGTCGTAGTAGTCGTAGCCGAGGACGTCCACATAGTCGTCGCCGGGATAGGTCGCCAGATAGTCCGCGGGGTCGCCGTTGAACGTGCCTCCGGGAGAATATGCGTAGAGCAGGTTGTGCACGCCCTTGACATCCCTGAGATAGTTGACGATGTATCGGTACAGCTCTATGTATTCGGTTGTGGACGCGTGCGTCGCGCCCCACCAGAACCAGTTGCCGTTGTTCTCGTGCAGGGGACGGAAGATGATGGGGATGAGGTTGCCCTGGGCGTCCTTTGAGCTCTGCGCGACCTTGGCGATGCCGTCGAGGTATGAGGTGAACGTCTTTGAGTACTTCCCCCCCGGGAGGATCTCGTCAGCCACCTTGGTGGTGTCGTTGTAGGCTCCGTTCGTGGCGGGATTGTGCCAGTGCGCCGAAAGCGTGACTATCGCGCCCTCCTTGTTCGCGGCGGCGATGTCCTTGGCCAGCGCCTGGGCGTTGGCATCCTGTGAGGCGCCGCTGGCTCCGGGCTTCTCCTCGCCGGTGAGGCCCAGACCCGCATCCCATCCCATCACGGCCGGGTATTTGCCGGTCATCTCGTATACGTCGCCGTTCGCGGCCGTTGGGCTTATAGCCTCGTCCGTAGCGTGCTGCTGCCCGAATCGCAGCCCGCCGGCGGTGGTGTCGGCAAGCTTCTTGAACAGGGCCCGCGTTTGGCTTGTCGCGTTTCCATCGCTCACGTTCACGGCAGTCGTCGCCGTGATCGTGGTCGCCGCCGCTGACGCCGCGGCCGGCAGCGATGCCATACCGAGAATGGTCGCACAGGCTGTCCCCCATGCGATCAGCTGTCGGGGCAATAGTTTGATCATGCTGTTTCCCTCTATCTTCATTGATTCCATCTCCTCTTCTTTGTGGGGGACGGATAGTTATAAATGTATCAACTTAAGCGATAAAGTTCTAGTCCCGCATGGCTTAAGACCATCATTCAATATGCGTCCGGCTCATTTTTGACGAAACCCCTGCGAATGAGATGTGCGATTGACCGCGGTATGCCGACATGCAATGCGTGAGATGCGACTGTCGATGAATTGCCATGCGACGATGGAATGCGTCTAGATGTTGAATTTGCAACGTTTCTGTCATGTGTGGCGGTCCGGTGAATATGAATGAGTGGAAGAGGAGCGCGTGTGACTGTGCTTTCGCGTTCACAGAAAGTGTTCGTTTCGTGACTGAAGCAGTTAAGCGTCGAGCACCGAGTGACGGGGGGTGGGTGACGGGCGCCGAGTGACGGAGAACGAGCAATGGGGAGGTGATGATGGGTGAGGGTAGGCGGTTGGGCACAGACCGCTGAGGGGTATGCGACTGAGCGGGAGCGGATGAGCGGGAGCGACTGAAGCCGGGACGGGATGGGTGAGGGTAAGCGGGGCTGGCTGCCTCGCAGCTTCGGGGAAGGCGATGCCCTCGGGCATGGCGGGCTGTCTCCCGTTCCATGGCCGAGGGTGATGAACCGATTCAGCTGTGCGGTCCGACTGCTACAACGCCAGGGGAATGCCGTCGGAAGGTTGTGGAACCAGAGTGAGCCGGAAGGTGAACCGGTCGTCGTCGAGGCGATACCGCGGTTCCAGTTGTGGGCCGCAGCTGTTCGACCCGACACCGCTCTGTGCATAGTCGAGGCATACCACGCTCGCCGGGGCCGGTTCCAGTTCGGCGTTGTGCCGGGCGGCGGTGAGCTGCTCCTGGGTGTAGGGCAGCGCCTGGAAGTCGAAGGTCGTCATATGCCGTTCGCCGTCGAAGTCCCCTGCGGTGAACAGTGTGATGTCCCGGTTTCCGATCGCGGCCCAGTCGCAGTCGTGATGGTTGCCGTTCTCCTGGGGTTTGATGTATGGCTCGAACAGTGTCCGCGTCGTTGCGTGGAATACGCCGTGATAGCTCGAGCGACGCTTGTCGACATAGCTTTCGTTCGGCCCGAGTCCGCAGTATTTCACTGCGTCCATGGACTTCGGCAGCATCAGTCGCAGACCGAATCGCGGGAGGAATGGGAAATCGGTGTTCCGTCGGACGTCCATGCTCAGGTGGACGGCTCCCTGCGGTGAGATCGTCCATACCGTATCGATGTCCGCGATGCGCTGCACGACCGGTGCCACCACGGCCATCGTCGATTCGATTCGTACCGGTTCGCAGGTGCTGCGGCTCCCGGGCCGGCCGTCCGCGAACGACGGGCGGACCACGTTCGCCGAGTATGCTCGCGCATAGGCGTGATCGTATTGGGCCCTGTGCCATTCGTGACGTATGTATTGGTCGTTGTCGGTCGGGGCCCGCCACACGTTGAGCTCCATCGGGCGGATGAGGATGTCGCGGTTCCCCGCGCTCATATGCGAGAACAATCCCGTCCGTCTGTCCAGCACATACCGGAACCGGTCGTTGTGGAGAACGATTCGGCTGTCGTCGCACAGGATGGTGACTGGTGATGGCGACCGGGTATATGCCGTTTCCCGGGGTTCGGCCCCCCGCGGATCGGCAATCCGCAAGGCCTTCGCGTTCACCGGGTTGGCTGTGGGAAGGGCGATCTCGTCGAAACCAAGGTCGAATCCGGCGGGAAGAACGTCTGTTTCGTGCAGGAGGGAGTATCTCACCAGCAGCGTGGCCTTGCCTTCCGGGGGTGTGCGAAGGCCCGAAAGCGTCGCCATGCCGTCCGCATGGGGGCCGATGGCAAGGTCGTGTGCGGCGATGGGTATCGGTTTGCCCTGAGGCTCCCCGTCGAGCATGACTTGGGCGGTCGCCGTCACGTAGTCGTTCAGCGCGAGAAAATCCATGTAGTTGTGCACGATGAGCGTTCCCGTCGATGCGTGGAAGTCGCGCACGCGTGCGGGGCGGTAGACGTTCTTGAACTCGAGCAGGCCCGTGTGCGCTGTGCGGTCCGGGTAGACGAGCCCATCCATGCAGAAATTGCCGTCATGGGGGTATTCCCCGGAGTCGCCGCCGTAGGCGTACACGCTGCGCCCGCGGCTGTCCGTTCCCCTGGCGATGGCGTGGTCGCACCATTCCCAGATGAATCCTCCGGCCATGCCCGCATAACGCTGGATCAGCGTGAAGTAGTCCTCCAGATCACCCGGGCCGTTGCCCATGGCATGGCAGAACTCACAGAGCACATACGGTTTCGTGCCGTTGTCGCCATCGTCCCCGGCGCTGCCGTCCCCCCGGGGGCCCTGGTCGCTGAAATAGTCGGTGATGTCTTCCAGGGACGGATACATACGGCTGTGCACGTCCAGGTTCGAAAAATCGTAGGCATGGGAGGGATCGACGTAGCGGGCGCTTTCGTAATGCGTGAGACGTGTGGGGTCATACGCCTTCGTCCACGCGAGGGCCTTCTCGAAAGTGCAGCCGTAGGCGCATTCGTTGCCCATGGACCACATGATCACGCTGGGACGGTTCTTGTCCCGTTCGACGCTGCGTTGCACGCGGTCCACGGTCGGGGCGATGAATGCGGGGTTGTCGGCGATGAGGTGGTTCCAGCGCTCGCCGGTCGCCCGCTCGCCGGTGTCGGACGCGTAGGCGCTGGTGGTCCCGTGGCTTTCGTTGTCCGCCTCCGCCACGATGTAGAAGCCCAGTCTGTCGTAGAGATCGTAGAAATGGGGGGCGTTCGGGTAATGGCTGGTCCGGATCGCGTTGACGTTATGTTCCTTCATCAGCGTCAGATCCCTCATGATCTGGGTCTGGCTGATCGTGGGGCCCGTGACCGGATCACTGTCGTGGCGGTTGACTCCATGCAGCTTGATAGGCTTCCTGTTCACCTCCACCACCCCGTCCCTGACCCGGATATCGCGGATGCCGACATGGTCGGTGATCACCTCGTTCTCCGTCGAATACACGATCGTATAGAGGTAAGGGGTCTCCGCCGTCCACAGATGCGGATCGTCCAGCGTGATGTCGGCTCTCGCGTCGCTGTTGAACTCCGGGGCGTCGAGGGGGGAGTCCGCGACGGCGCCCGCGGTGTCGCCGGATTGTGGGGAGCGTGCCGTTGCGGTGCTCCTCGCCTCGCCCACAAGTTGATCGTTCGCGTCGAAGCATTGGATTTTTACGGGCAGGTTCCCG
Organism: Bifidobacterium sp.; assembly: GCA_022649135.1. GTDB lineage: Bacteria > Actinomycetota > Actinomycetes > Actinomycetales > Bifidobacteriaceae > Bifidobacterium. The sequence continues at coordinate 11,363 of JALCNP010000016.1, forward strand.
CTGCCAACGAAGGCGAATCGGCATGTGATCGAGGCCTGCGAGGCGACGGGGGCCGTGGCGATTTCCGAAGGACCCCCGGGCGCCGTCTCGGAGGGCGACCTGCCCTGGCCGGCTCCATCCGACCATAGAATGGTCGTTGTGGTGGCGTAGTCGCGGATGAAGTGTTCGGGGCGCCGAAGCAGATAGACATCGCGGAAGATTCCGCTTGTTCGGAACTTGTCCTGATCCTCCATGTAGCTGCCGTCGCACCAGGTGAGCACCAGCACGGCGAGTGTGTTCTCGCCGTCGTGCAGATAGTCGGTCACGTCGAATTCGCTGGTGGAGTGGGAGACCTGTGAATACCCCAGCAGGGAGCCGTTCATCCACGCATAGAAGCACGAGTCCACACCCTCGAAGTTCAGATAGGCGCGCGGCGCCCGGGCGTCCGCAGCGTAGTCGAATGTTCTTACGTAGACGCCGCACGGGTCGTTGTGAGGCACGAAAGGAGGGTCGAGCGGGAAGGGGTAGTTCACGTTGGTGTACTGATGCGAACCGAAGCCGTGATTCTGCCATACGCCGGGGACGGGGATGGGGGAGAAACCCTCCGGCCGTGCCGCATCGGAGAGGAAGCCGGGCTCGTAGAAGGCCGGGCTGGCGGTGTGGTGCGCGATGTCGACCTCGTCGGCCAGATCGTGGATGCTTGGATAATAGCGAAAGCTCCAGTCGCCATCAAGCATCAGGAAACGATCCGATTCGCCGCGTGCCTCACCTGTTGTGTCCATCCGTGCGGAGGCGGGCATGTAGTACGAGCGGTTGGGCATCGTTCCCACGTGGAGCCTGTCGAGATTCTCATAATATCGGGGGATAAACATGCCTGAGATCCTTTTTCCTGTGTTCCTGCACGTCGGGTCATCTCACGATCGGCCCTCGGTGTCGCTGCATTGTCATTATGTGCGCTCCGCGCATTCCGTGCCATGTCCGTTTGCATGATAATATGCACAAAATGGTAGTAGATGACATCGTAGAGGGTTCCGCGACCTCCGGAAGGGTTCGTGGGATAGACATCGTCGCCGGATACTTGTATCAGCATGACGTTGAGCTGGAGACCCGACTTCCACTGGTGGTCAGCGCCTGCGGTCGCTACCGCATGACCTGGCGTGACTCGTTCGACACGCTCAGGCCGTCCGGACGCAGGGACTACCAGCTGCTGTATGTGCATTCCGGAAGGGCCGTGTTCTACAAATATGAACATCCTTACCGTGTGGGGGCGGGAACCATGGTCCTGTACCTCCCCGGTGAGCCTCAGCGCTACGAGTACAGGGCGCAGGACAAAACCGAAGTCTACTGGGTCCATTTCGCCGGCTCCGATGCCTCCCGCGTCCTCAGCTATGCGGGATTCACCGGTGACGCTCAGACGGATCCCATGGTGCCGGGACGGCAGATGCGCCCTCGTGACGCCAACATCGTGCACACAGGGGTCCAGCCGCAGTACTCCCAGATTTTTGGGGAGATGGTGCGCGAACTGCAGGTAAGGCGGAAGGGTTTCGAGGACCTCGTCTCCCTCGACTTTCGCAGGCTGCTTGTGCAGGTGCGCCGATGCCGGTCCGAGGAGTCCCAGGATGGGGTGAAACGGGCGGCCATGGTCGTCCACCGTTCCGTGGAATACTTCCACCGTCATTTCTCGGAGCGCATCAGCATCGGAGACTACGCGCGCGGTCACAGTATGAGCGTCGGCTGGTTCATCCGCAGCTTTCGCGACCTGACCGGGGTCTCCCCCCTGCGCTACATCACCCTTATCCGGCTGAACGAGGCGAAGATGCTGCTGGAAAGCACCGACTACCCCGTCGGGGAGATAGCGGACATGGTCGGCTACGACAATCCCCTGTATTTCAGTCGGTTGTTCACCGCGTACTTCGGGAGGCCTCCCTCGCGCTGCCGCGGGTAGGGCCGGCGCGGATCGACCGGAACGTCTGCCCCGAGGCGATGCTGCGCTGCGGCTGGTAGGTGCGGCGGAAGATGGCCGCGCCGATGGAGACCGAGCGGCAGGCGGGGCGAACGGGAGCCGGTTTGCGCCTTGTCGGGCATCCTTTGTCGTTTATCTCGTGTCGGTTGGGGGCAGCCGTGACGTGCAGGAGTCGGATGATTGGTGATGCACGGCGGCATGGGAGATGGGGGGTGGCCGCTGATGGGGGGCGATATGCTTTGGGCGCGTTTGACACCGCCTACCGTTCCCCTCCCCTCGCTAATGTCCGCGATGCTTCTGATGTCTTTTTGCAATGAGCATCTCGCGGCGGTGGCCGGCGGCCGTGATTCTCTTCTCCTTCGATCGTGTCCGACGCTGTCTCGCGCTTTCATCTCGAGCCCGTGAAAGAGCCTGCTGGGCCTTTGTGCCGATTCCCTTGTCCTCCACGGCTCTGGAGGCCTTGCGCTTCATGCGTTTGGGATTGCCCTGTCGGTTGCCGGAGACTTTTCCGACATCCGCAGCCACGGGCGCACTGAACGGGAGGGTGAAGTAATGGCTTTGAAGATAGGAAAGGACCTCGTGGTCTTTCGGCTCGGCGCCGAACACGATGCGGCAGGCCTGGTAGAGGCCCTCTGATTCCCTTTCGCATACGCACACCCACATCGATCCGTCGAAATAGACGGTGGATTGGGCCTTGGACCCGGACGGTTGCTCGGGCATGCTGACGCCTCCTCTGAATTGCGAGAGGAACGGACGGCCGAGGAGGCTGGATACTAACGGAAGACCGCGCCCGGACTACCGAAACCGGGCAGTGTTTTTATCTCTCATATGGTTTCAACGGTTCACGATTAAACACCGTTACCCAAGCAATGGCAAATCGTCGGGCCTCGGGGCATTCTTCGGGCGTCGGGCGCCCTGCATGATGCAAGAGCATGTGCCGCCGGGCGATCGAGGCTGTCATACGGCTGATGCCGACCAGCCATGGGATTGCAATGGATTCCGCTGGCTGAGCAGCGTTTTCCCAGCAGGTCGAGTCAGCCTTTTCTGCGTTGGGTGATCTGATAGGCGACGAGCAGCAGCACCAGCCAGATCGGCCCGACGATCACGGCGACCATGTAGCTGGGGGAGAAGCACATGAGCACGATGACGCAGGCGAGGAACAGCAGCACCAGCCACGGGGTCACGTGTGCGAGCGGCAGGGCGAACCGGATGCGTGACACCGCCGAGGCTCCCGTCAGACCGGTGAGGTCGTTCGGTCCCTTTCCGTTCGCCACGGCCTTGCGAAAATGCATGTGGGTGATCATGATCATGCTCCAGTTGATGATGCCGGCGATCGTCGTGATGCTCATGAGATAGTTGAACGCGAACTGCGGCCACAGGAAGACGACCACCACCGCCAGCGCCGTGATTGCCGCCGATGTCAGCACCCCGGCGACCGGAACCGAACGCGAGTTGACAGTGCCGAGAAACGCCGGGGCGTTGCCCTGCCTTGCGAGTGAGTACAGCATGCGCGAGTTTGCATAGAGGCCTGAGTTGTATACGCTCATGACGGCCGTGAGACATACGAAATTCAGTATTCCCGCTGCCGTGTGGATGCCGACGGAGTCGAAGATCTGCACGAACGGGCTGGATTTGCCGTCGATGGTATTCCATGGGACCACGGCCATGATCACTCCAAGCGCCGCGATGTAGAACAGCAGGATTCTCCAGATGACGCCGTTGGTCGCCTTCGGGATGGTGGTGCGGGGATGGGCGGTTTCCCCGGCGGTGATGCCGATGAGTTCGGTGCCGCCGAAACTGAACATGACCACGCACAGAGCCATGAGCAGTCCCGTCCACTGGCCCTGCCGCGTATGTGTGAGCAGTCCGTGGGGAAGGAACCCGCCGCTTTGGGTGAACCAGTTCGCGAAGGATGCCGGAACCTTGGACACGGTGGGAAGCCCTAGGGCGAGGATGACCAGGCCGCCGATGATCATTGCGCTGACCGCGGCAATTTTGATGAGAGCGAACCAGAATTCGAATTCGCCGAATTTCGCGACGCCCAGGAGATTGGCCGCGGTGATGACGACGAGGAAGAATGCGGCCGAAACCCATTGCGGTATCGCGGGAAACCAGTAGTTGACGAAGGACCCGACCACGGACAGCTCCACCATGGACACGAGGATGTAGTTGAACCAATAGTTCCATCCGGAGACGAATCCTGCGCGCTTCGACCAGTAGCGGGTGGCGTAGTAGCTGAAGGCGCCCGATTTGGGGTCCTCGACCGACATCTCGCTCAGCGCGCGCACGATCATGAAAATCGCCAGGCCCCCGATGAGGTAGGCGATGAGGATGCCTGGACCGGCAAGCTGGATGGATTCGCTTGAGCCCCAGAACAATCCGGTTCCGATGGCTCCTCCCAGAGCGATGAGCTGGATGTGCCTGTTCTTGAGCGATTTCTTCAGACCCGAGTCGGAACCGCTTCGGTCATGCGCCGCGGCCGTGTCGTTCGGTGGCTCCGATCCGGCCGGCGATCGGGAGATGTCGTCCGATGGCGATGCGTCGCGTTCCGATGGCCTGCACGATGGTTCCTCGCGCCCACTGCCTTTGTCGCTCATGGATTCCCATGCCCCTCTCCCGCGGAATTCGTGCCGTCGCAGCCGCGTTCGCACGCCGCTTCATTGTATGTCCTGGCCGCGATGCGGGAGAGGGCACGGTGTCGCGTCGCGGCCGTGGTCACGGTCCCGGGGACGGGGCCTGTCACGAGGGGTGGGGGTAGGCTGGACGACTATGACGAGAACGAGCGAGGACATGACGAATCACATGATGGAGGATGGGACGGAATCGGCCATGCCAGGCGCGACGGATGATGCGGCGGCCCGAAAGACGGGCGGGAGCGGCAATGGCGGGACGGATGGCCCAACCGATGGCGCGCGGTCTTTCGCGGCGTCGGACGGAGGAATGCGTTCGGTGGGGTCGCTGGACAAGGGCAATGAGATGGCCCGGGGGCTGAACAACCGCAACGTCCAGTTCATCGCCATCGGAGGCGCCATCGGAACCGGCCTGTTCCTTGGCTCCGGGCGTTCGATCAGTCTGACGGGCCCGAGCATCGTGGTCGTGTACATCGTGGTCGGCATCGTCATGTTTCTGCTGATGCGGGCGATCGGCGAGCTGATGTACTGCGATCCCAGCCAGCACACGTTCATCAACTTCATCACGACATACCTGGGGAACGGGTGGGGCCATTTCGCCGGGTGGTCGTACTGGATCGTTCTCGTGCTCATCGGCATGACCGAGATCACCGCGGTCAGCACTTATTTCGTGACGTTCTTCGGCATTTTCGGCTATGATCTCAACGCCTGGAAATGGCTTATCGAAATCGTCTTTCTCGCCGTTCTCGTCGTCATCAACCTCATTGCCGTGAAGGCGTTCGGAGAGGCTGAATTCTGGTTCTCGATGATCAAGATCACCCTCATCGTCGCCATGATCGTCACGGCGGTCGTCATGGTCGCCATCAACTACCATTATCCAGCCAGCCATATCCAGGGAACCACCGGCGTCAGCCCCGCCGGACATGCCGGCGTGGACAACCTGACGGCTGGTTTCACCTTCGCCCCCAACGGCTGGCTCGCCTTCCTGATGAGCTTTCAGATGGTGTTCTTCGCCTATGAGATGATCGAATTCGTCGGCGTGACCGTTTCGGAGACGCAGAATCCCAGGAAGGTGCTTCCGAAGGCCGTGAACGAGATCATCATGAGGGTTCTGATCTTCTATGTGGGCGCTCTTGTCGCCATCATGCTCATCGTTCCCTGGCGAAGCTTCGCCTCCGGTGCCGGCGGGGTCTTCTCCTCTCCGTTCATCATGGTGTTTCGTTACGCAGGACTGAACTGGGCGTCCGCTCTCGTGTTCTTCGTGGTCATCACCGCCGCTTCGTCCTCGTTGAATTCCCTGCTCTACTCGGCGGGACGCCATCTCTATCAGATCTCCTCCCAGTCGCCTTCGCCCCACATGCGCTCGCTTGCCGTGGTGTCGAGGAACAAAGTGCCGGCGCGTGCCATCGTCGTGTCCGCCGCACTGATTCTCCTGTCTCCGATGATCAATCAGATTCCCGGGATCTCCAGTGCTTTTGTACTCTTTTCCTCGGCGTCCTCGGCGGTGATCATATTCATTTACATTCTTACGATGCTGGCGCATCGGCGCTACCGCAGGTCGTCCGATTTTCTGCCTGACGGGTTTGTCATGCCCGCCTATCGGGTGACGAACACCCTCGCCATCGCCTTTTTCGTCTTCATCTACGCGACATTGTTCCTGGCGGACGACACCCGTGGCCCTGCGATTGCGGGATTGGTGTGGCTGGCCTGCTTCGGGGGGTATTGCCTGTTGCGCGAGCACTGGCGCAGCAGGGATTTGAAGGAAGCTTTGGAAAGGTAGACGTCGTCGGCCCCGGCTCGCTCCGTGGGGGCGAGTAAGCGTCGTGTGCTCGGACGGCGGGTTTCCTTCCCGTTTCGCCGTATTTCGTGCGCCGCGCGTCCTCGTCGAACGAGGATTCCGGAAGTTCACCGTGCGGACATCGCCGGTCTTCCTGCGGATCACCTGGCTTTGGTAGACCTGCTGCAGATTGTCCGCTCGGCCCCGGTCCCGTGGTTTTACCCGTATTTCTCGGATTCGTCCACCGGCCGCGTCTCCCGGCGGCGCGATCAGGGAAAGCGGAGGAGACGAACGATGCACATCACAGGTCATATCATGCGTGGCGGCGTTGCGTGGGCGACGTCCCTGCTTCTTGTCGCCGCCTCCTGCGGGACGGCGAACGCTGCGGCTCAGCAGCAGGATTACTACAGCAGCAAGCAGCCGTATGCGGCGCCGGCGGGCACTTCGTATTCGTCCGCGCCGTCGGGGTACGGCCCCCTATACACCGAATCGATGGCGCGTCACGGTTCTCGTGGATTGTCGAGTTACAAATACGACGCCCTTCTTCTGAAAATGGCGCAGACCGCTTCCCAGGAGGGCGGATTCGTCAGCACGGCAGTACAGCAGGAGTTCATGAGCAGCCTCAGCGGCATCATAGCGGCCAATGTCGCGAACGGATACGGGATGTTGACCGGGCAGGGAGCAGACCAGCATATCGGCATCGGTGCCAGGGCCTTCCAGCGCAACGCTGCTTTGTTCGCACAGGCGGCGGCAGGAGGCGGGGTCATAGCCTTCCAGACCTCCGGAGAGCCCCGGGCGACCGAGTCCGGGGAGAACTTCGCCAAAGGGTTCGACGCCGTCTCCCATGGCCTGCTCGCCCGCAGGACGGCCACCGTGAGCGATCCCGCTGGTTCGGGTCCGGCCGTAATCTTCGACAAAACTCCGGACACCCTGTATTTCCACGAGGTGGACAATCCCGATGGCACCACGAAAACCGGTGTCGCGGCGCAGACCGCCCAGCGGTACGAAGATTTTGTCGCCAATGACGCAACCATCGCGAACGCGGAATCCTACATCGAGAATCTGCCGCAGATACAGCAGGCCTCCGATGACGTTCTGTCCGGCATATTCACCAAGGACTTCATCTCGCGGATCGGTGGCGACGCGAACCACACGTGGTACAACACCACGGACGGTAAAAAGCACAAGGCCGGCGAGAATCGGTACCTCAACTGCGCCGCCGGATCAGACCCGGCCGCGGATCCCTCAGCCTGCGGGGAGATGAAGAAGTCCATCGCCACAAAGGTGGACGCCGCAATGGATCTCTACAATCTGTACATCATCGCGGCGGATATGACCAATGAGAACTCCGGCTCCCACCGGTTCGACTTTCAGCGGTATTTTACCGGGCATGAGCAGGATGCCCGATGGTTCTCCTATGTCCTTGACTCCCAGGACTTCTACGAGAAGGGGCCCGGCCGAGCCGGCCAAGAGGAGACCTACTCCATAGCCAAGCCCCTTCTCGACGATTTCTTCCGCTCCATCGATCGCCGTGCCGCCGGCGGCAACGTCGTGGCCACATTCCGTTTTGCCCATGCCGAGACGATGATGCCGTTCGCGGCGCTTCTCAAGCTCCCGGGCTCCACCCGGCAGGCTCCTGATGTGGAGGATCCGAAGGGTCCTGACGATGTGTTCTCCTACGACAACAATCCGTGGAGAGGGTCGGAGGTGACTCCGATGGCCGCGAACGTGCAGTGGGATGTCGTTTCGCGGTCAGGTGTCGACCCGGCTACCGGGAGCGCATACACCCCGCTGGTGCGCATGTTGTACAACGAGCGTGAGATCGCGTTCAATTCCTCATGCACGGCCGTCGCTGCCGGATTCATGTGGTACAAGGAAAGCGAGTTGAAACGCTGCCTGGAATCGGTTTCGACCGGCGAGTCACCCCGCATCGCCGTGGCCGACGACTCCTCGGCGGCGTCCTCTCCGGCATGGATCCCGGAAAGGAACGTCGCAGGGAACGCATCCGGCGCGCTGGCGGACACGGGGATCGACATTGGCGACATGGCGGTCGTTGCGGTCGCTGCTCTGGTCGCCTCCGCCGTCGTCGGAGCGGGTCTGGCCCGGCGCCGGCGCCGGCGAGGCGGCCGTGGGCGGTGACCGCAGGGTCGGGTTGTTGTGGTGGTGCACTGCACGGCTGATGCGTAACGGTGCGAGTTTCGACGCCGTGGCCGTCGCGCGTATCGAGCTGTCATCGCATGCAGCCGGACGGCGGTGTCGATGCGTTCGCGTGTGCCGATGGGCTTGAGCCGCACTGTGTCATGACGCTACCCGTCGGGGGGCGTGCGTCGCGCTCTGGCGAGCGCCGTGCGCTCGGACGGCGGGTTTCCTTCCCGTTTCGCCGTATTTCGTGCGCCGCGCTCATGGAGGGTGAAAAATCTCTGGGAATGAACTACAATGAAGTCGAGTAGAGATGTTAGCGCAAACATTTTGAGTCGGTCAGTGCGACCCGGAGTGTAGACACAGGTGTGGGCTGTCAACGAAGATATTGCGTGTTCGGCGCGGATGCCGTACGCGAGACCTGTCTTCGTTGGAGAAAAGGGATGACGATGAAGTTATTGCAGCGTTGTGTGACTGTCGACGCGGCATGTGCCATGCAGATTTTTTCAGGCGCGTTACCGGTTCCGAACTGTGCCGCAGAAGATGATATCGCTACCACAAGGGCTACTCGCCATTCACGGTACGCCAACGCCGGCATGGTTTTGGCGGTCGCGATCGGGAAGCACGGGTGATGCCTCGAGGTGGGGGTTGCGTCGGCCGTATTCGCAAACGTCGTTCGCGGGTGTGCGGTCACCTCCCGAAAGGGCGGCGCGATTCCATGAGGATGGGGCTCGCCGTATCCAGACTGATAAGGAAACGAATATCGACATGAACAAGGACGATGTCAATGGCACGAGCAATGAATAACGGTATTGTGCGGTCGCTGGCCGCGGCTGCGGTCGCCGTCGCCAGCCTGATCGGCATGGCGATGGCGCCGTCGGCCCACGCGCAGGGGGTGGATTACCTTCCGGTGACGGACAAGGTTCCCGCCTACAGCTCGTTCGAGGCCGTGAGCGACCCGGGGACCAACGCAAGTAACTACTTCAAGCCCTACTGGTACGCCAAAAACACCACGGGTGAAGGCGGAACCCACATTCAGGCCCATGGCGGGCAGGTGGTGAAGGTCGATAAGGACGGCAAGAACGTCTACTACTGGTATGGCGAGGATCGCTCGAATGGCTATGACAACAGTCCCGGCATCCACGCCTACCGGTCGGAGGACCTTTACAACTGGACCGACCTTGGCGTCGCGCTGCGTTCGGTGACGAGCAAGGCGGAGCTGACGGATGTCCATAACCCGAATTTCTCCTATTTCAATCAGGCATACGGACTGACGAAGTCGGACGGCTCGGTTGACACCCAGAAGGCGGACGGCATATTCCCGTATCTGAACACCAACAACGACCAGAACGGCGACGGGAAGCCCGACAGCCTGCAGGCCATCTTCGAGCGACCCAAGATCATCTACAACCAGAAGAACAAGGAGTTCGTGCTCTGGTGGCATTCGGATGGGAGCACCACCCCCGGCGGAAGCAACTACGCGCGTGCGCTTGCCGGAGTGGCTGTGTCCACAAACCCCGCAGGCCCCTTCACCATGGTCGGCGCCTACAGGCTGCCCAACAGAGCCGATTGGTATACGGGCGGGTGCAAGCCGGGATGGGGCGAGGACGGCGACAGCCGGGACATGACCGTGTTCACCGACAGCGACGGCAGCGCCTATATTCTGTATTCCTCCGAAGGCAATCAGTCCCTGTATGTGGCCAAGCTCAACGACGATTACACGAATGTCGACAAAACGACCACCGTGGACCAGTCGCAGGGCCATAAACAGTACTCCGCCGATGGAAGGTACCCGTATATTCTTGCGGATGGAACCCCCGACGCCCCGGTGAGGGGAAAGGACTTCCAGATCGTCAAGGAGTGCGGTTCCCTGGAGGCTCCCGCCGTGTTCGAGTACGACGGGCGATACAACATCGTGGCCTCCGGCGCAACGGGGTGGAATCCCAACAAGCAGACCTATTACACGGCCTCCTCCATGCTGGGCACGTGGATACGCGGCGTTCAGGCGAACGATTCCTATGAGAACACGTGGTACAACAATCTGCCCGAAGGCGCCGACGGACTGCTGTCGGTGGGCGACTCCCGAGGCACGACCTTCGGTTCGCAGACCGCAAGCGTCCTTCCCGTCGACCAGGCCAAGGGCGAGTTCGTGTATATGGGCGATCGCTGGGATGCCGGGAAGGCGGATTCCACCTACGTGTGGCTTCCTCTGACCATAGGGGAGAACGAGAGCATCGAGTTGCACAATCCCGCCTCGGAAGGCGAGTCGAATGGTTGGAATCTCAACTATTGGGACAGCCACGGAGGATCGAAGTCGGGCGTGGCGTACTGGAAGGTCGTGAGTGACCCCGTGCCCCAGTCCGCAGACATGGGCGCTTCCGTCGCCCTTCCCGGAAAGGTCACCGTTCAGGAGGGCAGACCCGGCTCCGCGGGCTCGGGGCAATCGTCCGTTGCGGTGACGTGGAGCTCCGCGGGAGCGACCGCTGGCTCCGCGGGCGAGCTCGCCTTCAACTCCCCGGGAACGTATACGGTTGTCGGGACGTTGGCGTCCGACGCGAATTTCAATCCCGGAAGGACGTTCCGCCGCACGGTGACGGTCTCCTGCTCGACCCCCGTTTCGGCGCCGTGGAACGAAGCCCATTGGAAGGGCGGAAGCGCATGCCAGACAACGTCCGGATCGGGGATTTACTCGTTCACCATGACGGACAATTCGGACAACGGCGTGTGGACGACCAGCAATGAGGCCAGCACCGTCTACCAGCGCAAGTCCCTGGGAGTGGGGGACGGCGTGGAGACCACGGTGAAGCCCCTGGACCTCGGCGGGAATTCTGATCCACGTGCCGGACTGGTCGTACGCAACGATCTGAGCAGCGCGAACCCCTCCGGGGGGTACGCCGATCTGCTGGCCAGCCCCAGTGGAATCTACATGCAATACGATTCCGACGGGAACGGCTACGTCGATAGGCAGACGCTTTCGGTGGGGCAGGGCTTCTCCCGATCCGTGAGTCTGAAAATCGAGCGAAGCGGTGCGGACGAGATCACCGGGTACTACCGCGACTCCCCCAAGGACCCGTGGACGCAAGTCGCCCGGGTACCGCTCGCCGGAGCGGAGTCAGGCGAACTTGACTCCGGTGTGTTCCTGACGGCGAACAACAATGCGGGCAACTTCACGGCGTTGTTCTCGAACACGGATTTCGTCAACCAGCTGGCACCCGTGGAAAGCATAACCGCCCAGGGGAAGGGCGATGTGATCCGGGGGGCAGCGTTCGATGCGCATTCGGTGACGGTTACCGCCACGCTGAAAAACGGGAGAACCCGGATCCTCGATCCCACCGAATACAGCGTCACCGGTGTCGACACCAGCAACGCCGGGGACCAGAAGGCGACCATCACCCTGAAATCCGATGAGTCCATTACCGCACAGCTGCCGGTTCACATCGTCCTCGACCTCGCCAGGGCCTTCTGCTCCGCCGCAAGCTCCTCCTCGTACGAGGCCGGATCCTCGCAGGGCGATCAGGTGGTCCAGCGAACATGCGACGGGGACCCGAACACGAACTGGTCGAACTGGAATACCGCGGACACCGACCCCTGGCTTGGCTACAGGTTCGACAGGCCCTATCGGCTGGGGAAGATCGATCTGTACGTTGACTCCTCGTGGGGTGAGGCGGCGCCGTCGCAATTCACGATCTCGTACCTCGATGCGGACGGGACGACATGGAGGCAATCGTCGCTTCCCGCCGTGTCCGTTGATCCGCAGAAGGGTTCACAGACCGCCGTCGATGTCAGCTCCCTCCCCGTCACCCAGGGCATAAGGCTCAATCTCACCTATGGTTCGGGCTATAACTACGCAAAGGTCGCACAGGTCAACATCTACCCCGTCAATGACGCTGTCCCCATGTTAAGCGATCTGACGGTCGACGGTGACACCGTAAAGGGCTTCGACGCCGGGAGAACCTCCTACTCGGGTGCTCTGGCGGGCGATGCGCAGTCCTATCCGAAGGTCGCCGCCGTCGCGGAGGGAGAGGGTGTCGGGCTCCGCGTCGAACAGGCGGATGCCTCCAATGGCGGACGGGCCACGGTCACCCTCACGTCGCCCAACGCCACGGCCAGTAACCGGTATGTGGTCGATTTCGGGGCTTTGCCGCGCCTCGCCGAGCTGCGCGTGGCGGTGCTTCGCCCCGACGTCGCCCTGGGGTCCCGTCTGGATTCGTCGGACATCGGCATCACGGCAGTGTATAGGTCCGGTGCCGGCATCTCAATGCTGAAGCCCATATCACTGCAGGACAAGGACCTGAAAATCACCGGTTTTGATTCGACCACCGTGGGCCGCAAGCGTGTGACCGCGACGTATAAGGGCGTCAGCGCCGCCTTCGTCATCGATGTGGTCTCCCGGCCGGCGGCGAATTCCGGTTCGACCGCACCGGCACCCGCCGCGGGCTCCCCATCAGGGAGCAGCCCCCTGGTCGATACCGGAAGCTCGGTGCTGGGGCCGATTGCCGTTGCACTCGCTCTGTGCATGGTCGCGGCCGCCGTGCTGTATGTCAGGAGGGGGTCGCACCGAGGCTGAACCAGAGTGTAGGCCGTGATGGGCGACGGGGCGTGGACACGGTTTTGTGCACCGTGTGCACGCCCCGTCGCCCAATTTTCTCCGAGCGAGAAATTCTCCGAGACACGCATATCGTCATGGTGTTAATTTCTCATAGTGTGAGGTAATATGAACAGGTGCATCGAGGGAAAGGTCAGAGAGGCTGCGTCATGGGTTTCGAGCAAGAGGCTTTGGATACGCTGTCCGTCACTCTTTTTGACAGACGGTCGGTCATGTCCGAGAAGTTGAGTCGTTCGCATCAGGGGGAGTCCTTTGTGCTGCGCCATCTCGTCCGTGAGAAATCCATGACCCCCTCTCAGCTTGCAGCCGCCCTCCAGTCGAGTTCGGGGCGCATATCCGCGGTTCTGGGATCCTTGGAAAGGAAGGGTCTCGTCACGCGGCGGATGGACCCCGATGATCGGCGCACGATCAGGGTGTCCATCACGGACGAGGGTCGCGAACGCGAGGAGAGAGAGCACGAGGCCATGCGCTCCTCGATATGCTGGATCTTCACGCAGATGGGTGAGCGTCGCACCCGCGAGTTTGTGGATCTGGCCGCCGAGTTCTCCACGTATATGTCCATCTGCCGGCCCGGTGCACCGCGTCCCACCCCCGAACAGGTTGATGCGGCGTTCGAGAGGCTGGCCCGGATACGTGAGACGGCGAGCACGGCCGGACATTTCGGGCGAGACCGGCGGCGCAGCCCCACGCATCATGCCGCCCCTCGTAGGGAAATGTGAAGATTTTCGTAAACCTGTGGTTTCGGAACACGGGTGATTTTTTCGCGCGTATTATCTTACACTGCAAGAAATAAATAATAGAAGTTAAAACAATCATGACATGTAGAAGAAAAAACAGAAGGAAGGCATGCTAATGCTGCGCATCTGCAGATACCTCTCCAAATCCGAGATAGGCCAGCTTCTTATCGGCCTCATCTCCATCGTCGGACAGATCTGGTTCAACCTCGAACTTCCCGATTACATGGCGGACATCACACGCCTCGTGGAAACGAACGGCAGCCATATGAGCGACATATGGACAGCGGGCGGCAAGATGCTGCTCATTTCGCTCGGCTCGGTCCTGTGTGCGATCGTGACCGGCTTCATTTCGGCCCGGGTGGCCGCATCCTTCAGCCAGCGTCTGCGCTCCCTGGAGTTCCGCAAGGTTGAATCCTTCGGACCCGGCGAGATGAGCAGGTTCTCGAGCGCCAGCCTCATCACCCGGTCAACCAACGACATCACGCAGATCCAGATGTTCATCACGATGGGCCTGATGCTTCTGGTGCAGGCGCCGATCATGGCCGTATGGGCCGTATGCAAAATCGCAGGAAAGGGCTTCGAATGGACGATGGCCACCGGCGTCACCGTGCTGGTGCTGTTGGTGGCCATCGGCCTGATCATGTGGAAGGTGATGCCGAAATTCCGCAGCATGCAGCGTCTGACCGACAACATCAACCTCGTCGCCGGGGAGAACCTCAACGGTCTGCGCGTGGTGCGCGCCTACAACGCGGAGAACTACCAGGAGGCGAAGTTCACCAAGGCGAACAAGGAGCTCACCGACACGCAGCTGTACACCAACCGTGCAATGGCCATCATGATGCCGCTGATGAATTCGCTGATGAACGCCCTGATGCTGGCCGTGTACTGGATCGGGGCCTACCTCATCCAGGCGGCCGCGATGAAGGACAAGCTGACGCTGTTCTCGAACATGGTGGTGTTCTCTAGCTACGCGGTTCAGGTGATCATGGCGTTCCTGCTCATGAGCATGGTGTTCGTGCTCCTTCCCCGCGCCGATGTCTCCGCACGACGGATTCTGGAAGTGCTCGACACCGAACCCCTCGTGACCAATGGCCGGGTGGAGGCCTCGGCAGCGGGCGAATCCGGCACCGGCGAAACCGGAACGGTCGAATTCCGCAATGTCGGCTTCACCTACCCCGGATCCCGCGAGGAGATGCTGAGCAACATAAGCTTCCGCGCGAACAAAGGGGAAACCGTGGCGTTCATCGGAGCCACCGGATCGGGAAAGACGAGCGTCCTCAACCTTGTCCCTCGCTTCTATGATGCGAGCGAAGGAACGGTCCTGGTCGACGGGATCGATGTGCGAGACTATGACCTGACCGCGCTGCGGGACAAGATCGGCTACGTCCCCCAGCAGGCCGTTCTCTTCAAGGGGACCGTCTCATCGAACATCAGCTACGGCAACAAGCCGGGCGAGAGCGACGGCGTCGAGCTCATCGACGCCTCGACCTACCAGGGCATGAAGCAGGAGAAGCTCCTTCTTGCCAACAGAGAGGACACCGGCCTCAGCGCGCAGGAGGAGTCGGCCGTGAAGGCGTCCGCCAGCGTGGCCCAGGCCACCGAGTTCATCGAGAGGATGGACGGGGCCTACGACGCCCCCATAGCGCAGGGTGGCTCGAACGTCTCGGGAGGGCAGAAACAGCGTCTGTCCATTGCGAGAGCCGTGTATCGGCATCCGGAGATACTCGTCTTCGACGATTCGTTCAGCGCCCTCGACTTCGCCACCGATCGCGACGTGCGCGCGGCCCTGGCCCGCGAGGCGGGTGACGCCACCAAGCTGATCGTGGCCCAGCGCATCGGCACCATCATGAATGCCGATCGCATCGTCGTTCTCGACGATGGAAGAGTAGTCGGTCAGGGGACGCACAAGGAGCTGCTTGCCAACTGCGAGGTCTACCGCGAGATCGCGCAATCCCAGCTCACGCCCGATGAGCTTGCGGCATAGCGCGGGGCCGGGAATGAGAAGAATGAACGTAATGAACCGTGGAGGAAACAATGTCACAACCGCATAGGGGACCGGGAGCCGGAGGGCCCGTCGAGAAGCCGACCGATTTCAACAAGGTCATGGGCAAGCTCGTGAACTACTGCCGCAGGGATGTCCCCGTCGTCGTCGTCGCGGCCGTGCTCGGGGTGATCGGCATGATCTGCCAGATCATCGGGCCGAACCAGCTCAAGGACATGACCAACGCCATCACCAAGGGGCTGCCCGCCATCGTCCACGGCACACCCATCGTGGGGTCGGTCGACATGGGAGTGGTCGGACGCATCGCCTGGACCCTGGTCGCTTTGTACGCGGGCTACGCGCTGCTGAGCTACATCCAGAGCTGGCTGATGGCGAACGTCACCCAGCGCACCGCGCAACGGCTGAGGGAGTCCATCAGCGTCAAAATCAACAAACTCCCCTTGAAGTACTTCGACAAGGTCAGCTACGGCGATGTGCTCTCGCGCATCACGAACGACGTGGATGCCATAGGGCAGACGCTCGGGCAGTCGGTCTCGTCGCTTCTGACCTCGGCGGCCCTCGTCGTCGGTTCGCTGGTCATGATGTTCTATAACGATGTGATCATGACGCTGTGCGCCATCGGCGCGAGCATCGTCGGCCTTGTGCTCATGATGGTGCTGATGAAGATGTCGCAGCAGTACTTCACCAAACAGCAGGTCGCCCTGGGGGACGTGAACGGCCATGTCGAGGAGATGTACGCCGGACATATCGTGGTGAAGGCATACAACGGCGAGGCGGATTCGATCAGGACCTTCGAGCGCTACAACGCCGATCTGTACGAATCCGGGTGGAAGAGCCAGTTCCTTTCCGGCCTCATGATGCCCCTGATGAATTTCATCGGCAACTTCGGCTATGTTGTGGTCTGCGTCGTCGGCGCGGCGCTCGCGCTTGACGGTCGGATAGAATTCGGCGTGATCGTGGCGTTCATGATGTACATCCGCCTCTTCACCCAGCCGTTGAGCCAGTTCGCGCAAGGCTTCCAGAACCTGCAGCGGTGCGCCGCCGCGTCGGAGCGTGTGTTCACGTTCCTTGAGGAGCCGGAGATGAAGGGCGAACCCGAGATGATCGTCGGGTCGGACGGAACCGTCATGAACAGGGGTCTGACTCTGCTGGGGCGGGACGCGCAGGATCGGCCCGTCAAGGTTCGCGGCGATGTGGAGTTCACGGACGTCAACTTCGGCTATGAACCCGACAGAACCATCATCCATGATTTCTCCGCATCGGTGAAGGCCGGTCAGAAGATCGCCATCGTCGGCCCGACCGGTGCGGGCAAGACCACGATGGTGAATCTGCTCATGCGGTTCTATGAGATCACCGGTGGGTCGATCAGCATCGACGGCGTCGACACCCAGTCCGTTCCCCGGTGGAACGTCCACGACCAGTTCTCCATGGTGCTTCAGGACACCTGGGTGTTCAAGGGGACGGTCAAGGAGAACGTCGCCTATTCGAAGAAGGGCGTCACGGACGAGCAGATCGTCTCCGCCTGCGAGGCCGTCGGGCTGGACCACTTCATCCGGTCTCTGCCGCAGGGCTATGACACCGTGCTGGACGAGAAGTCGACCCTGTCCCAAGGGCAGAGGCAGCTGCTCACCATCGCCCGCGCGATGGTGCAGGATGCGCCCATCCTCATCCTCGACGAGGCCACCAGCTCGGTGGACACGCGCACGGAGGAGCTCATCCAGAAGTCGATGGATGCGCTGACCGTGGGGCGCACCAGCTTCGTGATAGCCCATCGGCTGTCCACCATCAAGAACGCCGACATGATTCTCGTGATGAAGGACGGCGATATCGTCGAGCGGGGTACGCACGACGAGCTGCTCGCGATGAACGGGTTCTACGCGAATCTCTACAACAGTCAGTTCACACTGATCGATTAGAGGTTTCACGGGGATTGGGGGCGTTCGGCCCGCGGGGACGTCCACGGAGGAACCCGCCGACCGATGCTCTCCCCGGCTTGTCCGCCGTCCGAATCCGGGCCTCTGCGGGAACGCTCCCGAAGCGGCCCGGTTCGTCGTCGCGCGTGCGGGAGGGGTGTTGATGCTCCTCCCGCCGGATGATGCTATGCGGCAAGGGACCGCCACAGCAGATCCGCCATGTGCAGGGCCCAGTCGTGCTCGTTTTCGCGATGGAGCGCCTGGCTGGCGGCCATCGAACCGATGATCGTGTTGAAAAGGAATCCGACGTCCGCGTTCTTGCGCAACACCCCCGATTGCTCGGCGCCGATGAAGAAGTCGCGGAAGAGGCTCTCTACCGGGGTGGTGATGCGCTCGGCGATCTGGCCGAAGAAGCCGTTATGCGAGGTGAGGGCCATTCCCAGGGCCGAAATGCCTATCTCGCTGCTGAAGCGCTGTGCGACATGCTCCAGCAGCAGAACCAGATTGGCGCGGGTGGGGGTGAGCCCGGAGAGCTCGGGAGAGCCGGGAAGCTCGTGCGCCTGAACATTGAGAAGCATGTCGTTGGTATTGCGGTATCGGCGGTAGATGGTGGTCTTCGCCACGCCGCTGCGCCGTGCGACCTCTTCGATCGTGACGGCTCCGACCCCCTGGGAGGCCGCTATCTGCAGAGTGGCCCGCATGATCTTGTGATCCGTCTCCTCGCGCATGCGCGTTCTGCGGGACGAGGCGCATGCCTTGCCGCGGGGCTTCTCCTGCGTGCGTGAGACGCCTTGGGCACGGTCGCCGCCGGGAATGAGCGGCATGGCCGCCGTCGAATCGATTACCGCTTTGTTCGCCATCATGTTCTCCTTTGAACCGTGCCCCTACAGCAGCTTGGTGCTTTCGACCTTGGCCATGTACCAGCGGTTGAATCTCACCAGCGCCTTGCGCAGAACGAGACCGAGCAGAAGCATCGGCGGAATGAAGGCGAGAAGCCATCCGATCTGCGTGAGATAGTCGTTTCTGTAGATGCCTGCGATTGCGGCGCGCATCGCCTGGATCGAGTGCGTGACCGGCAGAAAGGGGCTGATGTCCCCGATGAAGCGGGGAAGCACCTGAAGCGGGTATGCTCCGCCCGAGCCGGATATCTGCACCACTAGGAAGATCACCCCGATCGCCTTGCCGACGTTGCCGAAACTCACCACCAGCGTGTAGATGAAGAACGTGTACACGAGGGAGCTGATCCAGCCGTCGAGCATGAACAGCAATGGGTGGACCGCATGGACCCCCAGGAAGAGCAGGCTCCCTCCGCAGGAGAAGGTGCTTTGGAGCAGCGCAATGGCGGCGAAGACGCCGAAATGGCCGAGGTAGAGCTGGTGCGGCCGTGGATCGCCCAGAGCGGCCCTCGTCTTTCGGGACACCGAGGTTTTCAGGGTGACGGCCATGAGCAGCGCGCCGACCCAGAGCGGAAGGAACGTGTAGAACGGCGTCAGGGCCGTTCCGAAGTTCGCCACGGGGAATACGGCGTGCCGGCTTACCTGCATGGGTGCGGACAGCATCGCTGCCAGCGCGTCGGGATCCTTGCCCAGCAGTTTCCGGATCGCGGCCATGTCATTGCCGTTCAGGGCCGTCGTGAAGTCGCGGCTGAAGTCGTTCAATCTGGAGCTGGTGGCGTTGAGCAGTGACGCCACCGTGTTCAGGGTTGTGCGCACGCTCGCCAGATCGTTGCTGGCTGTGGTGGACGTGGCGGTGAGACCGTCCAGGGCCTTGTTGAGCGAGTCCGCGCCGCCGTTGAGGATGGATGCCGTATTGAGCACGGACTGCGCGATGGTGTTGATCTGCGGCTTGAGCGTGTCGTTGAACGAGGATTGCAGCGAGCTGATGCTGCTGGTGGCCTGGTGTGCGAGGGCCTTGATGTGCGCGTGCTGGGCCTGGGCCGCTGAATTGCTCGCGTCGACCTGATCGGCGGCCTTGCCCAGGGCGTCGCGTACGGAGGTCTGCGTGTCTATGGCCGATTGCAGGGAGTCGAGCAACTGCTGCATCGGTATGGTCGGGTACTGCTGATGGATGGCGGTGAGGGCCTTGAGGATGGCTTCGTACTGCGAGATCTGCTGATCGACCAGCTTCTCCTGCTCCCTGAGCGAGGCGGAGGCGTCGGAGGCGCTTTTACCCGCGTTCGCGAAGGTCGAGTCGATGCCGTCCGATACCGCGCCGTAGCTGCCGGAGCTTGCGCTCAGTGCCGTCGAGAGCGTGCTCGAGGCGGAGGTGAGCGCCCCGGCGAGATCATGTACCCCTTTCTGGGATTGCTGGAGCTGGGTCCCTGCGCTGCCGGCGCTCTCGGAGGCGCTGGAAAGCAGGGCGTTGGAGCTGGCGAGCAGGGATTGCGCGACGGTCGTCAGGGAGCCGTAGGCGCCGAGCGTGGTGGCCGTCTGCGAAAGCTGACCGGCGATGTCGGCGATGTTGGCGTTGAAGTTGGTCAGAAGTGTTTTGGCCTTGGGGCTGTTGAGCTCCTTGGACAGCTGCGAGGCTATGCTCAGAGCGGTGCTGGTCATCGTCTGGGCGAACATCTGATTTACCTGCGCGGCGACCTGATCCGCCCCCTGGCCCGTCACCTTGGGGGCGAGTGCGTTCTTCTTCTCGTTGGTGTAGTAGGTGAGCCTGGCGTGATGGACGTCGTTCGAGAAGAACGTCATCATGTTCCTGCTGAAATCCTTGCCGATGATGACGGCGGCGTAGTACTTCCCCGATTTGGTGCCGTCGATCGCATCCTGCGTGGAGGTGAAGGTCCAGTCGAGTTCGCCGTTCGCCCGCAGCGTGTTTTCCACCTGGTCCCCGATCGTGATTTTCACGGGTATGAGATCGCTGGTGTATCCGGTGTCCTCGCTGGCCACGGCGAACTTGAGGTTCTTCGTGTTGGCGAACGGATCCCAGCTGGCGGCGACGTTGAACCATGTGAACAATCCCGGGATCGCGACCAGGCCGATGACGATGATGATGGACACGACGTTTCCGGTGATGCGGCGCATATCGCCCGTAAACAGCTTCCACATAGCACTCATGTCGTGTGTTTTCCTTTGTGATCGTTATGAAGGAGCGGTCGCCCCAGTGCCTTGGCCAGTGACTCCAGCCCGTCGAGAGCGCCCGGTCCGCTGCGGTCCCGGTCGGGGTGCTCCGCCCCTCCCTTGCTTTCGCCGTGGGCCGAACCTCGTGAGTCTTTGCTGTTTCCCGGCTTTTCTGCGGTCGTGGAGGCCGTGTGGGAGCGGTGAGGCTTCGGCTTCTCGTAGTCGTAGAGCAGGCCTTGGAGGGCCCGCTCGTCTAATGTGCCCAGCTGGACCTGGCGCGCCAGGCTGTCTCGGGCCATTTCGATGGTCATGAGGAACGCGACGATGAGCAGAACCCATATGAACCAGGCCGAGAGCGCCACGAGTTTGGTTCCGGTGGTCAGGGAAAACGTGACCGCAAGGGCTATGGGCACGACCACCCCGGCGATGAGGGCACCGCGTTTGAGCCGTGGATAGAGGAGGGTGAAGTTCCTGGCACGCCTCTCGATCGCCTTGCGGTACTCCTCCTTGTTCGCGAGCACGGTGAGGGCCTGCGAGATCGGGAACTCGTGGCCGGGAAGCTGGACGGGCTCGGCGACTATCATATCCGTTTCGGCGAGCTCACGGGCGAACATGCGATTGAGATTCACCAGTCTCGGCCTTACCAGCAGGCCTATCGCGAAGAACACGACGGCGAATATGAGCAGTTGGCCGATGGCCGTCCCCCAGTGGTTGTCGTAGAACCCGCCGATCGTCTCGCGCATGGCGTCGATGGAATAGGTGAAGGGGAACAGCGGGTAGAGCACCTGGAAGAAGTGCGGCATCATCTCGATGGGGTAGATTCCCGAAGCGCCGGGGATCTGGACGATGACCAGGGCGATGCACAGGGCCTTTCCGGCGTGAAGGAACGTGGTCGACAGGGCATAGGTGATGCTCAGGAACACCAGCGCCGTGATGACGCCGGTAAGCACGAACAAGGCGGGGGCGACGCTCTGGACTCCGATGATGAGCTCTCCGATGGTGGTGGCCAGGCCCTGGGCGACGGCCAGCACGGCCAGCAGGATCCATCGTGCCCAGTAGCGTTCCGCCGCCGTCGGATTGTCTATCCCCTCGTCGTCGACCTCCAGCTTGACGATCACCATGAGGACGAAGGCGCCCACCCACAGGGAGAGATTGGTGAAGAGGGGCGCCATGCCGGATCCATAGGACGCGACCGGGTACATGGTGGTGGTCGTCAGAACGGTCGGCGACAGCATGAAGTCGGTGATTTTCGAGGCGTTCAGCTTGCCGTCGGTGCCCAGAATGCTGGAAAGGGGGCCGGAGCCCATGGCGTTCGCGTCCCGCAACGCGGTGAGATCGGTGATGAGTGTGCCGAGCCTGTCCTGGACGCGGCTGAGGCCCTGGTCGGTTTCCGAGAGCGTCTGCAGCGTGGCGGCGGCCGCCTTGTCAAGCTGGTCGAGCACGATGGATGTCTGGCTGATCAGCGACTTCTGGCTGGCGATTTCGGCGCTGAGCGATGATGCGGAGCCGGCGAGCGATGTCAATCCGCTGTTCAGTTCGGGCAGGGAGCCGGAAGCAAGCGTCGTTCGTGCGGTTGCGACCGATGAGAGAGTTTTCTGCGTTGCGGTGTTCAACGCGTCGGCCGCGTCGGAGGTGCTGGTGGCCGTGTTGCTGGTATCGGTGCCGAGTTTCTCCAGACTGCCGATGAGCGTGCCCAGCACCTGATTCTGCGCCTTGAGCTGGTCGATGATCGTGCTTGAGCCGGGAACGTTGAGGTTCTCGAGTGTGGCGATGATCTGCGCGTTGTCGTCGTTGACCTGGTGGGCGAGCGTGAGGGCTTTGCCCACGTCGCCGTTGGCCTTCACGAATCCCGCCGAGATCTTCGATATGGCCAGGTTCGTCGTGGCGCTCGCCTGGGAGAGGAGATTCGAGCTTTCGTCAAGAGTCTGTGAGGATGATCCGACGAAGCTGTTGAGACCGGTCTGCGCCGTGCCTATGGCCTGGGATGTGGCCGACAGCCCGTTCGCGGTATTCGCGCCGAGCTGCTGCGTGGCGGCGAGCGTGGCTCGGGCCTGTTTCGTTTGCGCGGGGGTGGCTCCCACGGTCGTTTCCATGTCGTGCATCGTCGAGCGAATGGTGGCGACGGCCCGCTGCGTTGTCGTCAGGTCGGCTATGGTGCTTGCGGTGAGGGTGGAGGCCTTTCCGTAGATGCTGTCCCCGGTCCTGTTCAGGGCTTCGGCGACGACCTTGCTGACGGTGGCGACGAAGGTGCTGTTGATCTGCCGATCGACGGTGGATGCCCCGGTGTCCGTGACCTTGGTGGCGATGGCGTTGGCCTTTTCGTTCACGTAGTAGTCGATTGTGGGATGCGTGAGGCTTCCGGAGGCTATGGCGGACATTCCGGAGCTGAAATCGGAGGGGATGACGATGGCCGCATAGCTTGTTCCGGACTTGACCTCGGTCATGGCCCGGGCCTCGTTCGTGAAGTGCCACCCAAGTTCCTGGTCGGAGTGCAGTTGGTGGACGATGTCTTTTCCGAGTGAGATCTTCCCCATCAGATGGCTGTCGGCGCCCTTGTCGTTGTTGACGACCGCCACCGATATGCCCCTGGTGTTGCCGTAGGGGTTCCAGAATCCGACGATGTTGAACCATGCGTACAGCGGGGGAAGAAAGACGATGCCGAACGCGATGACCCATGCGGCCGGGACCCGCAGCATGCGCAGCACGTCCCTGTGCACGATGGTAAATACGTTTCGCATTCGCGGTCCCCCGATTGTCGGTCTGTCCTATTCTCACCCATCATAGCGCTACGTTTCGCGTAGCGCTATGAGTATAGCAGCCCTTCACACCATCGATGCAATCTCTTTCCCCTGGTGATGGAATGATGGTGAGACTTGTCTCACAGCGCAGCGCGATGGCACGGAACAGGCCATTTTTCCAAGGCCGATCTCCGTGCCATCGCGCTGCGTGCCGCCGGTGTCTGTGTACTATGCGCCGTGCGGTCCTGCTGATCCCTCTGCCTGAGCGGTGCCCGCGGCGGGTTTCGTTATTCAGCTGTCCTGAGAGCCGCTGTAGCTGCTGTAGCCGCTGGTGCCGCTTCCCGAGTCGTTGCTGGAGCTGCCGCTGTTTCCGGAGCTGTCGCTGTTTCCGCTGGTGCCGTATCCGCCGCTGCGCATCCGATTACGCATGGTTCCCATCTGCTCGAACTGCGAGGTCTCGTCGCGGCTCGTACCGGAGAGCGAGCCGGCGATGAATCCGCCCGACACCCCGCCGATGAGCCCAAGCAGAAGGCTGGCCGCAGCGACGAGCCCGATGAACTTGCCGTTGAATTTTCCGTTGGCCTTACGCAGGCATATGGATTTGTCGCTCGGTGCGCCTTTCCATGGCTTTGCCGTTGGATGTGACTGGGGGCCGGAGGCATAGGGGTAACCGGCCTGCCCGTATTGTCCGTATTGCGGGTATTGGGCGCCGGGCCATGCCCCGCCGGATGCCTGAGGCGAGCTGGCGGATTGCGGGGTTCTTGTCTGCGCTCGCGTCTGTGTGCCGGGCTGCGTCGATTGCCCGGTCGCCTGAGATGCCGTCTGCGCCGGGGACTGTTCGTGCCGATGAACGGCCGACCAGTCCCATGTGGAGGCTGCGGCGGCGTTCGCGCCGGTGTCGCTGTCAGCCGACGCCGTGGCCCCTGTTCCGCTCCCGGTTCCGGTTCGGGTTGCGGTGTCGGAGCGCTGCTGCTCCGTGGAATCCTGTGAAGGCTGGATGCGGGTGGTGGTATCGTCCTGCGCGGCCTGCCCTTGGGCATCGCCGGCGTGCATGTCGGTATTGCTGGTCATGCGTTTTCCTTTCGTTGTTATAGGCAAGTCAAACGCATGAACCACGTATGATGCTGCGAATGAACACAATGCTTTCTTGAGGCTGGTTGGAAATATCCTGAAAGCGGTTGCCGAAGGATGCGAAAGAGCCACGCGACCTTGGAAGGACGCGACCTCGGGGCTTTTGATCTCTCGTGTGGCCTGCCGTGGCCAATGGGGGGGCGGAAGCTCTCCTAGAAGTCCCAGTCGTCGTCGTCGGTTTCGACGGCCTTGCCCATCACATACGACGAGCCCGACCCCGAGAAGAAGTCGTGGTTCTCATCCGCGTTGGGGCTCAGAGAGGTGAGGATGGCCGGATCGACCTGTGTGTCGTCCGCGGGGAAAAGCGCCTCGTAGCCGAGGTTCATGAGGGCCTTGTTGCCGTTGTACCGCACGAAGCGCAGCACCTCGTCCACCATGTCCACGCCGGAGTAGAGATCCTTGGTGTACTCCACTTCATTGTCATAGAGATCCTGAAGAAGCATGTAGGTGTAGTCCTGGATCTCATCGCGACGCTCCTGGTCGATCTTCTCCAGTCCCTTCTGGAACTTGTAGCCGATGTAATAGCCGTGGACGGCCTCGTCGCGAAGGATCAGCCTGATGATGTCGGCGGTGTTGGTGAGCTTGCCGTGGGAGGAGAACCAGAACGGCAGGAAGAACCCCGAGTAGAACAGGAAGGACTCCAACAGCACCGAGACCACCTTCACCTTGAGGGGGTCGTCGCCGTTGTAGTAGTCAAGCACGGTCTGCGCCTTCTTCTGCAGATTCTGGTTCCTTTCGGACCAGTCGAAGGCCTCGTCCACCTGCTTGGAGGAGCACAGGGTCTCGAAGATGGAGGAATAGGATTTGGCGTGCACCTCCTCCATGAACGTGATGTTGCAGAAGACGGCCTTTTCGTGGGGGGTGATGGCATCCTGTATCAGGCGCGGGGCCCCGGCGACCCCCTGGATGGTGTCGAGGAGGGTGAGCCCGGTGAACACGCGCATGGTCAGGGTCTTCTCCTCCTCGCTCAGCGTGTTCCACGAGGTGATGTCGTTGGACAGCGGCACCTTTTCGGGCAGCCAGAAGTTGCCGGTGAGCCGGTCCCACACCTCCTTGTCCTTCGGGTCGATGATGCGGTTCCAGTTGATCGCCTGGACGCGGGTGACGGGATGATAGGTCAGCCGCGGGAAGCGCTTCATCGGATCGGTGGTTGATTGCGCTTCCAGAGCGGAATCCGCGTGCGCGGTGCTCTCGGTCATAATGCTCCTCTTGTCGTTGCTTCTCGAAAATTTCCTGTATGCGTGCCTCCGCGTCCGAGTGCAGAGGCACGCATACGGCCGCGCCCTACAGCATGCAGCTGACGCAGCCCTGGACCTCGGTGCCCTCCAGCGCCTGCTGGCGGATTCGGATGTAATACAGCGTCTTGATCCCCTTGCGCCACGCGTAGATCTGCGCCTTGTTCAGGTCGCGGGTCGTGACCGTGTCGGGGAAGAACAGCGTCAGGGACAGGCCCTGGTCCACATGCTGGGTGGCCTCGGCGTAGGTGTCGACGATGGCCTTCCAGCCGATCTCGTAGGCGTCCCTGAAATAGTCGAGGTTGTCGTTGGTCATGTAGGGCGCAGGGTAGTAGACGCGTCCAAGCTTTCCTTCCTTGCGGATCTCGATTTTCGAGGCGATCGGATGGATGGAGCTGGTGGAGTGGTTGATGTAGGAGATGGACCCGGTGGGTGGAACGGCCTGGAGGTTCTGGTTGTAGATGCCGTCCTTGAGGATGGCCTCCTGCAGGGTCTTCCAGTCGTCCACGTCGGGGATGGCGATGCCGTACCGGGTGAACAGGGCGCGCACGCGTTCGGTGCGCGGCTCCAGGGAGCGGCGTCCGTCGGTGTACTTGTCGAAGTAGTTTCCCTGCCCTGCGGGCTTCGCGTAGTCGCTGGAGGGGAAGCTGGCGAATGCGCCGCCGTGCTCCACGGCCAGAGTGTGAGAGGCCTTGTAGGCGTGGTAGGCGACGGTCATGAAGTACATGTCGGTGAAGTCCAGCGCCTCGTCGCTCCCATACTGGATGCGCTCGCGCGCGAGGAAGCCGTGCAGATTCATCTCCCCCAGCCCGATCGCGTGGCCTTCGTCGTTCGCGCGGCGGATGGAGGGGACGGCGTCGATGCGGGTGTGCTCGGAGACGGAGGTGAGCGCGCGTATCGCGGTCTCCACCGTATCCGCGAGCCCGCCGTCGATGGCCTTTGCGATGTTGAGCGAGCCGAGGTTGCAGGAGACGTCGCGTCCGACGTGTGAGTATGTGAGATCCTCGTTGAAGGAGCTGGGCTCCTGCACCTGCAGTATCTCCGAGCACAGGTTGCTCATGGTGATGCGCCCCTCGATCGGGTTCGCACGGTTCACGGTGTCCTCGAAGATGATGTACGGGTATCCCGATTCGAACTGGATCTCGGCGACCGTCATGAAGAACTCGCGCGCGTCGATGTAGGTCTTGCGGATTCTGTCGTCCGCGACCATCTCGTCGTAGTGCTCCGTGATGGAGATGTCCGCGAAGGGCTTGCCGTAGACGCGCTCCACATCGTAGGGGCTGAACAGCGCCATGGGCTTGCGCTCCTTGGCCAGCTCGAAGGTGATGTCCGGAATGACGATTCCCAGGGAGAGCGATTTGATGCGGATCTTCTCGTCCGCGTTTTCGCGTTTGGTGTCCAGGAAGCGCATGATGTCGGGATGGTGGGCGCTCAGGTACACGGCCCCCGCGCCCTGTCTGGCGCCGAGTTGGTTTGCGTAGGAGAAGGAGTCCTCGAGAAGCTTCATCACGGGTATGACGCCGCTGGATTGGTTCTCGATGTGTTTGATGGGTGCCCCGAGCTCGCGCAGGTTGCTGAGCAGAAGGGCCACACCGCCGCCGCGCTTGGACAGCTGCAGCGCCGCGTTGATTCCCCGGGAGATCGATTCCATGTTGTCTTCGATCCGCACGAGGAAGCAGCTCACGGGCTCGCCGCGCTGCGCCTTGCCGAGGTTGAGGAAGGTGGGCGTCGCCGGCTGGAAGCGTCCGGAGATGATCTCGTCGGCGTAGGTCAGGGCCTGACCCTCGTCGCCGGACGCAAGCTCGAGCGCCACGGCCGCGCACCTCTGCGGGAAGTCCTCCAGATACCGCTTGCCGTCGAAGGTTTTGAGCGCATAGGAGGTGTAGAACTTGAACGCGCCGAGGAAGGTCTCGAATTCGAAGTGCCGGGATTCGACATGCCGGTACATGGTGTCGAGGAACTCCGGGCTGTACCGGTCGAACACCGACGCATCGTAATACTTGTTTCGTATGAGGTAGTCGAGGCGCTCGCGGGTGGATCCGAACGTCATGGTGTTCTGCGCGACGTGGCCGTTCACGTATTCGCGCTCCGCCTCCTTGTCCTTGCCGAACTGGATTTTTCCTTCGGCGTCATAGAGGTTGAGCATGGCGTTGAGCGAGTGATAGTCGTGGGCCGAATCGGGGGTCTCGTCCTGCGCTCCGTCCGTGTTGTCGAGATTGAGCATCGTGCTGTCATTGATGGACATGTGCGGCTGTTCCTTGCGTGGTTGACTGTGGGTGATGGTTCGTGTGCGCGGCGTTGAGCGCGGTGAAGAAGTCGACCACGCCCGAGCGCACCTTCCGCACGTCTTCGGGCATTCCCATGAGCTCGAAGCGGTAGAGGAGGGGAATCCCGCATTTGCGCGAGATGATGTCGCCGGCGGCGCAGTAGGCATCGCCGAAATTCGTGTTTCCCGAGGCGATCACGCCGCGTATGTAGCTGCGGTTGACGCGGTCGTTGAGGAACCTCTTGATCTGGGGAAGCAGAGCCTTGTCCGCGTTTCCTCCGCCATAGGTGGGGACCACGATGACGTATGGCTCACGCACGGAAAGCGGCTCCTCGTCCATCCGTCTCGGGATGCGGTAGACGTTGATCCCCTCGTCCTCCAACCGGCAGCGTGAGATGAAACGGGAGGTGTTCTCCGAAACCGAGGAGAAATAGACAACGGCTCCGATTGCGGGAGCCGTTGAGGCGTGTTCCGGCGCGCTCACGCCGTCACTCTCTGGTGAGCCAGCTGTTTGATGAGGTCGGGGCGGTATCCGCTCCAGGAGGCATCGGGGGTGATGACGACCGGCGCCTGGCGGAATCCCGCCTCCTGCAGCTGCTCGAGCGTGGAGGGGTTCTGGGCGAGATCGACGGTCTCGAATTCGACGCCCTCTTTCTTGAGCTGACGCTTGGTGGCTTCGCATTGCGGGCAGCGGTACTTGGTGAAAACGGTGACGGTCATGAATCCCCTCCGGTGTTCGGTTTTTTATGTCTGAATAGATAGATTACATGCTTGTCGTTTGGAAGTCAGCTACTGCTTCTAGTGGCGTGTCGAGCGTGTTGACACTAGATGTAGTGGTTATTCGCATGATTGGTGCGGGTTTGGCCCACATCTTGTTGTTCCTGGAATGTGGCGTTCGGCGTGAATGTCGGATTAATCACATTTGCCGGTCGGGGCCGGCGTCGCCGCTGCCGACGCCGTCGCCGTCGCACAGCGCGGCGATCGCCGCCCGGGCGCAGCGTTCGATGTCGGCGATGACTGCCGCGCGGCCCTTGCGGCCCGTCTCCCCGTCCTGCGGCATGCAGTCCAGCAGTCTCATGCCCGAGGAGACCAGGCCTTTGGTCACGACGATCCCGGTCCGCGCGGACCGGGGAGCCAGGCGCGTCCATGCCTCGACGATCGGCTCGTCCACGTCGTTGTGGAACCCGGGTCGATCGCTGTTGTCCGACTCGTTGCCGGTGCGGGCGGGCCTCGCGTCTTCGGGGAGGTCTCCCGCACGGTGCGCGGGGGGCGTACGGGCGTCGGCGGTCGACTCCGGCAGACCCATCATCCACGTGTGCCCGTGGATGGACGACTGCTCCAGATTGATGCGCACCCAGGCCGCGATTATGTCCCTCGGGTCGCTGATGCCCCGAAGCCCGCTCTGCAGCGCGCGATTCCAGGAGGGAAGATGCCTGTGGAGGACGAGGCGGCGCAGGTCGTCCATGTTGCGCACATAGCGGTAGATGGTGTTGCGTGCGACTCCCGCCCCCTCGCTGACCCTGGCGGGGGTGAGGGCGGCGTTGCCCTCGGTTTTGAGGATATGCTCCGCGGAGTCGAGCAGCGCGGTCATCGTGTGCTCCCGATGCTCTCTTATGGTTGATTCACTGATGCGCGGCATGCCGTCGGCTCCTCGTTTCTGCATTGTCTTTCCGCGTGGTCGTGGCACTGTGGTCGTCGCACCGCGGCCGCAGTCGGTTCCCCCGGCTCGGGGGCGTCCGCGGCGGGCGGTGGCTTCTGTATTCGCAGGGCGGAATTGTGCTTTTCATTGTAGCGACGTATAGTCGCAAAAGATTGCGACTAAGTGTCGTGAAAACTTCGGGTGAACGGGAGCGTTCGGATTCGCGCAGCCCATGCCACCCGCCAGCATAGGTGAAGGAAGGTGCCGGAATGGGACAATCAAACGGTATGGCGTCGGACGATATGCAGGCGGACGATACGGCGGCCCCCGAGAAGCTGGCGGGCGATGTCTCGGCAAGCGGCGCGGCGCCGGTCCGGACCCCGCCGTTAGGTGGCACCTCCGCTGACGGCGTCTCCGCTCCGCCGTGGGGCGCATTGTGGGTTCTGGCCCTCGGACTGGCGATGATCGTTCTGGACGGATCCATCGTCAACGTGTCCATCCCCGCCATCATCGCAGACATCAAGATCAGCCTCACCGATGCGCAATGGGTCACATCGCTGTACAGCATCGTGCTCGCCGCCCTGCTGCTCCCGCTCGGCAAGCTCGGTGATGCGAAGGGCCGCAAAACGGTCTTCCAGACGGGCGTGGCCGTGTTCGTGGTCAGCTCGCTTCTGGCGGCCGGCTCCCGGAATGCGGCGATGATGCTCAGCGCCCGCACGCTGCAGGGCATAGGGGCCGCCATGATCATGCCGGCCACGCTCTCAACGATGTCCGCGTCGTTCCGCGGAAAATACAGGGCCGCGGCGTTCGGCGTGTGGGGTGCCGTGATGAGCGCGGCCGCGGCGATAGGGCCTCTGCTGGGGGGCTGGTTCACGCAGACCATCGGCTGGCGGTGGATTTTCATCGTCAACCTGCCGGTGGGCGTCGTCGTTTTCCTCGCCGCGATCCCCCTCGTCCCGCAGACGGGCGGGCCGCGTCCGGACGCAGGGGCCACGATGCCAGGCAGCGTCGAACGGAGGATCGGCGCGGACCCCTGGGGAATGCTGCTTTCCGCCGTCTCCTCCGGGCTGCTGATCTTCAGCCTGATCGAGGGGGAGACCTACGGCTGGTGGCGCCAGAGCTCGGCCTTCTCCCTCGGATCGTGGACATGGAACAGGACGTGGCCGGTGTCCCCGATTCCCCTGTGCCTGGTCGTCGCAGTTGTCTGCTTCGCTCTGTTCGTGGTTCTCGAGCGTGCGCGTGCCCGGCGTGGCCGGCCCGTCATGCTTGATCTGAGCCTATTCTCCATCAGAACGTTCGCCTGGGGCAATCTTGCGGCCGGAGCGATATCCGCCGGCGAATTCGCCATCATCTTCGTGCTTCCCCTTTACCTGATCAACGCCCGGGGAATGGACACCATGCAGGCCGGGGGCATTCTGGCCGCCATGGCCGCCGGTGCCATCGTCTCCGGAGGTCTGGCCCGCCACGTCTCCCGTCTGCTCACGGCCGCGGGAACGGTGCAGCTGGGATTGGTGTGCGAGATCGCCGGGGTCGCGGCCACCGTGGCCTTGATGGGGGATGGGTACAGCGCGGTGAGCCTGCTCGTGGCCCTTGCCGTCTACGGATTCGGTCTGGGACTCGCCTCCGCACAGCTCACCAGCGTGGTTCTCTCTCAGGTGCCCGTCGCACAGTCCGGAGAGGGATCGGCGACCCAATCCACCATTCGGCAGCTGGGGACGGCGATGGGAGCGGCCATATCGGGGACCTCGCTGGCTATCACCCTCAACGCGGTTCTGCCCGCCAGACTCTCCGCGATCAGCGGTCTTCCCTCCCGGGTCGCCAGCGGTCTGGCCACGGCCGTGAGTTCCACTGCAGGGAACATCATCCCTACGATCCGGGCGCAGGGGACCACCGGGAAGCTCGGCCCCCTCGGTCCGCACGTGGCCGATGCGATGACCAGCGGATTCGTCGAGGGAGGTCGGTGGGCGATGGCCATCGCCGGATCGATGCTCATCATCGGTCTTCTCGCCTCCATTATGGTCCGCAGGGCCAATGACAGGGCCATCGAGGGCGGCCGGGCGGATCGGTAGTCCATGACGGTTCGGTGACGGACGATTTCAACGGTCGATGTGGGCTGTTTAACACGTTCGCTATAAGATAACGAGGCGTGTCCCGCATGCGGGGGATAGACTGAAAACGTTGTGTTTTTCCGCCGATGGCGATGCCCGTGCCTCACGCAGGCGACAGGGCCCACGCGATGGCACGGAACGAAAAACGAGTAATCGACCCGAAAGGTACGGCAATGGTAGAGGCCACAGCAAATATCGGAGTCGTTGGATTGGCCGCCATGGGCTCCAACCTGGCGCGTAATCTGGCACATCACGGCAACACCGTGGCAGTGTTCAACCGCCACTATGGGCGCACTCAGACGCTGATGGACGAGCATGGCGGCGAAGGCGCCTTCGTCCCCGCGAAGACCATCGAGGACTTCGTGGCGTCGCTGGCCAGGCCGCGCACCGCGATCATCATGGTCAAGGCGGGAGCCCCGACCGATGCGGTGATCCACGAGCTGGTCGATGCCATGGAGCCGGGAGACATCATCGTGGACGGAGGAAACTCCTACTTCGAGGACACCATGAAGCGTGAGAAGGAGATTCGCGCGCGCGGGCTGCACTTCGTCGGCTGCGGCGTCTCCGGCGGCGAGGAGGGCGCGCTGAACGGCCCCTCTCTCATGCCCGGAGGCACCGAGGAGTCCTGGAAGACCCTGGGCCCGATCCTCAGATCCATCGCCGCCGTCGCCGAGGGCGAACCCTGCGTGACGCATATCGGAGAGAACGGCGCCGGACATTTCGTCAAGATGGTGCACAACGGCATCGAATACGCCGACATGCAGCTGATAGCCGAAAGCTATGATCTGCTTCGCCGCGGGCTGGGACTCACCCCCGCCGAGATCGGCGACGTGTTCGCCACATGGAACACGACCGAGCTCAATTCCTATCTGATCGAGATCACCGCGGACATCCTGCACGAGACGGACAAGAAGACCGGCAAGCCGTTGGTGGATGTCATCGTGGATCACGCAGGCATGAAGGGCACCGGCACGTGGACCGTGCAGACCGCGCTCTCCCTGGCCGTTCCCGTGACGGGAATCGCGGAGGCCGTGTTCGCGCGCGGACTCTCCAGCCAATCCGTGCAGCGCGAGGAGGCTGCCGGGCAGGCTCTGTCCGGGCCGGACACCCATATCGATCTTTCGGCCCGGGATCGCGATGCCTTCATCGAGGACATCCGCCAGGCGCTGTACGCCTCGAAGATCGTCGCCTATGCCCAGGGATTCGACGAGATCAACGCCGGAGCCAAGGAATACGGCTGGAACATCGATCTGGCGGCGGTCGCCCGCATCTGGCGGGGTGGGTGCATCATCCGTGCGCAGTTCCTCAATGTGGTCTCCGACGCATTCGAATCCGGCGAGGCCGACGTCTCGCTGCTGTTCGCCTCCTATTTCAAGGACGCCATCAACAAGGCCCAGGCCTCATGGCGTCGCGTGGTCGCGCGTGCCAGCGAGGGCGGCGTCCCCGTCCCCGCGTTCTCCAGCTCGCTCTCGTACTATGACGGACTGCGCTCCGCTCGTCTTCCCGCGGCTCTGATCCAGGCGCAGCGTGACTTCTTCGGGGCTCACACTTACGGCCGCATCGATCAGCCGGGCGCGTTCCACACCCTGTGGGCGCAGAAGGGCCGGCCCGAGATCGCCATGTAACCGCGAACCTGCACCACCGATGCCACAATGCCGGGGGCGCCTGACGGAATGAAGGTCAGGCGCCCCCGGCATTGTGGCATCGGTGGCATTGTGGGATTGTCATGGTGTGCCATCGGCATGCGATCACGGTGGCGTTGCCCGTGGCCGACGAGATGGGCTGCTTCTTTGCGGATCGGTTCCTACCATGCCCGCAGCAGCGGGTCGATGTCGTCGACGGCCTGGCTGATTCGCTGGCCGATATGCGGGTTCGTGAGTGTGGCCCCGTCGAAGTCTGTGGCGCTGGCATAGATTCCCGTGGGGGCGCAGTAGGCGTGGAAGAACGCGAAAAGAGGGCGCATCACATGGTCGACGACCAGCGTGTGCCTGTCGCTGCCGCCGGTGGCGATGAGGATCACCGGCGTGCGTCTGAGCGCGTTCTGATCGAGCAGATCCATGAAATGCTTGAACATGCCGGGGTAGGAGCCGCGATACACGGGGACCGCCGCAAGAAGAACGTCCGCGTGTTCGACGGTCTCCAGCGCACGTTCCGCCCTGTCGTCGACATCGCTGCGCATGATCGCCGACGTCAGACCGGTTCCTATGCGGTAGACGTTCACGGTGGCGATCTGGGCCCCGGAGTGCCGTGCCGCTATCTCGCGTGCCGCCATGTCGGCGAGGGTCGCGGTTTTCGAAGGGTTGTCCGGGCTCGCGCTCAGCACAACCACATGAAGAGGTGAATTCACTGTTCCTTCTTTGTACTTCAGTATTCAGTGGCGTTGCGGTCAGCGGCCATTGACCGCAACGCCACCCTCGGTGAGAAGATTCGCCGCCGCATCGGGCGTCGTCATCCACAGCAGCTCCCGCATGCCTGCGGCGAATGAGGCCGGGTATGCGGGATCGTTCGGATGGGCGAACACGTGCGCCAGGGCATCGGCCTTTCCGGCCCCCGCGGTGAGGAACCATGTGCGTGCGCTTCGCGCGAGAAGCGGCGCCGTCAGCGATATGCGCAGCGACGGCGGTTTGGGGGAGCCCGTCACTCCCACGGCCATCCTGTCGGTGATGCCTATCTGCGGGAAATGGGGGAAGAGCGAGGCGTAGTGCCCGTCGGGCCCCATGCCCAGAATGAGCAGATCCATGCGGGGATCACTTCCAAGCTCACGGACGATCTCCTCCTCGTAGTGGCGGGCCGCCCCGTCGAGAAGCTTCGCGTTCTGCCGTTCTCCGGCTTCGGAGACGTCCTGAGCGGAACGGATGTCCGCGGGCATCTCGTGGATGTTGGATTGCGGAAGAAGGCCGCGGCGAACCAGGGAATCGAGCAGACCCGTCCGCGCCTGCACGGCGTTGCGGTCGGCGCTGTCGGGCGCGACGAATCGCTCGTCGCCCCACCACACGTGGACCCTCGACCAGTCGATGGCGTCGATCAGCGGGTTCTCGGCCATGAGCGCGAGCGCGGCGATGGCGTCCGATCCTCCGGTGAGGCCCACGTCGACCCGCTGCGGGGCCGGCCTGGCGTCCAGAATGTCCAGAATCGTGAGCACCGTGCGCTGGGCGGCTGCCTGGGCGAGAACCCGCTTGTCCGCATAGACGATCAGCCTGCGGTCCGCGGCCGTTGTGTGCGACTTTCGGGCAGGGGCCGGGGAACTGTGCTCAGAGCGCTTCGAGAACGCCGGCATGCCGTGGACGGGAGAATCGGAAGAATCGGGGAAAGAAGCTGCTGGTGATGTGCTCATTGGTGAAGGAGATCCCACCCTTTGTTGATGACCTCGGCATACACCTCATCGGGGTCGATGCGGCGAAGCTCCTCGCTTAGGCAGTCCTCGAGAGTGCGGATGGGGAAGGATATAGGCTGGGGCGTCTGCCCCGGCTGGCTGATGGTCGCCTGATCCTCGTGCGGCCTGTCCAGGGAGATGATGCCGTCGTCCCGTGTGAGCTCCACCCCGGTGATGGCCTGGGCGTCGGGGACGAGCCTGACCTCCACGGGAACGTTGAGCTTGAGTCTGAGCCAGGCACGCAGAAGGGTCAGAGGCAGGAAGCCCCGGGGGCCGCTTACCGTGGCGGCCGTGATCGGCAGATGCGGCGGCTGGTCCAGCATGGAGGCGAGCATCGCCCTCCACACCGTGATTCTGGTCCAGGACAGGTCGACGTCCTCCTGCGTCCAGTTTCGGCGCAGTCTCTCCACGGTGGCTTCGGGGTTGCCCGAGCGCATCGCATCGGTGATATGGCTGCGCGCCATGGCTCCGAGCGGATCCTTGGAGGGATTGGCCGGCGGATTCGTCGGCCACCATGCCGCCACCGGGGCGTCGGGCACAAGCAGGGGGATGACGAGCGTATCGGGGTGATGGATCAGCCCGTTGCGCGGGCGCAGGATGATGATCTCGCCGGCGCCGGCATCCGCTCCGAACCGCACCTGGGCGTTGAGATTGGAATCGTCGGCACCACCGGTCTCCCCGTCGTCGTCGGTGTCCGTGGCGGTGTCGGGGACGAGGGCGATGACGCGGCAGGGATGCTCGCGGCTGGCCGCATTGGCGACCTCCAGCGAATTCTCCAGCTCCGCGTCGTTCGTGTCGATGAGAAGGGTGAGCACACGGCCCGTGGCGGCCTCCCCGCGCTCCTCGTGAAGCTCGTCGATCTTCTGCGCGATTTCCCTGGTGCGAGTGTTGGGCATATCGATAATCATGGCATCCTCCAGTGGCGGCCGTCTCGTGTGAGCATTGCATCGGCCTGCGCCGGGCCCCATGTGCCGGAGCGGTAGCCTTGCGGCTGGCCGAGCGTGGACCAGAACTCCTCGATCGGGTCGAGGATCTCCCAGCTCAGGTTCACCTCTGCAGTGGTGGGGAACAGCGGCGGATCGCCCAGGAGCACGTCGAGTATCAGCCGCTCGTAGGCCTCCGGGGAGCTTTCGGTGAAGGAGCGTCCATAGCTGAAGTCCATGGAGACGTCGCGCACCTCCATCGCGGTTCCGCCCGGGACCTTCGACCCGAAGCGCATGGTCACACCCTCATCGGGCTGCACGCGGATGACGATCTCGTTGTTGCCGAGCTCCCTCACCGCCGTGCTTTCGAAGGGAAGGTGCGGGGCGCGCTTGAACACCACGGCTATTTCGGTGACGCGCTTTCCCAGACGCTTGCCCGTTCTCAGGTAGAAGGGCACCCCCGCCCAGCGGCGCGTGTCGACGTCGAGCCGGATCGCGGCGTAGGTTTCGGTGGTGCTGGAACGGTCGATTCCCTTCTCGTCAAGATATCCGCAGACCTCGTGGGATCCCTGCCACCCGGATGCATACTGTCCCCGGGCGGTGTTGAGGGCCAGGTCCTTCGGCAGCCTCACCGCCGAGAGGACCTTCGTCTTTTCCGCGGTCAGATCGGCCGGGGCGAAGCTCACCGGCTCCTCCATGGCGGTCAGCGCCATCAGCTGCAGGAGGTGGTTCTGGATCACGTCGCGCGCCGCGCCGATGCCGTCGTAGTATCCCGCGCGCCCGCCGATGCCGATGTCCTCGGCCATGGTGATCTGCACATGATCCACGTAGTTGGAGTTCCAGACCGGTTCGTACATGGAGTTCGCGAACCGCAGAGCCAGGATGTTCTGCACGGTCTCCTTGCCCAGATAGTGGTCGATGCGGAACACGGAGCTGGGGTCGAAGACCTCGGAGACCACGCCGTCGAGCTCCTTCGCGCTGGCAAGGTCATGGCCGAACGGCTTTTCGATGATGACCCTGCGCCAGGCGCCCTCGCTGGAGCGTGAGAGACCGGAGGCCGCCAGCTGTCTGGCCACCACGGGGAAGGCCCGAGGCGGCACCGACATGTAGAACGCGTGGTTTCCGCGTGTGCCGCGGTCGCGGTCGAGCTCGCGCACGGTGTCGCTCAGCCGGTCGAACGCCGTGGAATCGTCGAAGGTCCCCTGCACGAAGCGGATTCCCTTGGCGAGATTGGCCCACGTCGACTCCTTGAAGGGGGTTCTGCTGCGCGCCTTGACGGCAGTCTTCACGAATTCTATGAAATGCTCGTTCGTCCAGTCGCGTCGGGCGAAGCCGATGAGGCCGAAACTGGGCGGAAGCAGGCCGCGATTGGCGAGATCGTACACGGCGGGAAGGAGCTTCTTCTGTGCAAGGTCTCCTGTGACGCCGAAGATAACCAGGCTGCAAGGACCTGCGATGCGCGGCAGCCGCAGATCGCGCGGGTCGCGCAGCGGGTTCGTCCAAGAGGGGGAATTGTTCATAGGCACCATCGTAGTGACACCATATGTCTATTGCTGGAAGCGATATCGCTTGGCTTTCGCCGCGCCGACGGCTAGGCCTGCGGGCTCGCCTGCCTGCGTGCCCACAGCGCCAGGGAGGAGACCATGGCCGACAACGCCAGCGCGCTGATGGCGAAGAACCCGGGAAACGTAGTGAGCAGAGGGCCGCCGATGATGCCGGCGACGGTGCTTGCGGCGTACATGGTCACATTCGTGAGAGTGGAGACCGTTCCGCGCTGGGTGGTGGTGAGGGACTGGAGTTTTTCGATAAATATGGGGAATATCACACCTCCCACGGCGTAGGTCACCGTCAGTCCGGCGCACGCCGCGGCGATGCAGGGCGAAAAGGGGAGAAGCGCGTAGACGAGCACATATGCGCCGAAACCGGTTTTCAGAATCGTCATGTGATTCATTCTCGAGAGCAGAAGGGGACCGCAGATGGCGCCCAGGGTGTTCCCGGCGCCGATGACCATGGTGGAGACGCCGATCTGCGTCTGGCTCAGGTGGAAGCCGCGCGAGAACCATGTGGCGAAGAACGTCATGATGGCGAAGTTGCCGGTCTGGAATATCAGATATGCCAGAAAATACCGGCGTGCGCCGCGGTTGGAGAAAAGCGTGGCGTAGGAGTCGATGATCCCCGTCAGCGTCACGCCGGCGGTTGGAGACATGACCTTTTTCGCTGGGGAGAGCGACACAGGATGGACGGAAACGGCGGACCCATGGTGCCGGGCGGAGGATGTTCCGTGGCCGTGGTCGCTCAGGGCCGGGGCCGCATGCGGCGCCCAGGCCAGGGCCAGAAGCGTGGCCAGGGCCCCCAGGGCTCCCACGGCGAAGAACGGCGTGCCCGTCGAGACGGAGGAGAGGAAGCTGCCCATGGGGATGCCCAGCAGCGTCGCGATCGTCAGACCCGCCGTGGGTATCGCCATGCTGGAGGCGATCTCGTCGGATGGAACCATGCCCGGGATCATGGCCCATATCTGCGGTGAGCCGATGGCGGCGCACATCCCCGTCGCGAGCCTCAGGGCGAACAGCATCCAGAAGCTTGTCGCGAAGCCGCAGGCGGTCGTGGCGAGGCTGAACATCGCCATCCCGGCGATGAGGACGCCGCGCCGGTCGAGACGGTCCGAGACCGGGCCGGCGAACAGGGCGCTGGCGCAGTAGCCGATCGCGTAGGCCGACACCAGCCAGCCTCCGCGGGCCAGGGGAAAGCCCATGGTCGCGCTGAGCAGCGGAATCAGGGGGGAGACGAGGAAGGTGTCGGTCCCGATGGTGAGCATGGTGAGCATCGACAGACACAAAAATCGTTTCATACGAACACTTTCGAAGGGGCAGCGGGGCTGCCGTGGACGGGAACGCGTTCAGAATAAGCCTTGACATTAGTGTTAAAGTCAAATCGTTGCGACTCCCGACGTGCGGGGAAGCAGAATGACGAATGATACGGAGGAGGCATATGAAAATAGGGGAATTCGCCAGACAGGCGGGGCTGACAACCCGACAGGTCCGCTATTGGAGCCAGGAGGGCCTGCTTCCGCAGCGGCGCGACACCAACGGATACCGGGACTTCTCCGATGGCGACATTCATGCCGCACGCAGGATCTCCGACATGCTCACCGCCGGGCTCACCATTCGCCAGATAACCCGGCTGCAGTCGTGTCTGGACTATGAGCGGGGAGTGTGCAGCCAGGAGCGCGAGGCGCTCGCCGACCGGGTGAGGACCATCGAAGGCCGAATCGCCTGCCTGAACCGCACCAAGTCGCTGATCGAGGACGTCCTCGAGCACGCCCCGCTCATCACCGAGGAGGAGAAGATGGCCGGGCGGGCGGAGAGCTCGGCGGATGATCGGCGGATAAGCGGCGAATGAGCGGCGAATGAGCGGCGCGGCGCGGACGGTGGGTCGCGCGGGAGTCGCCGTGCCCATCGCGCGGGACTCGACGGCATCGGCGAGCGAGAGGGGCGGCGGGCGGTAGAAGCCCCGTGGTCCGCAACGACTAGGTGGACTGCAGCGACCAGGTGGACTGCAGCGACTAGGCTGAAACGCATGATCGATCATTCCTCGAGCACGAGGCCTCCCCGTCTCCCTGCGAACGTGCGCGGCGGCATGCGGCCGGCCGGTGACGATCTGCGAGAAGCGCGCCTGATGTCCCTGGAGCGGGAGGGTTCCTATGATTCCCTCGTGGTGGAGGGGCAGAACCTGCCGCTGGACTCCTCGCTGGACTGGTCGGTTGCGAGTTTCCTCGACTGCGACCTGCACAACCTTTCCCTGGGGTCGCTGATGATGGACCATGCGAGCATGACCACCAGCGCGGTCGGCTCCTGCGGGGTGGTGAGACTGTCCCTGGCGGAGTCCTCCGTGTTCGACTGCTCGTTCTCGGGGAGCCGCTTCGGCTCGTTGGAGGCTGCGGGGTCGGTGCTTCGCTCCGTGCTGTTCGAGGGATGCCGCATAGGCTATCTCAATCTTCGTGAGGCCACCTGGCGCGACGTCAGCTTTCGCGACTGTCGGATAGAGACGTTCGATGCAATCGGGGCCTCTCTGACCAGGATCGACTTTCCCGGCTGCACGATCGGCTCCCTCAGCCTGCAGCATGCGAAGAACACGGATGTCGACCTGCGCCAGAGCACCATCCGAGGAATCGTCGGGGCGGAGCATCTGGCGGGAACCACGATGGACATCGACCAGATCGCCGATCTCGCCCCGGCGTTTGCGGCAAGCATCGGCATCAGAACGCAATGACGGGATGGCGGGATTCATGGGCCGGCTCCGCGATGGAAGGGGAAATTCAATGAATGGCATCGATAACGGCGCGGGCGTGGACGACGTCATCATCAGAAACGAACGGTCGGACGAGTGGCGCGAGGTCGAGGAGCTGACGAGGGAGGCGTTCTGGAACGTGAACATGCCGGGATGCTCCGAGCATTATCTCGTGCATGTTCTCCGATCGCATCCTGATTTCGTTCCGGAACTGGATCTGGTCGCGCAGGTGGGGAGCAGGGTCGTCGCGAACGTCATGTACACCCGCGCGCGGCTCGTGGACCGCAACGGCGGCGACAAGCGGATACTGACCTTTGGGCCGTTGAGCGTCCTGCCG
Organism: Bifidobacterium sp.; assembly: GCA_022649135.1. Classification (GTDB taxonomy): domain Bacteria; phylum Actinomycetota; class Actinomycetes; order Actinomycetales; family Bifidobacteriaceae; genus Bifidobacterium. Next base: position 52,208 of record JALCNP010000016.1, read on the forward strand.
GAGTTCCAGAGAAGAGGATTCGGAAAGGCGCTGCTCGACCGTTCCTTTTCCCAGGCCAGGGCAATGGGCTATGACGCCATCGTTATTTTCGGGGATCCCGACAACTATGTCTCCAGGGGGTTTGCAAGCTGCCGGAAGTTCGACGTCGATCTGGAGGACGGCATCTACCCCAGTGCGATGATGGTCAAGGAGCTTGTTCCCGGCTCCCTGGCGGGAAGGTCGTGGCGCTATGTGGAAAGCGACGCCTATCGGATTGACGAGGCTGCGGCGGAGCGTTTCGATTTCGGATTCGAACCGAAGAAGAAGGGCTGCAGGCCCAGTCAGGAGAGCTTCTATATCTGCAGTCGTTCCCGGGTTCTGTAGGCGCGTTCCGTCGTCGGCCTTTGGTTTCCGGTATGGCGGCGGCCCGAGGTCTTGGTGGTGGCGGTGGGTGTGTCGGTGTGAGGGTCTTGGCGGCGGCTGGGTCTGGGTCGATCGCATCTCGTGCAATGCGAAACCGACAAGGGCAATGACCCTTGATGCGTCGGTCGTTGATGTGCCGATCGTTGATGTGCCATCGACAATGTGCCGATCGCCGAGTGGGCCAACCGCCGATGTGCCGCCGGACAATGTGCCGACCGCCGAGCAGGCCCGCATCCGCAAACCTCGATGTGCTTTCATGATTCCGTTCACATGAATGCCGCCGCCATCGGGGCCGTCGCTATCTGGTCCGTTATCATCCGCATCGTTACCGTCGGCCTCGTTACCATCCGGACCGTCACCCGGACCGGATGGCAACGAGCGGAGCCTGCGGTAACGAAGTCACGATGGCCATGTAGTCACGCGACCAGTCACGCGACCAGTTAGTCGGTCGGTCGGTCGGTCGGTTAGCGAGCGTTGAGGTGCTGGTTGAGTTGGTTGACTGTGTGGCGTGCGTACAGCATGGAGATGCCCCAGATCACAGCGTAGACAACAAGAAAAATGAGGATGAATCCCAGTATTGGTGCTGGTTTCAGGGGAAACCATCCCGATAGACATGCCAGAAGGGTGAACCCCAGTATTGTGACGGCGAAGTGAATGACGGTTCTCTTCGTGATGCTCCACTCCTCGGCACCGAAGATGAAGTCGCTGCTCAGTGCAAAAAGCATTCCCATGGCGCACCATAGGAGCGAGGCCGCGACTGTCGCTGCGATGGGCGAGGGAAACTGAGCGACCCATCGTGGAGGGCTGGGAAGCCAGGAAGAGGCGCCATCCACTGCGGAAAAAAGAGTCGCCATCCAAAAACCGATGAACTGTCCGATCACTATGCCCGATATGCTGTCTTTGATAACTCGTTTCATGATCCTATGATCCTTGTTTTGATGGCTCTTATATAGGAGTCGGTGACTTTATGAATGCTTCCGTCGCGTAGTATGGCCTGAAACGTTCCCTGTCTGGTCAGATCAAAGCGCACGACGTATGAGAAATTAAGAATCTGCGACTTCGATACGCGTTGAAATACTTTTTCCGGCAGCGATTCAGCGAGATCCTTCAGCGTCTGCCGCACCCTCCAGTCACTCTTTCCGCAGCGCGCATACACCTTGCCGGCCTGTGCGTGCAGGAAGGCCACGTTTCGCAAGGGGACGAGCGAAGTGCCGGATGCGGTGTCCACTTCCAGCAAATCGGAGCTGCCGCGATCATCGCGTTCCAACAGCGACATGATGTGATGCGTGGTGTCGTCCATTGCGGACGATCGAACGATGACCACCGGTTCAACCGCCCCGGGGTCGTACTCGTACGTGATGTGCATGTGTCTCCTCTCTGTAGCACAAACAGGCTATGCGCAAGGCGGGCAAAGCAGCAATCAAGCAGAATGAAACCACCCGAAACGGCGATCAAACCACGCAGGGGATGGATAAAAGGAAAACAGGGCGTGCTCCCCGCCACCAGCACTTCGCGCGAAGCCATTCCCGCCGGCACCATCGACACCGACAGGGCTTGCGGTGCGAACGCAATCCCGTCAGGCAAGCGACCATGCACCGCCGGCGCACGGTGATGGTGCGGCTGCCGGCCCGGGATCAAGGGCGGATCGGTGCGTCGGCCAGCCGGGAGATCTGCTTTGCGATCTGTTTGATTTCCGGGGCCGCAAGAGTGTAGTGCGCCCATTTGCCGCGTTGCTCGCGCGTCACGAGCCCGTTTTCGGCAAGTATCTTCATGTGGTGGGAGACCGTCGGCTGGGTGACGCCGAGGGCTTCGATGAGGTCGCAGACGCACGCCGTTCCCCCCGGGTGCCCTGCGAGAAGTCGGATGATCCGCAGCCGGGTGGGGTCGGAGAGGGCTTTGAGCCTGTCCGACAGATCGTGGCTCTCCGGGGGGTCGGGGCTGGTTCGTGCCGGCTGGTCGCAGCGGCAGCGGTCGCGGGCGTCGGTCGGCCGGGGCGTGGCTGATATCGTGTGCATGGTTATATACTGCCACGCCGGACGGTGAATGTCTGCGTGCGCCGTCATGATTGTTTCCATAGATGAACATCTATATAAGGAGGCTGTTATGACCGAGTCCGGGATGCGCCCCTCGGGGTGCGAACACCCGCTTCCCCCGCGGCGTCTGGGTGCCGCGGACAGGATGCTGCCCGTCTGGATTCTTTCGGCGATGGTCGTGGGCGTCGCCCTCGGACGCTTCTGGCCGGGGCTGTCGGGCGCGATCGACTCGGTGAAGGTGGGGTCGACGAGCCTGCCGATCGCTCTGGGGCTGCTGCTGATGATGTATCCGCCGCTGGCCAAGGTGCGCTATGACGAGCTGGGGCATGTCGCACGTGACCGAACCCTGCTGGTCGCCTCGCTGGTGCTCAACTGGCTTGTGGGGCCGGCCCTCATGTTCGCCCTGGCCTGGCTGCTGCTTGGCGACCTTCCCGAATACCGCACGGGAATCATCATCGTGGGGCTGGCCCGCTGCATCGCCATGGTTCTGATATGGAACGATCTCGCCTGCGGGGATGGTGAGGCAGCGGCCGTGCTTGTCGCGCTCAACGCCCTGTTCCAGATTCTCGCCTTCGCGGCCCTGGGGTGGTTCTATCTTCAGGTTCTTCCCGCCTGGCTCGGGCTGCCGTCCTCGGACGCGCATTTCTCCTTCTCCGCCATCGCCCAATCCGTCCTGATCTTCCTGGGTGTGCCACTGCTGGCCGGCTGGGCAAGCCGCGTTCTCGCCGAGAGACGCGCAGGCCGGGAGTGGTACGAGAGACGTTTCCTGCCCCGGGTCGGCCCGCTGGCCACATGGGGGCTGCTTTTCACCGTCGTGGTGCTGTTCGCGCTGCAGGGGGGCACCATCACGCGTCGCCCGTGGGATGTGCTTCGCATCGCCCTGCCCCTGCTTGCATATTTCGCGATCATGTTCGCCCTGGGTTCCGTTCTCGGCCACGCGCTGCATCTGGGGTACGCCAGAACGGCCACGCTTGCGTTCACGGGGGCAGGGAACAACTTCGAGCTGGCGATTGCGGTGTGCGTGGGAACCTTCGGCGTCAGATCCGGACAGGCCCTGGCCGGTACCGTCGGTCCCCTTGTTGAGGTTCCGGCGCTTCTCGGCCTTGTGTATGTGGCCCTGTGGATGAGGGGCCGCTTCTTTTCCCGGACTGCGGCCGATCCCGCGTCGTAATCGATTGTCGTAATCGACGGCATGCCGCGGCGCTGCCGCTTATCTGGTCGCCGGTGCCGCCGCGCTCGTGGCTTTGCCGTGCTGTGCCACGTGGTAAAGAACCAGGCTGGGGGCTGAGAGGGCCGCCACGACGAGCGCGGCGATCACCGGGTACAGCGCCGCAGGTATCCCGGACTGGCCTGCCGCGGGTACGAAGGTCATCACGAAGGCGCAGATGCAGGCCACGATCCCCATACCCGCCATGAGATACAGGGCGGGCGCACGGTAGCCGCTGTGTCCGGTTTTGTGCAGGCGGCGCAGGTTGATGCTCGCCGCGAACATGAGGATGTACATGACCACGTAGAGCGCCACCGCCATCCCGATGAGCAGGGAGAAGACCATGGACACTCCGGTGGGGAAGATGATGTACAGATTCGCCAGGACGGTGACGATGATGCCCATGAGTATGAGGATCCCCGATTAGGCGCCGTTCCCGTTCGTTCTGCGGAAGTAGGCGGGAAGGGCTCCGTCCTCCGCCGCGTCGAGCAGGCCGCGCGAGGGGCCGGAGATCCAGCTGATGATCGAGGCGATCGCGCCGAACACGATGGCCAGGGCGACGACA
>JALCNP010000017.1 GCA_022649135.1 Bifidobacterium sp.
GACACCCATCAAACCCCATCGGGTACCCCGCACAACACGGGGCGGGCATCGGACTGGCAATTATCATTGACTATAAAAAGTAGTACAAATACGCTCTTGAGTTCTCAAACCACCACCACACCAACAGGCTTCCGTTCTCTCTAGGAGAAGGACGCTGTGTTGAGCAGCAAGAGATAAACTTACACGTGAATGCCAGACAAAGCAAATCGATAGGCATGCAAAAGCGAGGAAACACTGCAATAGCACAGTTTCCTCAGCGTGTCGCAAACAGCGAAAACAATCGCTACGTACAACATTAATCCAGTTTTTCGCGTTTGACAGTAACGAGAAATGACATTCACCGGCGTGTCGTCATCGATGCCCGCACGATCACGCCCCTACAACGACACGGAACCGCGATTGCGGGAGAGCGGCATGGCCCGCACCAATGCGGACACATTCATGTCGCCCATGATTCCATCTGAAAATGCGGGTAAGGGACCAGCCGCCCGATATGGGCGAACGGGGATGAGCGAACGGGGATGAGCGCGCGTATGGGGCCACCTCCACACAGGCGGCGCAGCTTGTGTCATGGCGGGGGGGTGAGCGCGCGTATGGGGCCACCAGACGGATTCCACATGACACCTCGCACCGAGCCGGCGAGCGGAGCGCACTGTGGAGAACATCATCGGGAACGGGGGCGCTCGGTCACCGGGCACACATGCGTAGCGAGCATGGACCCTCCGCCTCCGCCCGGCGGATCGCCGCACAACGCCGCGAATGACGGCGCACGTGCGAGGCAAGATCCTGAACACCGAACGTGCATCCGTCGCCGCACAACGCCGCGAACGACGGCGCACGCCCGCGACCAACACCGCCGGCATCCATCCTCCCGGCATAACACTCACGTGGTAAGCCTGTATATATGACAAAGAATATAGCGGTACTGACAGGGGCCGGAATTTCCACTTCGGCCGGAATACCCGATTTCCGCGGCCCGCAGGGAGTATGGACGCAGCATCCGGAGCAGATGAGCGTATACGACCTGGACAGATTCCTCTCCAGCGAAAGGGACAGGGAATACTCCTGGCGCTGGCAAAAGGAGTCGCCTGTCTGGAACGCGAAGCCAGGAACCGCTCATAAGGCTCTGGCCACACTCGAACGGGCCGGCATGCTCTCCCTGCTGGCCACGCAGAATTTCGATGCGCTGCACGAAAAAGCAGGGAACTCCGACAAGGTAATCGTCAATCTGCACGGTACGATCGGGACGTCGCACTGCATGAAATGTCACGCAAGGTATGCAACCGCGGACATCATGAACAATCTCGACAAGGAGCCCGATCCCCATTGCCACCGCACGCTGCCATACAAAGGCAACATGCCCTGCAATGGCATCATCAAGACCGATGTCGTCTATTTCGGGGAGATGCTGCCGGAAGGCGCCATGGAACGTTCCATGAAACTGGCCTCGAGGGCCGACGAGTTCTGGGTGATCGGATCCACGCTCGAGGTGTTCCCGGCGGCATCGCTTGTCCCCGTGGCCGCACAGGCCGGGGTCCCCATCACCATCATGAACATGGGGAAAACCCAGTATGACCGCCTCGCCACAAGGCTTATCCGCGAGGACATAGCCACCGCGCTCCCTCGGCTCGTGGAGGAAACCATAACGGGCAAATAGCACACACTCCCACTCCGCCGACGCGGGTAAGACTCCCGTATGCGCGCGATATAAGCATCGGGCCGGCAGCGACCGGGATCCCATGCGCCGGCGCGGCGGGAGCCCGGTCGCTGCCGGCCCGATGCAATGTGGTGATCAGTAAATGCGCTTGGGCTGGAAACCGTTGTCTTCCAGCGTTCGGAGGATCCGGTCGATATGGTCCGGCCCATTGGTCTCCACCGTCACCCCCAGCGACACCGCATTCGTATAGTGCCCGGACGCCTTGAACTGGTCGTGATCCAGCGCAATGACATTGGCGCGCTCCTGAGCGAGAAGCATGGCGACCTTGACGAGCTGACCGGGCACGTCCGGCAGTTCGACCTCGAAATTCATGATTCGCCCGCGCGCGATCATGCCCTTCTGAATGACGGCTCCGATCGTCACCGTGTCGATGTTCCCTCCCGACACCACAGGAACGATCACGTGCGTGCCGTGGGCCGACGCAAAGGCTCGCGAGCGCAGGTTCAGATGCTCCAGGGCCGCCAGGGGAACGGCGCCCGCAGCCTCGACAACCAGCTTGTGCTTTTCCAGCATCAGCACGATCATCTCATTGATGTCACGTTCGCTCACGGTCACCACATCGTCGAGCAGCTCATTGAGGAGCGCAAAGGGGAGGTCCCCCGGACGCTTGACGGCCACACCCTCCGCCGAGGTCACCACCTGACCCGCAGGAACCACACGCCCGGCCTCGAGGGAATCCTTGTATGCGGGGGAACCCTCGGGAATGGCCCCGATGACCCGCACCTGCGGTTTGAATGTCTTCACGGCGAGCGCGACGCCCGCGCCCAGACCTCCCCCGCCAAGAGGAACGATGATGTCCGTCACATCCGGGACATCCTCAAGGATCTCCATGGCAATCGTTCCCTGACCGCAAATCACGTCATAGTCGTCAAAGGGCGGCACGTAGATCATTCCCTGACGTTCGCTCAATTCGGCGGCATAGGCTGCGGACTCGTCGAACACATCCCCGTGCAGCACGACCTGCGCCCCGTAGGCCCTGGTCGCGTCCACCTTCAACGGCGGGGTGATCTGCGGCATGACGATGGTCGCCTGGGCCCCGCGCTCACGTGCGGCGTAGGCGACTCCCTGCGCATGGTTGCCGGCCGATGCGGTGACGATCCCGCGGTCAAGCGAATCCTGCGGCAGGGATGCGATCTTGTTGTATGCCCCGCGAATCTTGAAGGATCCGGTAAGCTGCAGATTCTCCGGCTTGAGAATAACGGTGTATCCCGTCTGTGTGCTGAGAACGGTGGAGGGGATGACTTCGGTATGCCGGACGGTTCCGTCGAGCCGCCGCACGGCGGCCTGAAGATCCGCGGCATGGTCCCGGGAAAGGTATCGTTTGACATCATCGCTGTGCATAGGATTATTATGCCCTGTGCGCCCGCGATCGCCACACCCGCGTCCACCTGCTGAATGGGGCACGGAGCGACAGCGCGGTCATCGCGCACCACCGCACCGGCGCACCCGTCGCGCCCATCGACGGTGAGTGCCGACCCCTGGGCCACCTGCCGCGCAGACCCGCCCGACGCGCGGCCGCGTGGCCGATGGCGCCACGTGCCCTACTGCCCGCCTGTCATCACTACACCAGCCGTCACACCACACCAGCCGTCACCATGCACCGCCGTCACCATGCCACGCACTGCCATTCATGCCTGCACCCGCTCACGTTCCACGACGTAGACGAACGCCTCCCACGGCTGCAGGGTTCCGACAAGCAGCGACGTGAGCGTCTGGGAACCGGAATATGTGCTGATAAGGATGTCATCCACATCGATGGATCCGGCGCCCTCGGACTTCAAGGCAAAGGAGGAGGCATCCAAGCCGAGCGTCCCCGCCACCTGCGGAGGCAGAAAAGCCGTTCCACTGGTGAGATTGGCAACGACGACGACACGGGTCGGCATGCTCGGCAAGGAACCGTCACGGCCCATGCCGTCGGCGTCGGGGGTATCAAGCGTTCGGACAAACGCATACACCCGCCTGTCGTTCCTGTCGATCAGCTCCCATCGCCCCGCGGAAACCACTGGGTATTCATGGCGCAGCCGGATGAGCTCCTTGTAGAAGGCGAGAACCGAATGGGGATCGCGCCGCTGGGCATCCGCATTGATATACCCCCCGTTGCCATTCACCTCCATCCACGGTGGGACCGAGGATCGGGGATCGCAAAAGCCGGCATACCTGCTCGAATCCCATTGCATGGGCGTTCGGGCGTTGTCGCGGCTGCGCATGGCCAACGCCGAAAGAACCTGATCATGAGTGGAGAGCCCCTCCGACAGAACCCGGAACTTGTAGAGGTTCAGCGACTCGACGTCCCGGTACTGATCGAGCTTGGTGAACCCGGCGTTCGTCATGCCCAACTCCTCGCCCTGATAGATGTAGGGGGTGCCCCTATGCATGTGCAGGACCAGGGCAAGGGCCTTGGCGGACAGCGCGCGCATCCCCTCGGAGCTCGTGTCTCCCCACCGGGACACCACCCGTGGCTGATCGTGGTTGTTGAAGAACAGACTTCCCCAACCGACCTCGTCGACCGCCTTCTGGTTCTCTTCCATGATGCTTTTCAAAGCGACGATGTCGAGCGCGCGGGGCTTCCATTTGCTCCCCTGCGCGTCAAACTCCATATGCCCGAAAACAAAAAGCATATCCAGCTCGTCATCAGCAGGATTCGTGATCTGCATGTTGCGTCGAGGATCGATGCCCGGGGCCTCGCCGACAGTGAGGTATCCGTCACGCCCGCCAAAAACCCTGTCGTGCAGCTCCCGAAGAAACTCGTCAAGCCGGCGTCCGTCGGCACAGGCCAGTTTCGCGTTGGCGAAACCGTCTTCCCCGGGCTCGCCGTCAGGCAGGGATCCGTCCTCGCGGACAGGCTTGGAGATAAGCGTGATCACGTCCATGCGGAAACCGTCGATGCCCCGATCCATCCACCAGTTCATCATGTCATAGACGGCGTTTCGCACATCCGGATTCTCCCAGTTGAGGTCTGGCTGCTTCACGCCGAAACTGTGCAGATAATAAGCTCCCCGAACAGGGTCAAACTGCCACGCGGAACCGCCGAAATCACTGCCCCAATTGTTTGGTTCCGACCCGGGGACACCCGGGGTGTGCCCCGGCTTCGCGGACCGCCACCAATACCACTGCGAATAGTGAGGGTCGCCATGGCGGGAGGCCTGGAACCACTTGTGCTCGTCCGAGGTGTGGTTGACGACCAGATCCATGATTATCTTCATGCCACGTTCGTGGACGGCGGCGATCACATCATCCATGTCATACAGGGTGCCGAATCTGGGGTCGATGCTGCGGTAATCGGAGATGTCGTAGCCGTTGTCGTCCTGGGGGGATTCATACACGGGACTGAGCCAGATGACGTCGACGCCGAGGTCGACGAGATAATCCAGCCGTTCCTTCACCCCCTTCAGATCGCCGAATCCATCACCGTTGCTGTCCTGGAAGCTGCGCGGATATATCTGATACACCACCGCATTCGCCCACCAGGGATTGGGGGTGGCGCCGTTGGTACGAATTGAGTCGTGCAGCCTGCGGCCTTGTTCTCTAGACATGATTCTTTCTCACCAGACGTGGGATGGTAACACCATTGAGGGAACAGTTCCATCAAAGTAAGCCTATGGTAATACAGATCATGACCGGCGAGATGAACCGCTTGTCATCACACGCCACACGGCTATCGCCGCAGCGGCGGACCACGCCTGGGGATGACAGGCCGCGGGATACGGAACCGGTCTTTGGGGAAACGAATCCCCCGAATACAGCTCGGGCATCTGATAGTCAAACAGACGGGCGGCACGAATCAATCCCCCTGCGATTTCCTGCGCTTGATCGCAATACCCTTCCTTGTAGAGTCCATCCATGATTATTGCACTGTCGTGCGCCCACACGGAACCACAGTGATAGCTCAGAGGCCAGTAGCCCGATGCACGACAGCTCATGGTGCGGATGCCGTAACCGGAATTCAATTCAGGGGACATCAGACGCAGCACGACATCATGCACACCAGAACCGTCAAGGATCCCCGTCCCCAGAAGATGCCCGATATTGCTCGTAAGACAGTCCACCGGGTTTTTTCTGCCGTCGAGAGCGATCGCCGGATATCTTCCCGACCCATCATGAACCCAAAAGCGTTCGTTGAAACGAGTCTTGAGTCGTTCAGCCCATCCCCGAAGCCTCTGCGAACCGGGCCTGCCGTACAGATCCAGCAGGCGGGCGCCCTCCCGCGCAGCTTGATAGGCGTAGCCTTGAACCTCGCACAAGGCGATGGGCCCCTCAGCGATGTGTCCATCATTCCAGCGTATGGAGTCGCCCGAATCCTTCCATCCCTGGTTGCTCAGCCCATGCCCGAAAGCGTCACGGTATTCCACAAACCCGTCACCATCGCAATCCCCCCAATCGACCAGCCACGCCAATGCACGCTCAAGGTGGGGAACAAGATCGGCAAGAGCCTCCGGCCGCTCGGAAGAATCATGAACCTGAGCAAAGAGAATGATCCACAGGGCAGTGGCGTCAACCGTCCCATAGTACAGAGGCGGAAGATCCATGCCACTGCCAGCGAACGCGCCGGAGGATCGCACCCTCTCCGCTCTCAGCTCATGCGGCATCTTCCCCGGGTCCGCGGCGGTCCGGGCGTCGGATTCATTCGCCTGGAAATGTGCCAATATCCGTAATGTCCCGACAGCCGTCTGAGGCGAGACCGGCAGCATGAATCGCGCTGCCCAGAGTGAATCCCTGCCGAAAAGCGTAAAGAACCACGGCGCCCCCGCAGCAAGGAACTCCTCTTCGGGAAGCTGCGGAATCGACATGCGCAAACCGGCAAGATCCTGCAACGATTGTGCAACCCAATGCGAAAGGTCGTCATGTGAATCCGGAGCGTGGAAATCCGACCAGGGTGCCTTGCCGCGAACACCGACGACAACGTTATCGGGAGCGTCGACGTCGATATCCACACTCAGGCTGCACTCCCCCCTCACCGGAACATGGACTTTCCATGCGCACTCGCATACGCCGTTCCCGATGGCTGCAGAGCCTGCCTCGCCGCACCGCACCCGAACCGTCGTTGAACCGGCGCCGATACGCAATCCGTCCTTTTCGGCGAGGACGGTCAATTCATGCCTTTGCGCATGACCGCCATCCACGGAACCGCCTTTGATGGCCTGCATGTCCGAGAAATCAAGATGCAGTGCAATGCGCAAGTCAATATCGAGTGCACGCTCCACACCACTGGTCAGCGAGAAACCGAGATGAAGGGCGTCCGGTTCCAGCAGCCGCTTCTCGTCGATGCGCACCGCCGGGTCAACGCACTCATCTGCGACGTTACGTGCGATATAGCTTCCCTGCGAGGCTCCCGAGCCTACCTCCCGCCAGCCGATCGGCTCGGGGGGAACACCATTGACGCATATGCCCACACCTGAAAGGATACGAGTGTCCGCCACATAGAATCCATTGACGCCACTCTGCGCAATGCTCCCGTCATGGGAGCACCACAATTGCGACGGCGCGGCGACAAGCACTCTGCGATCATGCATCCAGGGTTGACGATTGTGTTCGTCTCGTTGTATTGCGCTCATAACGATACCTACATCCATTCCTTGCTCGTTGGTTGGCTGCATGGCGTTGCCTTCCCGGCACCGTCGCGTCACAGCTACTCCTTGACTGATCCTTCACTGGAATTCATGATTCTCTTTTGGAATATGAAAAACAAAACGGCCACGGGAACCGTCATCACCACTGCGGCGGCCAACTTAACCGGGTACTGGCTGCCTGCGCTCAGCTGACCGCTCGCCAGCGAAGCGACACCCTTGGTGAGGGTCGTCAGAGCCGGCGACTGCGCCGAGACGATGAAATGCGAAAGCTCATTCCACGATCCCTGAAACGACAGGATGGTGATCGTGACGATAGCCGGGCGCGCCATGGGGAGCACGATCGACCAGAAAATCCGAAAAATCCCCGCGCGATCGATCATCGCCTGTTCCTCGATGCTTCTGGGTATGGATTCGAAGAAGTTCTTCATGATGAACACGCCGCTGGCATCAATCAGAAGGGGCAGAATCATGCCGGCATAACTGTCATATATTCCCAGTGTTTTAATAATGAGGAATTTGGGGATCAGCAGCACGACCATCGGCACGCTCATGACAGCAACCAGCATCGCGAAAAGAAAGTCACGTCCGTAGAAATGCAATCGAGAAAGGGCATACCCGGCCATGGAATCAAAGAGAACCCGGCCGCATGTCACGGCGACCGTCACTATCACCGAGTTTGTGAACCACAAGGGAAAATCCGAATTCACAAAAAGCTTTGTGTATGCTGCGGTCGTCCAGTTCTCAGGGATAAGGGAAACCGGATGGGCAGAGGCATCGGCATCCGTTTTGAATGACGTGGCAATCTGCACGATAAACGGCGCTATGTAGATAATGGCGAGAACGACAAGCAGCAGAGAGAAAACGAGGGAGGCCCACGCGACGCGCGGCGGGGACACCGACCGGGGGGCGTCCCTCCTCCCGTGATCATTCTCCCGACGTCGTTCAGGGCGAACGGCAGCACTGTGGGTCATGGACATCACGATTCCTTTGGGTTCGTATGTGCGAGGCCGCCATCGGCCAGCCTTGCCGGGGAAGGAGGGCACAGACCTGCACCCGCGGCAGACAATGCCCTCGCTTCGGCCTTCATTGCCGCGTATCGGGCGAGCGTCTTTCGCGACATCTTCCTTTCCGCCATGATCTGCCGCTGAACCCATGTCAGTGCAACGATGATGACAAAAAGCACGAATGCCATGGCAGCGCCCTGCCCCCACTGTTGATTGTCAAACGCTGCGGTGTAGGACAGATACGCAGGCGTAAGCGTTGTCTTGGAAGGGCCTCCTTTGGTCCCGGTATAGATCTGGTCGAACACCTGCCACGTCCCGATAATTCCCAGGGTTATCACCGTAAAAATCGTCGGCTTCAATTGTGGAACGGTGATTTTCCAGAGCCGCTGCCACGTATTCGCACCGTCCATGACCGCGGCCTCCTCAGTGCCGTCCCCTATGCTCTGCAACGCCGCGATAAACATAAGCATGAAGGTGCCGGACGTGGTAAAAGTAACCATGAGAATGATGGCGAACATGGCGACGGAAGGGCCCGACAGCCAATCCCACCAACTGATACCGAGGAAACCATGCCCTGTAAGCGCCGCCGGGCCCTGTCGAACACCGAGCGCACCCGCAAGCAGATGAAGAAGACCTCGTGGATCATTGAACCAGTTGGGTCCCTTTACGTGAAACCACGCCAGAACCGCATTGATTGAGCCGCTGGCGCCGAACAGGAACATCCACAGAACAGTTATCGCCACCGAACTGGTGACGGATGGAAAATAGAAGGCAGTGCGGAAGAATCCCCGCGCCTTCAGTATCTTCCGATTCACCATCACCGCAAGGAGAAGACTGATCAGCGTTTGCATCGGAACCACAAGAAGCGTGTACCATGCATTGTTCCTGATGGCCGTGCCAAAATCGCTTTGGGAAAGACCCGGCGTCGCAAGCACGGATTCATAATTGTCGACCCCGACGAAATGGACAGTGGAGGAGAACGGACTTCCCCGGCCGGCCCAATCGGAAAAGCTCACCCATAGCGCCATCAGTATCGGCACAACAAGAAACAGCCCAAGGATTATCACCATCGGCATGCACAGCAGCCATCCGGCGAACTGCTCGTTTTTCGTGTCCAACCTTTGCGAACCATGTTTTCTCCGGCTGCTGACCCCATGCACGGCACCAGTCATCATCGCATTCGCCTCCACCTTTTCGTACCTGTGAATCGGCGCGCCGCAGGTTGCCGAAACCTGCAGCATGCCGTTGCGTTACCTGATAAGAGAATCGAGATTCGTCTGTGTCTTGTCCAGAATCGTTTCGGGAGCAACAGTTCTCAGCTGCGCAAGCTGTGAATTGAAATCTGCAACAACCGTGCTCGCGCCTTTCAGCGTGGGAACGCCGATCGAGTAGTCCAGTCCATCACTAAACGCAGCCAATCGGGGATACTCGGTCTTCCACTGTGCCGCGAGTTTCCTGTTTCCGGGCATGATCCCGAAAGCTTTGGCGAATTGCATAACGCACGCATCGCTGGAGAGATACCTGACCAGGCTGATGGAACCCTGTTGATCAGGGCTATCGGCTGCGATTCCCCAGCCGTTGGTGAACTGCATCGTTCCTTTTCCGGCAGGCCCTGCAGGCAAGGGGATGACGTCGTACTTCAGCGCTGGATAATCCTTTGCGAAGGCACCCGCCACCCAATTCCCCTCAATCGCCATGGCGGCCTTACCCGTGCCCAGCGCCTCGCCGCCCCACCCTGCACCAAGATCGGAGGCATAGGCCGCCGAACCCGACGTCAAGAGCCTTCGTGCCTCGGTGAGACCGGCTATGCTCGCGCGAGAGCTTGCGGTCGCCTTCGTGCCGTCCTTGCTGACCAATCCTCCACCCGCCTGCGCCATGAAAACTCCCACGCGCGCATATTCCGCAGTGAACACCAAACCCTTATGTTCAGAGGTCGTCAACCTGCGGGCCACACTCTCCAGCTGCTTCCAGCTCTTCGGGTAATCGGCATTCGTCAGTCCGGCCTGCTTCCACAGGGTGTCGTTGATCACGAGCTGCAGAGTCGAGACATCCTTGGGAATGGCGTACAGCTTGCCTTTATAGGTCAAGCTCTGCAAAAGGCTCGGATAATAGTCGCCTCTGTCGCCGATTCTATCGCCATAGGCAAGCAATGAGCCGTTGGAGGCGTATCCGGCCAATTGCTCGGGCGCAAGGTAAAAAACATCCGCCGGGGATCCTGACGCGAATCCCTGGGACAGTTGCTGATTAAGATCATTGGCGACGGTTACTTTCGCCTTGCGGCCGTTTTTCGACGCCCATGTCTGAACGGCTGTGGTGACCGCCTGGGTTTCGGGATCCCCGGATGATGCGATAAGAACGGTCAGCTCCTTCGACGCGTTCGACGTCAATGCTCCCGATGCGGTTTGCGGGCCTGCATCGAATCCTCCCGAGCCACACCCCGCGAGAAGCGCGACGACGGAAAACGCAGCCGCGCTGAGCATCATTGCCCTGTTGTGTGTTTTCATCATTCTTCCTCGAATTGATTTTAACGTTACAAAATTGAACCATAAAACACCGACTGCCGTATATGCGCTCCTCTCATGACCTACAAGAATGCGTCATCGTCGACAGCCGGAATTGTTACGTTCAAATTTCTATACTAATATAGAGCCTGATATCTCATACTGTCAAGTCGTCGGATTCGCCCGTAACCCGACATGCGTACGGAAGGCACCCATGGTCAGCATCAAGGACGTTGCAGCCGAAGCTCGCGTATCGCCACAAACCGTCTCGAACTATTTCAACCAACCCGAGATCGTCAAGGACATGACTCGCAAAAAGGTCGAATCCGCAGTGGAAAAACTACGATACACACCCAATGCCTCAGCCCGTCGGCTGCGCACCCGCAAAAGCAATACGCTCGCCATAGGCATCGCCCCAACGGGGTATTCACCGATATACGACCTGCTTCTCCACGCCCTGGTCAGCGAAGCGGACAGAAGCGGACTGAGAATCATGCTCTACAAAACGGATTCAAAAACGGACGAAATTCGACAATACCGGTCGCTTATCGCGGGAGGCGATGTCGACTGCTTCATCCTCACGGACACGGAGCACCACGATCCCAGAATCGCATGGCTCACCGATCATCGACAGGCCTTTGTGCTTTTCGGACGCCCCTGGGGACACGATCTCTCGGATCCCGATATCGCGTGGGTCGACGTCGACGGCAGGCGGGGCATTGCCGACATGACACGTCACCTCATACTCACCGGACACAGGCACATCGGTTTTCTCGGCTGGCCGGAACCATCCGGAACCGGTACGGATCGTAAACGAGGATGGCAAGAAACGATGGAGCAGGCGAAGCTATGCGATCCGTCCAGCATATCCGACTACTTGGCATACTCGCAGGATGACATACGATCGGGGCAAATCGCCTGCCGTGAACTCATGTCCAGAAAAACCTGCATCGACGCGATAGTCTGCGTCAGCGACACTCTTGCGACGGGGGCGCTCACCTCACTGCCGCACAGCACAGGCATCGCGGTGACGGGCTTTGACAACACGGCCCCCGCACAATCACTTGGCTTCCCCTCGCTGGAGCAGCCCACTCAAGACATTGCCCATGAGCTGGTGCGCATTGCCATGGAACGAATCAGACGGATACGCAACGAGACCCACCACACGCTCCTGGCGCCGCGTCTCATCACACGCTGACGCCTTGGGGACGGCAGGGCCGCGGGAGTCGCGGACGGCCGGTCACCGAACGTTAATCGGATTCGAGCGCGCAGGCCTGGGACTGGGCTGCCAGGTAGCTCAGCAGTCGTTGGAATGCGGCCGAGTCGAGCAACCTCGATCTGGCCTTCGTGATGCCTGCCCCGACCTTGATCGTCCATCCGGGTTCGGGAACCACGGAGAACATCGTCTCATCGGTCACATCATCACCGATCGCCAGCACGAAGTCGTAAAGCCCGCTCTCCACGAGCGGTCCGACCGCATTGCCCTTGCTCGTCACCACCGGGCACACCTCGACGACCTTCGCATTCTCCATGATCCTCAGACCCAAATCGGAAACGACTCTGCGCAGGTCGTCCAGCAGAAGCTGACGCGCGGATTCGGCATGACGGCCATCGGTAAGTCGATAATGCCAGGCCATGGCGTCATCCTTCACCTCGACAAACGATTTCGGCGCGCGGACCACGGCATCATCCATCAGGGAGCGCACAACCGGCTTCCAGCGGGAGGCCTCGGGCAGGCCTGCGGATCGCAGCCACGTCGCGTGTGCGCCTTCCCTGCAGTCCTTGTTCCAGGCCCCATGCTCAGCGATCATGCTGACGGGAAGATTCCCGAACCACTGCTCCATGGTCTCGTGGCTGCGACCCGATACAATCACCAGATCGACCCCGGGCTGGGATCCGACGCGTCGGAGCAGAGACGCGAGCGCGCGCGTCGGCTTCGCCCTCGCAGGCGTACGCACCAACGGGGTCAGGGTGCCGTCATAGTCGCATAGCAGCAGCCGGCGCTTCGCCACGCTCCACTGGCTCATCATCCCGTCGCGCTGATCCATGCGCAGACGTCGGTCCGCAAGGCTCGGGTCGGTAACCTGGCGCAGAGCGGACAGGAAGCCGGTGCACCATGAGCTCGCGGTGCGCACCTTCAGTATGGCCTGCATGCAGATGTTGCGGCGACGCGATTCGGCCGGATCGATCTCCAGGGCATCATGCAGCGCCTCGGCGACGGCTTCCGTGTCATAGGGATTGACGATGAACGCCTGGGTGAGCTCCCGCGCCGCGCCGCACATATCCGACAGCACCAGAGCGCCGGAACGCCCGTCATGGCAGGCGAGGTATTCCTTGGCGACCAGATTCATGCCGTCGCGCAGAGGCGTGACCAGAGCGACATCACCGGCCGCATATATGCCGCAGACCGGTTTGATCGGCAGAGACCGGGTGATGTAGTGGATCGGCGTCCAGGACAGGAGGGAATACCGTCCGTTGATCTGGCCGACAAGTTGATCCACCTGCTCCTTGAGCCGTTTGTACGTCTCGACTTTCTCCCGCGACGGGGTGGCCAGCAGATAATAGGTGACATGTCCCGTCCATTCAGGGTACTTCTCCAGCATGCGCTCGTAAGCGCGCAGGCGCTCGGGTATGCCTTTCGTATAATCAAGCCTGTCCACGGAGACGATGACCTTGTTGCTTCTGTCGGTCACGGCCGAACGGGCGAGGGTGAGTTCGGGAAGCTCCTCGCGAATGTTGTGGCTCCACCAGGAGCCTTCCTTTTTGATGGCCTCGGCCACGGCGTCCCCTTCTGCCGAAAGGGCGACGCGGTAGCGTCTGACCCGACCGGGGCGCTTGTCCGCCGCCTGCTCGATCCCCATGCGCATGGAACGCGCGAGGGTGGATTTGGCGGTGCGGCTGTACAGGTTGTAGTCGATTCCTATGGGAAAGGCGTCCACGGTCGCAACGTGGCCGTCCGGCAGGGTGATGGCGCCGGAATCGGGGCACTCGTAGTTGAGCAGGACGCCGACTGCGGCTTTGAAGCTCGCGGCGTAGTCAACCGTATGAAACCCCAGAAGATCGGCGCCCAGCACGCCTTCAAGGATCTCACGGCTCCACGGCAGCGACCGGAAGATCTCGGGGCTGGGGAAGGGGACATGGAGGAACCACCCGATGGCCGTCTGGGGAAATCGCTCTCTGAGCATCCTGGGCAGGAGCATCAGATGATAGTCCTGAATCCAGATGGTGTCGCCCTTGTGTATCAGCGGAGCCAGAACGTCGGCGAAACGCTGGTTCACCTCGCAGTAGACCTGCCAGTCCTCCGGGTCAAAAGTCGCCTCATGCCCGAAATCGTGGAACAGGGGCCACAGGGTGTCGTTCGAAAAACCCGCATAGTATCCGTCGATCTCGTGCTGGCTGAGGAAAATCGGCACACAACGCCGGTCCTCGTAGGCCTTTCGGACCCGTTTTAGTTCGTCCTCGCTATTGTCTTCGGCGGCGCTCCCGCTCCACCCCACCCACAGGCAATCATGGTGCTCCTTGTGGTAAGGACCTATGGCCGTCGCCAATCCGCCGATGTTCTGGCGAAGCGTGTACGATCCATCGTCCTCCGTATCCAAGGACATGGGCAATCTATTCGATACAATAATCAGCCGTCCCACGGTACCCCGTTCCCGCGGCGGGAAGGTCGGAGCACTCCCGCCGCTTGCTGTTGCGTGCGTAACGTCTCATACATCCAGCTATATCATAAATGGATTGCCCCCAGGGGTCCCATGACTCGGCTCACCGCTCCCCCACACGGCACACGAACGCCTCCCAGGGGGCCAGTTTCCCCCCTCTCACCGATTCGATTGCATGGTCGGGACCATAGGTGCCGATAAGGACGGCGCGGGAGGCGGAACTCCTGTGATCTCCGGTGCGATCACACACGCCACGGCGCAGAAGCGCGAGGGATTGTTCGGGGATGTCGACGACGGCGGAGCTGAGATTCGCGACGACGACCAGCGGCTCACACCCCGCGCCGTGGGCAAGGGAGGGTTTCGCTGAAAGTGTAACCGCATGGCCGCCGTCGGGCGCATCCTCCAGCGAGCGCGTAAACGCATACACATGCTCGTCGTGCTCGTCAAGGGGCTTCCACGTTCCGGCCGCGACCACGGGATTGTCGTGCCGCAGCCTGATGAGTTCACGATAAAAGGCAAGGACCGAGTCATCGTCTCCACGCTGCGCCTCGGCATTGATCGACACATGATTGGGATTGACGCACATCCAGGGCCGGACGGCCGCAGCCGCATCGGTGAAACCCGCGAAAACGGAGGAATCCCACTGCATCGGCGTGCGAGCGTTGTCTCGGCTCATCACGCCCAGGGAGTGCAGCATCGACTGCGCGCCCTGCACATGGGCCTCATCCACCCGCTGATGATACATGTTGATGGATTCGAGATCGCGGTACTGGTCCAATCGGGTGAATCCTGCGTTCGTCATGCCCAGTTCCTCGCCCTGGTAGATGTAGGGGGTGCCCCTGTGCATGTGCAGGACGAGACCCAGTGCCTTGGCGGAGCGGGAACGCATCTCCTCGCTGCTGGTATCCCCCCAGCGGGAGACGACCCGGGGCTGATCATGGTTGTCGAAATACAGACTCGCCCATCCCCGAGCGGCGACCGCCTCCTGCTGGTCTCGCATGACCGAACGCAGCTTAGGGACCGCGAAAGGCAGAATATCCCATTTGGAGCCGTTCTGGTCTATGTTCACCTGCTCGAACAGGAACAGCATGTCCAATTCGGACTGTGCGGGATCGGAGATGACGCCCGTTCGCTTCGCCGACAGACCCGGCGCCTCGCCAACCGTAAGATAGCCCGAGCGGCCGGAGAAAACCTCTCTGCGCATCTGCTTGAGAAACTCGTCCAGGCGCGGACCATCGGTCGTCCAGGGCGCGGGATCGGAAAACCCCTCGGCGCCGACAGGACCGTCGGCGATGTCGCCGCCCGCCTCGCCGGGCAGCCTGCCCCGGGCATCCACCTGCTTGGAGATCATGACGATCACATCCATGCGAAATCCGTCGATGCCCCGATCCATCCACCAGTTCATCATGTCGAAGACGGCCTGCCTGACATCGGGGTTCTCCCAGTTCAGATCCGGCTGTTTCGAGGAAAACTGGTGCAGGTAGTATTCGCCCCGCACGGGGTCGAAACGCCAGGCCGACCCGCCGAAATACGACCCCCACCGATTCGGTTCCGCCTCCGGAGCTCCCGGCTCACAACCCGGTCTGGCGGGACGCCACCAGTACCAGTCCGCGTGAGGATCGTTCTTGTCTCGGGAGGCTTGGAACCATGCGTGCTCGTCGGACGTGTGGTTCACCACCAGGTCCATGATCACCTTGATGCCTCGCCGATGGGCCTGCCTGAGCAATTCATCCATGTCGGCGAGCGTCCCGAACAGGGGGTCGATATCCTGATAATCGGAGATGTCGTAGCCATTGTCGTCCTGGGGGGAACGGTAGACCGGCGACAGCCACAAGGCGTCGACGCCCAGTTCGGCAAGGTAGTCAAGCCGGCTGGTGATGCCGGGCAGATCGCCGAACCCGTCGCCGTTCGAATCCTGAAAGCTCCGGGGATAGATTTGGTATACGACCGCATTGGCCCACCATGGATTGGGGCTGGCGCCATTGGTGCGAATAGCGTCGTCAAGAGCCATGCGCTGGGAGGTGACCATGAACTGTTTCCTTTCTGGGAATTACATACTATGTGGCCCTCGGTATGGACCACGGGCCGGCGGACACCGACAGGGCGGACCGGCAGCAGAGGGGACCGCCGTGGAAGGAGCGGCGCGGGACGGGCAAAGCACCGTCCCGCGCCGCCTACTTCACGGCGCCCCTCATGACGCCGCCGATCACCCATTTCTGGGCGAGGAGATAGACGACCAGAATCGGAGCCATGGCCATGAGATAGCTTGCGAAGGCCATCGGATAGTTCGTCGCGAACTGCGAGCTGAATACGTATTGGGCCAGGGGAATGGTCTGGTTGTTCTGATCGGTGAGAACGATCAGCGGCAGCAGGAAGTCGTTCCACGCCCACAGTGCCGTGAGAATGGCGATGGTGGCGTTGATCGGTCCCATCAGGGGGAAGATGATCGTCCAGAAGATTCGCCAGGTTCCCGCCCCGTCGATGCGGGCGGCCTCCTCGAGGGAGACGGGAATCGAACGGATGAATCCCGTCGCGATGAACAGATTCGTGCCCAGACCCAGCACCATGTACAGAATCACCAGACCCAGCTGGTTGTCCAGGTGCATAAGGCCCACCTGCTTGGCGATGGGCAGCATGATCACGGGAAACGGCACGAACATGGCCGCGATGAAGAAGTAGTAGAAGAAGCGGAAGAACCTCTTGTCCATGTTCCGGGCCACCGCATACGCCACGAACGTGTTGGTGAGCAGGGTCAGAACGACCGCGGCGACCGTGATGATCGCCGAGTTGAGCGCCGCCTTGGGATAGTCCACTTTGGCGGATGCGTCGGCGAAGTTATGCCATTGCCACGTTGTCGGCGGGCTGAACGTCCCTGCTTGCGCCGGTGTCTTCAGAGCCGTGACCACGGTGAAGTAGAGAGGGACCAGAATGGTGAGCGAAAGCACCGCGACAGCGGCCGTAAGCCACCAGTTCACCGAATGGGTGCGGTGCCCGGCTGAACCGCCGGCGCGCGAACCGCCGGAATGGGCGTGGGTAAATGATGCTGTAGTCATGATTGCGGCCTTCTTTCCTTCAGACCTTTTCCCTGCTGCCGAAGAACTTCAGTTGGATAAACGCGATAATCGCGAGGACGAGGAAGAACAGAACCGCGTTGGCCGTCTGATAGGCGTATTCGCCGCCGGTAAGGCCGCCCTTCCATATGAGGTAGGTCACCGTTTCGGTGGAGGAGTTCGGCCCGCCGTCCGTCAGCGCGACGACCTGATCGAATGTTCCCAGGGCGTTCTTCATGGACAGCACCAGATTGATGGTGAAGAACGGGCCGATAAGGGGGAAGGTGATCCTCCAGAAGTTCTGCCAGGGGTTGACGCCATCGATCGCGGCCGCCTCGTAGATCTGCGCATCGATGGTCTGCAGACCGGCCAGATAGATCAGCACCGAATAGGCCACCGCCTGCCAGACCGCAAGGAAGACGATCGGAACCCAGGAATACCGTTCGCTCGTCAGCAGCGATTGGGAGAGCCAGCCGATTCCCAGGGCCTTGCCCGCAGCCGGGATCGGCGTCATGAACATGTATTTGAACACATAGCCGATCACCAGCACGGACAGCGTGTAGGGAATGAAATAGATCGCCCGGAAACCGTTCCTGAAGAAGATCCGGCCGTTGAGCGCGACGGCGAGGAACATGCTGATGACGTTCACCAGAATCGTGATCACAATCGCGATGAAGAACGAGAACAGATACGCATGGCCCACACGCTCATCCTGGAAAAGGGCCGTATAGTTTTTCAGACCGATCCACGAGAAATCGCCGTAGCCCTGCGAGTTCGTGAAGGAGTAGGCGATTCCCTGGGCGAAGGGGACATAGAGGAAAACGGCGAACACCACCGCGGCGGGAACCACCATCCAGTAGTATGCGCGGTCCACCCTGCGTCTTGACGGGGACGATCCGCGTCTGCCGCGGCGTTCGCCCCGCTTGGCGGTCATATGCGTCGGCGCAGCGGCGCCGACCTGGGAACGAGATATTGACATCATGATTTTCCCCCTACTCATTGTTGACGGTTCGGGCCTGGACCTTGTTCCACTCCATCTGCATGGAATTGGTGAACCGGGCGACGTTGCCACTGGAGACCATCGTCTGCAGATAGCCTCCGATGTTGATGGAGGGCGGGATGTAGTGGTCGCAGAAATCGGCGAGCCTGTTCGCCTTGAAGAACGGTTCGAGCCCCTCCAGCGCCGTGTTCCCGAAATACGTCTCCCTCAGCGGGCTTATCGCGGACTGGGCTTTGGCATAATAGTCAAGCTGCTTCTTGCGCATGAGGAAGTCGATGAATGTACGGGCCTGCTGAGGATGCCTGGTCTTGGCACCCATGGCAAGCAGCAGATCGTCCCCGGCGACAAGCACCTGAGCGCTCGGGTTATCGGTCGCGGGCATCTGCGCGAAGCCGAGATCGGCATGGGGGTTGATGATGGTGATCTGCGGTATGGCATACGTTCCCAGCGGCAGGATGGCGGACCGCCCCTGGGCGAATTCCTGTGTTCCCTCCTGGTAGGTGATCCCGGTGTTGCCGGTCGCATACGAATACAGCTGTATCTCCTTGCGGGCGGCCTGAGTCCATATCGAGGCGAAGCTGGTCCCGCCCTGCCTGAGCCGCGTGTATTCGCTTTCAGGAACCAGAGTGCCCGCAAGCGAGGCCAGCGGCGCCTGGGTGGTCCACGCATCCGCATATGTCGCCTGAACGGGGTTGATGCCCCTGTCCTTGAATGTGCGCAGCATCGAGATGAAACCGCTCCAGGTCGTGGGGGGATTGTCGGGGTCGACGCCCGCCTGGCGCCATACCGTCTTGTTGTAGATGTATCCCGAGGCGTTGCCGGAAAAGGGCAGCCCGTACAGCCGCTTCTTGGAACGATCCGTTGTCTGCACAAGGTTCCGTGCGATTCTCACCATTCCCGGGTTGAGCTTCGCCGCGAGGGGGTCGTCGGTGAAATCGTGAAACACCCCCGATGCCGCGAACATGCCGAAGTTGATGTCTCCATTGATGCTGATGACATCCGGGGCGCGATTCTTCACCAACCGCGTGCGCAGATCCGTCTGTGGGCTTGCCGAATTGTTGACGTTGACATGAATGGTCGGGTTCTCCTTTTCGAACTCGGCGACCATCGTCTTGAACTGGTCGGCGGCTTCGGACTTGCTCTGGAAAAAATCAATCGTCACCACCTGCGACGCGGACACGCCACAGCCCGCGAGCGCACCGACGACCGCGAATGCGCACATCGTGGCCATGATTCGTGCAAGCGCTCGCGGAAGTCCCGTTCGCATCTGAGGGTTCGCCTTCATATGCGGCTCCTTCCATCGTCGACCGGGCATCGTCGCCCAGGTCATTGATGGGCAACACGATACGCGGCGCATGATTTCATTCCCACCCGGCGCGGTCCGCTCCGTCGCGGAAAGTAATAGACGGGTAATTTTATTATTTAGGAAAGTAATTCAATGAAGGAGAACAGCATGCACACGACACGTCCTTCGTCTCCTCGGTCCGAGGACCCCCTGTGGTTTACCGGCTCCGAACAAACGCACCGCGTGGCGCAGGCCATCGCACAGTATGGGCCCATAGCCCGCACGACGCTGTCCCGGCTGCTCGACCTGTCACAGGGCGCCGTATCCCGAATCACCAGCGACCTGCTGTACGCCAGGGTCGTCGAGGAGATGGACCGCCCGGACGATGCCGCACACGCGGGAAAGCTCCCCGAGACGTTCGTCGACCGATCACGGTCCAGCCAACGCGGAAGACCGCAGACCGCACTCAGGCTGCGGGCGGGGCAACGGTCGTTCGTCGGGATCAACATCCACGGCACGGATGTCAGCGTCATCGCGACGGATGCCCTGTGCCGGCCTATCAGCCCCTGCATCACCGCGGCGCTGCCGTCGACCGACCCCCGTGAGATCGCGGCCCGCATCGGCGATCTCGTCCGAGACACGGCCGGACGGCTCGAACCTCGGCCGGTCAGCGCGGGAATCTGCCTGGGAGGCCATGTCCAAGGACACCGGAATGTGACCTATGCGCCCTTCCTGCATTGGGACAGACCTCTTGATTTCGCAAGCCTGCTCGAGGCCGAGTGCGGCCTGCCCTGCTCGGTGTTCAACGATCTGGACTCCCTGCTGCAGTACGAGGCCTGGTTCGGGGACGGTGTCGGAATCGCACGGTTCGCCGTTCTGACGATAGGCGTCGGCGTGGGCTATTCCCTGCTCGATCAGGGCAGGCCGGTCGACTATCCCGACAAAAGCTACGGTCTTGCGGGCCACATCCTCGTCGATCCCGAAGGCCCACGGTGCTACATGGGCCACGCCGGCTGCTCCCAGTGCCTGACCACCGACTCCCTCGCGGGGGAGTACTCGTCGCTGATCGGCAGGGCATCCACTTTCGAGGAATTCGCGGCCGCCGCTCAATCAGGCAACGCACAGGCACGTCAGCTTGTCAACAAGCTGTGCTTCCGCCTCGGGGTGCTGACGGCGACCATCGCGAATCTGGCCATGGTCTCCACGATTCTGATATGCGGTGAATCGTCCTACCTCGCACGCATGAACACCGAATCCATCCGCAGCGGAATCAACTGGTTCCGCCACAGCCAATCCTCCGCGGTGAACTTTGACATTGTGGATTTCTCCTGGGAGCTATGGGCGAAGAACGCGGCGGCCCGAGCGATCATCCGCTATATCGGGTAGCGTGCGCCGAACCGGGAATGCGCCCGCGACCGAACGGCCCCTCACGCCTTCGCAGGAAGAAGTCGCCCAAAACGCGAGCACATTCGTCCTCCATGACTCCACCCACCACCTGCGGCTTGTGCCCGACATGAGGATCGCGCAGAATGTCCCACACCGAACCGCATGCCCCCAGCTTCGCATCCCACGCCCCGAAGACGACGCAGCCGATGTGCGTCTCAAGGATCGCGCCCGCGCACATCGGGCAAGGCTCCAGCGTCACGACAAGCGTGCACCCGTCGAGGTTCCACGAACCACGATCGGCGCAATGAGCGGCATCCCTCATCGCTTCGATTTCGGCGTGGGCAAGGGGGTCGGCACGCGATTCGCGGAGATTGCGTCCGCGCCCCACGATTGCGCCGCCCGCATCAAGCAGCACGGCCCCGACCGGCACCTCTCCCTCCTCGGCGGACCAACGGGCAAGCCGCAAAGCCTCTTTCATCGCATCCTGTCGTGTCATGGCTTCAGTCTATTGCACCCGGCCCCTCAGGACGTCCACGCCATGCGAGGACCCGAACGCACCCCGTCCGGACGCCGACACGAGCGCATGCACGCCGCCTGTGCCGCACGATGCGGGGGAATCTAGCCGCGGGCGTAACACACCGTCCGCATCGCCCCCATATAATCGACAATGGGAAAGAGGCGGCAGGGAGGTGATTCGTGGCAGTTTTCGCACTTATTCTGTGCATTGTGGGAGCTGTCGTGCTCTCATCGTTCATCAGCAGGTTCATCGCGAAGATCTCCACTCCCCTCGTTCAAATTGCGCTGGGCGCATTGGCCACTCAGCTTCCCTTCTTCCCCAAGGTGCATCTTGACCCCCAGCTGTTCATGGTGCTGTTCATCGCACCGCTGCTCTATCTGGAGGCGCACGAGATCGACAAGCCCTCGCTTCTGCGCTCATTGAGGGTCTCCCTGTCGCTGGCCATCGGACTGGCGCTGGCGACGATGCTGGCCGTAGGCTTCGCCCTCCCCTACGTCTGGCCTGCGGTATCGCTTGCAGCGGCAATGGCGCTGGGTGCCGCCCTGGGGCCGACGGACGCGGTGGCCGTCTCCTCGCTGAGCAACGACGCGGCCCTCACGGTTCGTCAGCGAGGAGTGCTGCAGGGCGAGTCCCTGTTCAACGACGCCTCCGGCATCGTCGGCTTCCAGTTCGCGATTCTTGCGGCAAGCACAGGGACGTTCGCCGTCGGGCACGCGGCGGGGGAGTTCCTTCTCTCGTTCGTCGGAGGTGCGGCTGTCGGCATTGCCGCGGGACTCGGCACGAACTGGATGTTCGAAACCTTCCGGTCCATGGGATGGGAGACAACCACCACGCGCATTCTCATGGAGCTCTTTCTTCCTTTCCTCGTCTACCTGGGCGCCGAGGACATCGCCCATGTCTCCGGAATTCTCTCGGTTGTGGCATGCGGGCTGTTCACACGTTTCGACAAGACGGGCATAGGCCCCAATGTGGCACGAACGAATATCGTCTCCACCAGCGTATGGGCGGTGCTGTCCTTCAGCCTGAACGGCTCCGTGTTCATCTTGCTCGGCATGCAGCTTCCGGACACCGTCCGCGCAAGCTGGAACGGATCGCCGCAAAACAACACCATGCTGTTGGGGATCATTCTCCTGGTGTCGCTCGTGGTCATCGCGATGCGTTTCCTCTGGGTCACCCTCATGCTTCGATTCACGAAGGACCAGAAAACCCACCGTCTGAGAAGAATGAACGCGCAACGATGGCGGTCTGCGGCAATCATGACGTTCGGGGGACCCAAAGGGACCATCACCCTGTCGCTGATGTTCACCATCCCCTACGTCGTCAATTCGGGAGATCCCTTCCCCGTACGAGACGAACTTGTCTTCATCGCCTCGGGGGTCATCATCGTCACCCTGCTGCTCGCGAATTTCGTCCTGCCGATTCTGGCTCCGAACGACAAGGCGGACACCTCCACCGAGCTGGGCGAAATCACCATAGACATACTCCGTCAGACGGTGGAGGAACTCACCGGCCGCGTGACACCCGACAACCGCCGCGCCGTGCTTCGGGTCATAGGCTCATACACGAAGCGCATAAGCCGGCTTAACCAACGAATCGGGGAGTTCGACCCCCAGGGGCTCGAGCAGCTGCAGATAGAGGCCCTCCACTGGGAGAAGGACTACATCAAGGAACGTCTCACGCAGGCCAAGGCCAACACCACCTGCGGCAAAGGCGAACGCGAACTGCAGATCGAGGCATGCGAACGGCTGCTTGACCACATCATGACCACGCTGCGCCACGCGGCGGGGAGCGGGTCGAACGGCCCGACGGTATCCCAGATACGAGGACGCCTGCGGGCGATGGAGCGGAGCGTCACCATCATCGCCAGACGCATCAGCAGCAAGGTGCTGCGCACGGCCCCCCTCGTGAGCGAAAAGGAGATCTACTCCTACATGCGCCGCGTCCAGCTCGGGGCGATAGAGCATGTCATCGACCGCCTCTATGAGGAGATGGGCGGGGGAACCTACAACACGGAGCAATGCTCGACACTTCTGCTGGACTATCGACGGGCCGAATCCTCCATGAGGACCCGTCCGACCATCGGGGCCACCACCGAGGCGATCGAGCAGACCGAGGAGGCGAAACGCGAGGGGTATGCCATCGAGCTGGGCATCATCCAGGACATGCTGGTGAACGGGAACATCACCCGTCCCCAAGCGAAGCAGCTGAGAAGAAACGTCCATGTGATGCAGGTCGACGCCAATTCGGACGTATGAACGACGACGGCCCGCGGCACGTCGTCCCAGACGCCCGCACCGTCACATCACAGCACGCCGGAGGATATGTTGTTGAGCACGAGCCACTGCCTCAGGTCGCTGAACTCCTCCAGGCTCACGGAATGATCAAGACCGGGATAGCTTTTCGCCGTCAGCCACGAGTGCTCGTCCAACCAGGCCGAGGTGGCGAAAAGCTCGTATTTGGGAATTACCGTATCGTTCTTCCCGTAGCCGTAGAACACGGGTATGTCGCGCTCCGCCAGACGTTCGTCGGCGGGGGCGCTGCCTTTGACCTTGCCGGGTGCGAGAAATCCGGACAGGGAGATCACGGCCCTGTACCGCTCCGGATTGATGCGAAGCAGATGTATCGCCAGCGCACCCCCCTGGGAGAACCCGATGGGCACGACGGCCCTTTCGGCCGGGATGTTGGCCTCCACCCAGCCGTCGATGGCCGTCGCGGCGGCAAATATGTCCCTGTCGAGATCGGCGCCGGTCGGCACGCTGTCGTGAAACCAGCTGTATGCCCCCGCTCCGGTATCGCTGAGGGTAAAGGGGGCTCGCAGCGATGCGAAATCATTGTAGGGGGCCACATATTTCATCATGTCTGCCAGGTCGCGCTCGTTTGACCCCCAGCCATGGATGCAGACGAACATCGGTCTGCCCGACGAGGTGCGCCCATGCGAACGGGAGTACTCGGCCTGGGTGATGCTCATCGGCTCCCCGAAGCGCCCCGGCACCACGGTTGATTCACGCCCTACTAGATTCTGCGAAGTATCGCCCATACTGCACAATATACGCAGGCTGGCGCACATGCGTTCGCACGGCGCGGCACAATGCGCCGAGAAAGCCGCTAGTCCATCGTCCCCAGTGTGCCTCCCCAGCGCTTCTGCAGGGCGGTCATATCCGATTTCTGACCCACGGCCATCCACCGTTCTCCGACCAGTATGCGCCAATCGCCCTGGGCCTCGCTGGTCCCGCTGTATTCGGAAACAAGATCCTTGACCTTCGATGCGACCGCGGACTTGTACATGGCCGTGGCCGTCCTGCTGTCGAAGGTCACGAACGCTATGCGAGTGGCCTTGCACACCGCCGCCGAGCCCACACCGGGATGATCCGCCGTGCTGATCTCCTGCCAGCCTCCCGAACAGGTTCCCGACCCCTGCTCGACGTCCTTCTCCATTTTCTCGATGTTCGCTATGGGCGCCTTGTCGACCACAGCGGGCTGGATGATCCCCTGCGGAAAGGTGGACGACACCAGAATGGAACCTCCGACCAGCATCAGGGCGCAGATGGCGGCCACGATCGCACCCGAGCCGCTGCTATGTCGGCCGGGCTTCCCTCTCATGGCGACTTTGCATGTGACGGCGAGCACTATGGCCAGCGCGGCCAGCGCCACCCCAAGCGTGACGAGCACATGCAGGGAGTATCCGTTCAAGGCTTTCCATGCATGGGGGGCAACCGCCTTGGCCACCGCCAGGAGAGAGGCGGCCACGGCCAGCAGACCCGACAGCCCCGCACAGCGCCGGGTCCATACGGCCAGTGCACCCGACCGGGAGGACGCATCGGGATGGTGTCGCGGACCGGACGGCTGGGAGGTCGTTCCGGCGGGCTGCCTATCGTCGAAAAAGTCGTATTCTTCCTGCATGTTTCCCCCTACCGTTGTCATCGGGCTGCTCCGTGGCCATGACACCAAGTCTAAACCGCCGAGGCAACAAGAGAACGGACCTGGGGACGCGGAAAGAAAAACCCCCGGCGTTATTGGCGCCGGGGGAGAAAGGAGAGAAGAAGAAAGGATTCAATTATCGGGAGCTGCGGCTGCTCCTGATCAGCTCTTGCTGACAATTAATACTTAACCACCCGTTCCTTGGGGCAAGAATAGTGTTATCTGGTAACTTCCTGAGAATTACGACTTTCCCGCCGCCCATCCTCTCCCCACCGGCCATCGCACGGTTTTGCCGGGACGTTTTGTCAGGACGTTTGCCGAAGCGCTAGACTCGTGAAGCATACATGTCTTATATCGATGCCGCACGCGCACGAAGCGCGCACGGCACCCACTCAAGGAGATAAGCAGATGCTGCTGTCCGATAGGGATATCATCGCGGCCCAGGCCGACGGGCACATCGCACTTGACCCATGGACACCGCAAATGGTGCAGCCAGCCTCGATCGATGTGCGTCTGGACCGTTTTTTCCGGCTGTTCAACAATCATGCCTACACCTACGTCGACCCCGCTGAGAACCAGGGGGCACTGACCGAGCAGTTCGAGGTCAAAGCCGACGAGCCGTGGATTCTCCATCCCGGGGAGTTCGCGCTCGGCTCGACATGGGAGCGCATCAGCGTGGATTCCACGATAGCGGCCAGACTCGAGGGAAAAAGCTCCTTGGGGAGACTGGGGATCCTCACGCATTCGACAGCGGGGTTCATCGATCCGGGGTTCCAGGGACATATCACTTTGGAACTCTCCAATGTGAGCACGCTGCCGGTCAAGCTGTGGCCGGGTATGAAAATCGGACAGCTCTGCTTCTTCCAGCTCAGCTCGCCGGCCGCACACCCCTACGGCACGCAGGGAACGGGATCGCACTACCAGGGACAGCGCGGACCCACACCCTCCCGATCCTATGAGAACTTCTACCGCGCCCGCATCGACAACTAGTCAGTCCAGCGAATAGGCGGGGGAGGTCGCGCGACGCGTCCTCCCCCGCTTCGATATCACCGCTCGAAGCACCGCTTTGCGCAATTCGGACGCGAGCAGAACGAGAAAGGCCAATCCGACGCAT
This sequence comes from Bifidobacterium sp., assembly GCA_022649135.1. Taxonomy (GTDB): domain Bacteria; phylum Actinomycetota; class Actinomycetes; order Actinomycetales; family Bifidobacteriaceae; genus Bifidobacterium. The sequence continues at coordinate 26,719 of JALCNP010000017.1, forward strand.
TCCAGCCACGCGCCGCCGTGGAGAGGCACGGTTCCGAAGGCCTCATTCAGGAACGGAACGTAGACCACTGCGATCTGGAGAATGACGGACATCCCGATGGCCGCCCACAGCCATCCGTTGGAAAACAGATCCCTCACCGCGCTGGACAGATGGGAGCGGGATGCCAACGCGTTGAACATCTGCGCAAACACCAGAATCGTGAAGCCCATGGTTCGCGCCTCGACCATCTGCATCTCGTGGCCCGTTCCGATCGAATGGTCCGTGAACAGCCCGCCATCAAGATGCATATCCATTCCGACCAGCGTCACCGCCGCCATGATGATTCCGATATAGACTATGTCCCCCCACATCTGTCGGTCGATGACCCGATCAGTCAGCCTGCGGGGTTTCCTGCCCATCACATCGTCACGAGAGGGATCCACGCCCATGGCCAGGGCGGGGGCGGCGTCGGTCAGCAGATTGATCCACAGAAGCTGGGTGGCAAGCAGCGGCACCGTCACCCCGGAGGATCCGGTCTGCGTGATGCCGAGGAACCCCGCAAAAACGACACCCCCGAAGACGGTGAACACCTCGCCGACATTGGAGCTGAGAAGATAGCGCAGGAACTTGCGAATGTTGTCGAATATTCCCCTCCCCTCGCGCACCGCCGCCACGATCGTCGAAAAATCATCATCCGCAAGAATCATCGCCGCGGACTCCTTGGTCACCTCGGTTCCGGTGACTCCCATCGCCACCCCGATGTCCGCGGCCTTCACGGCAGGGGCATCATTCACGCCGTCGCCCGTCATCGCGACGATGTTGCCCTGACGCTGCAGAGACTCGACGATTCTCAGCTTATGCTCCGGCGCAACCCGCGCATACACCGAAACCTCGGATGTGGCCCTGTCCATCGCATCGGCGTCATCCAGGGCATCAAGCTGCTCGCCGGTAAGCGTGCGTTCCGATGGATCTATCATGCCCAGGTCGGAGGCGATGCGTCTGGCGGTAAGGGGGTGGTCTCCCGTGATCATAACCGTACGTATCCCGGCACGACGGGCCTGGCGGACGCTGTTCCTGACCTCGGTGCGCGGCGGGTCGATGATCGCGACCATGCCGGCCCAGACGAGATCGCGTTCGACGGCCCCATCCTGCTCGGCGATATCACCCACCTCCCCCGCGACATTGGACTCGATGCCCTCGATCCCCGCCAGGGAATCGGTCTCGAGAGGCCTATAGGCCTCGCCGAGCGTTCGATAGGCCTCGGAGGACAGCCTCCCCACCTGTGCGAGAATATCCTGCCTGTCGCCGTCCGTCAGCACACGGACGGCACTGCCCACGGCGATTCGAGAGCATTGGTCCAGCAGCACATCCGGCGCGCCTTTGGAGAATACGGTCAGACGCCCGGCATCCGCTTCGTCTCGCGCCACGACCGACATCCGCTTGCGCTCGGAGGTGAAGGGGATCTCCGCCACGCGAGTGAAACTGGCATACTTCCTGTCGGCTTTGATTTTCTCCGCCGCAACCACCAGGGAGACCTCCGTCGGATCTCCAACGGCCTCCCACGTTCCGGATCCCTCGTTTTTGTGAAGCTGACCGTCATTGGCGAGTGCACCGATGCCCAGTGTCCTCAGCACCTCCACCCGAGCCACACGGTCGACGTCCTCACCTTCGCCCGAGCCATGGGCGCAGACCATGCGGCCCTGCGGAGAGTACCCCGTCCCGGTGAGGCGCACCTCACCGCTGGGCGTGACGACACGCTCGACCGTCATCTCGTTGCGCGTCAGAGTCCCGGTCTTATCGGAACAGATGACCGAAGCGGACCCCAGAGTCTCCACCGACGACAGCTTCTTGACGATCGCATGATGCTGTGCCATGCGCTGCACGCCTAGGGCCAAGACCACCGTCAGTATGGCCGCGAGCCCCTCGGGGACGGCAGCCACGGCGAGGGAAACGGCAAGCAGCAGCGAATCGATCACATCATGGATGTCGTGGAACCCCTCCATCAATGCGAGCGCCGCAAGCACGACCAGCGCAATAAGGCACACGGCGATCCCCAGAATCTTCGAGACGTGAGCCATCTCCTTCTGCCTCATCCTCCCCGCGTGCAAGCATGTCCGCGATTTTACCGACCTGTGTGCGCATGCCCGTCGCCGTGACGATAGCCCTGCCGGTTCCCTGTGTCACCGATGTGCCACTGAACACCATGTTCGTTCGGTCCCCCAAGGCCTTGGCCTGGCTCAAAAAGGCGGGATTCTTCCCTACTGGAACCGATTCGCCGGTAAGACTGGCCTCGGCGACGCGAAGCGACGCCGAGAGGATCAGCCGGCCGTCGGCGCACACCGAGTCGCCTTCTGCGAGCACGAGCACGTCTCCCGGCACCACGTCGGAGGTCTCTATTCGGACCATTCTTCCGTTGCGCATCACGCAGGCCTGGGGCGCCGTCATTCGCGCAAGCGCCTGAACCGCCTGCTCGGCCTTTGCCTCCTGAACGTAGCCAAGAATCGCGTTCACCACGAGAATCAGAACGATCACCAGGGCATCATAGGGAACTGGTTCGCTCCCCCCAGCCCCGGGACGGGCATTGGCCCGTTCGATGACCCACGCGACCACGGAAATCGCGGTGGCAGCCAGCAGTAGATAGACCAGGGGATCCCTGAACTGCTCGATGAATTTCCTCCACTGCGGAACCTGCGGTGCTTCGGCAAGCCGATTGGCTCCATATCGGTGCAACCGTCGCTCGGCCTCCTCGTCGCTGAGCCCGACGGCGGCATCGACCCCCATCGCCCTCTCGACGACGTCCCCCGGCACCAGCGACTGGTCGATGCCCGATAACGGCTCCCGCCCGGATGATGATTCCACGGGCTTGTGTGATTCCCCGGATGCTTTGCACTGATCAGTTGGATGGCCGATCATGACAATCTCCTCGTTTAGCCGCGGAGTAGTCAGTCCCCTGATGCCGTCTACGAAGACGGCGAACGAAAAGCCGGGACTGCGCGGTTATGGACGTACCGGCCGATGATGGCCGCTTGTCCGATTGATTATCTCATAAGGGCCTTACCGGCGAACAGATGCGTAACGGCGAGCGCCACGGCCCTCGCAACGCACCACCGCCGATCTTCTTGGCCCGGGGTGCTGCGAGAATGAAACCTATGGCAAAGAACAAGGGCCCGATCAAGGGATCGGGCGGCAAACACCGCAAGGCACTCACAGGGAAAGGGCCCACGCCCAAGGCCGAGGACCGCGTCTACCACAAGGCGTACCGCGCGAAAAAAGCCAATGAACGCAAGACGCTGGCGGACCCGAGAATGGCGGCACGGCGAAGGGCCGCACGCTTCAGCTCCGATTCCGACGATCTGGTGATCGGGCGCAACGCCGTGCTGGAGGCGCTTCGGGTGGGCGTGCCCAGTTCGCAGCTCTACGTGGCCACACGCATCGAACATGATGACCGCACACGCGAAATCATACGTCTCGCGGGAATTCAGGGCGTGAACCTACTTGAGGCGGATCGTCTTGAAATGAATCGGATCGCCCGATCGAGCAACCATCAGGGGATGGTGCTGAAGGCGCAGCCCTACCAGTATTCATCGTTGCAGGAGCTTGTCGACCGCGCCGAGAAAAAATCGCAGGCGATGCAGGAGGCCGATTCTCCAACGGCCCGGATCCTGGCCACACCTCTCTTCATAGCCCTCGACGGCGTGACGGACCCCCACAATCTTGGTGCGGTCATTCGCTCCTCCGCCGCATTCGGGGCAAACGGAATCATTCTCCCGGAGAGACGCTCCGCCTCCGTCACGGCGGCCGCATGGAAGGTTTCGGCGGGCGCTGCGGCCCACATGCCCGTGGCACGTGTCGTGAACCTGACCAAGGCCATCGAAGGTCTGAAAGAGCGGGGCTATTACAGCATCGGACTCGACGGCGATGGCGACAAGCTCGTCGGGGGGACCGGATTCGAAACGGATCCGCTGGTCGTGGTGCTGGGATCCGAAGGCAAGGGGCTCAGCAGGCTGGTCCGTGAGGCGTGCGACTCCATCGCCTCAATCCCCATAAGCAGCACGGTGGAATCGCTCAACGCCTCGGTAGCGGCCGGAATCAGCCTTTACGCCGTTGCCATGGCGAGACGCACGGCGCCGCAGAAGCAGTAAGGCGACGGTCCCACGGCAACGGGCCGTCGTGGGACTTAGCGGGTTGCCCACACAGCCGCGTCGGGGTCATCCTCCGGATTATAGGATTCGTCGCCATACGTGGCTTCGTTGTCGACCACGCCCGAATCAGCCTCATCGTTGATCGCTTCCATGACCTTGGAGTCAAGCTGGTGCTGGGGCAGCACGTTTTTGATGTAGCTGGCGACCGCCTCGCCCATGGGTACGTCATGCCCGGCCTTCTCCGCAAGGAACCACCGATGGTCCAGAACCTCGTGGAAGAACTGGGCGGGTTCGATCTGGGAGCGATACTCACGCGGAATCATTCGGACCGTGGGCTCGAAGACCTCGCGCATCCAGTCCGTCGCCACGATCTCCAGTTCCTCGCCCTCCCGCCACGTGGAGGCACGGTAGGCATCCAAGTCATTGAGCAACCTGCGGGCCTGATTCTCCTGAACGTCAAGACCCGTGAGCCGAAGCAGCTTCCGCGACGCGTATCCGGCATCGACCACGCGCGGCCTCACCAGAACCCGTTTCCCGTCATCCGCGGTTTTCATCTCCAGCTCATCGACGTCAAAGCCGAGCTTGTTCAGCTCGTTGACGCGGCTTTCGATCTTCCACATCTCGTCGGGACCGAATTTGTCGACATCCGTGAGCGTCCTCCACAACGAGTGGTAACGCTCGACAAGACGATCGCCGACCTCGACCTCGTCGACATCATCGGGAAGCAACCGCCCCGAACTGAGATCCATCAGTTCGCCGATGATGTTGGTGCGCGCCAGATCGATATCGTATTCCCTCTGCCCGTCGGTCAGCTCGGGATGCAGATCACCGGTTTCGGCATCGACAAGGAAGGCGGAGAACGCATCGGCATCCCGCAGGAAAAGAACGTTCGACAGGGAGACGTCCCCCCAGTAGAATCCCGCAAGATGCAGCCGGACCAGCAGAACGGCAAGAGCGTCGATCAGCCTCTGAGCGGTGTCATGCTGAAGATTTCCCGCGAAAAGGGCGCGATAAGGCAATGAGAACTTAAGATGCCGGGTCACCAGAATGGACTCCAGGGGCTCGCCCTCCTTGGTATGACGCCCAGTCACCACGGCGATCGGAGTGACTGTCGGCAGCTCCAGCTTCTGCAGCCGTCTGAGCAGTTCATATTCACGCTCCGCGACGGAACGGGTTATCTCCTTCATCGCGTAGATTTCATCACCCACATGCACGAACCTGACGATATGTCGGGAAATGCCGCGGGGCAGATTCGCCAGCAGCTCACGGGGCCAGGAGGCCAGCGGCGTCTCCCAGGGCAGCGTGAACATTTTAGGGTTAGAGCTAGCGGCGGTGATTTGCAAAGCCTGAGGCTCTCTCACACCGTCAGAATCATCGGTGGCCTTCACCGATGTAGCCTGCAGCGCACGAGGGTCAAGCCGTGATGTTCCAGTCGATTCCATACCCTCCAATGTACCCGGCATATAAGAAAAGCCCCGCAGCAATGCGGGGCTTTTCCCATGAGGAGCCAAGAGAGTGAACAGCCTCATTACTTCATTGCCTCGGCCGAAGCCGTGGCAAGCTCATACCTAGTTCAAGCGCAGTTCGGTGGCGGGAGAGAACAGATGCATCTTGGACGGATCGATCTGGATCTTGACGGTTTCCCCAACCTTCGGGAGCACACTGGGATTCACACGAATCGTGGTGAGCTTGTTCTGGTCGGACATCACGGTCGATGCCTCTGCCACGGAACCATCGGTGAGGATGTTGCCGTAGATATAGCCATCGGATCCGAGATCCTCGACGTTGACGACCTTCAGGGAGAAGGAGTTCTCATCATGCGCCGTGGCGAGCTTCGCGTCCTCGGGACGGAATCCGACAACGATTCTTCCCTTGTCGTCGGGGGTAAGCTTCGCAACCGCCTCCTTCGGAAGTTCAACGGTGTCCTCACCGATCTTCGCCTTGCCGTCGACGACCGGATGCGTGTTGATGTTCATGGACGGGGATCCGATGAATCCGGCGACGAAAACGTTGGATGGACGGTCGTACAGCTCGGTCGGAGCGCCGACCTGCTGCAGAATGCCGAGCTTGATGACGGCGATGCGATCGCCCATCGTCAGGGCCTCGGTCTGATCATGGGTCACGTACAGGGTCGTTACGCCGAGCTGACGCTGCAATGCCGCGATCTGCGTACGCGTCTGAACGCGCAGCTTCGCGTCAAGGTTCGAAAGCGGTTCGTCCATGAGGAAGACCTTCGGCTCGCGGACAATCGCGCGGCCCATGGCCACACGTTGACGCTGGCCACCGGACAGGGCCTTCGGCTTGCGGTCAAGGTATTCGGTAAGATCAAGGATCTCCGCGGCCTTCTCGACCCGCTTGCGGATCTGATCCTTGGGGGTGCCGGCGATCTTCAGGGCGAATCCCATGTTGTCCGCGACGGTCATATGCGGATACAGCGCGTAGTTCTGGAAGACCATGGCGATGTCACGGTCCTTGGGCTGCATGGTGGTGACGTCCTTGCCACCGATGAGGATACGGCCCTTGTTGACCTCCTCGAGGCCCGCAAGCATGCGCAGCGTCGTGGACTTTCCACATCCTGAGGGACCGACGAGAACGAGGAACTCGCCATCCTTGATATTAAGATTCAAATCGTCCACCGAAGGCTTGTCATTGCCCGGGTAGATGCGAGTTACATGTTCAAATGAAACTTCAGCCATGATGTTCATCCTTTCATCGGCAGGTACGTGCCGAACGATCCGTTGTAAAGGGATATTCGCGGGCCGGCACAATCATGATGCGACGATGCAAGCCATGCGGTCACTACTATTCCTGGTTCATTGAAGATTCTCCTCATTGAGCCATGTTTCACTATACTCCATCAACGGACACCAGCGCGACACGATGCCACGGCGTGCACGTCCCCGCGGTCGGGGAAGAGCGGACGCCGACGGCGGCGCACATATGGTAGGGGCGCAGACAGGCGACGGATACATATACATACAAAGGAGGATTCCCGAATTCCCGATGACGCGATCGACCCCGGCCGACGAACGGAGCGTTCCGGAAGGCATCCCATTCGCCGGCCCCTTCGGGCGCCGCCGCATCCGAAGGGTGATTCATACGCGTCTCAAACCCAGGCCGCACATCGCAACGTCACAGGGACCTCATTAGGATGGGGCATATGAGCGATTTAGGCGCATTCAATTTGGAACCCGGCCAGATGGTAGGGGGATACACGCTGGTATCGCGACTGGGCAGCGGTGCGATGGGCTCGGTCTGGCGGGTGCAGGACGGCGGCGGAACCGTCTACGCGATGAAGATACTCCGGGATTCGCTGTCCGAGGAGAGCAACGCGAAAGAGGGCGGCGACGAGGACGACCGCGAACGGGTGACCGCGAGGGAGCGCCTTCGACGGGAGGCCATGGCGCTGAGAAAAATCCGGCATCCCGGGGTGTGCACGATCGTCGACATGGAACTGGACGATTCCCTCGCCTTCATCGTGACGTCGCTGATCGAGGGGAAGAACCTGCGCGAGGATGTCGCCTCCAACGGACCATACCGGGGTGATGATCTCGAGCGTCTCGCGAGCAGATTGACCGAAGCGGTGAAAGCCGTTCACCAGGCGGGCATCGTGCACCGGGACATCAAGCCCACGAATGTGATGATCTCGGTCACCGGCCCTGTCCTGGTGGATTTTGGGATAGCCATGGGTGAGGGGGAGAGCCATGTGACCAGAACGGGACTGGTTATGGGAACCCCGGGGTTCATCGCCCCGGAGGTCATCGACGGCGCGGAGTCCAGCGAGGCGACCGATTGGTGGTCCGTGGCCTCGGTACTCGCCTTTGCGGCAACGGGAAAGCCGGTATTCGGGACAAAGCCGATGATGGCGGTTTTGGAAAGGGCTGCATCCGGAAATGCGAATCTCACCGGGCTCCCCTCCGCCACCATGAAGGCCTTCCGTTCGGCGCTCAACCCCCATCGGCAGGAGCGGTGCTCACCCGACGAATTGCTGACGGCCATCGCCTCGGACGCGTATACCTTGCCGGATTACGCGAATTCGGGGGAGGCGATGCCCCCTTTTGAGCAGGACGATCCAACCAGACGGATCGGCAGCCCGCAGGAGACGATGATTCTCGACGGGGGAAATCCGCGGACGCTGTGGCGAGGCGACGATGCCATCCGATCCAGCGAATCACAGGGGAGTCGCATGGGTGTCCTCGACGGCGCACAGGACCACGCGCCCGACGGCGCGCCTACGGCGACCCTGCCCCCCGTGCGCAGCGAGGCAGGACAAACCGCCCTTCTCGACCAAGGAGACGATCCTCACCTGCGACGGTCTCTGAGGGGGGAGGCATCCACGGAAGCCATGCCCACAGCGCCCCCACCTCCCCAGCCCGAGCAGGTCGCGCTCACACAGGTGCTGCAGCCCACACGGACACTCTCACCAACACAGGTGCCCCCGCCAACACAGGTGCTCCCACCAACACAGACATTCCCACCAACACAGGTGCCCCCACCCGCGATACCCGCCGCGCGAACGGATCCTGCGATCCCCGCCCAGCCCGTCGTCATGTACAACCCTGCGGACGTGAAAAGACAGGCGTATCTCGCTCGCGGGGTCCTGCCCCTGTTTCTTGCGGCGATCCCGCTGGGACTGCTGGCAGCCTATGCTCCGGCGATCTCTTTTCTTGTGTCGTCCGCGGTGCTGTGGGCGGTTCTTACGGCGGGCCTGAGCATGACCGCGCAGCTGCGCCGGGAGGAGAGACGTTCCGGAGAACGGCGGAAAACCGACACCGCGATGCAGATCGCATCGCTTCCCTGGCACTGCCTCAAGGCCTTGGCGCTGAGCATTCCACGAATCGTCCTCTCGGCCATAGTCTTCATCGCGGGCTCTCTCCTACTCGGTTTCGTTCTGGGGACAGGGCGGGAGCAAATCGGAGTATCCATCGCCTCCTTCATGATCCATGTCCCGATCATCACCGGAGCCCCCTTGTCCATGTGCGGCGTGACGCTCGCCGGGTGCTCGGTCCTGAGCTGGCTCACCGCGGTCTTCACGTTCAACTCGGCCCTCACGCGCGTGGGCGCCGGGTCGCTGGTCGGTCTCCCGGTCAGCGACATTGAGCCGTCACCGTATGTGATCCAACCCCCCGAAGGGCAGGGGGCAGCCGTCGACATCCCCTCGGTCAGAAGGAAAAGTCCGGCTCCCCGGCAGATTCCCCTGCTGATTGTCTGGTTCGTTCTGGTTGTGGCGGCCACCGGCGGCTTGTTGGTGTCCCTTGCGGTGGATTGGACTCCGCTGGTATTGAGCACCCTGTGACCCATCGATCGCCCCGTCAGCCTGACCACGATGGCGATGATTTCGCGCATGCCGACGATGCCGAAGCCGCCTGGTATCCACGATCATCATATCGTGGCCGTGCGCGAGGCTTTCGGTCCATGCGCCGAATCCACTGACGGGGTTCACCCGTTACCGTGTGAGAGCGTCACCCAGCCGGTCCCATCTGACGCAACGCGAAAAGACAGCGACGGCCCGAAACCACCAATATGCCGGCCACCCAGCGGACCACCCGGCCCGGCCGGCGCCGGTCCCCACGATTGACGATCAAGGCCAGCCGCACACATTTCAAGACAGTCCCTATGCGGTCTGCTGTTTTTGTCGAAGTTGCTCTGGCATGGGGAAGGGCAGGCTATATGTGGTTGTGGGTGAGTCTATTGCGCCAAAGTCCTCTGTTTTAACTTGGATTTCTTTGGATGATACTCCAGTGATGCGTACCGGTATCCACTCGTGCGATGCGGTGCGCATTTCATATTGTTCTGATAGGTACATCAAACCGAGATCTTCCAGATACTGTTCCGCTTTGAGCCAGTCGTCCGTGGTGAAACGTTGATGTCCGAGTAGGTCCACAACCGTATACGACTCATTATTATCGATAATCCAGCCAAGACGTTCGCCATCACTATCGCGCCGATACTCAATCCAGTTACTCTCCATAGGCCTGAGTATATAGAACAAGCATCGCCATGTTCAATTCAACCCATAATCACTCGCCCACCGACACATGCGCATAAAACCTCATATGAGTGCAGCATCTTTCCCCGGCAGAAATCATTGAACAACTCCCGCCATCAACGATGCTGCACCTCTACCCTGAGCTCAGGCACATCACGTTTCGCCAGCACATGCGTATGGGAATTATTCGAGCAGTTCAACCGACCACCCTGAAATTCAGCCCTGGAGCCGGACATCCAAGCATTCGCAACCAATCTACATGACCCCGCAGCCTGGGCGGATGCAGTAATGCCGGCAAATAATCCGGTTGATAGAGCCAAAACCGCACGTATTACCGAAGTATTCTTGATTGTTTCCCTCACAGCTATGACCTCGTCGTCATAGCAAAGACCATAGCATCATTCCCGCTCCCATCAGCAAAACCATCAACGTCAGTACCACGATGGTCATAACCACCCTAAGGTGCATCAACTGTTGTATATCCGTCACGCTTCTCCTTCGATATTCTCGTGTGCCATGCTTGCCGCGCCACGCGGTGCGTGAGCAGTCTCATGGTCTGCGCCTTCTCGCCCCGGCTCATGGTCAGACCGCACTTGTCGCCCTTGTCGCTCTTGTGGCCATGTAGCCGCAATGCCATGCCACCCCATGCATGTTCGACACCCCTCCGCGGCATTGCGCGTGCAGCGGCTCCGTCGAGAGAGACCGCATCCAAGCCACGCCGCTCTCGTGAAAATACTGTGCAGAAACATGAATCGTCAGAAGCTAAATGCGATTAAATCCGTCCCCCGCTCCCAGACGGCTGCATTATCATGGTGCGAGGTTACACACGCATGTGTGCCTCGCGGATTCGCGCGGCATGTGGGAGGAAACAGCAATGGCCGACAGTAACAACAAGGCGTCCAAACGCCGAACGCGGGCGGATCGCCGAGCCGCCGAGGAGGCTTTGGAACGTGCCCGGGCGGAGGAGGCCGCACGCGAGCGCCGGCAGCAGACCACCATCGGCATCATCGTCGTGGGCATCATCGTCGCACTGATCGCCGCCATCGGCATCACCGTGTACGTGACGCACCATAAGAACGCACAGACGAACGTCACCGCGGACAGCGCCTATTCACAGCTTCAAAAAGTCGCCACGAAACCGGCAAAGGCCGACGACAAGGGCGGGATCCTCATCTCCAAGGACGGCTACGGAAAAAAGGTTTCCGGTGCTCCGACAATCGCCATATACATGGATCCGCTGTGCCCGGGATGCGGCAATTTCAACCGGCAGGTGGACCCGACACTGAAGGCCATGATGGATGCGGGGCAGGTCAACCTGGACCTGCATCCCATGGCGTTCATGGATCAGCTCTCCACGGACAGCTATTCCAGTCGCGCCGCGGGGGCCATGGCCTACATCGCCGACCATGACAGTGACCCGAACCACCTTCTGCAGTACATCTCCAACATCTACGCCCAGGATTTCCAGCCGGAGGAGGGAACCTCGAACTATAAGCCGGTAAGCGACGCGAAACTCAAGGAGCAGGCCGTCAAGGCGGGCGTCCCCGAGAAGATCGCGGCGAAGGCGTTCGGAGGTGAGTACAAGCCCTGGCTTGAAGCCATCGACACCTACACGCCCAAACGCAAGGATCTGTGGAACGTTTCGGGACAAAGCAAAGGAACGATGACGACACCCACCGTTACCATCAATGGTAAGATGCTGGATATGAATCAGGTTTCGACACTCGGTCTCAGTCTGAAGCAGGCAATCCTCACGTCACTAGGTTTGCAGGAGTCTCAGATTGGGAAGTCCGGTGCAATGCCTACGATTGGGGCTAGTGGCAAACCTGTTTCGCTAAGTTCGGGGGCATGATCTGCGACATCCTTTCCATAATTGAATTGCGCATTCCAGTTGTGCTGGTATGCTAGTCATTCGTTCCCTAGAAGTTTGCAAGACGGACGCTTGCAGGCAACGAGTGACAAGCCTCCTTAGCTCAGATGGCCAGAGCGGCCGCCTTGTAAGCGGCAGGTCGTCGGTTCGATCCCGACAGGAGGCTCTAGGTACGATCGTCGACTTTGCCTGGCGGTGATGCGGATGATCGTACGCTAACACTACTCACGAGTAAGTCCAGGAGCCTTCCCCCAAATTCTGGCTTCTGGAATAAAGGTGGAGAGTCCCCCAACTAACTCCACCTTTAGGGGACGGGAAGATCCCCTTCTCTCCCGTCCCCACACACTTATCCCGATCGCATAAACGCCTTCGGCATTTTGAGTGGAATCGGTGATATTCCACCGATGAATTCACCTACGGCCAAACCGGACATTAGAATTCAATTCTAGAAGCCCGACCGGGGCCTTGCGTCGGTCGTAATGATTGGAAACGGAAGCATAATGGCACGTCGATGGACACCACAGCGGTTCGTGATGCTGCGCCGCGTTCGCGTGGCGATCTGCATCGTCGCATTCACTCTGGCCTCGGCCGGGGCCTTCGCCTTGAGCGCACGCAAAACCATCGCCCTCACCGTCAATGGCGAAACGCGGGATGTGGTCACCTATGCGATGAGCGCGCAGCGTCTGCTCGAACAGGAAGGAATCACCTCGAGAAGCCACGACGTGGTCACGACGTCCTCCCCCGGGCTGCTGCAGAATCATTCGGTGGTCACCGTCCGAACCGCCTATCAGGCGACAATCACGATCGACGGGAAGCAGGTGCCTTTCTGGACGGTCGCGACCAGCGCCGACCAGCTGCTCGGCTTCTTCAAGGAGAACGACGCCAACGCCGCCAAGGTCACCGTCAACGTCACGAACGTGTACAACAAGCTCACCGGAGGTCTCATCATCAACCGGTCCGGACCGGTGACCGTCATCGCGGACGGGAAAACCTCCATAGCCCCCAACGGGAAGCTCCCTGCGGCATCCATCCTCGATTCGAAGGGAATCGTCCTGCACAAGGAGGATCGGGTCAGCGTCGAGGAGGACAACGGCACGACGATCCTGCGCGTTCAACGCGTGACGCACGGGCAGGAGACCCGCACCGTGGCCGTGGCCTATGCCACGCAGACGATAGTCGATTCAAGCCTCAAGCCCGGGGAGACGGTTGTTCGCCAGACGGGCCGCAACGGCAGTGAGCAAAAGACCTACAACGTGACCTACGTCGACGGGGTGGCCGAGAGCCGCGAACTGGACTCCACTGCGACCACATCCCTTCCCGTCAATGAGGTCATCGCCGTCGGCCCCAGCAAAACGGATACGTCAGGGAGTTCGGGGAGCGGATCGTCGTCATCCGGAAAATCAAGCTCGGGCAGCACCAGTTCCCCCACCCCCTCGTCGGGAGCAACCAGCCAGTCGAATTCACCGAGCCAGACAAGCACTCCCAGTCCGACTTCCCAGCCGACGCACAGCAACTCCGGCTCCAGCGGCTCAGGTTCGGGATCGGGCAGTTCCGGCTCAGGCTCCACTGGCAGCGGCTCCGGCTCCACGGGGTCGGGTTCGAGCGGCTCAGGTTCGAGCGGCTCAGGCTCGAGCGGCTCAGGCTCGAGCGGCTCGGGCTCCGGGTCCACGGGGTCGCATACCGGGCTGTGGCACCCCACCCCGTCCCAGGCCCAGGTCTACGCCGCCGCGGCGGCGGCGCAATACGGGTGGACGGGCCAGAACTGGACCGATCTCGTCAAGCTCTGGAACCGTGAATCAAGCTGGGAGTGGTACGCCGAAAACGCGTCCTCCGGCGCCTACGGCATTCCCCAATCCTTTCCCGCCAACAAAATGGCCACATTCGGAGCGAACTGGCGTGATGACGGCGGCGTTCAAATCGACTGGGGACTTTCCAACATCAAGAGCACATACGGCAGCCCGTCACAGGCGTGGGCACACTCCGAACAATACGGCTGGTACTGATCGACACTCGCATGGAAAGAAACAGCATGACCTCCGCACTCCACATCCCTGCGCAGTCCGCCCCTGCGGCACACTCCGCCCGGATGACACCGCCCTGCGGCATCGAGGCGAATGATACAGGCGGCATCCGCACGGATTCAGAGACCCGGGACTCCCCGTCGACATCGAATCTCGTGCGGGGACGCCTTCTTGGGGCTGCGGACATACGCGCCATCGCCGAAGCGGAGGGGATACGGCCGACGAAGAAATTCGGCCAGAACTTCGTCATCGACCCCGGAACGGTACGCAGAATCGTGCGTGAAGCCGGCATCCAACCCCACGATGCGGCCATGGAGGTCGGTCCGGGACTGGGTTCTCTGACCCTCGCCCTGCTGGAGGCTCAAGCCACCGTAACCGCCGTCGAAATCGATCCCGCACTGGCCGAACGCCTGCCCGAAACCGTGATGGAGTACATGCCGCAGGCGGCGGCCGATCTCACCGTGCTCAATGAGGACGCACTCACCGTCACCCCTGCGGACCTGCCCGAACTGTCGGGTCGCGACCATTTCACGCTGGTGGCCAATCTCCCCTACAACGTGGCCACGCCCATCGTGCTGACGCTGCTTGAGCGCTTCACCAACCTCACCGGCTTTCTTGTCATGGTCCAAAAGGAGGTGGCGGATCGTCTCTGCGCAGCACCGGGCAACAAAATCTACGGCGCCCCCAGTGCAAAACTCGCCTGGTATGGGACGGCGCAACGAGTCGGTCTCGTCGGACGCCATGTTTTCTGGCCCGCCCCCAATGTCGACTCGGCGCTCGTGTCCTTCACCAGGACGCCCTCGGAGAACCCCGCGCGCGACTCGAACCGCGACACGGTGTTCGCCGTCATCGACGCGGCATTCGGCCAGCGCCGGAAAACACTGCATGCGGCGCTCCGACGCATCGTACCGGAAACGGCATTCGCCGCATCGGGCATCGATCCGCGCAGACGCGGGGAGACGCTGGACATAGAGGAATTCACGGCTCTCGCGGCCGCATCCAAGGAAGGTGGCGAATGACAGCACCCGTGGAAACCATGTATCCGACACGGCGCAGAACGCATGCCGGATGGCCCGCCATGCTTGGCCGCGCCTCGGACAGCACGCACGACAACGCCATGGAGTCAATCAGCGTCGAGTGCCCCGCCAAAACCAACCTGACCCTTTCCGTCGGCACCCGCAACGATGCCTGGGGAGGCAGGCATGCCCTGGACACAATCTACTGCGCGCTGGGGCTCTACGATACGGTGAGCGTAACGGCCAAACACCCCGGCAGCGGCTTCTCTCTGCAGATCGAGGGGGAGCATCTGGGGGATCTGGCCGGATCGAACAGCGACATGCTGCGCAATCATGCCGTCCTCGCACTTCTGGCTCTGAGCCGCGCCTGCGGCAGGCAGCCCGACGCGGCAATACGCATCGTCAAGCGCATTCCCGTCGGAGCCGGGTTGGGTGGAGGCTCAGCGGACGCGGCGGGGACGCTGCTGGCCCTGAATTCCTTGTGGAACCTGCACTGGGATATGGAGCGATTGCGTGAACTGGGAGCCGATCTGGGCGCCGACGTCCCCTTCTGCCTCACGGGCGGCTATGCGCGCGGAACCGGCTATGGTGAGCGGATAGACACCCTCGACCCCCACGGCGAGCGCATCGCCAGGCTGTATGAGGAGGGTTTCACGCAGCGCATGCTCGTCGGTGCGTATCATACGCAGTTGAGCACCCCGACGGTGTATTCCGCATTCGACCGGCTCGGCGCGGGAACGACGACAGACGCCGGCTCCAACGATCTTCAGCGTGCTGCCATCTCCCTGCATCCACGAAGCGGAACGGCCATACGAACGGCATGCGAGGCCGGTGCCACCCGGTCGTTCATCTCCGGTTCCGGCCCCTCGGTCATTGCCTGCGTTCGCGATGACAGGGCGGAAGCCGCTGTAAGGCACGCCTGGATCCGGTCAATGGCGGTGGATCGAATAATCTCCGCCTGCGCTCCGGCAACGCCCATCATGCACGCATTCCCACGCGTCACCCAGTGACGGTAGGGTAAAACCATTATTGTCTTCTCGAAGAGGAACCGAACATGACGCAACCCATGGACGAACGAGAGGCGCGCAGACGATATGTGCGCAGACGCCAGAGCATCGTATTCTCCATAGTCGCCGCGGTTATGGCGGTGACGCTGCTGGTCTGCTCGCTGATATTCTTCCACCGCATCGGCGCCAGCAAGGAAACAGCGCAAACCGTCCAGCCGAATTACGGAGTCGCCGCGGTGTGCGCGCCGAAGGATCAGGACGGGAACCCCTCGAAATACGTGGACAACTCCACGGTAAAGATCCGCGTGCTCAACGGAACGAAGTTTCCGGGGCTGGCCAGGGCGGTCGGAGAAGCGCTCGCGTACCGCAAGTTCACCCTTACGGCAATGAGCAACTACACGTCAGAGAACGTGCAGCGCACGACGATCTACTTCGGGAAGAACGCCATAGCCCAGGCCTACACCCTGAACAGCAACTTCACGGACGCGATCCTGCAGATGGACGACCGCCAAGACAAGCTTGTCGACGTGGTCGTCGGCGCGACCTTCAACGACTTGAAAGACAAGAAGGACGTGCCCGGATCCGGCGCAAAGATCAGCAACATCGAAGGATGCCACGCGGCGGACACCATGAAGTCGCTTCCTCATGCGATCACCCATGATTCCGCGAACTGATCGTTCACCGGGTCAGTGCGGCTGATCCGCATACCAGCGTTTCAGCTCCTCGACTGCGGTGTCATGCGGAGTCGGACCGTTGTCCAAACGGTATTCAAGCATATGCCTGTACGCCTTCCCCACCATGGGGCCCGGCTTGATTCCCAGGACGTCGATGATTTCGGTACCGTCCACGTCGGGCCGAATCGCGTCAAAGTCCTCCTTCTCCTTCAGCTCCCTGACCCGCTGCTCCATCTCATCCATGGCGGAGGAGAACTGCAGCGCCTTGTGCTTGTTCTGTGTGGTCGCATCGGCCCGTGTCAGCCTGTTGAGACGTTCGTAGAGCCGACCCGAATCCTTGACGTAGCGCCGAACGGCGGAATCGGTCCACGGCTCATCGATGTAGCCGTGGAAGCGCAGGTGCAGATTGACCAGTTCGCTGACATCGTCGATCATATGATGGTCGTAATGCAAGGCCCGCATCCTCTTGCGGGTCATCTTCGCCCCCACGATGTCATGGTGATGAAAGCTTACCTTGCCCCCGGGCTCGAACCGGCGGGTGCGCGGCTTGCCGACGTCGTGGAGCAGCGCGGCAAGCCGCAGCGTGAGATCCGGCGCCGGAACCGGCCCCGAGGGACCAGTCTCCAGAGCAACGGCACGTTCAAGAACGATCATCGTGTGCTCAAAGACATCCTTATGGCGATGATGATCATCAATCTCCAGTTTCAGCGCCGGGATCTCGGGGAAGACGATGTCGGCAAGACCGGAATCCACCAGGGCCTCGATTCCTGCGCGCGGCCTGTCGGAAAGCAGCGTCTTGTCAAGTTCGTCCCTGACCCGCTCGGGGGAGACGATGCTGATGCGCCCCACCATCTGCGTGAGGGCCTGAGCCGTTTCGGGCTCGATATGAAATCCCAGTTGAGCCACGAAGCGCACGGCCCGCATCATGCGCAACGGGTCGTCGTCGAACGACTGCCGCGGGTCGACGGGGGTGCGCAGCACGCCTTTCGACAGATCGCCGGCGCCTGCGAAGGGATCGACGAATTCAAGGTCCGGAACACGCAATGCCATGGCGTTCACGGTGAAGTCCCGGCGCGACAGGTCTCCCTTCAGGGAGTCGCCGTAGCGCACCTCCGGCTTGCGGGAGTCGGGATCATAGACATCGGACCGATACGTCGTCACCTCGACACGGACCTCGCTCCCGTCCTTCCTGCGCCTGACCGCACCCAACGTGCCGAATTTCCTGCCCATGTCCCAAAAACCGTCATGTCCCCACCCACGCAGAATATGCTCGAACTGCTCGGGACGCGCAGACGTGCAGAAATCAAGGTCGTGCGAGGTCCGGTGGAGCAGCAGATCTCTCACGGGACCGCCCACAAGGGCCAATTCATAACCTTCTTTGGCGAACAAACGCCCTAGCTCAATGGCCTCGGGCCACACTTCGAAATTCACGCATACCCTTTCACGGTAACCATGTTTATGCTTCTACCAGCATACCGTTACCCCACCTGCACATTGCTTTGAGTAAGGTGGTGGTTATGATTACACCTGCAGACCTCGCGCGCATGATCGCCGATGCTGCAGATGAGCATGCCCGAAACGCGTTCGCCCCGGACAATCTGCTGTATACGTCGCAGTCGTCGCGGGAGCACGACGACGCCCTGCTGGATCCCGATGCGCCGACTCCGGCCATCATGCCACAGCGCCGGGCAAAGGACGGACCGAGCACATTCGCCTCCCTGGACGCCCAGGAACTGCCGGTGGTCAGAGAGTATTCGGCGGGAGGCCTCGTCTTCGACGACCGGGGACAGGTGGCGATCATAGCCCGTCATTCCCGAAGCGGTCACTGGGAGTGGTGCCTGCCCAAGGGACACATAGAGAAGGGCGAGACCCCGCAGCAGACAGCCGTTCGAGAGGTACACGAGGAGACCGGGATCCTGGGCGAGGTGGTCGAATCCATCGCGACGATCGACTACTGGTTCACCGGAACGAACCAGCGGGTCCACAAGCTGGTGCATCATTTCGTTCTGCGCCGCATCAGCGGCGAGCTCACCGTCGAGGGCGATCCGGATCATGAAGCCGAGGACGCGCTCTGGGTGAGGTTCGACGATTTGGACAATGTCCTCAGCTATCCTAATGAACGCAAGATCGCATGGCTTTACGCAAGGAAACTGAATAGACAAACATGATGCCCAACCAACACGCACACCACGACGCCGTGCGCGCACGCACGCTCGCACGCGCAGTATGCGCGGCGGTGGCGATCGCCATGAGCCTGATATTATGCAGTGCCTGCGCATACCGCGCCCGCGCCGACGAATCATCGCCCGAGCCATCGGCATCATCGAGCAAAAACGGGATCTCGATGACGATCGCCTCGGCGACCCCTGTGGTGACGGCAAGTTCCGGGTACCATGTCACACTGGTGGTGAGCAACAACACGGATTCCCCGTCCGCGGCAGGCACCGTGAGTGCGGCAACCAACTCCTTCTACACCTTCGATTCACGCACGGACATACAGCAGTGGGCCCAGGGCGCCGTGCGCATACCCGTCCCCAATCAGATCGGACAGGCCTCGGTGGCATCCATCCCCGCCCATTCGCAAGTAGACACGTCAATCGACGTTCCGGCATCGCAGTCCGCACTGACCTCGATCATGAGCTGGGGTCCCAAGCCGGTGCTGCTGTCCTACTCAGACGGGCAGAACAAAACCGCCGAATCCCATACTTTCCTGACCAGATCCGCGGATGGCCTGCATACGGCCAACACACCCGCCATGAACCTCACCGTCGCGATGCCTCTGATGAGCGACCAGTGGCAGGCCGACCCGCAACAGATCAACAGCCTCATGACCGTGGGGAACATCAAGGAGGCTACGAATTACGCCGATTCCATCGTCTCCCTCAACGCGGAGAACTCGAGGGTCGGTCGCACGATGGAACAGCTGATCGCCAAGCACGGCATGCTTCAGATCATCGCGGACCCCGCCTACCTCAACGCCCTGCAGATGCCTCCGAAAATCAGCGGAATCATGCAGCCCGGAGGATTCGACATCACCCAGTACGCGGCGCTGTCGAATTCCTCGGCCTACGCCAAGGCCGGCGTGGGGGAGAAGGATTGGGACGTCTCCGCCGCAACCGAGCAGCTCCGGCAGGCTCTGGGCAACAACGATGTCTCCGCTTCGGCGTACGCGTGGCAGGGCAAGGGAAACTGGACGCTTCAGGCGCTTACCGACGCGAAACGGCAAGGGTATTCCACGGTGATCTCGGACTCCACGTTCGACTCCCAGGACAGCGCCACCGTTCATACCGGAAAATACGTGGTGCCGACCAGCGCCGGCAACGTAACGGTGCTGGTCGGGCAGCACGAACTGAGCGAACTTGCTTCGGGGGAGCAGACCAGCAAATATGCGGACGGCGAGACAAGCGCGGCTGGACGCCTCAGCCGCTTCATGGCCCAGAGCGCCTTCTACCAGATGGAGCAGCCCTATACGTCGCGCAATCTTCTGGTATGCCTGGATTCGGACACCGCCACAGCTCAGACGGACGGCCTGATGAGCGCCATAGAACAGGCCAGCTGGCTCAAACTCACGGACATGCAGACACTCGCGAAATCCGAAGCGTATCTGTCGGGCCCGGATACCGAATCGCTTATCGCGCAATCCTCCGGACTGCGCGAATCCCAGACGAGCTCCCTTGCCTCCGCGCTGCAGTCGCTGGCCTCCAGCCGGGATGACATCAACCGCTTCGCCGTGTCGATCCTCGATGACGCCTCACAGGGCTCCTCAACCGGGACCCCGCGCAACAACGTTCAATCACTGGCAAAACAGGATGTGAACGACATCGCCATGAACACGCGCGATGCCACCTCCTGGGTGCAGCTGATCCGGCATGCGCATGACGCCCTTGCCCTGCATGCCCTCGACGACAACGAAACCGTGCGGACGCGAATGCTGACGGCGGCAAAAACCCTGTCAGCGCAGCTTATGGACGGCATCACGATCACCCCTTCGGAAAGCGTGAACGTCGTCAGTGAAACCGCCAGTTTCCCGGTCACCGTCAGCAACAGGCATCCGTTCCCGGTCAGCATCCGCGTCGCTTCCATCACGGACTCGATGGAGATCGTGACATCAAGGCTGGCGTATGTGCAGGTTCCGGCGCACAGCGAGGCCCAGGTCACATTCACGATCCGGGTGGCCACCTCCGGAAGCACGAAGGCCCATGTGACGCTGCTCGACCGCAGTGGGGAAACGTTCTCGTCGCCGCAGACCACCACCATCACCAGCGTTCTGCAGATCAGCGACAAGGGGGGGATGATCTTCCTCGCGGTCTCCGTGGCGCTGGGCGCGCTGGGCCTGTGGCGACAGTTCCATCGGAAAAAGGACAGTGACGAATGACCTCATCGGTTGGGCGCAATTCCCTCATCATGGCCTCGGGAACCGCCGCCTCTCGCATCAGCGGCCAGATCCGCACCATCCTCCTGGCCGCCGCGATGGGGACGACCGGCATCGCGGCGAACGCATATCAGGCGGGATCGATGATTCCCCAAGTGGTGTTCACCCTGGTTTCCGGGGGAATCTTCAATGCCGTTCTGGTCCCCCAGATTGTGCGCACGCTGAGGGAGAAGGACGCGCAGAATCGCCTCAACAAGCTCATCACCTTCGCCATTGTCCTGCTGCTCGGCGTGACTCTTCTCATGACGGTCTCCACACCTCTGCTCACACGCCTGTACGCCAATGGGGGCGGCCCCGACATGATCGCCCTCACCAATGCGTTCACGCTGTGGTGCATGCCCCAGATATTCTTCTACGGTCTGTATACGGTTCTCGGCCAGATTCTCGCGGCAAAAAACCACTTCGGGATGTATGCATGGAGCTCCGTGGGGGCGAATCTGATCAGCTGCGCCGGCTTCACCGCCTTCATCGTCCTGTTCGGGAAGGCCAACGAGCAGCCGCTGTCCTTCTGGACCAACGGGCGGATAGCCCTGACGGCCGGAACATGGACGTTGGGCGTGGGGTTTCAGGCCCTGATACTGTTCCTGCCGCTTATGCATCTGGGCATACGATACCGTCCGAACTGGGGTTTCCGCGGAATCGGGCTGAGGTCCATGGGTCCCGTCGCGGCCTGGAGCGTCGGCATCGTGGCGGTCGATCAGCTGGCCACGATCATCAACACGAGAATCACGACCAGTGCGCCGAACATCGCCAGCCGAATGCTGGGGATAAGCCAGTTCGCCGTTGCGGGCAACGCGTCCTACCAGAACGCCTACACCATCTACATCCTGCCTTATTCCCTCATCGCGGTTTCGGTCGCCACCGCGATTTTCCCGAAAATCTCGCAGGCAGTCGCCACCCGCGACATTACCGCGGCACGCGACGATCTGAGTCAGGCCCTGCGCAACGTGGGACTCCTCATGTGCTTTTTTTCCGTTGCGTTCCTCGTGTTTCCGAAGGCCATCACCCTTGCCCTTCTCCCCTCCATCAGCGAACATGAGGCGACGCTCATGTCGGGACCGCTGATGATGCTCGCACTAGGTCTTCCCCTCTCCAGCGCATATCTGATCATCCAACGCACCTTTTACGCATTCGAGGACGGCAGGCACCCGTTCATCTTCGTCGTGCTTCAATCCGTGATTCAGATAGCCGTACTGCTCATAGGTCTGCTGTTCGTCCCCGCGACGGGTTGGACGGAGCTTCTGGGCGCCGCTATTTCGGCGGGATACATCCTCGCGTTCCCGGCCCTCGTGTGGATGCTTCGCAAACGTTTCGGTGGGTTCCTTGATGGGCGACGCATCGCGGCGACCTATGTGAAGGCCGGCGCGGCCTCCGCCGCCGCCCTCGCCATCGGCTGGTGGCTTCGTGGGCCGCTGGACACCTTGGTCGGGGCGGGCCCGGGCGTGCGACACGCGCCCGGCACCGCGTCGATGAACTGGTTCCAGGCGGTCGCGGTATGCATCATGATGACCGTCGTCATCGCAGCGGTGTATTTCACCGTTCTGAAGATGCTGAGAACCGAGGAGCTGGGGGCTCTCGCGGCCGGTCTTCCCTACGTCAGAGAGCATGTGCGGCGCGCTCCTCGAAAGGGACCTTCGCATGCGGTCATGCAGCCGCAGCCGAGAAAAATCCGGAACACCGTGCGGCCGACGCCCGTTTCGACCATCCCCACCTATAGAATGTCTACAGCATCGCAACAGCACATCAATGTCATGCGTCAGGAAATCGGAACTAATATGAAGCCTCAACTCGGAGATATCGTTATCAATCGATATACGCTTATATCTTTGTTGAGAGATGATCCCGGAATACAAGCGTGGCGGGCGAACGACCGTGTTCTCGCCAGAGACTGCCAGCTGTTCATCGTCAGCGACACGCGGGTCATGGCGCAGGTCGACGCCATTGCGTCATCACTTGCCCTGTCCCGTAATTCGCATTTCACCCAGGTTCTTCAGCTCCAGCATTGCGGCGATGTGTCCATCATCATCACTCGGCTGGATGCCGGTCTGTCTTTGACGCAATACCTGCAGGGTGCGGGCAGGAACACTCTGAGCTTCAACGCCATGCGCTCGATTCTCGCCGAGACCGCCATGGCGTTGCAGCAGCTGCTGGCGGATCGCCTGTGCCATACTTCACTGAGCACGGATACGATACGAATCACCCTGATGGGGATTCAGATAGCCGACACTCCCATCAGCCCCTTGCTCGCCGACTGCACGAACGCGCCGCAGGGCCTTGCGATGGAGCAGCTGGCGACGCGTCAGCTCGCCGGGGTTCTCTATGCCATGCTCACCCACACCCCGTCTTCGGCGGGAACACCGCTTGATCTAAGCAGGCTGCCGGATGGCATTCCGAGCGAATTCGAGGTGCTGTGCACCAGAGGAATGAGCGTGCTCGGAGCCCCTGATCAGCACGATCTGCCGATGGCGTCGCTTTCGGAGCTGGTGGCCCTACTGGGGGATTGGACCCCCTTCTCGCAATTGCGCGACAGGGACATCGCACGCCCGTCGATCGACGGTGCATGCTCGATCATGCACGCGAAGCTCAACCCGGTCTCACCGGACCGGATCGTTCCCCTGCCCGAAGCTTTGACGGCAGTCAGGCAGCTCTCGACCCCCATGCCGAACGCAGATGCAACGGCGAATACGGCCCTGACCGGTGCGCCGGGCAATTCCACAGGACTCAACCCCGGAGGGCATAACGCCTCTCCATCCACAACGCATACCACTAATGGAACGCCAAGCCCGGATGCGGGCGCGAGGCCGGGCTCTGCAGGAGTCGTGGGCGGAGGAATCGCGGCGGCGAATGCAGGCCTCTCCTTGGCGGGCGGAACGCTGAAATCATGGTGGAGCAAAGGCAAATCAGCGATTTCCGGCGCCCACGCCGAGGATGAGCAGCCCGAGTCGCCGGATGGATCGAACCCCGTTGACGGCAATACCGGGGATATTGATTTTCACGACATCGCCGCCGCCGAGATGGCGGGAATCCTGGCACCGTCGAACCCAAGCACCCAGGACATGCTTTTCCCCAGCTTCAACGTGCAGCAGGGGCCGCTGAACGACAGCGCGAATCCGACGATGCAATTCGATTTCTCCAGAAATCCGAGGGTGGGAAAAGCGGATCACGTCGGGCAAAACGATTCGGATCACATCGCGGCCACGGGCCGGATCCCCGTCATAGACAGAAACGGCTTCCCCATAGAGCCCGGGGCGGAATCCCAACGCGCCCTGGAACAGGAGCGGGCCGAAATCAAGCGCGCCGCACAGGAGGCCTCGGTTCCGCCGCACTCCATCCTGCCGCCAAGCTTCACCCCGAAGTCCGATGATTCCGGAAACGACGATTCGTCCCATACCGGTCTTCCCGATGGGGACGACAACATCTCGAATGCGCGTCTCTTTGGTGGATTCACGACAAAGGTGGTGGCGATCGCGGTGGTTATCGCGCTTGTCGCGCTCGGATTGGCGCTGGCTTTGCGCAGCCTTTCCGAAAGGCACGACTCCCAGGGAATAACGCAGGTTCAATCGAGCCAATGGCCGAAAATCGACATGAACGACATTCCCTTCGGCAAGAAGTCAGGCGGATCATCGTCGTCAAGCTCCAGCGCCAGCGCGGAATCCACGGCATCATCCACAGCCAAAGAAACATCGAAGCCCAGCACTACAGCCAAACCCGATAAAACCGCCAAGACGCCGACGATTGTGACGGCGGACAAGAACGCCAGCAAGGTCCCCTCCCCGCGGGTTCCCGTCAACAACACCCCATACGACATCGACAAGCAGGAATTCCTGACGAATCCGGCAGGCCAGCGCGGATTGGGCTACTACATGCATCTCAGCCAGCCCGAAAGCGCATACCGCTTCGTGATCAAGATACGCTCCTCCGGCGGAAAGGCGTATCTGCGCGCCAACACCAGCAGCAACCCCACCCAGGGTCAGCAGGTGGCCGAATTCACCTTCGACGCGAGTGGAACAACGACGGTGAAGTTCACCAAACCCGTCACCTCTCAGGACTTCCTCCTATGGGTTCCGATGGACAGTCTGCCCAACAATCAGCTGTATATCGATTCCGTGCAGCTGTTCTAGACATACCGCCCGGCGGTGCGAATCTGATGTATCGAAGTGGTGTCGTTTGCAGCGCACACCCGGTTCGTGACGACTTCTCGACTACAGTTTGCTGTATCGCATTCGTTCGTCCACAGGAAGAAAGGCTGTCAGCATGTCCGAAACCGGGAACGCCACCCCTTCGAAGGTCATCAAAAACGATCCGTGGTTCGGCTCGTACGCCGCGCGTGCCGAGGCGATGCGTGCTTCGGAGATCCGGGCGCTTTTCGCCGTCGCCTCCCGCCCGGAGGTCGTATCCCTCGCGGGTGGCATGCCCTATTTGGAATACATGCCGTTCAAGGAGATTTCCGAGCTCATCGCGAAGATGATGGTGGATCGAGGAGACGTCGCGTGGCAGTATGGATCCGCCCAGGGAGACCCCCATCTGAGGGAGGACGTCCTGCAGATCATGGAGCTTGAGGGAATCCGCGATGCCCAGCCCGACGATGTCGTCATCACCAACGGCTCGCAGAATGCCCTGGATCTGATAACGCGCATCATGTGCGATCCCGGTGACGTGGTGCTTTCGGAGGCACCGAATTATGTCGGGGCGCTCGGCGTCTTCCAGTCCTTCCAGGTCGATGTTGTCAACGTCAAACTCGACAGGCATGGTCTGATTCCCGAATCCTTCGAGGATGCCATCGTCGAGCAGCGAAAACTGGGGAAAAAGGTCAAGTTTCTGTACACCGTACCCAATTTTCATAATCCTGCGGGCGTCACCATGAGCGTCGAAAGACGTCCCCGGATCATTGACATCGCCCGCAGACATCATGTTCTCATAGTCGAAGACAACCCTTATGGGCTGCTTGGTTTCGATGGGCAGACCTATCCTGCGTTGCGCTCCATGGATGGCGACAACGTCGTGTACCTCTCCAGCTTTTCCAAAATTATAGCCCCCGGCATGCGCATCGCCTGGATGGTGGCCCCTCCCGGAATCCGCCACAAGCTGGTTCTCGCCAACGAGGCGTCGATCCTCTGCCCTCCGAATATGAGCCAGTTCACCATCACCACATATCTGGACAACTTCGACTGGAAGAAGCAGATAAACGACTATCGCGGAATGTACAAAAAGCGTTGCGACACCATGGATGCGGCATTGCGTGAATTTCTGCCGTACTGCTCATGGAACAAGCCGAAGGGCGGTTTCTACATATGGCTCAAGATTCCGGAGGGTCTTGACTCGCGAGCCATGCTGCCAAGGGCGATAACGGCGAAGGTCGCCTATGTGGCGGGTACGGGCTTCTACATGAATGGGGAGGGGGCGGACCACATGAGACTTTCCTTCTGCTACCCGACGCCCGAACGAATCCATGAGGGCATCCATCGTCTGGCGTCGGTCATCGATGCGGAAAGGGAAACGGCGGAGCTTTTCGGAACCGGCGGCAAATCGAGCGGCAGGCACGCCGCGGACCATTCCAGACCGGAATACCCGGGTCCACAGATCAAATAGCGCACACCATCCAATGGGCGCATGATGGACATACACCGTCCCACCGGCACCGATTGACAGAGGTGCGACCACACACGATCACACCACCACACCACCACACGCAGGACTTAGCATCAGCACTCGATTCATTGGAAAGGCATCGGTTATGGCACAGCGCAAAGAAGCCACAGGCACCAAGGCCGAGGAAACCGCCGTCACGCGGGCGGGGAACGGCACCTCGAGGAAAAAGCACGCGCGCAAGAGTGCATCGCCCACATCGCGGGGCGAAACCACCATTCTCATCATCTGCGGTGGCCTCAGCCACGAAAGAGACGTATCCCTCAGCTCGGGGCACCGGGTGGGAGGTTTTCTGGAGGATGCCGGCTGGAAGGTGCGCTTTCACGACATGGACAGCGAACTCCTGTCCTATCTTTCCGATTCCCGGACACGGCCCGATATCGTGTGGCCCTTGCTCCACGGGGCGAACGGGGAGGACGGCTCGATCCGCGACATTCTCGAAATGGAGGATCTTCCCTATATCGGATCGCGCGCCAAGGCATCACGGACCGCGTGGAGCAAGCCCATTGCGAAGAACGTGGTCCGTAAGCTCGGCGGCCTGCACACACCCCAATCGGTGACCTTGCCCGAGTCGATGTTCAGGGAGCTGGGCGCCGGGAAGGTTATGGATCTTCTCGTGGAATCGTTGGGACTTCCCCTTTTCGTCAAACCTACCATGGGCGGGTCCGCGCTGGGCTGCACGCTGGTCACCGATGCGAAGCAGCTTCCCCAGGCCATGGTCGGATGCTTCGCATATGGAGATGTCGCCCTTGTGGAGAAGGCGGTGAAGGGGACGGAGATCTCGGTTTCGATCATCGACATCAACGGTGAACCCACGGTTCTTCCGCCGCTGGAAATAGTCACGCCCAACGGGACCTACGATTACGAAGCACGGTACACTCCGGGCCCCACGGACTTCTACATTCCGGCCCGTCTTCCCGAGAACGTTCTGGAGGCCGCGAAAAATGCCGCACTTGCAGCGCATCGGACGCTGAGTCTGCGCGATATCTCACGAACGGATTTCATCGTCGACACCGAGGGCGTTCCACAGTTTCTGGAATCGAATGTCGCTCCCGGTATGACCGACACCTCCCTGCTTCCCAAGGCTGCCACAGCGGCAGGATATGACCTGGCGGACCTGTATTCCAGACTGGTTGAATCGGTGCTCGGTCAGTCCAGGGCCGATCGATAAACGATTTGCGCTCAAGGCTCACAGTGCCGTTGGTGATGTTATGGTGGACGCATGGTTGAAAATATTCACGATGTGGTAATCATCGGTTCTGGGCCTGCAGGCTACACGGCCGCCATATACCTTGGCCGGGCGGGGTACAAGCCCATAATCATCGCCGGTGCCCTCACACCGGGAGGTCAACTGGTCAACACCACGGAAGTCGAGAATTTCCCCGGTTTCCCCGATGGGATCATGGGCCCCGATCTCATGGACGCCATGCAGAAGCAGGCGGAGAAGTTCGGCGCGGAGATCGTCTGGGATGATGTCGTCTCAGTGAATCTCGCCGATACGATAAAAACGGTGACATGCGATCAGGGTGGCGAATACCGTGCCAGAGCCGTGGTCGTCACCACAGGGGCAAAGGTCAGGAAACTTGGCATACCCGGTGAGACGGAGTATTCCGGACGAGGGGTATCCTATTGCGCCACCTGCGACGGCTTCTTCTTCAAGGGCAAGCCCATTGTGGTCGTCGG
>JALCNP010000018.1 GCA_022649135.1 Bifidobacterium sp.
GGCGACCGGTGCCCGAAGGCCCGGTCGCCCGCCTCATGAGGCTATCGCCCGTCACCTGCGCTTGGTGTACATCTGGGTGTTGAGCAACGTGGTGTATTGCTTGATGACCTTGGGGCGGATGACCTTCATCGATGCGGTAAGCAGCCCGTTCTCAAGAGTGAAGTCCTCCGGAAGAATGATGAACTTTCTCACCGATTCGGCCCGGGACACCCCCTCGTTCGCCCGATCCACATACTGCTGGACCTCCGCGCGGACCACGGCGTTGTTCGCCGCCTCGTTCATGGGCATATCGACGTTCAGCCCCTTGGCCTCGAGCCATGGCCGCAGCGCCTCCTCGTCGAGGGTGATGAGGGCGGATATGAACGGCCTCTTATCGCCGAGCACCAGCGTCTGGGAGACGATCGGGCACCGACAGATCATCTCCTCTATGGGTCCGGGGGCCACGTTCTTGCCCCCCGCCGTGATGATCAGGTCCTTCTTCCGCCCGGTGATGTAAAGGAAACCGTCGTCGCTGAGTTTGCCCAGATCCCCCGTCGCATACCACCCATCAGGGGTGATCGACGTCTCCGTCGCCTCCTCGTTTTTGTGGTAGCGGTGGAAAACGGCTGTTCCCCTGACCTGGACCTCATTGTCCTTGGCGATGCGAATGGTGAACCCCGGGAAGGCGATTCCAACGGATCCCTCATGGAAGGGGGTTCGCGGGGGGTTGAAGGCGCAGGGGGCCGTCGTCTCCGTCAGCCCGTACCCCTCGTACACCGGCACCCCGGCGCCTCGGAAGAAGGCCAGGAGCTTGGGGTCCAACGGGGCTCCGCCGGCGACTATCCAACGGGCCCTTCCGCCGAGCACCTGACGCAACGACTGATACACCACAGGCTCATAGGCGAGACGGCTGGCCTTCGTCAGCATGCGCGCCTTGCCCGAGGAGCTCATCTCCTCCATGTAGTTCTGCGCGGTGACGACGGCGGCCGCGAATGCCACGCCCTTCGCCCCGTGGCCGGCCTTCTGGGATGCCGCGTTGTACACCTTCTCGAGCACGCGGGGAACGACGATCATAAGCGTGGGCCGGGCGACCTGAAGATCGGTGATGAGGGTGGAGATCCCCTGGGCGATGTATATGCGCGCCTGACTGGCGACCACGATGTAGTTGATGGCCCGTGCGAAGGAATGCGCCTGGGGGAGGAAGAGCAGCACGGAATTGCTGGGGTCCTGCAGCAGCTCGGGCATGTACACCGGCAGGTTCATGGCCGTGGTGCAGTAGTGCTCATGGGTCATCTCCACGCCCTTCGGCGCCGCCGTGGAGCCCGATGTGTAGACGATGGAGCACAGATCCGTCTTCTTGATGGAGTCGATGCGCTCATCGAGCCTCTCGTCCGAGATGGCGTCGCCGTAGGCCTGCAATGACGCAAGACCGCCGGTTTCTATGCACATGATCTCCTCGAGCGTGGGACAGTCCTCGATGGCCCCGTCCGCCTCCTCGCGCATCTGGGCGGTCTGAACGATCAGAAGCTTCGCGTCCGAGTTGTTCACGATGTTCCGGATCTGTTCGGCCGAATCGGTGTCGTAGATGGTGGCGAGTATCCCCCCGCATGCCATGACCGCCGCGTCTGCGACATCCCATTCGTACGATGTCCGGCACATCAGGGCCACGGCGTCGCCCTTTTTCAGCCCGTAATGCATCAGACCCTTGGCCGCGGAGCGCGCGTCCTCGAGGAACTCGTTGGCGGTCTTCGTGATCCAGGACCCCTCTGACTTGAAGGTGTACAGGGGCTGGTCCCCCATTCGTTTCGCGCGGTCGGTGTAGATGTCGAAGATGGACATGCCCTCATCGACCGGGGGGAGTCCTTCGGTCGCGGTGGCGAGCAGGCCCGTGGCCTCGTCCATGAAGGTCGTCGTCTCGAACTGCGTCCCCCATTCGTCGGTGTGCGGCAGCGAATCCCTCGTCCCATCCTGATCTATTTGCGCGGGATTGATGTAGTCGGGGTTGTCGGGGGAGTCCGAGCTTATGGGGTGAACGAAATCCGCGCCCAGCCGCAGGACCTTCCGCGTCATGGTAACGGCTTGTTTTCTCATCGAGGTGATTACAGACACTGCGAACTCCTTGGCCTTCACTTATTTCGCTTCTCAAAATCTCCATACTAATCGCTCGGGGATAAGCCGTCACCTTACGGTAGCGTAGGCGCGATTGGTGCGACCGGCGCGTTTCGGGGGGTGTCGGCCGTCTCCTTACGAGGAGCGTAGGCACTGAACGCGGGCGTTTCACGGGCGCGCCATGTTCGCTCCGTCCATGGTCATCCGTGACGATTCTCGAGGAAATGGCGCATCCGCGATCTCCCACGGAAAACCCCGCAATCCCACCACGCATTTCCACTAGAATGGAAGCGCGTGGGCATGGCAGGCCCACGACTTGAGAGAAAGGGCTCTTATGGATGAGTTACCGCAGGACGCCGTTGTTTTCGGTATCCTGAATGAGATTACAGAGCATGAGTCACGTGTTGCGCTCACGCCTGACGGTGTGGTCAGGCTCCGCAAGCGTGGGGTACGATGCATGATCGAGCACGGTGCGGGTCTGGCTGCGCAGTACACCGATGACGATTACACACACGTGGGTGCTCAGGTCGCCTCGGCCACGGAGATCATTCACGGCTCGCAGGCGCTTGGATTCGTCGGCAGACCGTCCGACTCGCTGGTGGGCCACATCCGCAAAGGAACATGGATCATCGGAGTTCTCGGGTCGTTCGCGGATGAGGACTATGTGCAGCGGCTGGAGACGGCCGGGCTGGTCTCTCTCGCCATCGAACGGCTCCCGCGCACCATCAGCTCGGCGCAGTCGATGGACGAGATGACGTCTCAGAATTCGGTGATGGGCTATAAGGCCGCAATCGTCGCCGCCGACGCATACGGCTCCTTCTTCCCGATGATGACCACGGCGGCGGGCACCGTCCGCCCCGCGAAGGTACTGATTCTCGGAGCGGGGATAGCCGGTCTTCAGGCGATCGGAACGGCGAAGCGGCTGGGTGCGATCGTCACCGCCTATGATGTTCGTCCCGCCGCCAAGGGCGAGGTCGAATCGCTGGGAGCGAAATTCCTCGACCTCGGACTCGACTTCTCGAAGGGTCAGGGCGAGGGAGGCTATGCCCGCCAGCTTACCGACGAGGAGCGCAGAGCGCAGCAGGCTGCCGTCGACTCCAAGGCGAAGGACTTCGACATCGTGATCACCACGGCGAAGGTTCCGGGCAGGAAACCGCCCGTACTCCTGACCGAGGAGGGTGTGTCGGGTCTGCATCGGGGCGCGGTCATCGTCGACTGCGCCGCCAGCGAACTCGGGGGCAACGTCGAAGGCTCCGCCGTGGGAACCCATGTGAGTGACAAGGGAGTCACGATCATAGGCGCCCCGTATCTGGCCAGCGGCGTGGCGAACACGGCGTCGAACCTGGTGTCCAGAAACGTGGCGGACGTTCTCGCGCACTTCGTGCGTGACGGTGCCCTGGCCATGGATCTCCACGACGAATTGGACAACGCGCTCGTTATCACGGGGCGCGAGGAAGGAAAGTAGGATCATGCCCGCTCTTGTTGTTTCCATCACGCTGTTCGTTCTCGCCCTGCTCATCGGCATCGAGGTGATAGGTAAGGTTCCCGCGACCCTGCACACCCCGCTGATGTCCGGCGCCAACTCCATCCACGGCATCGTCATCGTGGGGGTCATCATCGTGGCCGCGGAGGCGAATTCCCCGCTCTCGTACGTGTTCGTGTTTCTCGCTGCCCTTCTGGGAACCATGAATGTCGTCGGCGGCTACGTCGTCACCGACCGCATGCTGGAAATGTTCAAATCCAGCCGCGACGAGAAGAAGCCCATCCCGCAGGGGAAGGGCGAGGAAGGTGGTGAACGATGAGCTCCTCAAGTGCACAGGTCATCGATATCGTCGCCTGGTTCGTCTATCTGTTTTCGGCTGTGCTGTTCGTCGCCGGCCTGCATTTCATGAATTCTCCGAAGACCGCCCGCAAGGGGAACCAGATTTCCGCGTGCGGCATGATCATTGCGGTCGTCATGGCGGTCGTCGTTCTCTTCTCCAAGGGGTTTGCGTCGCTCACCTCGCTCATCGTTCTCGCGGCGGGAATCGTCATCGGTGCCGTGGCAGGCGTCATCTCCGCCAAGAGGGTGAAGATGACCGACATGCCCCAGCTCGTGTCCATCTTCAACACGGTGGGCGGCGGTGCCGCGGCCCTGGTTGCCCTCAACGACATTCTCACAAGCCACACGGCTCCCGGACTGGTGGTGCTCATCACCGCGGGACTGGGAATACTCATCGGCTCGGTCACCTTCTCCGGCTCTCTCATTGCGGCCGGCAAGCTTCAGGGGTTCGCCTTCCTGAAGACGCTGCGCCTTCCCGCCAAGGCCGTGTGGAACGTCGTGTTCGTCGTTCTCGTCCTGGCATCCTTCGTGATGCTGTGCGTCCGGCCCGATCAGCGTCTTCTGTGGTCGATCCTGACGACTGTTTTCGCCCTCTGCTATGGATTGGTGTTCGTGATTCCGATCGGAGGGGCGGATATGCCCGTGGTGATCTCCGTGCTGAACGCCTGCACCGGCACTGCCGTGGCGATGAGCGGTCTCGCGATCGACAACGTCGCCCTGATCGTGGCCGGTGCCCTGGTGGGCTCGGCCGGATCCACGCTGTCCGTGCTGATGGCTCGGGCCATGAATCGTCCGCTGATGAGCGTCCTGGCCGGAGGCTTCGGATCCGACGTCTCCTCGGCGGGGGCGGATCAGGGAGTCGAGGGAACGATGAAGGAAACGACAGCCGATGATGTCGCGGTCCAGCTCGTGTATGCGGACAAGGTCATCTTCGTTCCGGGGTTCGGTCTGGCCCAGGCGCAGGCCCAGCGGGAACTGGCCGATCTCGGCGAGCTCCTCAAGGGTCATGGCGTCCAGGTCTCCTATGCGATTCATCCGGTCGCCGGCCGCATGCCCGGGCATATGAACGTTCTGCTTGCCGAGGCCAATGTGCCCTATGAGGAGCTTGTGGATCTCGACGACATCAATCCGCAGTTCCCCACGGCGAACGTCGCCCTCGTCGTCGGAGCCAACGACGTGACCAATCCCGCTGCCCGCCGCGCCGGCACCGCCATATCGGGAATGCCCATTCTCGACGTGGACAAGGCCCAGCACGTCGTCGTCATGAAAAGAGGACGTGGAAAGGGTTACGCCGGCATAGAGAACGAGCTGTACTATACGGACAACACCCAGATGCTGTTCGGCGACGCCAAGGCGAGCCTGCAGGCCGTCATAGCATCGGTGAAGGAGCTCATCTCATAAGGGTTGCCGCCGATCCGGCCGATTGCGGCCATCATTGAGGTTGCGGGGTCGTCGGCACTGCCGACGACCCCGCAACCGTCTCCGCCCGCTTGCGCCTGCGATCCACGTCGTCCCTCGGACGTGTCTCAGGCGAGGCCGGAGTCAGCAGAGACGTCGAACACGTCATGCACGAACTGCGCGACCGCACGCCAGTACCTGTTCGGATCCGTGTCCGCGCTGGTGGCATGCCCCGCACCCGCAATGACGAGCATGCGCCGCATCGGACTCGAGCACGCCTCGAAATTGCGCCTCAGGCACGCGGGACTGACGAAATCATCGGCTGCGCCGTGGATGAACAGCATCGGGATGTGGGCGTTTGCGAGCATGGCTACGCTGGAGGCCTGTCGCAAACCGTACCCGGCCCGTATTCTCGACACGAGGCTCATCGAGGACACGACCGCCACGGCGAACGCCCGCGGAAGGTGGTACAGGGATCGCGCGTTGAAGAGGAACTGATCCCATGCGGACGTGAAACCGCAGTCGGCTATGGCGGCGGCGACGTTGCCCGGCAGGCGTGGGTCCCCCGAGGCCATCATGACCGTCGCCGCACCCATGGACACCCCATCAAGAAGAATTCGGGCCCGGGCGTCATAACGGACGATCATGTCGATCCACCTCAGCAGGTCGTAATGCTCGAGCCACCCCATGCCCACATAGCGGCCCTGACTTCGTTCATGGCACCGCTGCGCGATGAGCAGCACCGTGAATCCCATGCGCGCGAGACGGCGGGCGTATGTCGCCATTTCACCGGGCCCTCCGGAAAAACCATGGCAGCATATGGCATAACGATGCGGCCGCGGTCCGGCGCTGTCGGGATCGACCACCCATCCATACAGATCCAGTCCATCGTCGCTGCGTATCCGAACGGAATGCCGGGTCTCCTCGAACCACCGCCGTGCGTCACGGGATTCATCCCCGCCGGTCTGCGAGGAGGCGCCGTCGCAATCCTCGCGCTGTCGATGCATCATACCGTGACGGTTCCGTGAATCGAGAGCGAAGGCGAACATTCTGTCGGCGACGATGGCATCGGCGACCAGCGCAGCCACCCCCGCCGATACCAGGACGGCCCTTAGATGACGCGTCCGTCCATGCCCGTTCCGCATTCCTTGTGATGACATAATCTCTCCACCGGCCGACGCCGTTCGTGTCGTACGCATTCGCCTCATGACATGCCTTATCGTAGTCCACCGATCGCCGGCGATCAACGCTGCGTTGCTATGGCGTGCGTTTGAGCGCGGTATAATTTTGAAGGGTAAGGTGCCTCTGAACATGTGGTCTGCAGGGGAGCTGAGCATCTAAAGAAAGACAAGCTATGAAAGCTTTGGTTTATGATGCTGCAGGTAAAACCCAGCATTGGAATGATGTCCCTGATCCGACAATTCTCAGGTCGACTGATGTCATCGTTAAAATGGCTGCCACGACGATTTGCGGAACCGATTTGCATATTGTCAAAGGTGACATGCCGGAAGTAGCCGACGGACGTATTCTTGGGCATGAGGGAATTGGCATCGTGGCTCAGGTCGGCGATGGTGTCAAAGAGCTCAGAGTCGGTGACCGTGTTGCTTTGAGTTGTGTGAGCTCATGTGGGCGCTGCGAGTATTGCAGGCAGGGACTTTACAGTCATTGTCTCGACGCTGAAGGTGCTCGTGGTGTTGGCTGGATTTTTGGCTATATGATCAACGGAACACTTGCTGAGTATGTGCGTGTTCCTTTTGCTGAGAATTCGGTCTATAAGCTTCCTTCCACCGTTAGTGATGCTGAGGGCATTCTTCTTTCCGACGCGTTGCCTACTGGTTTTGAGATTGGCGTGCAGGCTGGTCAGCCTAAGCCAGGTGATGTGATTGCGGTGATTGGTGCTGGTCCCGTTGGTCTTTCTGTGGTGATGACCTCACGTTTGTATGGACCATCGAAGATTATCTCGATTGATTTGGACGATAATCGGCTGAAGTTAGCTCGTGATTTTGGGGCTACCGATACGGTGAATTCCGGTGATGCCGATTGGTTCGACCAGGTTATGGCATTGACCAGCGGCGATGGTGTCGATGTGGCTGTTGAGGCTGTTGGCATACCGGTGACGTTTACCAATGCGACTCGCATTGTGCGACCGGGCGGGCATGTGGCGAATGTTGGTGTGCATGGCAGACCGGTAGAGTTTGCGCTTAATGAGTTGTGGATTAAGAACATCACAGTCACGATGGGATTGGTAAACACGAGTAGTATCCCGATGCTACTTAAAGTTGTTGCTTCACATGGATTGCCTGTCGATAAGTTCGTTACGCACACATTCTCCTTTGATCAGGTTGAGCAGGCGTTTGACGTATTCCAGCATGCAGCTCAATATAACGCGTTGAAAGTCCTCATCCACTGACCAATATATCTACTCGCCATTGAGCGACGTAAGCCCGTTGTCTCAGTGCAAGTGCAGCACCTTCTGGATTGGGGATCGTCCAAGTAGCCAGACGGAGGGTGCCGCACCCATGTCACGGGTGTATTCGCGTATACGCGAGGAGGGGCGCCGGGTCATCCAGATCGAGGTCGGCAACGGCGCCACGGTCAGGCGGATCGCCGCGATGCCGGGCCGCGGCGCGCCGCGGAGTCACCCATGACAAGGGCGGCGGGTTCGCCGGCCATACCCTGCTGCCGGAGTCCCCGGGGATCCAGGCCTGCTTCGCAGACCCGTACGACTCCCGGCGGCGGGGAGGCAACGAGAACCGCAACGGCGTGATCCGCCGCTACCTGCCCGTACGCACCGCCATCACGATGGACATGGCCCCGGAACTGCGCATGATCGTCGACGAGACCGACAACCGGCCCATGCGGGCGCTGTGGGATACCGCACCCCGGCCGAGGCCCCCATGGACAACTGCCACAGTTGCCCCCACAACGAAGGCGTTGCACGTGGAGTTAGACAACGGGAACGGCATGTGTTGTCAAGGGGGGTGATATAGTGACAGCTGTTGTTTTGGTGCTTTGGCGAGGGAATTTTTTCCGTAATCGACTGAGCTGGTGGTCCTATCGCATGGTGGTTTCCGTCGGCGCGTCGATGCGTTCGAGGAACCACATGAACATGGCTAGGCAAGGAGATAGGACATGGCCAATACAATTCGACTTGAAGGCGAGATCCGCAATGAATTCGGCAAGGGAGTGGCCCGCCGGATGCGTGTCGCCAGGGAGATTCCCGCAACAATCTACGCTGGGGGCGCACAGCCGGTGTTCGTCAAGCTTCCGATGAAGGAGACGACGCTTGCCCTGAGGCGTACGAATGCCCTATTCACGATCGCCTACGGCGACGATTCGAAGCTTGCCGTCGTCAAGGACGTGCAGCGCAACCCCGTCAAACGCATCGTCGAGCATATCGATTTCTACGAGGTCAAGGCCGGTGAGAAGATCGAGGTGTCGGTGCCCGTGTTCGTCGAGGGCACTCCGAAGGGCGCGGCTGTCGCCTTCGTCGACATCCAGGAGCTCAAGGTCCGCGCCGACGTGGCCAATCTTCCCGAGCGCATCGTGCTGAGCGTCGAGGGCCTCACCGAGGGAACCAAGATCTTCGCCAAGGACGTAACGCTTCCCGAGGGGGCGGAACTCGTCATCGACGATCCCGAGGAGTCCGTCGTCACCGTCGAGGTGCCGGAGGATGCCACCCTGTCCACGGCCCCGGCCGCACCTGAGGCGAACGGTGAGCCGGCCGCAGCAGCCGAGCCCGCCGCAGCCGCAGCCGACACGGAAGAGAAGTAGCGCCGGTCGTGTCCCCGAGAGGGGCATGACCCACGGCCACGCATGCCCCATTCACCGTCCATACATGGCGATTGCCGGTGAATGGGGTTTTTCATAATGTGAACGAACTCACACCCGATCGACGTGCTTGTGGAAGAGTGTCACTCATAGGTGCCACAAGCGCCGCCACCATACAACCCTTTCGACCGCATGACACGGTGAGGGTCGAGAATCACGAGCCAAGAAGAAGCAATAGCAATGACTGAGCAATCCCATCATGATCCAGGAGAGCTGAACAAGCTCGCCGAACCGTTCACCATCCTACCCAACGACAATCCGGCGTCCGATGCCAAGCGCGAGGAGCTGATCGACAAGCCCGCGTTCGGTCAGGTTTTCTCCGACAGCATGGCCCACATGACCTGGACCAAGGGGGAGGGCTGGTCGGATAGGCGTGTGGAGCCCTACGCTCCTCTGAAAATGGATCCGGGAGCCTCCGTTCTGCACTATGCGCAGGAATGCTTCGAGGGTCTCAAGGCCTATCATCATGCGGACGGCTCGGTGTGGCTCTTTCGTCCCGACGCGAATGCGGAGAGGTTTCAGAACTCCTCCAAACGCCTGTACCTTCCGGAACTGCCCGTCGACGATTTTCTCGGTTCCGTGGCCGCGCTGACGAAGAAGGACGTGTCATGGGTGCCGACCAGGCGTGAGTACACCCTGTATCTCAGGCCTTTCATGTTCGCATCCGAACCGTTCCTCGGGGTCCGCGCCCCCCACGAGGTCGATTACTGCGTCATCGCCTCTCCCTCCGGCCCCTATTTCCCCGGCGGCGTCAAGCCGGTGAGCATCTGGGTGGAGGACAAGTGGTTCCGCACAGGGCCGGGAGGAACGGGCTTTGCGAAGTGCGGCGGCAACTACGCCGCCTCGCTGCTCGGCGAGTACCGGGGGATGGACAACGGGTGCGAGCAGGTGTGCTTCGTCGACGCCGCGACGAAGACGTATCTTGAAGAGCTTGGCGGAATGAACATGTTCACCGTGCACAAGGATGGGCATATGGAGACCCCGTCCCTTACCGGGAACATTCTTCCGGGCGTCACCCGGCGCTCTCTCATCCAGCTGGCGCAGGACCATGATCATGATGTCGTCGAAACCATGATCAAGCTTGACGATCTTCTCGACGACATCAAATCGGGTGAGGTCACGGAGGTGTTCGCCTGCGGAACGGCCGCCATCATAACTCCGATAGGGCGTTTCAAATCCGAGAAGTTCGACGTGTCCGTCTCCCACGGACAGACGGGGAAGCTCACCATGCAGCTGCGCGACGAGCTGCTGGGAATCCAGCTGGGCGAGGTGGCCGACCCGCACAACTGGATGTGGAAGGTCTGCTAGCGTCGCATGTGACGGTGTCGGATATGAAAAAGGCGGCTTCGCGCCGCCTTTTTCATATCCTGTATGCGCCCCCCGGCGGATGTCCGCCGGGGGGCGCGCCGATGGTTCCGGGATGTTCGCGGTTCGTGCAATTATCGTCTCGGCGGATCGTCGGTTGCAAGGCCACGCCATCCGGGCGAGCTCGGACATTCCCCGATCCATGTGATGCCCTCGAACGTGCGGCCGGCTTCCGGGAGCGCCGTCGTCCCTGAACCTCGAAACCGGATCCCTGGTCCGGTGAAAGGAGTCCCGCCATGGAAGTCACCTTGGAGAGCAACGCGTTCTTCATGCTCATCGAGTATCTTGCGGTGTTCTGTTGCGGGCTCATCGGAGGGCTGAGCGCCATTCGCAAGGGATACGACCTCTTCGCGATTCTCATCACCTCGTGGCTTACCGCTCTGGGAGGCGGCATCGTTCGCGACGTTCTCCTTGGAGCACTGCCGCCGGTCGGGATTTCCGACAAGGGGTTCGTTCTCACGGCCCTGGCGTCCGGTCTCGTCGTCGCCGTCGCGCATCCGGAGGTGGACACCCTGCACTGGTCGATGCTGACGATCGACGCCCTCGCGCTGGGACTTTTTGCCGTCAACGGGACGGAGAAGGCGCTTGTCTACCACACTTCGGGAATGACCGCCGTTTTCATGGGGATGTTCACCGCCCTCGGAGGTGGGCTTATCCGCGACACCCTCCTCAACGAGGTCCCGGTGATCATCCGTGACCGGCACTGGTACGCGGTTCCGGCGTTCATCGGCTGCGTCCTGACCGTCATGGTCACGCGATTGCAGATGACGGGCCGTCTTGACTTCACGGAGTCGATGATCTGCGATGTCTCCATTGTGATCATGGTCGTGCTGCTGAGAATACTGTCGGTCAAATTCAATCTGATGCTGCCCGGCGCGGTCCCGCGCCACGAGGTCCATCTCCCGTCGCAGTCGAGGTATCTGCGCCGTCCGGTGATTCACCCCGAACCGGGGAACGACGCATCCGGGAACAGCGGCGGGACCGGATCGGGACGCCCCGTGGCCGGAGACCGCCGGAATCACCGATGGCTCAGATGAAGGAGACCATGAGCATATGCGTGTCCATCGTCGTCGATGGATACGGGCACACACAGCAGGCTTTCTGAGCGGAAGGCGGGAAAGGCAAGCCCCTGGCCGCACCGTCGTTCAGCCGTCGTGGGCCTCTGCGGTCACGATGCTCGCCGATATGCAACGTCGTCCCCGGTTGGGGACCAACCGGGGACGACGTGCTACGGAAACCAGGAGACGGGGGAGGGACGCGTCGACTTAGAGCGCGTTGATGGCGACGGACAGACCCGACTTGCGGTTGGCCGCCTGATTCTTATGGATCACTCCCGTTCCTGCAGCCTTGTCGAGCTTTTGCGCGGCCAGCTTGTAGGCCGCCTGCGCCGCGGGCTTGTCTCCCGCGGCAATCGCCTCGCGGGTGGCGCGGATGGACGTCTTCAGGCCGGACTTGACGGCCACGTTGCGCTGATGCGCCTTCTCATTGGTCAGGACGCGCTTCTTCTGCGACTTAATGTTTGCCACTGTAACTCCAAACGACATTTCTATAAGGACATACAAACGTTCATGCTAACACGTCGCAAGGATATCACGCATCGACCGATGCGTGTCGTGGGGAATGGAACTCAATCGCCCCGGCAGTGTGTTCTTCGCGCCACTGGTGTTATGTTGGCCTTACGCACATATAGGCAAGGAGACGAATCTGGTGTTTGAGCCGAAGAACAAGCCTGGTTTCACCGACCAGTCGTTGATTCGCAATTTCTGCATCATCGCCCACATCGACCACGGCAAGTCGACCGTGGCGGACAGGATCCTGCAGCTTTCGGGCATAGTTCCCCCGCGGGAGATGCGCGACCGCTTTCTGGATCGGATGGACATCGAACAGGAGCGCGGGATCACCATCAAATCGCAGGCCGTGCGCGTCCCGTGGACGTTCGACGGGACCGAATACACGCTCGGCATGATCGACACCCCCGGGCATGTGGATTTCACCTATGAGGTGTCCCGGGCGCTGGCCGCGTGCGAGGGGGCGGTGCTTCTGGTCGACGCGACGCAGGGGATAGAGGCGCAGACCCTGTCGAACCTGTACATGGCCATCGACCATGATCTGACGGTCATTCCGGTTCTGAACAAAATCGACCTTCCCAGCGCCGAACCGGACAAGCACGCCGAGGAAATCGCGGGCCTCATCGGGTGCAAGCCCTCCGATGTGCTGCGGGTCTCGGGAAAGACCGGCGAGGGGGTCCGCGATCTTCTCGATCAGATCGTGATGGACATCCCGGCCCCGCGCGGCGACCGCAACGCCAGACCGCGAGCGCTGATCTTCGACTCCGTCTACGACTCCTATCGGGGGATCGTCACCTACATCCGCATGGTCGACGGCGAATTCAGCGCCCACGAGAAGCTGCACATGATGAGCATCGGCATGACGCACGATCCCATCGAAATAGGCGTCGTGAGCCCCGACATGGTGCCGACGCAGGCGCTCGGCGCCGGCGAGGTGGGCTACGTGATCACCGGTGCCAAGGATGTCAGCCAGTCGAAGGTGGGCGACACCATAACGTCGGCGGCTAAGCCCGCCGCGGAGCCCCTGCCCGGATACAGGGAGCCCAGGCCGATGGTGTATTCGGGGCTTTTCCCGATAGACAACGCCCAGTTCCCGGATCTGCGGGACGCCCTGGACAAGCTCAAACTCAACGATGCCGCGCTCACCTACGAACCGGAGACCTCGGTGGCCCTCGGGTTCGGATTCCGCTGCGGATTCCTCGGCCTGCTGCATATGGAAATCGTCTCCGAGCGCCTCCACCGCGAATTCGGGTTGGATCTCATCTCGACGGCCCCCAATGTGACCTACGACGTGACCTCCGAGGATGGTTCGGTGCATCATGTGACCAATCCCAGCGAATTCCCCGAGGGCAAGATCACGAGGATCATCGAGCCCGTGGTCAGCGCCGACATCATCACCCCGAAGGAATTCATCGGGGCGGTGATGGATCTGTGCCAGGAGCATCGCGGCGAGATGGGCACCATGGAATACATCAGCGCCGACCGCGTGGAGATGCACTATCGACTCCCGCTGGCCGAGATAGTGTTCGATTTCTTCGATCAGCTGAAAAGCCGCACGAAGGGCTACGCCTCGCTCGACTACCATGAGGACGGCGAACAGGCCGCCGACCTGGTCAAGGTCGACATCCTCATCCAGGGGGAGAAGGTCGATGCCTTCAGCGCCATAGTGCACCGCGACAAGTCCTACTCCTATGGGGTGATGATGACGAAGAAGCTGCGCGAGCTGATTCCCCGCCAGCAGTTCGAGATACCGATCCAGGCGGCGATCGGCTCCAGGATCATCGCACGAGAAACCATCAGGGCCCTGCGCAAGGATGTGCTGGCCAAATGCTATGGGGGCGACATCACCAGAAAACGCAAGCTGCTCGA
The DNA here is from genome assembly GCA_022649135.1 of Bifidobacterium sp. Classification (GTDB taxonomy): domain Bacteria; phylum Actinomycetota; class Actinomycetes; order Actinomycetales; family Bifidobacteriaceae; genus Bifidobacterium. The sequence continues at coordinate 13,942 of JALCNP010000018.1, forward strand.
AAAGCAGAAGGCCGGCAAAAAGAGGATGAAGATGCTCGGCCACGTCGAGGTTCCCCAGGATGCGTTCATCGCCGCGCTCTCGACGGGCGAGGAAACGGGCGACCGCGACACCAGGGACAAGATCCGGGCGGCGCGCAAATCCGAGGGATGAGAGACGATGCCATGAGGACGGAAACAGGAGACAGACATGACAGAGGGAACCAATCGTGACATTTGAGGTCTACGTCCACGTGCCGTTTTGCCTTCGGCGATGCGGATACTGCGATTTCAACACGTATACGGCGAGCGATCTCGGCGGCGGCGCCAGCCGTGGGAACTACGCCTCCATGGCCGTTCGGGAGATGCGGCTCGTGCGCGACTGGCAGCTGGCCCACGGGATCAGCGAGCCCGCCGCATCGAGCGTCTTCTTCGGGGGCGGCACGCCCACGATCCTCCCCGCCGACGATCTCGCCACGATGCTCCAGGCGATTCGTGACATCTGGGGGGTGGAGAACGGCGCCGAAATCACCACGGAGGCGAATCCCGACACGGTGGATCGCGCCTACATCTCCAGCCTCGCCGACCACGGCTTCACACGCATATCCTTCGGCATGCAGTCCGTGGTCCCGCACGTTCTGCGCACACTCGACAGAACCCACACCCAACGCAACGTCGAAACCGGAGTCCGCGCCGCGGACGAGATGGGGCTGCGGTCCAGCGTCGACCTCATCTACGGGACGCCCGGAGAGGCGCCGGACGACTGGAGGCGCTCCGTGAACGGCGCGCTTGATCTGGGTGTGCGCCATGTCTCCGCATATGCCCTGACGGTGGCATCCCGGACGGCGATGGGACGCAGGATAGCCGCCGGGGCCCTGGCACGGCCCGACGACGATGACGAGGCCGAGAAATACGAGATCGCCGACTCCGCCTTCAGTGCTGCCGGACTGCAGTGGTACGAGATCTCGAACTGGGCGAGACCCGGCTTCGAATCACGGCACAATCTCGGATACTGGCATAACGTCGACTGGGCGGGAATCGGCCCCGGGGCCCATTCCCATTATTCGCGGACCCCGGGAAACCCGAGCCGGCTTCGGTCTTGGGACATTCTCCACCCCCGGCTGTGGGGCCGGTCCGTCACCGAGGGCCGTGTCCCGTGGCAGGGCACGGAACATGTCACGGACAGGCAGAACATCGAGGAAACCGTCATGCTCGGAATGCGGCTGAGAGAGGGGCTTGACCTGTCGCTGCTGCCCGCGCTGCATCCCGATTCCCGGGGGATCGACGTCCTGCGCGAGCTCAACGACGACGGGCTGGTGTCCGTGACCGGAAACCGTATCATCGCCACCGTCAGGGGAAGGCTGCTCAACGACACCATCATCCAACGGCTTTTCGAGGCGCTGGACGTGTAGGCCGCTCCCGCGCGCCGGTCCCCGCCTTCGGGGGAGCGCCGTGCATGATCGCCGGGCCGAGGGCGCCCACGCACGCCCGGCCCCACTGTGATGAACGCGACAATCCCCGTCGCGTTTCACATCCCCGCGGTCCGAGGGGCGACGTCGCGCGCGAATCGGAGAACCGCGGCAATCCTTGGCAACGAAGGGTGTGCGGTGGTCGAGGGGCGGACGATTCGTCTCACGGCGTTGACACTTCCCCGTGTACGGTATATGGACACATGGCAAGCCAAAGACTTGTGTCGGCTGTAATCTGTGAAAACAATGTATATAAGCGGCGGGGCAGTGTCCCCGTCAAAAAGAGAGGTGATCCCGGTGACGTTCACAGCCCCGCTTGATTTGACGATTCATCGCCCCGAAGGCATGTACGACCCTTCCCAGGAGCATGACGCCTGCGGTGTCGGTATGGTCACCACGCTGAACAGGCGCGCCGAACGCAGAATCGTCGACGCGGCGATCGAGGTCCTTGTCAACCTCAACCACCGCGGGGCCGTCGGGGCGGAGGAGAACACCGGCGACGGCGCCGGGATACTTCTGTCCATGCCCGATGAGTTCATGCGGGCCACCCTGGGGACGGACCTTCCCGAAGCCGGACGCTACGCCGCGGGAATCGCCTTCCTCGACAGGGACATCGCGACATTCGCACGGCAGGAGCAGGCCATTGCCGAGATAGCGCGTGAGGAGGGACTGGACGTACTCGCCTGGCGCGAGGTGCCCACCAACCCGGATGGTCTCGGCCTGCAGGCTCTGGCGTCGATGCCCTCGTTCAGGATGCTTGTGCTTGAGGACTCGCACGGAGAGGCTCGGGGGATAGACCTTGACCGTCTAACGTTCCGTGTGAGGAAACGCGTCGAGCATGAGGTGGGCGTGTATTTCGCATCCCTGTCCGCACGGACGATCACCTATAAGGGCATGCTCACCACGATGCAGCTGACGCCTTTCTTCCCCGATCTGACCGATCCGCGCATGAAGACCACAATCGCCGTGGTCCATTCCCGCTTCTCGACCAACACGTTTCCCAGCTGGCCGCTCGCCCAGCCGTTCCGTCTCATCGCGCACAACGGCGAGATCAACACCATCCAGGGGAACAGGAACTGGCTGTCGGCGCGGGAGGGGCGGCTGAGCTCCGCGCTGATCGGGGAGTTCAAACCCCTGCTGCCGATCAGCACCCCAGGGTATTCGGATTCGGGAATATTCGACGAATGCCTGGAGCTGCTGCATCTGTCGGGCAGAAGCCTTCCCCACGCTGTGTCGATGATGCTTCCCCCGGCATGGGAGAACGATCCCACGCTGGATCCCGACATCCGGGCGTTCTACGAATACAACAACACGCTGATCGAGCCGTGGGACGGACCCGCGGACATCATATTCACCGATGGAACCCAGATCGGGGCCCAGCTCGACCGCAACGGCTTCCGTCCCGGACGCTGGCAGGTGACCGATGACGGATACGTCGTGCTCGCGTCGGAGGCCGGCGTGCTTCCCGAGGTCGAACAGGCGCACATCGTCGCGAAGGGACGTCTCAAGCCCGGCACAATGTTCCTGGTCGACACCGAGGAGGGACGGATCATCCCCGATGAGGAGATCAAAAGAACGCTCGCCGGACAGCATCCCTACCGACGCTGGGTCGAGGGAAACAGCGTCGAGATGAGCGAGCTGCCGAAGCGGGAGCACGTCAGCCACTCCGGCCAGTCCGTGAAACGTCGTCAGCGGGCGTTCGGCTACACCCAGGAGGATCTCAAGCTCCTGCTGGCACCCATGGCCAACACCGGCCGGGAGCCTTTGGGGTCGATGGGCAACGACACCCCCATGGCCGTTCTGTCAGGCAGAAGCAGGATGCTGTTCGACTATTTCACCCAGAAATTCGCCCAGGTCACCAATCCTCCCCTCGACTGGGAGCGCGAGGAGATCGTCACATGCCTGGAATCGGCGATAGGTCCCGAACCCAATCTTCTCGAGGACTGCGAGCTGCATGCCAAGAAGATCCTGATCCCCCTGCCGGTCGTCAACTCCGACGAGATGGCGCAGCTCAAGCGCCTTGACAAGGCGAAGCTGCTGGGGGGCTATTACAGGCCCTACATCGTCCGAGGGCTCTATCAGGTCGCCGGCGGCGGCGCGGCCCTTGAGGCGAGGCTCGACGAGATCTTCTCCGAAATCGACACCGCCATCGAGAAGGGCAGCAACTTCATCGTCCTTTCCGACCGCGATTCGAACCACACCTGGGGTCCCATCCCCTCGCTGCTGCTCACCAGCGCCGTGCAGCATCATCTGCTCCGCAGGCATACCCGCACCCAGGTCTCCATGGCCGTGGAGGCCGGGGATGTCAGGGAGATCCATCATGTGGCGATGCTTGTCGCGTATGGGGCGGCGTGCGTCAATCCATACATGGCGTTCGAATCCGTGGAGGACCTGGCCCGACGGGGGTATCTCGAGGTCGATGCCCACACGGCGGTGAGAAATCTGACCCACGCGCTTTCCACGGGCGTGCTCAAGATCATGAGCAAGATGGGCGTATCCACCATCATGAGCTACCGGGGCTCCCAGCTGTTCGAGGCCATCGGACTGAGCAGGGACGTGATAGACAAGTACTTCACCGGCACCGTGTCCCAGGTCGGAGGAGTGGGGCTTGACGAGATCGCACAGGGCGTCGCCAGCCGTCATCGGGTCGCCTACCCCAATCAGTGGACGGCGACCCCCCACCGAAACCTGCGCACCGGAGGGGATTACAAGTGGCGCAGAACGGGTGAGGACCACCTGAACGACCCCGAGGCGATATTCCTGCTTCAGCAGTCGACCCAGCGCGACGACTACGCCATGTTCAAGCAGTATTCCCGGCACATCAACGACACGTCCAATCGCCTGATGACGCTGCGCGGACTCATGAGGTTCAACACCGGCCGCCGCCCGATAGACATCGACGAGGTCGAACCGGCAAGCGAGATAGTCAAACGCTTCTCCACGGGAGCCATGAGCTACGGCTCCATTTCGCAGGAGGCGCACGAGACGCTCGCCCTGGCCATGAACTCGATCGGGGCCCGGTCCAATTCCGGCGAGGGCGGCGAATCGGATGACCGCATCGGCGATCCACGGCGATACAGCAGGATCAAACAGATAGCCTCGGCGCGCTTCGGCGTGACAAGCGACTACCTCGTGCATGCCACGGATCTGCAGATCAAGCTCGCCCAGGGTGCGAAGCCCGGCGAGGGAGGGCACCTCCCCGGGGCCAAGGTCCCGCCGTGGATCGCGAAGGTCCGCCATGCGACACCGGGGGTCGAGCTGATCTCCCCGCCGCCGCATCATGACATCTACTCGATCGAGGATCTCAAGCAGCTCATCAACGACGCGAAGATGGCCAGCCCGAAGGCCCGCATCCATGTGAAGCTCGTCTCGGAATTCGGCGTGGGAACCGTCGCCGCCGGCGTCGCCAAATGCCATGCCGACGTCGTCCTCATCTCCGGATACGACGGCGGAACGGGGGCGGCCCCCCTCAACGCGATCAAACATGCCGGAACACCATGGGAGATAGGGCTGTCGGAAACCCAGCAGACCCTGGTGCTCAACGGTTTGCGCTCACGGATTGTCGTGCAGTGCGACGGCGAGCTGAAAACGGGACGCGACGTGGTCGTGGCCGCTCTTCTGGGGGCGGAGGAGTTCGGATTCGCCACCGCCGCGCTGATCGTGGAGGGCTGCGTCATGATGCGGGCCTGCCACAAGAACACATGCCCCCAGGGGATAGCCACCCAGGACCCCGAACTGCGGGCGAGATTCCGAGGAAAACCGGAAAACGTGGTCAACTTCTTCATGTTCATCGCCCAGGAGGTCAGGGAGCTTCTCGCGCAGCTCGGGTTCCGGACGCTTCGGGACGCCGTCGGGCATGTGGAGTGCCTCGACCAGAACGATGCCATCGAACGATGGAAGACGTCCGGCATCGATCTCTCGGCGGTGCTGATGCAACCGGGACCGACGCCGGGGACGATCCTGCACCAGACGACGGCCCAGAATCATGAACTCGAGAAGGCCCTGGACAACAGGCTCATCGAGATGGCGCTCCCTGCCCTCGAGCACAGGGAGCCGGTTCGCATCGACGTGCCCATTCGCAATGTGAATCGCACGGTGGGGACCATGGTCGGTTACGAGATCACCCGCAGGTACGGGGCTCGGGGATTGCCGGACGACACCATCGACATGACGCTGCGCGGTTCCGCCGGCCAGTCCATAGGAGCCTTCATCCCCCGCGGAGAGACGCTGAGGATCTATGGCGAGGTGAATGACTATGCCGGCAAGGGGCTCTCCGGGGGCCATATGGTCATCCGCCCCGACGACGACATCGATTTCGACCCGCATTCCAACGTGATAGGGGGCAATGTCATCGGCTTCGGCGCCACATCCGGCAGCATGTTCGTCGCCGGCTGCGTGGGAGAGCGTTTCGCCGTCAGGAACGGCGGCGCGACCTTCGTCGTGGAGGGCGTGGGGGACCATGGCTGCGAATACATGACAGGCGGAACCGTGCTCATTCTCGGTCCCACGGGCCGCAACTTCGGGGCGGGATTCTCCGGTGGAAACGCCTACGTCCTCGATCTCGACATGGACAAGGTCAATCCGTCCGCGCGCAGGACCGGCACCCTGCTTTTCCAGAGGATAGCCGGAGACCACGAAAGAATCGTCCATGATCTGGTCGCCAGACACGCCGAGGAGACCGGCTCGGCGTTTGCCGCCGGACTGCTCGCGGACTGGCCGCATGCCCGCGAGAGGTTCACCCGCGTCGTTCCCAAGCGTTTCATCGCCATGACGGAGGCGATGGAGCAGGCCCGGGCGCAGCAGGTTGACTTCAACACGCCCGGCACATGGGAGCACGTATACGAACAAGTGATGGAAGGAGCACGCTGACATGGCCGATCCCCGAGGTTTTCTGAAGGTCCGTACGCGCCGGGAGCTGGCGGAGCGTCCCGTGGAGGAACGCATCCGCGACTGGTTCGATGTCCACGCGGAGGAGGGCGTGCAGCCCTGGACGGGGGAGCAGGCCGCACGGTGCATGGACTGCGGCACCCCCTTCTGCATGACGGGATGCCCCCTGGGCAACATCATCCCCGAATTCAACGATCTGGTCCGCCAGGGGAAGTGGGAGGACGCCTACAACCGTCTTTCCATGACCAATAATTTCCCCGAGGTGACCGGTCGCATATGCCCTGCCCCGTGCGAGCAGGCCTGCGTCCTCGGCATTCACCAGCCACCCACGATGATCAAAAACGATGAATTGACGATAATCGACCAGGCCTGGAATCTTGACTACGTCAAGCCCCTGCCCCCGCAGCGGCTGACCGACATGACCGTCGCGGTCGTGGGCTCGGGTCCCGCGGGACTGTCCTGCGCTCAGCAACTCACCCGCGCCGGGCACACCGTCGTCGTCTATGAACGTCATGATGCCATCGGCGGGCTTATGCGCTATGGCATACCCAATTTCAAATTCGACAAGAGACTGCTCGACAAGCGGGTCAAGCAGATGGAGGCCGAGGGAACCCGGTTCCGCACCGGAGTCGAAATCGGCAGGGACATCAGCTGGGACGACCTTCGCTCGCGCTACGATGCCGTCATTGTCGCGATCGGGTCGACGGTGGCCCGTGACATGACGATCCCCGGGCGCTCGCTTGACGGCATCCACTTCGCCATGGACTTCCTCCCCGATGCCACACGGCGCCTCTACGGGGTGAAGCCGGAACACGACATCACCGCAAAAGACAAGCACGTCATCGTGATCGGCGGCGGGGACACCGGCTCGGACTGCCTGGGAACATCCATACGGCAGGGGGCCAAGGACGTCACCGTTCTGCAGATCATGCCCAAGGAACCGGACGCCCGCCCCGACGGGCAGCCGTGGCCCACCTATGCCCGCCTCTACCAGAAGACCTCCTCCATGGAAGAGGGGGGAACGTACGTGTACAGCACCGATTCGGTGAGCTTCGAGGGGTCCGAAGAGGACGTCAGCCGAGTGAACGTCGCCGATTCCACGGCCGTGGAGGGTTTCATCGCCAACGATTGCGGCCATGTCACCGGTCTGAACGTGGTGGATGTCGCCCCCGGGGAGAACGGTCCCTTCACGCGACAGCCGGGCACCGAACGCACGCTCCCGGCCGATCTCGTCCTCATCTCCGTGGGATTCCTGCACCCCGACACGGCGACGCTGCTCGACCAGCTGCCCGTCGAGCTCGACGGGCGAGGAAACGTGGCACGGAATGACGATTTCTCAACAACGCAGGACGGCGTCTTCGCCTGCGGCGATGCCGGCCGGGGGCAGAGTCTCGTGGTCTGGGCCATCTCCGAAGGCAGGAGCTGCGCCGCCGCGGTGGACAAATATCTCTGCGGCACCACGGAGCTTCCTTCGGCCATCGTTCCCACCGAACGCCCCATGATGCTTCCTCGCTAGCGAACGAAACGGGGTTGATGCGGCCGAGCAGGCGTGCAAGCGCGCCTGCTCGGCCGGAACTCGCTGCGGGTGCGCTTCCCGGATGGGTGCTGCGCGTGTGCTCGGCGTCGGGGACCATACGCGCAACGCCTCATCCGGGAAGCGCACCACCGTGGGTACACTGGGTAACGGTGATTCAAATCATGGTGAAGGGAGTGATATGCCAAATCGCACGGAGCGCCGCGCACGGGCCCGGCAGAGCCGAAGGGGAGTGCCGCAGCAGTACGATCAGACACAGGGACGTGCCCGGTCGGGGATGATCGATGAGCACGCACTGCAGGAACGGTCCCGCCGGCTTGCCGATCACACGAGCGGGGAGTGGGTCCCCTCCTCGGATTCCCCGTCCTCCGCGGGCTCGAGACGCGACTCGAGCGATTCCTCACCATCGGGCGGGCTTCAGCCCAGCTCCGCAAGACGATGGTTTCGCGCAACAAGCTGGACGCTGATCGCCCTGTCCATCGTGGCCTTTCTCGTCGTGATGTGGCTTCCTTCGCATCCCCTCTGGCTTATCGTCACCGTCTCCGTGATTTTCGCCGTGGGCGTTCTCAGCCTCTTCTTCGTTACGGGGAGCTCGAGGCGCAACCCCCATCTTGATTCGCACGGCACCGCCGTATGAACGTCTCTCGCCTTGCGTGGAGCGGGCCTGCGGTTGCAATGAGGTCTCAGGGAATCGGCCCGGCGCGCCCTCGGGACCACGGAAGCCTCGAACGCGCCGGTTTCGTCCCCTGCGGGGCATTCGCCCGCGGCGACAATGACGCAGCAAGCAGATAAGGGGTGTCAATTGAAAGTCGATATCGTAACACGTGAATATCCGCCGCATGTCTACGGCGGCGCAGGAGTGCACGTCGAGGAGCTGTCCAGGGTTCTGGCGGAGCGCATCGACGTGACTGTCCGCGCGTTCGACGGTCCGCGTGAGCCCAAGGACGCGACTGCCTTCAGCGGCGGGGCAGGAAGTCTCACAGTCGTGGGGTATAACGTTCCCGACGAATTGTCCCGGGCGAACCAGGCGCTGCGGACCTTCGGCGTCGATCTGCAGATGGCGAACGACGTGCATTCGGATCTGGTGCATGCGCACACCTGGTACGCATGCCTTGCCGGCCGACTCGCGCAGCAGCTGCATGAGATACCCCTGATCGTCACCGCCCACAGCCTCGAACCCTTTCGCCCCTGGAAGAGGGAGCAGCTGGGAGGGGGGTACAACCTCAGCTCATGGGCCGAAAGGGATGCGTACGAGCATGCGGATCGTGTGATCGCCGTATCGGACGGGATGAGATCGGACATTCTCACCGCCTATCCCCGGATCGATCCCGACAAGGTCGTCGTCGTGCATAACGGCATCACCATCGAGGATTTCACGGCTCCTGCGGATGACGATCCCGCGTGGGGGGTTTTCGACAGATACCATATCGATCGAACGAAGCCCACGCTGCTGTTCGTCGGAAGGATTACCCGGCAGAAGGGGCTGCCCTATCTTCTGCAGGCGCTTCATTTCATCGATGCCGGTGTCCAGGTCGTGCTGTGCGCGGGTGCCCCGGACACACCGCAGATCGCGTCCGAGGTGAAATCGGCGTTCGAACGGCTCGACGAGAGCAGGGGAAACATCATCTGGATCGAGAGGATGCTGCCGAGGAAGGAGCTCAGCGCCCTCGAGCATGGGGCGGATGCCTTCATCTGCCCCAGTATCTACGAACCCTTGGGGATAGTGAATCTCGAAGCCATGGCATGCGGACTTCCCGTGGTGGCCAGCGCCACGGGAGGGATACCCGAAGTCGTGCAGGATGGCAGAACGGGCTATCTGGTTCCCGTGGACCAGGTTCACGACGGCACCGGAACACCGACCCACCCCGACGAATTCATCCATGACATGGCGGACGCCATCAATCGCGTCATGGCAGACCCCGAACGGGCCCGTCGGATGGGACGGTCGGGCTTCTCCCGGGCACGGGACGAGTTCAGCTGGGAGACCATAGCGGACAAGACCATCGATGTCTATTCATCGGTGCTGTAAGGATCGGGGGATCCCATGCGTTCCAGCGAGGTGACCTTGCGTCTGTCGGACGTGGAGCTGCGGCGGCGACGACGCGTCATCGTGACGAATGTTAATTTTGAGGCCCGGCGAGGAGAGAAGTGGATTCTTTTCGGTCCCAATGGAATCGGGAAATCGAGTCTCGTCACCATGATGTGCACCCGAGGCTTCCCCTCCAGCGGCACCATCGACATCCTCGGCAACCGTCTGGGAAAGGTCGACGTGTTCTCCTATCGCAATCGCATAGGCATCAGCTCGTCCGAACTCTCCCAGGCCTTCCCCCCGCAGGAGGATCCTCTCGATGCAATCGTCACCGCACTGACGGCGACGACGGGTCGATGGAAGGAGACCTATGACTCTCGCTCCGTCGATCGAGCCCGCTCCCTGATGGAACGGTTCGCCATCGGCTATCTGGAGGGCAAGCAGATGTTCAGGCTTTCCCAGGGCGAACTCACCCGAGTCCTCATATGCCGTGCGCTGATGGCGGATCCCGATCTTCTGATCCTGGACGAACCGACGACCGGACTCGATCTGGGAGGGCGGGAGATCGCCCTGCGCGCATTCTCCCGCATAGGCGTCGAGGATGATTCGAGGACGGTCGTACTGGTGACGCATCGGCTGGAGGAGATCCCCCGGGGATTCGATCACGTCGCGATTATGGGAAGACGATCGGGAAGCGAGGCGGATGCCTATACGGATAACGTCGCCGGCCACGATCCGCAGCCCGGAACCCTCATATACACCGGCGACCTGGAGCATGGCTTCACCGACGAGCGCCTGAGCGACCTGTTCGGGTTCCCGATCAGAGTGGAGAACTCACATGGACGGTGGAGCGCCTACGCGGCGTAGATGCCATCATCACGGGAAAGGAACCGATCGATGCCACAGCGAGGGCCTCTTCGCATCGGAGAGAAAGTGCAGTTCACCGACAGGAAGGGCAAGCGCATAACCGACCAGCTCGTCGCTGGCGGCACCACCCAGACAGAGCATGGCCTGATCGTCCACGATGACGTCATCGGCCTCCATGAGGGCAGCATCGTCGATACCGTCAGTGCCGCACGAAGCCGGATGCGGGACGGGGCGCACCCCGAGCGCGACGCATCGAAGCCATGGAAGGAAACACGCGCCATAGGGGGGTGGCAATACACCGTCATGCGGCCGCTGCTCGCCGATTATGTGCTTTCCATGCCCAGAGGCGCGCAGATCATGTACCCCAAGGACATCGCCCAGGTCATACAGTCGGGAGATATCCGTTCTGGCATGAGCGTCCTCGAATCGGGTGCGGGGTCAGGAGCCATGAGCCTCAACATCCTCGAAGCCGTGGGTGAGGGAGGCGAGCTGACCACCATAGAGATGCGTCCGGATTTCGCCAGAATCGCCAAGGCGAACGCCACGCTCTATTTCGGAGCGTATCCACAATGGTGGAACGTTCTCGTCGGCGATTTCGATTCGGTGGCGTCGTCCCTGACGGAACGCGCGTACGACCGCATAGTCCTCGACATGCTCGACCCATGGAACAGGCTCGACCAGGCCTATCGTGTCATCGCTCCGGGAGGCGTCCTCGTCGCCTATGTGACCACGACCACGCAGATGAGCAGACTTGCGCAGGCCCTGCGGTCCGCCGGGGTGTGGACGGAGCCGGACATCCGGGAAACGCTCGAACGCAGCTGGAAGGCCCAGGGGCTGGCGGTCCGTCCGGATCATCAGATGATCGGGCACACGGGGTTCCTCGTCTTTTCACGCGCCATGGCGCCGGGTTTCACCGCCTTGCGAAAGCGCGAGCATGGGTCGAAGAACACCGGAGCCGATATCGATGCCATGAGCGACGAGGAACGGCGGGAGCAGCTCGAACAGCTCGAGCTGCGGGACATCTCGGACCGGAAGCTGCGCCGGGTTCTGCGCGACCTCGACATCCAGGTGGGCGAGCTCGACCGATGACCGAACCGTCGCGCACGAGCCCGCCGTCATGTGTACCATGATGGATAGTGGTCACGATACGTCTCGATGGGAGATGCAACGATGAGCAATAACCTCAAGAAGATAGCGAAGCAGGCGGCGCACTACGATCATGTTCTGCTTGTTATGCGGCATGCGAAGGCCGAGTCGTCCAATGCCGCCGGGGACCATGAGAGGAACCTTACGGACAAGGGGGTGAAGCAGGCGAAGAGGGTCGGCAGGGGCCTGTCGCGGATGGGGCTTATTCCCGACAGGATCGTGTGCTCGAGTGCACTTCGCGCCCAGCAGACGCTCGAGCGGATGCTCACCTACTTCGGAGACAAACCCAAGGTCGATTATCGCCACAGCCTCTACGATTCGGGGGTCCAGGCCGTTTTCGACGAGGTTGAGCAGACGAAGGACAAGCATCGCGTGGTTCTGGTCCTCGGGCATGAGCCGACGGTGTCGATCAGCTGCCAGTGGCTTGCCGCTTCCGAGTCGGATCCGGCGGTGCTGGACTCGCTCAATCTCGGGATGTCCGCGGCCTCGGTGGCGATTTTCGGTTCGAACGAGCCCCTGAGTGCGTGGAAGGTCCATTCCGGCGATCTCATTGCCGTCGTCAATCCGAAGGATTTCGAGTAGCCCCGCCGGATATCGGAGCCCCGTGCGGCGCGAGACCGTCCTCGATGCCGTGCATACGCACTATATACAAACTCCCTCTACACACCATATATAAACTCAATCTATAACGACATCTCAATCCTCCTGATGTCCCTATAATCAGTGCCGTTTGATAGTCTTGCCACGTCGCACATATAAAACTCTGGAGGGGTTATGCCTGTTCTTACTTCCGTTTCCGGCTTTCCGCGCATCGGACAGAACCGTGAACTAAAGAAGGTCATCGAGGGCTATTGGAAGGGGACGAGCACGCTGGACGAGGTGCGTGCGACAGCCACAGGCCTGCGTGCCAGGCATTGGGAGCTGCAGAGGAAGGCCGGGATCGACTTCATCCCCAGCAACGACTTCAGCTACTACGACCAGATGCTGGACACGGCGATGCTGCTCAACGCCGTGCCGGAGCGCTATCGGCGCCTTGCCATGGACAACGACGAGGACACGCTGTTCGCCGTCGGGCGCGGGTACCAGGGATCAAGAGGCGACGTCACCGCGCTTCCCATGAAGAAATGGTTCACCACCAACTACCATTACATCGTTCCCGAAATCGACGACTACACGCAGATCGGTTTGACGGGGACGAAGCCCTTCGATGAGTTTTGCGAGGCCCGGGATCTGGGCATCATCACCAAGCCGGTGCTCATCGGCCCCTACACCTTCCTCAAGCTCGCCCGAAACAGCAAGGCCGAGGAACTTGAATTCGACAGGGGGCTTGTCGATTCCATCGCACAGGCGTATGCACACATCCTCGGCCGCTTCATCGAGCTCGGAGCCCCGTGGATTCAATTCGACGAACCATATCTGGTTCTCGACAAGAATCCGGGGGACGTCGAGCTTTTCACCTCGCTGTATTCCACAATCCTTCCGGCCCGCGACAACAGGATCAAAATCCTGCTCAACACCTATTTCGGACACATCGCGGATGTCTACGACACCGTCAGGCTATTGGGTTTCGACGGCGTGGGACTTGACTTCGTCGAGGGAACCAAGGAGAATCTTGCGGCTGTCGCCCGCCATGGCGTGTCGCAGGGAACGACCCTTTTCGCGGGGGTGGTGAACGGCCGTAACATCTGGAGAAACGATTATGCGGTGAGCCTGGGCATCCTTGACGCGTTGAAAAAGGTGACCGACAACGTCGTCGTCTCCACGGCAAGCTCTCTGCTGCATGTGCCCTTCAGCACCGAGGGGGAGCAGGCTCTCGGGGATGAGGTGCTGCGCCATTTCGCGTTCGCCGTCGAGAAGCTGGGCGAGCTGCACGACATCGCATCGTTGGCGGATGCGGATGACGATGCACGGCGCCACTGCGAGCCCCTTGCCCGCAACCAGTCGCTGTTCGATGGGACACGTGTCGCGCGGGATCCCGCGGTGGCTCACAGGATCGACGCTCTGACAGCCGATGATTTCACGCGCAAACCGGCGAGGGCCGAGCGCCAGAAGGCGCAGAAGACCGCCCTGGGACTGCCCGCGCTGCCGACGACGACCATCGGCTCCTTCCCCCAGACCGCCCAGGTTCGCGCGGAGCGAGCGAGGCTGAGGAAGGGGGAGATCGCTCAGGCAGAATACGATGCGTTCATCAGAAGCCAGATAGACGAGGTCGTCGCACATCAGGAGAGGATCGGGCTCGACGTCCTCGTTCACGGCGAATTCGAGCGCAACGATATGGTCGAGTATTTCGGACAGAATCTCAACGGTTTCCTGTTCACGAAGAATGCGTGGGTGCAATCGTACGGAACGAGGTGCGTGAAACCGCCGATCGTGTGGTCGGACGTATCACGGACGCATCCCATTACGGTCGCATGGAGCGCCTACGCGCAAAGCCGCACCACCCATCTGATGAAGGGCATGCTCACCGGTCCCGTGACCATTCTCAATTGGTCCTGGCCTCGCGAGGACATCACGCACAAGGAGCAGACCCAGCAGCTCGCGCTGGCGATCCGGGACGAGGTGCTGGATCTGGAGAAGGCCGGAATCAAGGTCATCCAGATCGACGAGGCCGCACTGCGCGAAAAGCTTCCCCTTCGCAGAACCGATTGGCACACCCGGTACCTGGACTGGGCCATTCCCGCATTCCGTCTGGTTCATTCCGGTGTCCGCCCGACGACGCAGATCCACACCCATATGTGCTATTCCGAGTTCAACGACATCATCCGCGATATCGATGCGATGGACGCGGACGTCATCTCCTTCGAGGCGTCCCGAGGCGATCTGGTCGTGCTTGACGCGATCCATGACGCGAATTTCGAAACCGAGGCGGGCCCCGGGGTATACGACATCCATTCGCCTCGAATCCCCAGCGAGAAGGAGATCGAGGGCCGAATCTACGAGATCCTGGACAGAATGGACGTGGACAAGGTCTGGATCAACCCGGACTGCGGACTGAAGACACGAGGGAACGCAGAGACGTGGCCCAGCCTGGAGCATATGGTGCAGGCGGCCGCAGCCGTGCGCGCGTCGCTGGAGAAGTAAATGCACTCGCCGATGTTTTCGCTTGAGGTGTTCCCTCCGAAGCGAAACGCCCCCGTGGGCACGATCTACGACACGCTCGATGGTCTTGAAGGAGTGGATCCTGATTTCATCTCGGTGACCTACGGCACTGGTCACTCAGCCGACCGCACGGCAACGGCCCGAATCGCCCGCACCATTCACTCCGAATATGCCATTCCCGTTGTCGCGCACTTGACAGCGCAATATCTTGATTATCGTCAGGCCGAGGAATCTTTGACGATGTATCGGCAGGCCGGAGTCGCCGGCGTGCTGGCGCTGCGCGGCGACAGGAATCCGGACCAGGAGCCCACGGGCGTTTTCGCCCATGCGAGCGATCTGGTCTCGTATATTTCCCAGATCGATCCCGACCTGACTGTGTATGGCGCATGCTACCCGGAGTGCCATCCCGAGTCGCCCAGCCGCCAGGAAGATATTCGCTGTTTGAAGTTGAAAGTCGATGCCGGGGTGAGCCATCTTATCTCCCAGCTGTTCTACGACAATGAGGATTTCTTCCGTTTCCTCGACATCACGCGGAAAGCCGGCATCACCGTACCGATAGAAGCGGGCATCATGCCGGTGACCAATGCGGAGCAGGTGCGGCGAATGGTCCGCATATGCTCTTCACGAGTCCCTCGGACGCTCAATGCCATGCTTGAACGATGGTCGGATGACCCACGGGCGCTGAAAGAGGCCGGCGTCATCTATGCGTCCGAACAGATCGCCGATCTGGTGGCGCACGGAGTTGATGGTGTTCATCTATACACCATGAATCATCCGGTGATAACCCGGCGGATATGGAGCAACATCCAACCGCTGTTCACCACCACGGAGTCAGCTCAGTGACAATGGCGTATCGCGTGTTTCAGTGGAATCCGTTTCGTTTGCTCGATGCTGAATCATGTGATACCGGGGCGAACCAAGGAATCCTCGCCACTATCCAGCGGTGCAGAGGAGGGATCTTAACCGTCACCAGACCCGCGAGCATGGCTGCGATGACAGTCCACGATGCGACATCCATCTTGACGATCATCAACGCCATCACCATGCCAAAACCGACGATGCTGAGCAGCTGAGAACACCGCCTGTGACCCTCCGACATCTTCTCTGTTTGAAGTGGCATCGCTCCGAAGATCACGCCGAGCATCAAGCCAATGACGGTCGCCGATGCACCTATGAGAATGGTCATGATATCCATTGTCTTTCTGTTCGTATTGCTTGTGATGCACCCTATTGCATCACAAGCAAGCTGGCTGAGATCAACGCTCGGAATAAGGAGCCGACGACCTCGACATGCTTCTGCTGATGAGTGTACGCTGCTTTGCCATGCCTCCGCTTGTTTTCTCGCTGACAAGATGCTGCACACTCTCATCATCGCCGGCGACACCGGCGATCTCTGCGATAATCTGCTCGTACGTCGTCTCGGCGGTATAATGCATGCCGTTCACCCGGCCATGCCTGAGCACGACGATGCGGTCTGAGACGGCGAAGACGTCTGGCAGATCGTGGCACACCATGAGCACCGAGCGCCCCTGCGCACGTAACTTCTTGATATACGTAAGCACTTCCGATGTTTGAATAACCGACAGCGAAGCCGTTGGCTCATCGAGAAGAACCAATGCGGGATCATAGAGCAACGTTCTTGCCAGCGCGACGGTTTGTCGCTGTCCGCCAGAAAGCGCGCTGATGGATTGTCCCGCGCTGATCGATGTGGCGAATGTGCCCAGCACGTCTCGCGCACGGCTGACCATCGCGTCATCATCGCGGACACCCGGCTTGGATCTGATCTCCCTGCCCAAAAAGATATTCGCCGCGACATTGAGGTTGTCGCAAAGCTCCTGTCCTTGAAACACGGAAGCGATTCCATTGGCATCAGCGTCTCTGATGCTGGACAGATTCAGCGTCTTCCCTCGAAACCTTATCAGTCCGGAGGAAGGCTGGTGGAATCCTGCGAGAATCTTGATCAAGGTGGATTTCCCGGCCCCATTATCTCCCACCAAAGAGACCACTTCTCCGGGCCACATGCTTAGATCCACCGATTTCAAAGCATCCACGAATCCAAAACGCATGGATATCGCATGCATCTCCAGCAGCGGTGGACACGTTCTGCTCTTCATCAGGCATGCTCCAACATCATGTCCGCGAATGTCTTGTGCTTCATTGCCAGGCCTTTCACGAGTGCGGTTGCTTATCACCAAATTCTAAGACATCCATCGCCGCACCCAAAGCCGAACAACTCGCCGGATATTGTGCGGTTAAAACTTGCATCGGAGTAACGGCATCAGGAAACAGCAAACGCTGTAGCGCCTGTTGAAACGGCTCGGTGAATAGTTCTGCCGCAAGTGCGAGTTGTCCCGAGACGATTACCTCCTCGGGGTCGACCGCAATGCACAGGTCTGCTGCAACTGTGCCAATCCGCACCGCGGCATCCGCTATTACCCTGCGACATCCGGGATCGCCCTCGTTCGCCATGGATACCAGATCATCAAGCGTCATGTTTCCGTGGGTCACAGTCAGCAGCGAGACAAGGCGCTGCTCGTCGACCACGGTGTTCAGACACCCGCGATTGCCGCAACTGCAAATGCTCCCCAGCGGATCAACCTGAATGTGTCCGATCTCGCCGGCCAGTCCGGTGACCCCACGCATGAGGTGACCGTCGATCATGATGCCCGCTCCGACACCGTCGCTCGTGTCGACGCATATGAAATTGTTCTTCCCGCGGGCCGCACCAATCGATCCCTCACATATCGCGGCACAATTCGAGTCGTTGTCGACGGTGACGGGAACATGGAACGCCTCATGAAAAGGACCGATGAGATCAACACCGTCCCAACCGGGCAGAATGCCGGGAACCGCTATGGTCTGCGTTCGATGGTCCACCGGTGCGCTCACGGCTACGCCGATTCCTTTTATCTCCTCGGGTGCAGCCCCGATGTTGCTCATGGTCTCGTGAATCAGTACCATCGCACGTTCCAGCGTGGTGTCGGTTTTATGCCCTCGGGCGAGTGGCAGCACATGCTCTGCGATGATGGTTTTCGCATAGTCGATCACTGCAAGCCGAAGTTCGCGACGAGCTATGGCAAGACCTATTCCCAAACCCTCCCTGCGTGCAAGGGCGACTAGAGTAGCCCTTCGTCCATTTCTCGTGGTGTTTTGCGTAACGAGTTTCCCCTCATCGACCAGTTGTCTCACCAGTGTGGATACGGTCGCGGTGGACAGACCCGTCGCTTCTGCAATTTCGATTTGCGTCATCGCCCCCGAACGATGAATGCGGTCGAGAAGCGTTGCACGATTCGCCTCGCGAAGAGCAGTCTGTGAACCGAAGAATTTTGCCATATGCTCTAGCATAGTCGGAAGTTACGATGGCAATCATGCCGCTGAGAACCAGCATTGCATACATGTATCAAATTCAGTGAAGCAAAATCCCATTTATTGAATTTGACTTATGTACACAATGATGTATATTCATATCAGATTCAGGACAACCTGGATCTGTTTCACCACCAATGCACCTTCAGGGAGAAGGGTATTATGAAATTATCAAAGATGATAATCGCAGGATTCGCCAGCGTTTCAATGTTGATCGGGATGGCTGCCTGTGGGGGAGGGACTGCGACACGTGGCTCCTCGAACGGTTCCGGTACTTCTATCAAGAAGGGGGATACGATTGGCATCTCCATGCCGACCAAGGCCGATCAGCGTTGGAATGTGGATGGTTCCAACCTCAAGAGCGACTTGCAGAAGGCCGGGTTCAAGGTAATCCTGTCCTATGCCAACAACAGCCCTTCCCAGCAGTCTACCGACATCAATAATCTTGTTTCCGCCGGCGCCAAAGCCATAGTGGTCGCATCTGTCGATGGAACTGCGGTGGGTCCGGCCGTCAACCAGGCAAAAGCGGCGGGAAACATTGTGATCGCCTATGACCGTCTGATTATGAATAGCGACTCCGTGGACTACTATGTCACCTTCAACCTTGAACGCACGGGCATTCTGGAAGCGGATCACATCATCGACAAGCTGAATCTGAAAAACGGCGGCTGCAAACCCACCGCGTGCAACATCGAGCTGTTCACCGGATCCGACGATGACAATAATGCGCCATACTTCTTCAAAGGAGCATGGAACCTGCTTCAGCCCTACTTCAAGTCGGGGCAGCTGAAGGATCCCTCGAACCATGGCGGGGGGATAACCGCATCCTTTACAAACTCCGATTGGAAGAAGATCTCAGTCCATGCCTGGGACCAGAACACGGCACAATCCCAAATGGACGCCATCATGTCTCAGGCTTACTCGCATGGCGAAAAGCTGTCCGCCGTCCTTAGCCCATACGATGCAATATCGCAGGGAGTGATCAACTCGATCAAGAGCCATCGTCCCGACATGATCCCCGGTACGGACTCATGGCCGGTCATCACGGGACAAGACGGCATGGACATCGCCATACATAACATCTACTGGGGAATGCAGGGGCAGACCGTCTTCAAAAACGTCGCTCTTCTCGCCTCGCAGACCACCAAGATCATCAGCACCCTGTCCAATGGCAGGAAGCCATCTGGATTCGGCGGAACCATGAACAACGGCAAGATGAACGTGCCGTCATACTTTGAGAAATCACAGGAGCTTACGAAGTCCAACCTTCACACGGAAGTAGAGGTCGGGTTCATAACCGAGGCTCAATATCAGAAGGATATTCAAAAGTAGGTCTCGTTGTGGGCTCTCCACTCCCGAGTCGTTCTCACCGAGATCCCACAACGGCATCACTCCAGTAATTTCATCTCTGCATCAGCCTCGCTGTCGCACCTGATGCATGATGGAAAGGAACATAGGCATGCCACATTCCGATGTGATATTAAGCATGAAAAGCATCACGAAATCGTTTGGCCCCGTCAAGGCCCTTAGCAATGTGAATCTTAAAGTGAACCGTGGAGAGATTCATGCGATATGCGGTGAAAACGGAGCGGGAAAATCCACTCTGATGAATGTGCTCTCGGGCGTCTACCCATACGGTTCGTATTCCGGAAACATAATCTTCGAGGGAAGCGAATGCAAATTCAAAAGAATTCTTGACTCCGAGAAACAAGGAATCGTCGTCATCCAGCAGGAACTTGCATTGAGTCCATTTCTCTCCGTCGCGGAGAACATTTTCCTCGGAAACGAACGGAAAAGGGACGGCGTCATCGACTGGGAAACGACCCGTGCCCAAGCTGCAAGGATCCTGGAGAAAGTGGGATTGTCCGAAAGCCCTGACACGAAGGTCATGGATATCGGCGTCGGCAAGCAGCAGCTTGTAGAAATCGCCAAGGCACTCTCCAAGAACGTCAAATTGCTCGTCCTCGATGAGCCCACGGCCGCTCTCAATGACGAAGATTCCGCACATCTTCTTCAGCTGGTCCGCGATCTACGCGATCAGCAGGGAGTCACGTCAATAATCATCTCCCATAAACTCAATGAAATCGCATCGATTGCGGATAGCGTCACCATCATACGCGACGGATCCACCGTGGGCTGGATGGGAGTGACACCCGAAACCCCGGTGGATCAGGATGAGCTGATTCGCAAGATGGTGGGGCGTGAGCTGACGAATCTCTACCCGGTGCACACATCGCATATCGGGAAAGAGATATTCCGAGTCAAGGATTGGACGGTCTATCATCCGCTGGACTCTTCCCGAGCCGTTGTCAAAAGCGCGAGCTTTTACGCCAGAGCGGGCGAGATAGTCGGTTTTGCAGGCCTGATGGGAGCCGGGCGAACGGAACTTGCGATGAGTATCTTCGGCAGAACCTATGGTGTCAACGCTTCCGGGGAAGTATTCGTGTACGGCAGGAAAGTCGAGACCTCTACGGTGCAGGCTTCCATCGACGCCGGTATCGCGTACGCGACGGAAGATCGGAAAATGTACGGTCTGAATCTTCTTCAGAGCATCCGGGAAAACGCATCCATGGCTTCCCTGCTCAAGCACAGCAGGTTCGGTGTTATGAATGCGAACCAGGAACAGATCGAGACGGAAAAGTATCGAGCCGAATTCAACATCAAGACTCGTTCAATCGAGGAGCGCGTATCGAATCTGTCGGGAGGAAACCAGCAGAAGATAGTACTCGCTAAATGGGTCATCGCCGACCCGGATATTCTCATTCTCGATGAGCCGACACGTGGCATCGACATCGGCGCGAAGTATGAGATCTATGAGATCATCGATTCCCTCGCAGACCAGGGAAAGGCAGTCATAGTAATTTCATCGGAGCTTCCTGAACTCATCGGCATATGCGATCGCATATACACCATGAGCTTGGGTTCCATCACAGAGGACGTGCCCAAAAATGGATTCACCCAAGAATATCTGATGAAGTGCATGACAAGAGAAACAGCATCGACCAGCAAGGTGGCATGACATGAGTGCATCGACAATAAACCCTTCGATGAATCAAAAAAAGAAGACCGGGCAACACAGCGAAGACAACACGGGAATGCTGTCTTCGCTGACCTCCAACCTTCGGCAGTACGGTATGGTGGGAGCATTGATCGTCATAGTTCTTGTGTTTGAAATACTAACACGAGGAATATTGCTTCAACCGAACAGCTTCGTATCGCTAATCCAACAGAACGCCTATGTGATCATCCTTGCCGTGGGCATGGTGATGGTCATCATCGCAACACATATCGATCTTTCGGTCGGCTCACTCGTCGGTTTCATTGGAGGCTGCGCCGCATTGCTGATGCAGAACGCAAACGTCAATTGGTTCGCCGCGATATTGCTTGCATTGGTGATCGGACTCATCGTGGGGGTTTGGCAGGGATTTTGGGTGGCGGTAGTGGGCATACCCGGATTCATAACGACTTTGGCGGGTATGTTGATCTTCCGCGGGCTCGCTACGACGATGATCAACGCTTCAATTCCTATCAACTCCGTCCCATTTGATGCGATAGCCGCTGACTATCTGCCGAATATCTTCGGTTTCTGGGGGCCTTTTGATGGGCTTACCATCGTGGTTGGCATTCTCGCAATTGCTTTCTATGCTTTTAACGCATTGCACAAACGGGCGAAAATCGAAAAAGTGGGGCTAGTGCCCGAACCTCTGACGGTGACGTACATCAAAATCGCCATCGCCGTACTGGTCATCGCATTCGTTACGTATCTGCTGGCTTCCTCGGGCAGCGCACACTCCGGCGGGATCCCCATCATCCTCGTCATTGTCGCGATACTGGTTTTCATCTATAATTTCATACTCACCCGTACCGTTTTCGGTCGTCACGTATATGCGGTGGGAGGCAATAGAAAAGCCGCCATCCTGTCTGGGATCAACACGAAAAGAGTCGATTTCGCGCTTTTCGTCCACATGGGACTTCTCTCTGCAATAGCGGCAATCGCCATGCTTTCTCGACTGTCGTCCGCTTCCGCTTCGACCGGCACAAGCTTCGAAATGGATGCCATCGCGGCGTGCTTCGTTGGCGGAACTGCCGTAACTGGGGGCGTAGGCACGATCCCCGGCGTGGTTATCGGCGCAATCGTGATGGGCGTGATCAATCAAGGGCTCTCGATCATGGGAGTCGATTCCGCAATAGTGCAGACGATAAAAGGTCTGGTGTTGCTGCTCGCCGTCTCCGTCGATATCCTGTCCAAGCGGAATAAACGGTAGGCCCGGTGATTTTCTGAAAACATGTCTCTTTGCGCCCAGTGCCACGCGCCTGCGCAAAGAGACAGGAAGATGTTCTCAAGGCATCGTGGGGCATCCTTCCCACGGTTCTGAACTCCGCTACGAAAGGGACGGCAATGACACCTCGCATATTCAGCGACAATTCAATGTCCGCACTGTACTCACTGACATCCATAGTGTGCTCAATCTGGCTTATCCAAAGCGTATATGACGCATGTCAGCGGCACTCACTTCTCTATTGGCCGAACGTCGTATTTTTCATTTCCATGGTCGCCGTCATTTCGGGTAGCGTGTACCAGGCCCTGCACGCCACCAAGAAGGCCTCTGCAGACGATCGGCACTCATAATGTGAAACGGCAGACGGACCGTTTCACTAAGAGAAACCTCTGACGTCACGCTGGTTACGGCGTGGAAAGCTTCTCTCGGTACAGGCGCTCATAGGCATATCCATGTACCGCGAGCGCATGCTCCAATGGACGCCCGCCACGATTCAATGCGAATACCGGATTCCAACCATCATCCGCCTCACGTCCCTCTATGCCGGCGAGGACGGGGTCGACCGGGCACCGGAGACGTTTCGCGCCGCCGACGTGAGCCCGATTGTGGCTCTGCGCGGGGATTCACTCGCCCGCATGACGCCCTCGTCGCAGGACGCGCAGCCATGGAATCGGGCCACCGACCACGGACCGGTTCAGCGTGTACATTGGATTTATGGATCATTCATCTGCTCTTCCCATCACCACCCGGGATCTTATTCGCTGCGGCCTGCAGGATCTGGGTGCGGCGATGGGGAATCTGGTCTCGCTGCGTAACCACGGCGCCTGCGACCGATGCATGCATGGCCTGCTGGAGTCTCTGGAGCGCTCGTGCGATCCGGACGTGGCCGTGCGCAACCTGACGGATATCGTCGCCGCCTCATCCGAGGGGGATCATTGCCTCGAATGCGGGCAGGAGGCGATGTCACGGCTGATGGCCGTGTTGGGGGCATCCGATGCGATGGGCAAGATGATGCGTTCACGGCCCTCGCTCATCCGGTCAGTCATCGACGATCCCGGCGGCTCATGGACATCCGGGCGGCGCAGGGAGGATGCTCTTGCGGCTGTGGGAGCCGATCCACGCGATGCCGTCCCGGTCGCATCCCTGACGATAGCGCAGGCCACGGCGGCGTTGCGCATGGCCTATTACCGACAGCTTGCGTCCATTATGGCCTGCGACGTGCTGGCCGACGACCCCACGCTGATTCAGCCCCGCATCAGCCGCTCCCTTTCGGATCTGGCGGACGCCACCCTGGAGGGGGCGCTGGCCATAGCACGCCATGAGGTCGCGGGAAGCCCGTCATGCCGGTTCACGGTTATCGGTATGGGGAAGCTCGGTGCGCAGGAGCTCAATTACGTGTCGGATGTGGACGTGATATATGTCGTCGAGCCGTCGTCGCCTGGCGAGCAGGGCGGGGGCCTCATCACGATCGGCACGAAAATGGCCACCACGCTGCAACGTGTCTGCCAGTCGGTAATCCCGGGCGTCTGCGAACCTTCGCTGTGGCAGATAGACACGGCCCTGCGCCCCGAAGGCAAGGACGGGCCCCTGGTCCGTCGTCTGCAATCCCATCAGGGCTATTACCGCCAGTGGGCTGAAAGCTGGGAGTTTCAGGCACTTCTCAAGGCAAGGCCGGTCGCGGGGGACGTCGAGCTCGGACATGCGTACATGGATATGACGCGGCCTTTCGTGTGGTCGGCCTCCCGTCGTGAGAACTTCGTGTACGACTGCCAGCAGATGCGCCGACGCGTGGAGGATCTCATCGCTCCGGAGCTCAGGGACAGGGAGATAAAGCTGGGCAGGGGCGGTCTGAGGGATGTCGAATTCACCGTCCAGATGCTCCAGCTCGTTCATGGCAGAAGCGATCACACCCTGCGCACCCGCTCCACCCTTGACTCCCTTCGGGCTCTTTCGCAGGGAGGATACGTCTCTCGTGTCCAGTCCGCGAAGCTGGCCCAGGACTATCGCTTCGAACGGGTGCTCGAGCACCGGCAGCAGATGTGGTCCCTGAAAAGGACCCACCTTTTCCCCGACCTTGGGAAGAAAGGCGAGGGGGGCCTGGAACGGCAGCGGGAGATCTCCCTCGAGGATATGGACAGAAACGCCGATCTGCGACGGCTGGCGCGCGCCTTTCGCATGCATCCCGAAGAGCTGGTGAGACGCTTCGACGAAACGCGCCGCGAGGTGCGTCGCCTTCATATGGATATCTACTACCGTCCCATGCTGCCCATCAGCGCGCGGGCGGACAGCGATGCCGTAGAGCTTACGCCGCAGGCGGCGCAGGATCGTTTCACCTCCATCGGATTCGCGGATCCGAACAGCGCCATGCGACACGTGAAGGCCCTGACGCAGGGCATATCGAGGGCGTCGCGAATCAACAGGATCCTTCTTCCGGCGGCCCTGCAGTGGCTTGGTCAGGGCCAGGATCCGGATATGGGGCTGCTGCACTGGCGCGACCTGGGGGAACGGTTCGGCACAGACAGCGAGTATCTCGGCTTTCTCCGCGACTCTCCGTCGGCGGCTCAGAGGCTGTGCCATGTCCTGTCAAACTCGCGATTTCTCGCGGACGCACTGTCCAAATCCGTCGAATCGGTCACCTGGCTGGGAAACGACTCCCTTCTGGAAAAAAGGGACAGGACGAGTCTTGACGCGCAGTGCACGGCCATAATCGACAGAAACGGCTCCGATCTCAACGACTGCGCCAATTCCCTGCGCGCCCTGCGCCGCCACGAAATCGAAAGGGCGGGGCTGTCATGGATGAGCTCGGTGATGAAAGGCGACGAGTGTCTCACCGCCATGACCGACGTCTACGACTCCATTATGGAGGCCGCCGTTCGATGGTCGGTCCGTTACGAGACCCAGAGGGCCGGACTCGGCGCTCCGCCGGCCCGAATGGCCATTCTGGCGATGGGGCGGTACGGGGGACGCGAGGTGAACTTCAGTTCCGATGCGGATGTCATCGTCATCTACGACCCGACGGGAGCCGATGCCGACGACGCCCGGACCGCACGTTTCGTGCGCAGCGCGGTCAACGACATTCGCACCATGCTCCAGGGAGGTACCACGCTCGAACCTAAGATCGACATCGACTTCGATCTGCGGCCCGAGGGGCGCAACGGCCCTCTGGCACGGTCTTTAGGCTCATGCAGGGAATACTACGAGAAGTGGTCGGACACCTGGGAGCACCAGGCCCTGATCAGGGCCCGCCATGCCGCGGGCGACGAAACCCTCTCCCGTGAGTTCCTCACCACCGTCGCGGACCCGCTGCGCTACCCGCACGAGCCCCCCGCCGAAACCCAGGTGAGCGGCATCCGCAAACTCAAGGCGCGCATGGAGGCGGAACGTCTTCCGCGCGGGGTGAGGCGCGAACGGCATCTCAAGCTCGGCAGGGGAGGGCTGTCGGATGTGGAGTGGACGATCCAGCTGTGCCAGCTGCGCCACGCCGGCCGATGCCCCGAGCTGCGCACGGAATCGACGTTGGGAGCCCTGGACGCCATGGAAGGCCTCTGCCTGATAGAGCCCGAGGACGCCCATGCACTGCGGACGGCATGGAGCATGTGCACGGCCGCGCGCAACGGGAACTATCTGTGGAGCGGACGGGCCCCCCGCGCCGACATCCTTCCGGACGATCTCTATTCGCTCGGGGCAATCGCCACCTATCTGGGGTATGGCGCGCATCGGGGCCAGGGATTCGAGAACGATCTCCTCTCGGTGATGCGCAGATGCAGAGAGGTGGTGAATCGCCTGTTCTACGACATGTGACGGATGATGTCTTTTTGCTGGAGTATGGTTGGCGAGGTCACATCAGGTGGCCACCTTGTATGCAAAGAAAGGTGAGCCGTTGTCCGCTGAAGATATTCCAAAAACAGGCACCATCGCCGGTGCGGGTTCCGACACCGCAGATGCCGTCCACCGCCGGGACACGTCATCGATAGTGGGGAGAAGCGTTGTCACCCTCGATGACCTATCCACGATTCAGATTCGGGAACTGCTTCGTAAGGCCCAATACATAGATTCGCACCGCGCTCAAGTGGCGGGCACCTGCTCCGGCAGAGTGCTTGCCACTTTGTTTTATGAGCCGAGCACGCGCACACGTCTGAGCTTCGAAACGGCCATGCTCCGTCTGGGGGGGCAGGTCATCGGATTCGCCGGCGCGCAGCTGTCGTCCGTCAGCAAGGGCGAATCGATTCACGACACCCTGAAAACGGTGTCCAACTATGTGGATGTGGTGGCCATCCGCCATCCCAAGGAGGGTGCGGCGCTTGTCGCGGCGCAATCCGCCGACGTCCCCGTGATCAACGCGGGGGATGGCGGGCACATGCATCCCACGCAGACGCTGGCCGACCTGGCGACGCTGCAGTCGCGATTCGGACGCATCACCGATCTGACCGTGGGGATCTGCGGCGATCTCACCTTCGGACGGACGGTTCATTCCCTTATCGAAACGCTGTGCCGCTTCGGCAATGTCAGATTCGTCCTCATCAGTCCCGACGAACTCAGGACGCCGCAGTACGTGCTCGACCGCATCCAGTCCTCGCCCTCGTGCTCCTACACGGAGGAAAGCGATCTTGCGGCGGTGATCGGCGACCTTGACGTCCTTTACATGACACGGGTCCAAAAGGAGCGTTTCTTCAACGAGGACGATTATCTGCGCCTTAGGGACACCTACATTCTCAACGCCGATAAGCTGCGTCTCGCCAAGCCGGACATGGCGGTCCTCCATCCGCTCCCGCGCGTGAACGAAATAGCCACGGAGGTGGACGACGACCCCCGGGCGGCCTATTTCGAACAGGTCAAGAACGGGATGCTGGTACGCATGGCCCTGGAAAGCTCCGTGGTGGGAGACGAGCTTGCCGGCTTTGAGCCGGCCGACGCAAAGGAGGTTTTCGCCTGATGGAAGTCACCAGCATCACCAATGGAATCATCATCGACCACGTGCCCGCGGGAACGGCCCTGACGGTGTTGGAATATCTCAGCATCGATCCGGCGACCACCCGGCTCGCCCTGATCATGAACGCCTCAAGCAGACGCTACGGATCGAAGGACATCATCAAAATCGAGGACGCCGAAAGCGTGGATCTCGACGTTCTGGGCTTCGTGGCCCGGCAGGCGACGGTCGATATCGTTCGCGGGGGAAGGATCACGAGAAAGATGACGCCCAACCTTCCCGAGCATATCGTCAACGTCATCACCTGCGTCAATCCCCGATGCGTGACGACCACGGAAAGGGGAATCAGGCAGCGCTTCCATCTCGTTCATTCAGGAAGGCAGGAGTATCGCTGCGATTACTGCGACGAGGAGGCAAAACTCTGACCGACCGGACTGCCCACCGACAAGCACACCAGCCGCAAAGAACAGGAAGCGAACGATAGCATGCCACAGATTGCGCAGAGCATGAGAACCATCACATTCGACAACGTCAGGGTATGGGACACGGGCGAGATCATCAGCGTCATCGTCCCGGGCACCGACGATGCCCGCCTCCTTGACGAAGCGGGTCCCTTTCCCGACGGCGATGTGGTCGTCGATGGTACCGGGTACACGATCGCTCCCGGTTTCGCCGATCCCCATGTCCATTTCCGCGATCCGGGGCAGACCTACAAGGAGTCGATGCTCTCCGGATGCCAGGCCGCGGCATCGGGCGGATACACCCATGTTCTGGTGATGCCCAACACCCTGCCCGCGATGGACGGGGAGCGGGTCACGGACGACCAGGTCCGGCGCGGCGATCCCGGCGCGGCGGAGGTCATCGGGGCGGGGTCGGACAACGTCATCGACTACCTGCAGCGCTATGAGTCGATACATGACGTCTCCCTTCCCTGTCGCTATGACCTGTGCGTCTGTGCATCGCGCGGACGTGCGGGGAGGCGGGCGAGCGACCCGGACCGGTGGATACCGTACATGGGGGATGCCCATGCCGAGGGAAGGCTGCGGCATCCGATCACCGCGATAAGCGATGACGGGGCCGCCGTCACGGAGCCGACGCTGCAGGCCGTACTGGACAACGCACGGCGAACGGGACTGTACCTCATCGAGCACTGCGAGCATCATGAAACGGGCTGCATGAACGAGGGGGAGACGAGCCGCAGGCTCAAGGTCCCCGGAATACCGCCTGAAACGGAACTGGCGGTCGTGGCACGGGACATCGCGGCGGCGAGACGAACCGGCGTGCACATTCATTTTCAGCACGTCAGCACCGCGGCATCCTTCGACGCCATACGCAAGGCCAAGTCCGAGGGCCTGCCCATCACCTGCGAAACGGCCCCGCACTACATGGCCCTGTGCGACGAAGACATCCTCGAGTATGGGCCGATGGCGAAGATGAACCCCCCGCTGCGCTCCTCGGCCGACCGACGGGCCACGATCGAGGCGGTGGCAGACGGCACGGTGGACCTGCTCGCGACCGATCACGCCCCCCACACCATGAGCGAGAAAACGACCGATCTTCTCCATGCCCCGAACGGCATCATCGGATTGGAATGCGCCTATGGCGTGTGCCACAGGATACTCGTCGACGGGGGCCATATCAGCGAACGGCGCCTTATCGAGCTCATGTCGCTCGCCCCGGCACGCCTTATGGGATATCAGTGCGCTAACATCGCATCGATGATCTCGCCTCGAGGCGGACGAGACGGGGCCGGCGTCATGGATCTGAGAGGCATTCCCCGATCCGACGCGACAGACTTCACACTGCTGTCCACCGGCGAGGAGTGGACGGTGCGCCCCGAGCTCTTCCACTCGCACGCCCGAAACACCCCGTTCGGCGGCTGGAAGGTGACGGGGCGGACGCTGGCCACGATTCTGGGCTCACGCCTGGTGTTCAGCAGAATTCCCTCCACGAGAATCAAGGAGCGTCACAACTAGCATGCATCGTCTTATCTGCGCCATCAACGACATGCGCAATCCCAGCATCGTCGGTCTCGATCCCACGCAACAGCTCATTCCTCGTCAGGTGGTGAGGACCGCAATGGATCGCGCCGGTCATGGGTCGGTTCCCGAATCCGCTGCGTGCGCGACCGACCTGAGCGAGGCCTTTCTTGCGTTCAACCACGCGGTCATCGATGCGGTGGCCGACATCGTTCCTGCGGTCAAGCCTCAAATCGCCATGTACGAGGCATTGGGGCCGGAGGGGCTTTTCGCCTATGCGGCCACCTGCGCCTACGCGCGGTCCCGCGGACTCTATGTCCTGGGGGACATCAAACGCGGGGACATCGGTTCCACCGCCTCGGCGTACGCCCGCCATCTGGGCGGAGGGGAAACCGACGGGGGGAAGGACGATGCGAGCGCATCCGCATGCGATTTCTGGCACGAGGACGCCGTGACCGTCAATCCCTATCTGGGCTTCGACGGGGTGCGGCCTTTCGTCGAGGCGGCACGGCGCCACGACAAGGACGTCTTCATCCTCGTACGGACATCCAACCCCTCAAGCAGCCAGATACAGGAGCTGGCGCTGGCGCGGGGGGAAGCGCTCTACGAGCATGTCGGCGATCTCGTCGAGCAGTGGGGGGTGGATGACGTGGATGATTCGGGCTATTCACGGGTCGCCGCCGTCGTGGGTGCCACCCACCCCGACCAGGGCGCGGCCCTGCGGCGGCGCATGCCCCATACATTCTTCCTGGTCCCGGGGTACGGGGCTCAGGGAGGCACGGCGCGGGACGCGGCGGCGATGTTCGACGACCACGGTTCGGGGGCCATCGTGAACTCGTCTCGTGGAATCATCGGCGCATGGAGGCGCTCGCCCGACTATCGTTCCGGACTCTCTTCGCCGGAGGCGCTCTCCCTCGTCTCCCGAGAGGCTCGAGCGGCAGCGATCGCGATGAGGGACGATCTGCGCAACGCCCTGTATCAATAGAAAGGCCCCAAGGAGATTCCATGTCCACTGCACTATTCACACGAACGTCAGCCGAGCAGGGCTCCCGTCGGGCGCCGCTTCGGCAGGGGCGGCATGCCGTTCCCGTCGTGGAGAACCGCATGCTCGCCCCCGATGTGTACCGCCTGACCTTCCGGGATGCCCGCATCGCACGGAGTTCGAGTCCGGCCCAGTTCGTCAATCTGTATTCGAAGGATCCCATGAGTCTTCTGCCCCGCCCCTTCGGCGTATGCGAGGTTCACGGCGACGAGGTCAGCCTCCTGTTCGCCGTGGTCGGGAAGGGCACGCGGGAGTTCTCTCTGCTGCGGGCGGGAGACGCCATCGACGTTCTGGGGCCTCTGGGCAATCCCTTCGACCTCTCCGACAGCGCGCATTACGTGCTGGTCGGGGGAGGCCTGGGGGTTCCCCCGCTGATCTACGCCGCCGAGCGCCTGTATGGACGGGAGGATGCGGTGACCACATCGGCGTTCGGATACAGGGATGTCCGATTCGCCCGCGATGCCGTCTCGCCGTATGTCCACCATACCTACGACATCACGGATGCCCGGGGCAACGTCGTCGACCTGCTCGACTCCATCGAGCCGCATCTCGACCCGGATCGCAACCGGGGGCTTCCCGTGCGCATCCTTTCCTGCGGCCCCATGCCCATGATGCGCGCGGTCGCCGCATGGGCCTCACCTCGCGGGCTGGCATGCCAGTTCAGTCTCGAGGCGCGCATGGCATGCGGGTATGGGACGTGCGTGGTCTGCGTCGTGGATACGGCATCCGGCCGCAAGAAGGTCTGTTCCGAGGGACCGGTGTTCACTGCGCAGCAACTGGGATGGGAGTAGATCGATGAACGACGCATCCGACGCACAGGGAGGACCTGCGTACCCGTGGCGGCACCCGACCGTGGTATGCGGGGTTCCTTGGAAGAATCCGGTCGGAACGGCCTCCGGCACGTTTCAGCTCGCGGCCTGCCGAGAATACTACGACGTGAGCCAGATGGGGGCGATCAGCACGAAAGGCGTGTCGCCCGTCCCCTGGGAGGGCAATCCCGGGCCGCGCACCGCGGAATCGCCCGCTGGCATGGTCAATGCCGTCGGTCTGCAGAACCCGGGCGTCGATCATTATCTCGTCGACGAGCTGCCCAAGCTCAAAAGCCTCGGCGCGACGGTGGTCACCAATGTCGCCGGGCACAGCGACGACGATTATGCCCAGGTCGTGGCCAAGCTTGACGACTGTGCATCCGACATGCTGGAAATCAACGTGAGCTGTCCGAACGTAAGCCACGGGGGGATGAGCGTGGGGACGGACCCCGTCGCCCTGGGCCGTCTTGTACGCCGTCTTCGCGGACTGACAAGCAAGCCGATGATCGTCAAGCTCTCGCCTAACGTGACCGACATCGTGGGCATAGCCCGGGCGGCCGTGGACGCGGGGGCGGACGGACTGAGTCTGATCAACACCCTCGTCGGCATGCGCATCGACATCCATACCGGCAAACCGATTCTGGCGAACCGTACCGGAGGCGTCTCCGGACCGTGCATATTCCCCATCGCCCTCGGCTTCGTGTGGAGGGTCCGTCAGGCCCTTCCGGACATTCCGATCATCGGGATCGGTGGAATCGACAGCGCGGAGAAGGCCCTCGAATTCCTTTACGCCGGAGCCAACGCGGTGGAGGTCGGAGCGGCCGCGCTCTATGACCCCACGGCTCCGCTGCGGGTGGCCCGCGAACTCGACGCGCTTCTGGACTCGAGGCCGCAGCTGGCCCGTAAGCTTTCTGAAGGTCGGACCTGGTAGGGTCCTGAAAGGAAATCCATGGAACACAACACCACTCTTCAGCATCGATTCACGCAGTTTCTTCTGCAGTCGCACGCACTGACATTCGGCGATTTCACCTTGAAGTCGGGGAGAAGATCACCCTACTTCATCAATGCAGGGGCGTTCAGCACCGGAACTCAGATCGCCACGCTGGGCGCGTTCTACGCCGAGAAAATCCATTCCTCCATGACCGAGGGGATTCTGCCCGCACATACGGATACAGTCTTCGGCCCAGCATACAAGGGGATTCCGCTCGCGGTCTCGACGGCGATAGCACTGACGTCCATGCACGGCATGAGCGTCGGCTACACATTCGACCGCAAGGAGAGGAAGGATCATGGAGACGGCGGCATGTTCGTGGGAATGCAGCTGCATGACGGCATGGACGTACTGCTCGTCGACGACGTGATGACCGCCGGAACCGCCCTCCGTGAGGTGGTCCCCAAGCTCAGATCCGCGGGGCGCGTGAACATCGTGGGGCTGGTGCTCGCCGTCGACCGCATGGAAAGAACGCGGGGGAGCGACCTGTCGGCCGTCGCGTCCGTCGAGAGGGAGTTCTCGTTCCCCGTGGTTGCCATCGCGACCATCAGGGAGGTGTTCGACGCGGCCGAAACGATGACGAACCCCGACGGCACGGCGGTGATGAACGAGGAGCTGGTGGAACGGGCGCATGCCTATCTGCAGCGATACGGCGCCCGGTGAGGGGGATCCCCGGGCCAGGCCCGTCGGGCGGTCCCGCGCCGCGATGACGTCGGGCGGCCGCATCCACGGCGGATCGTCATCGGGACGGGCCGCCCGACGGGCTATTCGATGATGCTGTAGCCGTGACTCGTCACGACGGCCTTGAGCTTGGACAGATACATCCGGGCGGCGGTCGAGAGTTTGGCGCGCTCGTTGCCTATCCATCCCAGAAGCATGGTCTCGTCGCTGCGCAGAGGGACCGTGACGATTTTCTCGTTGTTCAGATCGCCGTTGTCGATGCCGGTGCACACCGTATACCCGTTGAGGCCGATGATGAAGTTCAATATGGTCGCACGATCCGTGACGTTGATCTGCTTGGGCGAGTAGTCGGGCCACACAGCCTCCTCGGCGAAGAAGAAGCTGCCCTCCTCGCCCTGCTCGTATTGGATGAAGGGGAAGGGTTTGAGATCGTCCATGGTCACCTGCCCCCTTCCGGCAAGGGGGTTGTCCCGGGAGATGAACACGTGCAGCGGGGCGCGGAACAGGGGATGGAATTCAAGATGCTTCTCCCGCAGCATCTTTGAGATGACGTCGCGGTTGAAGTCGGAAAGGTACAGTATTCCGATGTCGGAAAGCATATTGGCGACCTGGTTGATGATGTCCTTGGTTCTCGTCTCCCGTATCGTGAACTCATATTCGTCGGATTTGGTCGAGCCTATCATCTCCACGAACGCCTCGACGGCGAACATATAGTGCTGGGTGGACACGCTGCACAGCTGCTTGCGTGGTGTGGCGTTCTTGTAATGCTCCTCGAGCAGCGCCGACTGGTCGAGCACCTGACGCGCATAGGTCAGGAACTCCGCTCCGTCGACGGTCAGGGCGATGCCCTGCGACGATCGGGTGAATATTTCGATGCCCATCTCGTTCTCGAGCTCCTTGACGGACGAGCTGAGCGCCGGCTGGGACACGTAGAGCTCATGGGACGCCTCGTTCATGGATCCGCATTCGACTATTTTCACGATGTACTTCAGCTGGAGCAGTGTCATAAACAATATGTATAGCAGAATCCATATACCACAAGACGACTTATAACCACGACGGGCTACAGGCGAACGCCCAACGATTCCAGCTCCACGCGCGCCAGGGCGACACCGGTGAAGCGGAAGGATCTCATCCCCACCGCCATGGCGCCCTGGACGTTCTTCTCCGTGTCATCGAAGAAGACGCTGCGGTCCGCAACGAGTCCGAAGCGGGACATCGCCAGACGATAGATGTCCGGATCGGGCTTGTGCATCCCCTCCTGCCCGGAGACGATGGTTCCGCCGAGCAGATCCGCGAGCCGGGGAAAGCGGTCGAATGCGGTGTGGATGGTCTCGTAGGACCAATTCGTCAAACCCCAGGTGCCGATTCCGGCCCGGCGCAGATCTTCCAGCAGCCTCTGGGCGCCGGGGATCAGGGAAGGCAGCGAATCCCCGTAATGCCCTATGTAGTAGCGGAAAACGTCGGCCATCTCGTCGCCGAACTCCTGGCGATACTCGACGATGACCCGGGAGAAGGGCTGTCCCGCGTCCATATGATCCTCGTACCGGTAGAACCCGTAGGGATCGTCATCGGCGCATATCCTCTCGACGAGAGGCTGCGGGAAGTGTCCTTCAAGACATGCTCGGCACTGCCAATCGATCAGCACACCGCAAAAATCGAACACGACGTCGGTAGGGGGCTCGCTGCTCATGACGCTCCTGAAAGATAGGCTATATGACGGTTGACAGTGTAGCCGGATACCGCGATGGGCAATCGTTCACTCCAGCAGATCCTCGATCGCCGTGGGTATGGCGTCGATGACATCCGACGCGACGATGGGGTGTCCGACGGCATGAAGCTCGTCGATTCCACGCTTGCGCGCCGATCCGGCACCATAGACTTCGGGCTCGCTCCACCCACGCTGGTCGCTGTCCGACGCGATGAGAGCCGCCGTTCCGTGCAGGAACGCCGCGGCCGCCGCGATGTCGACGACAAGGGAGGCATCCTGCTGCAGCATCCCGTCCTGCTGAGCCAGCAGGCCCCCGAGCAGCCCCGCCAGCACGTCCCCGGCCCCCGCCGTGGCCAGCCATGCGGGACCGCTGCCACACACCACGGTCCGAGATCCCCCGACGCCGTCGTCTCCGACGACCACGGTGATGGCGCCCTTGAACAGCACCGTCGCACCCGTAAGCTCATGGGCACGGGTGGCCCAATGCAGGGGGGAGGCCAGCACACGGGCCGCGTTCACCTCCTCTCCGCGTCGGCCAAGCAGCCGAGACAGCTCTTCGGCGTGAGGG
>JALCNP010000019.1 GCA_022649135.1 Bifidobacterium sp.
GGGGCTTGCGGTCCGTGCGTGCAGCGGTGGGCGGGGTCGGTTACGGTTTCCCGTTTCCTTCCTGTCTTTCATGGGCGGTCGACCGCTGGAGGCTGGTGAACGGATGACGTTGGGGTGCGGACTGCCGACGGCCGCCGCAATAGTGTCCGAATCGCGTGGGGGACGTCATTGCGCGCATCCTTCGAAAGGTGAGGCTAATCTATAGAGATATGTCTACAGCATCAGTTCAGGCGCACAAGCAGTTGGACCGAATCGTCGCGCTCGGATACCCCGATGTGGCCGATATGAGCGCGTCGGCGTTCAGGGCGCTGGCTGTGCCGCTGATCCAGTCCCTGGAGAACGTCGATCTGGGGCCGAATATCCTTCTGGTCCCCACGCGTGAGCTGGTGTCGCCCGAATCGCTGATTTCGAGGACGAGCATCAACCGCATGGCGGGATTCACCACCATGCCCCCGCGGGATATCGTCAGCTTTCTGCCGCAGGATGATTTCGAACCTCCCGAAGGCCCCTTCTATCTGGTCGTTGACCCCCACACGGGAACCGCCTATGTGAACCGGGAGCCCGACGTGGCGAGAAAACTGATCGACTCGGACGAAAGGCTGCCCCTCACTCTGGAGGAGGGACTGGCGATCGCTACGCAGCACCCCGATTGGCTGATGGAGAAGAACGGCTTCAATCTTCTGGGGTCCCGCAGCGCCGATGGCAGGGTCCCCAGCGTGTGGATGAGCCAGAACGCCCCCCGTTTGGGTGCCGTCTGGCCAAACTCGCGGCATACGTGGCTGGGGAACGCGTACTGCGGCGGCAGACGCGGCGTCTCCCTCTTTCAGTAGCGGTCGATGGCCGGCCCGGGGCGACGTCGCACGGCGGATGATGCGGGTTATGGCCATATGGCGGAAACCCGGCGATTCATCCGCGTCGTCCGCCGCTAGTATGAAGCTCGTGCCCATTGCGCGCACAAGGAACAATCGGGCCACTTCGGTGGCGACATACAGGAAAAGGAGGAGTAATGGGTCAGGATCAATCGTCGGTATTTGATCTCGCGGCTGCGGCTGCGACGTCCAACGGAGGTAACAACGACCTGCTGCTGCCTCCCGCGCGTTTCGTCGGTGCCCCGCAGAAGCCCACTGCCATGCCGTTCACCAAATACGTGGCCTACGGCAAGCAGATTCCCTTTGACTATCCGCAGCGCACCTGGCCGGACAAGGTTCTTCGGCGCGCCCCCCGCTGGTGTTCGGTCGATTTGCGCGACGGCAACCAGGCTCTGGTGAACCCCATGGATTCCGAACGCAAGCTGAGCTTCTGGAATCTTCTGATGTCCTTGGGATTCAAGGAGGTCGAGGTCGGCTTCCCCAGCGCGTCGGAGACGGATTATGATTTCATCCGCATGCTCATTGAGCGCGAGCTGATTCCTGAGGACGTCACCATAGTGGTCCTCACGCAGGCGCGTGAGCATCTGATCCGCAAAACCTATGAGTGCCTCCGAGGCGCGCGCCGGGCCATCGTCCATTTCTACAATTCGGTTTCGGTCCTCCAGAGGGAGGTCGTGTTCCGCAAGGACAAGGCCGGCATCACCAAGCTTGCAACGGATGCGGCCGCGCTGTGCAAGGAGCTGGAAGGCGAGGCCAAGGGCATCGACCTCTATTACGAGTATTCGCCCGAATCCTTCACCGGCACCGAACCCGAGTATGCGGTCGAGGTGTGCAACGCGGTGATCGATGTCATCAAACCCACCCCGGAGCACAGGATGATCATCAACCTTCCCGCGACCGTGGAGATGACAACCCCCAATGTGTTCGCGGATGAGATCGAATACGTGTCGAACGCCATACGGGACCGCGACGCCATCGTGCTTTCGCTTCACCCGCACAACGACATGGGCATGGGCGTCGCCGCCACCGAGCTTGCGCTCCTGGCCGGAGCTGACCGGGTCGAGGGATGCCTTCTCGGCAATGGCGAGCGAACCGGAAACGTCGACCTCGTCACGCTCGGGCTCAACCTGTTCACCCAGGGAATCGACCCGCAGATCGACTATTCGAACGTTCCGGAGATCCGCAGAACCGTGGAGTACTGCAACCAGATCAAGATATCCGAACGCCATCCCTATGTGGGGAACTTCGTTTTCACCGCTTTCTCCGGGTCTCATCAGGATGCCATCAAGAAGGGTCTCGAGGCCCGGCACATGGCGGCGGAGAGGGCCGGAGCCAGTCTTGACTCGTTTGTCTGGCTTGTTCCCTACCTTCCCATCGATCCCAAAGACATCGGCCGCAGCTACGAGGCGATCATCCGCGTGAACTCCCAGTCGGGCAAGGGAGGCATGGCCTATCTGCTGAAGACGAACCACAATCTCGACCTTCCCAAGCGGCTGCAGGTGGAATTCGACAAGGTCGTGCAGGCCTATGCCGATACCACGAAAAAAGAGGTCAAGGACGAGGACATCTGGCGTCTGTTCAAGGACGAGTATCTTCCCGTCGAGGAATCGGGGGCGACTGCCGCCGGGATCCTGGTCGGAGACAGCCGCGATGCGACGCTGAAGCAGTGGGGGCGCCTGAAGCTTCTCAAAGTCGCCGTCTCCTCCGGGGAGGATGGCTCCGACACGGTTCTTAAGGCCACCATGCTCGATCGGGGAGCCTCCGCGGGGGGTCGTCGTCCCGTGCAGCGTGAGATTTCCGGTGCCGGCAATGGTCCCATCGCGGCGTTCCTGAATGCCGTCAACACTCTCGGCATCGCCGTCAGCGTCATGGATTATGCGGAACACGCCATGACGTCCGGGTCGGACGCCATGGCGGCATCCTATGTGGAGTGCCAGATCGGTGATGCGCCGGAATCGAGCATCATCTGGGGCGTGGGCATCGACTCGTCCATCACCACGAGCTCTCTCAAGGCGATCATTTCGGCGATCAATCGTTCGGAGCGCTGATCGCGCCCATGCGGCGCCCGTCCGGCCCGTGGTCATCCCGGAACCATGCGGGGCGTGACGCCGGTGGGATTCGAGGGGCGGCCGCCGCATGGCCGCCATCCTTCCCGCGCGAATCCGGCGACATCCGGTGAGGGGACGGCGTGGCCCGAGAGGGTCGCGCCGTCCTTGCCGTAGTGATGGTCGTATGGGGATACAATGGTGTACAACGTTGTAAATACAGTTTCCGTCGACGGCAGAGGATGTCACCATGTCACATGCGTACGAACTTATGTGCTACACCAGAACGGCCACCGCAGGGGCCGAGGCGAATAACGAGGATATCGCGGCAAGCGTGCATCTCGCCGTGAGGGATCTCCTTGCGGCGGGGGATGACGCTCGGGGCTGGCATCCCCTCAACGAGAACTACGGTGTTTTCTTTGCGGCGGGGGTGCCTGCGGAAGGGGCGACGGCCCAGACGAGGGCGGCGTGCACCGCATCCGCGCGCCTGCGGTCCGAGCCGTTGCCTCACGGGAGAAGCGTAAGCGAAGCCTCACGCTACGGGGCGGTCATGCCGGGCAGGGACATCGAACTGAAAAGTCTGAGAGACCCGTTCATCTTCCGTCTGGACGATGGCGGCTTCGGCATTGTGGCCACCAGAACGGCGCGTGGAGGAGAGCCGGACGGATCGGAGCGTTCGTCGTTCCTGCTGGCCACCTCCGAGAATTTGACGTCCTTCACGCGTATGGGCCAGATTACCGTGGATACATGCGAGGGCGTCCATCGCCCCCGTGTGTCCTTCGATGGCGGACAACGACGCTATGCGATCGGGTATGTCAACGACTTCGGCATGCATATGACCACTGTCGTTCAGGATATAAGGCGGGCCGCAGGCTCGTCGTCCCCGATCCCGCCGGGCCGCCCTTTGGGAATTGCCTCGGGCGTCGACAGGGCGCCGTCGATCCCCGGCGCCCTGTCGGGGAACGTCATGGCGATTTCCGAGCACGAGGCCGACGTCGTTCTTGAGCGCTTCGGACGCGTGCACAACACCGCGGTCAGCGTAAGCGGCGTGTCCCTGACGGCATGCGAGTGCGCCGACGACCCGCAGGAAGCTCTCGGACGCATTCGGGAAGTGCGGGCGACACTGCAGTACGACGACGGTTCGACCGCGGGGCGTGCAGTCGAATGGGACCGGGGCCAGATGAGGCGACTGAGCGATGATATCGCGGCAGGGAAGGCGACGAGGGGACGGACCTACCGTCTTGACGGGACGGTGAGAGCGCCCGCGTACCCGGTTCCTTTCGCCAAGGAGAGGGCCGATCCCTCGATTTTCCGCTATTCGTTCAACGGCGAGACGCTGTTCCTGTTCATAGCCACGGAGGACGAGGGCGGCAATTGCATCGATCCCCGTCAGGGACATGCGCATATGCCTCTTCGGGTGGGGGATTCGATTTACTCGCTGTCCGACGAGGCGGGCGGACGGGCGCGTGAGATCGATCTTCTTCGCGCGGGGGACCGCAACTGCGAGGGCCGTGCGATGACCGGCTGCTTCTGGGCGCCCGAGCTTCACGTCATAGGCGGGCGTCTGTCGATTCTGTTTATGCCCTGCTTCGACGGGGAGGCGACCAATCCGGACGGATCGGAGAACGATCGTGCGGGGAAGCCTGATATGTGGACCGGATGCTGCCATATCATGCAGTTGAAGAAGGACGGCGCGGGGAATGATCTGGATCCGCGGGTTGCGAGCCACTGGACGGTTCCGAGGCCCATCCTTGACCCGGAAGGTGGAGTTCTCGACCCCATCGAGCGCATCAGTCTCGACATGACCGCGTTCGAGGATTCGGGAACCTCGTATTACGCGTGGCAACAGGTGGGGAGCGTGTGGATCGCCACATTCGACCCTGCCGATCCCGCCACACTGACCTCCATGCCCCGCCAGATAATCGTGCCCGAGTTCGCCTGGGATAATCTCATCGCCGAAGGCCCCAACGTTTATGTGCACGACGGCACGCTGTTCCTCATCTATTCGGGATCATTGGTCGGCATCGACTACACGACCGGTCTGGTCACCGCGAGGGCGGGGCAGGGGGTCGATCTGCGTGATCCGGGCGCGTGGACGAAGCTTGACTATCCTCTGCAGAAGTCCGGTGTGTACAACGGAAACTGGCAGTTGGGAACGGGGCATGGAATGTGGTCGCACGACGAGGACGGGAATCTCATCTATGTCTTCCATAATGCGAGGTATGACAATGGCCGCTATGGCGGAAGGGACGCACAGGTGCGTCGCGTCCACTGGTCCGCGGAGGGGATGCCGATTCTCGACATGCAGGCCGGGGAGGAGCTCGACAGCAGCTGCGCGCGGGTGACGATGACCGTTGATATCCTGTAGGTCGTAGGCTGTGGTATGGGAGGGTTCCGTGAACAAATCCGATGAGCAGGCCGGTGAAGGCTCGGTGACGATGCGCGATGTGGCGAAGGCCGCGGGCGTCTCGGTGAAAACCGTGTCGAACGTCGTCAATCACTATGAGTTTGTTGCGGATGCCACTCGCGAAAAGGTGAACGAGGCCATCGAGGCTCTGGGGTACGCCGTCAATGTGTCCGCCCGAAATCTGCGCACCGGGAGATCGGGGGTCATTGCGCTGGCCATTCCCGATCTGCAGATGCCGTATTTCGCGCAGCTGTCGTCATTGGTTATCGAGGAGGCCAAAAGCGTCGGTCTCCGTGTGATCGTCGAACCCACCCAATATTCCAGACAGGGCGAGATAGACGCATTGCATGGTTCGCAGCAGGCGATGCTCGACGGCATTATTTTCAGCCCGCTTGAGCTCGGGCAGCACGATGTCCGCGAGCTGGAGATCGAGCATCCTCTTGTGCTGCTCGGTGAGCGCATCTTCACCGATTCCGTGGATCAGATTACGACCGAGAACGTGGCCGGCGCCAAAAAGGCGACCGCGTATCTTCTGCGCACGGGATGCAGAAGAATTGCGGTGGTCGGGATACATCCGGGCGAATTGGTCGGTTCCGCGGCGCTGCGTCTGCGTGGGTATCGCGAGGCCCTCGAGGAGGCCGGCGTCGCCTTCGACGATGCCTTGACGATGTCGGCCAAGATGTGGCACCGGGTCGATGGCGTCAATGCCATGAACGAGCTTCTTGACAGTGGGGTGGACATTGACGGCGTCCTTGCCCTCAATGACATGCTCGCTTCGGGAGCCATGCATGCCATTGAGATGCGGGGTCTGAGAATTCCGGAGGATATCTCGGTCGTGGGATTCGACAATTCCGACGACTCCCAATACCTCTCGCCGGCACTCACCAGCATTTCCCCGGGGCTGGATGCCGTCGCCCGGCTCTCGGTGCGTCTGCTCAAGGACAGAATAGACGGGCGCGCGCCTTTTGGCGGCAGAGACAAGGGGCCGGTGTCCCGAACCGTCGCCTCGTCCCTCGTGGTGCGGGCCTCGACGCGTCCCGTGGAAACCAGCGGCATGACCGTGTACTGAGAGCGGTCGCGTAGTGAGGGCCGGTGGATCCGCCGCGTGAAGGGGTGGGGTGCGCCGTTCGGAGGGCGCCGAGACGGAGGTGTCGGGGAGGGGCCTGGTGTGGGCGGGCATGGACGCAACACACGTCGGCGGTGCGGGCAGGTCGAGATGATTCGGTATATTCATCGTTGTAAAAAGAAATGTACAACGATGCAGGGAGAAAACGACAATGCCTGTATATAACAATCCGATAGTGCTCCAGCGGGCCGATCCCTGGGTACTGAAATACCAGGGGGAGTACTACTTCACGGGTTCGGATCCGCAGTACCGCACCATAGCGATCCGCCACAGCGGCACCATAGACGGTCTTCAGAGCGCCGAGGAGACCGTGGTCTGGCGCCATCATGAATCCGGGCCGATGAGCAAGTACATCTGGGCTCCCGAACTGCATAGGATCGACGGTTCGTGGTACATCTATTTCGCGGCGGCCGAGCATGAGTTCGAACCGTCGGGCCTGCCCACCCATCGCATGTACGTGCTCGCCAATGACGGCGACGATCCCACGCGCGGCAGCTGGATCGAGAAGGGGCAGATCCGCACCCCGATGGACTCCTTCTCCCTGGATGCCACGACGGAGGTCATCGATGGCGTGCAGTACCTTGTCTGGGCTCAGAAGGATCCGGCGATAGAGGGCAATTCAAATCTGTACATCGCCCGCATGAAGAACCCGTGGACGCTGCAGACGCGACCGGTTATGCTCAGCGCACCCGAATATGACTGGGAGTGCGTCGATTTCAAGGTGAACGAGGGCCCGGCCTTTCTTCTGCATGACGACGATGTCTTTCTCACCTATTCCGCCTCCGGGACGGGCGTTCCATACGCGATGGGTCTGCTGCGCAACAAGCGCGGGGCGGACTTTCTTGATGCCGGCACATGGCGCAAAAGCGCCGTTCCCGTGTTCCAAACGTGCGCCCGCAACGGACAGTACGGTCCGGGGCATAATTCCTTCACCACGTCCGAGGAC
The DNA here is from genome assembly GCA_022649135.1 of Bifidobacterium sp. Lineage (GTDB taxonomy): Bacteria > Actinomycetota > Actinomycetes > Actinomycetales > Bifidobacteriaceae > Bifidobacterium. The sequence continues at coordinate 7,394 of JALCNP010000019.1, forward strand.
GGCACCGTCGACCTGATGATCTACCATGCGCGCAACTACACCGACATCACGGGGGATCCGCTGTTCGACCCCAACCGCCATGCACGTGTGGGGGTGGTTGCATGGCACGGGGGATCTCCGGATTTCTCGGTTCCCGTCCCCGACACTCGCTGGACGCCGAAGGACACGCAGATCCTGCCGCCCGACGGCGGACCCCGTGGGGGAACGCCCGCCTGACCGCAGCGGGATTGAGCGCTGATGCCGGGCCGGCCCTCGTCTCCCGGCGGGGCCGCCCGTCCGTCGCCCGTCCGTCGGTTATTCGTCGGACGCACGTTCGTCGATGGCCTGGCGATGGCCCGGCGGTTGGACGGGCGGTTGGACGGGGGTGAACGGCGGGCGAATCCGCTGGACCCGCCGGGCTGTCTCGGAGACGATGCGGCGGGGATGGTGCCATGCGACCATCCGCCGTGCGCGGGAAGGGATGCCGGGTAGACGACACATCGCCGCGCATGAATTTGTACAACGTTAGAAATTGATGTACTGTTACAGTTACATCGTTGCAAAGCGCGCGAGGCGCTTTGCTGACAAACAAGGATGTTGTTCGGAGAAAACGATGAAAGAGAAAAGGATGGAGGGGCATATGCAACGTTCCGCCAAGAATCACCTGTGGCGTGATCGCGGTCGATTCCTGCACAGGCTCATCAAGCCGCTGTTCAGCATCGGTGCCGTGCTCGGCCTCGTGCTCACGGTGGGTGGCTGCGGCTCGTCGACCGCGGCATCGGGAACGATCTCGTTCTGGAACGGCCTGGTCGGGGATGATGGTCCTGCCATGCAGCGCATCATCAGGGAGTACAATGCGACGAACCCGCAGTACAAGGTCGTGTTTCAGCCGATGAACGGCAACGATCTGACGACCAAGATCTATTCCGTCATGCAGACCGGTCAGAACATTCCCGATCTCATTATCGGAGACCAGTTCCAGACGTCCGTCCTGCAGTCGCAGGGCATGCTCGACACCATGGTGGACTGGCAGAGGTACGAGCCAGATCTCGTCGGTAGGAACTATCTTCCGCAGACGTGGAAAAACGCGACCGTCAACGGGACCGTCTACGGAATTCCGCTGTACCTGTACCAGATGGCCGTGTACTACAACAAGGACCTCGTCAACAAATATCATCTGAACTACATACTCGACGACGGATTCGTCACCACCTCGGAGCTCCAGTCCATGAAGGGCAAGCTCCCCAAGGGGGTATACGGCTTCGCCACCGGCAATCTTCCGTGGGCCTTCATGTCGCTTCTGTACAGTGCCGGCGGAACGTTGGAGAACAACATGGCCGATCTGACGACAGGCGTGTGGCGCAAGCCGATGGAGGCGCTGCGCAAGGCGAACGAGATGGGCGTTCTCGCACCCATCGACGTGGACGGGGAGCAGGCCTTCGGCTCGGGCAAGGCCGTCTTTGCGCAGCTTGGCACGTGGGCGCAGGGGAACATGTCCAAGACCCTGGGGGCGAACAAGATCGCGGAGGCGAATACGCTGCAGTACGGCGACAGAAACTTCTCGAACTTCATGTTCCAGCAGAACTGGCTGCAGCTCAAGGATCCGCACCGCTCCGAGGCACGGTCCCGCGGTGCCGCGCAATTCGTGGATTTCGTCTACAGGCATTGGATGGAATGGTCGGATGTCGGCTCGATCTCGCCCGCGTACCGAGACCTGAACAACCCGGCCTACAAGAAGCTGATCCAGGCAAGCTTCACGAATTCGGAAAGCGAGCGCCGGCACATCAAGACATCGAACTACATCTATGGCGGCTATGCCTCCTCGGCATGGGGATCATACGCCGACACCGTCTTCAACAACGTCTCGTTGGACGAGGGTCTGAAGACCATAAATCTGACAGCCCAGGGGCAAATCGAGATTCAGGAGGAGTCATGATGCGCATAGGACAATGGAACGACTCCGCGATCGCCGAGAGGAGGAATTCGCTATGAACTCCTCACGTGCAATGACCGCGAACGGAACCGATGACATCCGCGGCTCCATCCGTGCATCCCAGTCCATCAAACGCCGTGAGTCGATATGGCATGCATTGCCCTACATCGCTCCCCACTTCATCATATTCGCCGTTTTCGGCATCATCCCGATCGTTTTCGGCATCTACCTGGCCTTTACCCGGTGGAATATGGTGGGGAATCCGAAGTTTGTGGGTTTCGCCAACTTTGAAAAGATCTTCGACCCCACGTCGTATTTCTATTCCCTGTTCTGGAGGGATCTGTGGCACACGCTTCTTTTCGTCGTCATCATCGTGCCCCTCACGATCGTGGTGCCGCTGCTGTTGGCGCAGGCCCTGTCGCTGAAAGGCCTCAAGGGGGCCGGTCTCTTCCAGGCGATCTTCTACATTCCCGGTCTGATCTCCATTTCGGCCGGTGCATTGGTGTGGAAGATGGTGTTCAACTCGGAATTCGGCCTTCTGAACACCACGTTCAAGCTGAACGTCAACTGGCTTGGCGCGAATCCCTATGCGTGGATCACGATTGTCGTCCTGAGCCTGTGGGCCGGGATCGGCGGCAACCTGGTCATCTACCGTTCGGCGCTTTCGGGAGTCGATGAGAGTCTGTACGAGGCGGCCCGCGTCGATGGCGCCGGGGCGGTCAGAATCTTCTTCTCGATCACTCTTCCCGAGATCAAGTTCCCCCTGTTCTACACGACGATCATGACCACAGCGGGCGCGTTCAACGTCTGGGGCCAGCCCGTTATGCTGACGGGCGGAGGTCCGGCCTTCAAAACCCAGGTCCTGCTGATGGACATCAAGAACCTCGCGTTTCCCGCAGGGCCATCCGCGGCGGGCATGGCCTCGGCCATGGCCCTGCTTCTCGGCATCATCCTGATGGTGATCGCCGTTATCCAGCTTGTTTTCATGACGAAGGAGGACTGATCGATGTCTGCCGCAACACTCCACGCGCCGTCCTCGACGCAGATCCCTGACAATAAGGTCACGCGCGTCTCCGGCGTCCTGGTGACCGTTTTCGTGGTGCTTCTGGTTCTTGCCGTGGCATGGCTGATCCCGATCGCCTATACGATCACCACATCGTTCAAATCGATCGCCGAGTTCACGTCCAACGCATTCTCGTTCCTGCCGGCGACATGGGTGACCGACAACTACATGACCCTCGTGCAGTCGTCCGCCAGCTATCCCGTGTTCCGCTGGCTGGGCAATTCGTTCATCATCTCCACGACGTTCGCCGTCCTGTCCGTCTGCATTGTCGCCCTGGCGGGCTTCGGCTACTCCCGTCTTCAGTTCAGAGGGCGCGACACGCTTTTCTTCGTGCTGCTGCTGATCTCGATGTTCCCGGGTGTGGTCAACATGATCCCCCAGTACCGCATCGTGGCCACGTTCGGATGGGTCAATACCTACTGGGCGTGCATTCTGCCCGGTCTGGGCAATGTCGCGAACATCTTCCTCGTGCGCAACTTCATGACCACCATCCCCAAGGAGCTTGATGAGGCCGCCGAGATCGACGGGGCGTCGGATTTCAAGATTTTCCGATCGATCATGCTTCCGGCCATCCGACCGATTCTGATCGTCATCTTTTTGTTCAGCTTCACCGGTGCGTGGAACGACTTCCTGTGGCCGACCCTGGTGTTCAACGACATCAACAAAATGCCGGTGACCGCAGGTCTGCAACTGCTGAGCAGCCAGATGGGCCAATACAACCAGATGGGCACCCTGATGGCGGCCACCTGCCTGGCCATCATTCCGACGCTGCTTCTGTTCATGTTCGCGCAGCGCTACTTCCTGCAGTCCCTGAACATCAACTCCGGGCTGAAGGGCTGACGCCCGGTCGGCGGGCCTGCGGAGGTGCGCCCCGTCGCGTGAGGTTTCGCGCTCGGACGCTACACTCGAATGCCGTGGGCGTCGCCGCCGTGTCGGGCGGTCATAATGAACCGGCGCAGAATGAAGTGAAGGCAGGGAGGAAAGTCGATGATCAGAGCACAGTCGGTATCCGGTGGCGCTTCCGGCGTGGATCCCGTCCGGCGCACGGTGGAGCGCGCCATCCTCGGCTGCATTGGCGCATACAACGTTTTTATGGCTTCCGTTACGGTTTTCGTGTATACCAACTGGTTCCGCGGACGCAGCTATTCGATTCTCGAATCGAGGGGGCTGCTGAAGCAGGGGGCGGGAGATGTCAGCAGCGTCGTGTACGTGGCTGAGATCTACGGTTTCGTCATCGCGCTCATCGGAGTCGTCTCGATTGTGATCGCATGCAGGGCGATGAGACCGGGATCCGTGTCGCGCGCGATTATCGTGTACCTGTCGCTGGTCACCCTGTTCTCGTTGGGAACGGCGGATTGGATCGGCCTGATCGGGTATTCGATCTGCCTGACCATCTACTGCGCGCGCATCAAGGCCATACGGATGTCAACCGCGGGCCGAGATCGCTGAAACCACGTATATCAAGTGCAAGCGGCGATGGCCGGTGTGGCTGCCATGCCCCCGGCCAGCCCGTTTCGACGAAGGGACGAACACGAATGAATGAGACGATGGACCGGTGCGATCAGGAGTACGGATATCTTCTTGTCCACTTCATCGAGGATCCCACGGGCTACGCCGAACAGATCTACATGGACCGCTCCGACGGCGACGACCCCAGCCGTTGGATACCTCTGAACGAGGGAAGGCCGATACTCGGATCGACGCTGGGCACGACCGGCGTGCGCGATCCGCACATCATACGCAACCCCCACACCGGAATCTGGTATGTGATAGCCACCGATCTTCGGGTGTATGGGGGAGAAACGGGTTCGGAACGCGGATACGACTGGTATGACTGGTCCCACCACGGCTCGACGAATCTGATTGTCTGGCAGTCGCCGGATCTGATTCAGTGGAGCTCCCCGCGGACCCTTGACGTCTCGCGTCGCGCCGATGGGGGACGGCTGCGGCTCGGTATGGCCTGGGCCTGCGAATGCCTGTGGGTCGACGATTACTATCCGCCCGATCACGGCGGGGATCGTGGGGCGTTCGTCATGTATTGGTCGTCGAAGCTGTTTGCCGATGACGATCCCGAGCATGCCGACGAATCCGTGCATGACACCGTGCTGTGGGGTTCGACGACCGACTTCACGCAGGACACCTACCGATACGGCGGCGTGTTCATCGATACCGGCGGGAACTCGATCGATACGACCATGGTGCGGTGCCGTCGCCATGGCGGCGCGGTGCGCACCTATCGCATAACCAAGGACAACAGCTTCGACAACGGCATATGGATGGATTCCACTGACGGGGAGCGCTGGTGGGAGCCGCACACACGGTGGACCCGCGTCCAGAATCGGATCGGCGCGGAATATGATAGCGGCAACGGAGTGGAGGGTCCGGCGGTCTTCCCCGTTCACGGGTCGGCCGATTGCCCTCAGTGGCGCCTGTTCGTCGATGTCATTCCCTCGATCGGATACCGGCCGATGGTTTCCGACAATCTCGACGAGGGATGGAGACCCCTGGACGATCCCGCGTTCCTTCTGTCGCCCCATACCAAGCATGGAGGGGTGGCCTCACTGACCCGGGCCGAGTACGACAGGGTGGTCGCGACATTCGGCTGAGGTAGGAGCGGACCACCCCCCCTGAAGGGGCTGGTCCGCTCCCGCCTTTTGGTCCCGCTTCCCTCTCACGCGCCGCCGTCGGAACTGGACTTCGATGTCGTTCCGGAATTGGAATTTGAGGAGCCGCTTGACCCCGACCCCGACCCCGATCCTGACCCCGACCCCGATCCTGACCCAGATCCTGACCCTGATCCAGATCCAGATCCAGACCCCGAGGTGCCGTTCTGCGATCCATCGGAGGCGGAAGAGGACTGCGTCGCGGTGGGCGAGGGAGTGCTTGTCGATGTCCCGCTGCCGTTTCCGCTGCTCGTGCTGCCGCTGCTGTTTTCCTTATAGTTATATTGGGTCGTCGTCTTCGCGCCGGTTCCCCATGTCCCGTCCGGTCCTCCGACCTTGCCGGTGTCGGTGGCGGTGGGGAAGGCCTGATCGGGGGTGTCGGCCAGTGCCTGGGTCATGTATTTCGTAAAGAGATGGACCGGATAGTCGCTTCCTCCTGAATACCCGCTGAAGGAGGGGATGACCTGCGGGCTGCCCTGCGCGTTGGGGTACCACATGGCGAATACCGTGACCATGTTCGGGGTGAATCCGACGAAGCTTCCCGATGTCTCGTCGTTGGCGGTTCCCGACTTTCCTGCGATCGTCTTTCCGATGGATCTGGCCTCCGTCGCGGTGCCGTACTGCACGGTGCCCGTCATGGCCTTGTCGACGAGATCCGTGTCGCTGGCTGCGAACACGTGCTCGGAGGAGGTGTCCGCCTTGTACAGCTCCTTTCCGGATGAATCCTGCACGTTCGCCACGATGTGCAGGGCGACCTTGTTGCCCTGATTGGCTATCGTCTCATAGGCCTGGGCGATGTCGCTGACATGGACCCCATCGTTGCCCAGAACGGTGAAGGGATTGGTTCCGGTGACCAGCTTGTTGCTGATTCCCGCCGCGTTCGCTATCTGCGCGACCTTTTTCGCGCCCAGCTTCTCCTGCACGCCCATGTAGACGGTGTTCACCGAATTGGCGGTGGCACTGTAGAGATTGATGTACCCGTAGCTTTCGTTGTCGAAGTTCTGTACGGAGTCGGTGATTCCGGTGAACTTCTGGGGGGAGTTCCCGTCGAACGTGGTGTTGAGGCTCACGCCCGCCTGTATGGCTCCCAGAAGCGCGAACGGCTTCATGGTCGAACCCGGTTCGTACAGCGCCTGGGTGGCGTTGTTCAGCTGTTTGGCAAGATAGTCGTCCCCTCCATACAGCGCGATTATGGAACCGTCCTTGACGTTCACCGACATGCTCCCCACCTGAAGCCCGCTGGGCACGATGCCCTTGCCTCCCTGGGAGGGGCTGGCGACCTGGTACATCTCGTCCTGCTTGGGCTTCTGTATCGTCGTGGTGATCCTGTAGCCGCCGGTGTCCAGTTCGTCGTCGGTGAAGGCCTTGTCCCCCGTGAGCTCGCTGCGCACCATCTGCAGAAGATAGCCGTTCGGCCCCGAATAGGAGTTCTGCTGCCTGTCGCTGATGGTGGTCGGCATCGCGGCGTCCTTGGCCCGCTTGGCGTCGATGTAGTTGTTGTCCCTCATGATGCGGATAACGCGGTGGAAGCGAAAGGTCGCCTCCTTCGGCTCGATCGCCGGATCCCACCTGCTCGGGGAGGGGATGATGCCGGCGAGCATTGCGGCCTGGGACAGGGTGAGGTCCTTCGCGTCCTTGTTGAAGTAGGCCTGTGCCGCCGCCTGGATGCCGTATGCGCCGCGTCCCCAGTAGATGGTGTTCATGTAGTTGCACAGGATGTCGCTTTTGCTTTGGGTCTGGGTGATTTTCAACGCCAGGAACGCCTCATGCAGCTTGCCGGTGTATGAGTGGGTGTCTCCGAGATAGTAGCGCTCCGCATACTGCTGGGTGATTGTGGATCCGCCCTGCCTCGATCCGGTGGTGATGTTGTTGAACAGGGCTCGTGCGATGCCTCGTAGATCGACCCCGCTGTCGCGGTAGAAGGATTGGTTCTCCGAGGAGACTATGGCGTTGCCGATGTAGGAGGGAAGCGCCTTGCAATCGATGATCTCGCGGTTCTGCTCGGCGAACGAACCCATCTGCGTCTTTCCGTCGGCGTAGTAGACGGTCGTTTTCGCCGCCATGGCGATCTTCTCGGGCTGTGGCACCTCGGTCGTGGTATACATGTAGGCGAAGAAGCCGATTCCGCACACCAGCATCAGGCCGACGAGCCCCAGGAGCCATTTCAGCACCCTGTGCCTGCCGCGGCCCCTCGGCCTGCGTGGACCGCTTCCGTTCGAACGATGCGCGCCCCCGCCGGTGTGGCGGGATGCGGATGTGCGCAAGACGGTGGTGCGTGAATTGCGTCGGGCGCCCGAAGGGGAGCCGGGGCGCGCTGATGAGACACGACGAGACTGAGAAACCATGCCATCAACGGTAACCGCAGGTCCTGAAAAACGGTGCGTGTTTAACGGAACCCTTACAAATCGACAAAGGGCATAGGAATGTCGCAATAGTCTCACAATCTCATATTTATGCGTCGTTGTCAGTCGTTTCACTGAATTCGACGCTATGCTTGAATGTTGGAATACGCAACGTCGATAAGTATAAAGAGGAGTCGATATGAGCATTCGTGTTGCAATCGCTGGCGTGGGCAATTGCGCTTCGTCCCTGGTCCAAGGTGTCGAATACTACAAGGACACCGCCGATGATGACAAGATCCCCGGACTGATGCATAACAATTTTGGCGGTTACCGCGTGCGGGACATCCAATTCGTCGTGGCATTCGATGTCGATGCGCTTAAGGTGGGCAAGGATCTTTCCGAGGCCATCGGGGCATCGCAGAACAACACCATCAAGTTCGCGGACGTTCCCGACCTCGGCGTCGAGGTGCTGCGCGGCCCCACATACGACGGTCTCGGTGAGTACTACCAGGATATGATCAAGGAATCCACGGCGAAGCCCGTCGACGTGGCCCAGGTCCTCAAGGACAACAAGATCGATGTCCTGGTCAGCTATCTTCCCGTGGGATCCGAAGAGGCGGACAAGGCGTATGCCACGGCCGCCATGGAGGCCGGATGCGCCTTCGTCAACTGCCTCCCGGTTTTCATCGCCTCCGATCCTGTGTGGGCGCAGAAGTTCCGTGATGCGGGGCTGCCCATCATCGGGGATGACATCAAGAGCCAGGTCGGCGCGACCATCACCCACCGCGTGATGGCCCGTCTGTTCGAGGATCGCGGCGTGCGCCTCGATCGCACGTATCAGCTGAACGTCGGCGGCAATATGGACTTCATGAACATGCTGCAGCGCTCCCGTCTTGAATCCAAGAAGATCTCCAAGACGCGGGCCGTGACCTCCATCGTCCCCCATGAGATGGATTCGCACAACGTTCATATCGGGCCGTCCGACTACGTGGCGTGGCTCGACGACCGCAAGCTGGCATTCGTGCGTCTTGAGGGAACGACTTTCGGCGACGTCCCGCTGAATCTGGAATACAGGCTTGAGGTCTGGGACTCCCCGAACTCCGCGGGCATCGTCATCGATGCCGTGAGGGCGGCCAAAATCGCCCTTGATCGTCATCTTTCCGGACCGATCCTCGCTCCGAGCTCGTACTTTATGAAGTCTCCCGCCGTCCAGCACGACGACAACGAGGCCCGTGAGCTTGTGGAGAAGTTCATATCCGGCGAGGTCGAATCGAACGAGGACCAGCTCGATTCCGATGTCGCGAAGGCCAAGGCGGACGGAAAGAACGTCTGGAAGGCCTGAGCATCTGCGCGTCACGGCGAATTCGCCGGGACAGTCGCCGGTACAGGTAAAAGGGATGGGGCCCGATCACGATGATCGGGCCCCATCCCTTTTACCCCGCCGCCGTGCGGCTCCTCCTACCGCCCCGGTTCGGCGGCGAGCAGGGGGGCCACCTGATGCTCATAGGCGTGCAGTGCGCTGGAGATCACCTGGTGCATGTCATAGTAGGCATATGTTCCCAGTCTGCCGCCGAACACGACTCCCGGTTCCTGATGGGCCCGGGACGCGTATGCGTGGTAGAGGGTTTTGTCCTGCACGGTGTTGACCGGGTAGTAGGGCTCGTCGAGACGCGTGGCAAAGCGGCTGCGTTCCTTCCAGACGACGGTTCTGTCGGGGTTCTGGCTGTCACGCCGCTCGGGATTGAAGTTCTTGAATTCGATGGCGCGGGTGTAGGGGGTGTCCGGATCGGCGTAGTTCATGACGGGGCAGCCGAAATGGTCGCCTTCGTCATAGCGCACTTCGGTGAAATCGACGGTGCGCCACTTGAGCTCGCCGAGGGCGTAGTCGAAATAGCGGTCGATGGGGCCGGTGTACACGACCGGGACCTTTCCCACGAGCCTGTTCTTGTTCAGAGGTTGTGAGTCGTCGAAGAAATCTGTTCCGAGCGTCACGTGGATGCGGGGATCGTCGATCATCCTCTTCATCCACGCCGTGTACCCTCCGGTGGGCAGACCCTCCCACGTGTCCTTGAAATAGCGGTTGTCGTAGGTGAAACGGACGGGCAGACGGGTGATGATGCCAGAGGGAAGATCGCTGGGATTCGTCTGCCACTGTTTGGCGGTGTAGTTCTTGATGAACGCCTCGTACAGGGGCCTGCCGATGAGGCTGATGCCCTTGTCGTTGAGATTCTGAGGATCGGTTCCCGCCAACTCCCCCGCCTGCCGCGCTATCAGCTCCCGCGCCTGCGCCGGGGTGTAGTGGGCGTGGAAGAACTGGTTGATGGTTCCCAGATTGATCGGCAGGGGGTAGACCTCGCCGTCGTGCGTGGTGTACACGCGGTGGACGTAGTTCGTGAAGCTGGTGAAGCGGTTCACGTATGTCCAGACCAGGGGATTCGAAGTGTGGAATAGATGGGCGCCGTATTTATGAATTTCCGCGCCGGTTTCCTCGTCCATGTAGGAGTAGGCGTTTCCTCCGATGTGCTGACGAACGTCGACGATCTGGACGTCGGCCCCCGCCTTCTCTGCGGCCTGCTGGGCAATGGTGAGGCCGAAGAGGCCCGCGCCGACGATCACCAGATGTGCGTTCATAGGGGTTCCTTTCACCGTGTCGGGGTCGCATTCCGCAGGGAATGCCGCCGCCCCGTTTCAGGATACTCGCCGGCGCTCCCCGGATCCGCCCATCTCCCGGGGCCTGTCTACAGGGCGCACACGATCAGATACACGGCGACCGCATGGCAGACATATCCCACTATGGTTCCGGAATGGAAGACCTCGTGAAATTCGAACCAGCCGGGAACGGGGTTGGGCTTGTGAATGGCGAAACAGACGGCGCCGGCGATGTACGCCGCCCCGCCGCAGGCGATGAGCACCGTCGGGGCCGGCCCCACATATGGATTCGTCCAGAACAGGGGCATAAGCGTGACCGGGGCGAGCCCCAGGACCACATAGACGATGGTGAACACCCACCCGGGCGCGCGAAGCCAGACGACATGCAGGATGGTCCCCACCAGGGCGGCCGACCAGATCACCGTCAGGTAGGGCCATCGTATGGAGGGGCGCATCGCGAAGAGGATCGGGGTGTTGGTTCCGGCGATGATGAGGAAGATGTTCGAATAGTCGATTCCGCACAGGAGACGTGTGATTCGCCGGCTTTTCCAAGGGACCACATGCAGGAGCGCGCTATTGCCGAACAGCAGCACGGCCGACGCACCGTAGACGGCGGACGCCGCCGTGACGGGACCCGGGGGAGCGATGCAGATGAGCACGATCGAGGCCGCCACGCACAGGGGGAAGATGAGGAGATGCTGCCATCCCCGCAGGCGGGGCTTGCGTTGCCCGAATGCATCGACCGGGGTGATCCCCGCCCTTCTGTCGGCTGCCCGCTGCGTGCGCGTGGCAGCCCTGAGCTCTTTTTTGGCCTGGGCATACCGGTCTCGCGCATCGGCGAATCGTCGGCGGGCATCCAGGTAGTTTCGAAGGGATCGGGAGGCCCTCTCCTGGAGGGTGGTGGCGTGCCGCGACGCGACACGTGCCGCCCCATGAGTCGTCACTGCGTTCATGCTGGTGCCCCTTTCCGAAGTCGTTTTCATGCAGGTAACCTACGCAAACGTAACTTACCATACTCCCCCCGAATGAATGATCGCTGACATTTCTCCGCAACAATCATGGTGGCGGCGCCGACCCGGGAAGTCACGTGCGCCGAGTCTCGCGGATTCCCCCGCCATGCCCAGAGACGGGCGGGGTCATGCTCCGCTATCCGCCCGAGCGGTCCAGGATCGCCGTGGCGACAACCGGAGTCGTGGCGTGTCATCGACCGCCGCCCGTCGAGGCGTTCGTCGACGAACTGCCGGAATCAACACGGCAACAACCGTCTCTCACCTGCAACGAGACAATGGGGGCGGGTCGGAGTTATCCAGGGGTGATGTACACTGGATGAAGCCTCCATGTGGCGTTATGTCGCCCAATCCCCCCAGGGCAGGAATGCAGCAAGGGTAAGCGGCCTCTGACGGGTGCATGGGGGTCTTTTTGTGCACGTTTTGCCGTGAGCTGTGGAAAAGTCCCGTCCGATTTCTTGCATCCGCCGTAGAGTCGGTAGATATGACCGATCAATTCACCGAACATATTCGTGATTCACAACCAGCGGCAGCCAGCGAGCAAGGGGAGCGGCGCCTCGGATCGTCTTCCGGGGGCATCTCCCCGGACGATCTGGACCGTGGTCTCGCCCGGCTCGATCCTCTGACGGTGCGCCCGCGGGTGTCGAGCACGGTCCTGTGTCTGATCCTCGCCGCCGTCTTCGCCGGCATCGGCTTCGGGGCATGGTGGCTCGGCGTGCGGACTGTGGACGGGCAAAGCTATGAGGATATGGTGTGGAGCAACTTCTCCCGATCGATTCCCGGATGGCTGTCGCCGTTCGTCGATGTCTTCGCGTTCTCCGGCAGGGTCATAGCGGTGTGTGTGGTGATCGGCGTCGTGTCCCTCGCCGTCGCCCTCGCGCGCAGGCGGTGGTGGACGGTGGGGCAGCTGGCCGTGTTCGCGGCGTTGTGCTTCGGTGCGGAGCAGCTCAAGAAGGTGCTTCCTCGCCCCTTCCTTATCAATACCGAATCCATGACGGCCAATTCGGCCCCTTCGGGGCACACCATTCTTGCCGCGGCGGCCGGTATGGCCCTGATCATCGTCGTTCCCCGCGCGGCCCGGGCCCTTGCATCCCTCGTCGCGGCCGCGCTGACCCTGCTTGTCGGCCTTTCCGTCATCTCGCATCAATGGCATCGGCCCAGCGACGTGGTGATGTCCGTGGCGCTGGTCGGCGCGATCGGTCTGGTCATGATCGCAGCGACCCGAACCAGCGGCATGGATGCGCCCGGCAGCCGTATGTCGTCGGCGAGCGTGCAGATTGTGGCGAGCGTCCTCATCACCCTTGGGGTGATGGTCTGCCTGTATGCCGCATACATCATCTGGCAGATAGAGCCCGGGCTTGTTTTCAAGGCCCAATGGGCGCGATCCGGGGCCAACGCCTCGACCGTGGCCATGATCGTCGGGATCGACGCGCTCGTCTTCGGAACGGTTTTGGCGCTCAGGCAGCTGACGGCGGCCCCCCTGTCGAAAATCGGTCTGGTGGGCGCACCTCCCGCGCCTCCGAGCAAATAGCCGGGAACACAGGATTTGGCATTTGCGTATGTATCGTGAGTATGATGGCGTTTCGAAGCGAATGGACGCATGAAGGAGGAGCAATGGCAACCGGCACGAAGCTCGTCATAGTGGAATCTCCGACCAAGGCCAAGAAAATCGGCGGATATCTCGGAAGCGGATACACCGTGATGGCATCCGTGGGGCATATCCGCGATCTTGCGCAGCCCAGTCAGATCCCCGCCTCCCAGAAGGCCCACTTCGGAAAGTTCGGTGTGGACGTCGACAACGGCTTCGAACCCTACTACGTCGTCGGTTCCGACAAGAAGAAAACGGTGGCCGAGCTCAAATCCGCGCTGAAGAAGGCCGATGAGCTTTACCTCGCCACTGATGAGGATCGCGAGGGCGAGGCCATCGCCTGGCATCTGGTCCAGACCCTCAAGCCCAAGATCCCGGTGAAGCGCATGGTGTTCCATGAGATCACCCCCGAGGCGATCAAAAACTCGCTGGGCAAAACGCGCGATGTCGATGACGACATGGTCGACGCCCAGGAGACACGGCGTGTGCTGGATAGGCTGTATGGGTATGAGCTGTCCCCGGTGCTGTGGCGCAAGGTGGGGCCGGGCCTGTCCGCCGGACGTGTGCAGTCGGTGGCCACTCGGCTGATCGTCGAGCGTGAGCGGGAGCGGATGGCTTTCGTGCGTGCCTCCTACTGGGATGTCATCGCCACTCTTTCCTCGCCGGATACGCAGGGCGGTTCCGTTGATTTTCGGTCGAGAATGGTCTCCCTCGGGGGCAGCCGTCTTGCGGTGTCAAAGGATTTTGCGTCCGACGGAACCCTGACCCCGGCGGGGTTCGCCGCCAACGTGTGCAGGCTGGACGAGGCTCGGGCGAATGCGGTGGCCGAACGGCTGAGGACCGCGACCTTCACCGTCATATCTATGGAGTCGAAGCCCTATCATCGCCGGCCGATGCCTCCCTTCACCACCTCGACACTGCAGCAGGCCGCCGGCAACCGCCTTTCCATGAGCTCTCGCCAAACGATGAGGGCCGCCCAGGGCCTGTACGAAAACGGCTACATCACCTATATGCGTACGGATTCGGTGACGTTGTCCCACGAGGCCATCGAGGCCGCCCGCAGCGCCGTTGAATTCCATTTCGGCGGGTCCTATCTGGCCCCATCCGCCAGACAGTACGCAACCACATCGGCGGGCGCGCAGGAGGCGCACGAGTGCATCCGTCCGGCGGGCGAGCGTTTCCACGATCCGGAGGAGATCGCGGGCAAGGTCCCCGTCGACCAGCTGAAGCTGTACACGCTGATATGGCGACGAACCCTCGCCTCCCAGATGGCCGATGCCACCGGGTCCACGGCGACGGTAAGGCTTTCCGCCCCGGCCGGGGATGATGGCGAGGCGGTGTTCCAATCCTCCGGCACGGTCATCGAATTCCCGGGATTCCTCAAGGCCATGGGTTCCGAGAAGTCCGGCGGCACATCCGACAAGGCGTCCGCGGCGGGGTCGGAGGAGAACTCCTCGTTGCCGCCGATGTCGACCGGCGATGAGCTGCGGGCCGGGGAGGTCGCCGCGGAAGGGCATGAGACGCAGCCGCCTGCCCGGTATACCGAGGCCTCCCTCGTGAAGACGCTGGAGGCCAAGGAGATAGGAAGGCCTTCGACGTACGCGAGCATCATCTCCACGATCATCGACCGCGGATACGTCTATGAGCGCGGACGCGCCCTCATCCCCTCGTGGCTGGCGTTCGCCGTGACCAAGCTTCTGGAAACGAAATTCCCCACGTATGTGGACTATCGGTTCACGGCGGAGATGGAGAACGGGCTTGACCAGATAGCACACGGCAAGCAGACCGGGCGCGACTGGCTCACGCATTTCTATTTCGGAACCGGGGGCGGGGCGGCGACCACCAGCAGGCAGGCCCACGAAGGTCTGCAGCAGCAGGTCGCGCAGCTGGGCGAGATCGACGCCCGGGCGATCAACACCATCGACATAGCTGACGGGCTGCATGTGCGGGTGGGCCGCTACGGTCCGTATCTTGAGGACATGAACGACCTGGATCCGGAGGGCAATCCCAGAAAGGCCTCTCTGCCCGAGACGCTCGCCCCCGACGAGCTGACCGTCGACAAGGCCCACGAGCTGATTGAGAGCAATGCGGGCGGGCCCCGGGAACTGGGAACCGATCCGGCGACGGGAGGGGTCGTCGAAGTCCGAACGGGACGATTCGGCCCCTATGTGTCTCTGACCCTCCCCACGCCGACGGATGACGGAGGCGACGTCCCGGCCAAGGGCCGCCACGATCCGACCGGCTCGGCAGGCCGGGCCGTGCAGCAGGCGGAAGGAAAGAAGGCGGAGAAGAAGGGAACGACCGCACGAAAGGCGTCGGCGAGGACACCCAGGAAGGCGTCCGACCCGGGCAGACCCAAAATGGCCTCGCTTTTCTCCGGCATGACCCCGGATACGATCACTCTCGACGACGCCCTGAGGCTGCTGTCCCTCCCGCGCAAGGTGGGCTCGTATGAGGAGAAGAGCGCCGAGACGGGGGAGACCGTCAGCTACACCGTCATGGCGAATAACGGCCGGTATGGCCCCTACCTGACAAGAACGGATCCCGATGGAAAGTCGCAGACCCGCTCCCTGGGCAGCGAGGACCAGATCTTCTCCGTGGATACGGCTGCGGCAAAGGAGCTCTTCGACCAGCCGAAGTACGGCAGGGGACGTGGCAGGGGTGCGGCGAAGCCCCCATTGCGCGAGCTGGGAACCGATCCGGAGTCCGGCAGGAACGTGACCATCAAGGACGGCTTCTACGGGGCGTACATCACCGACGGGGAAACCAACCGGACACTGCCCAAGCAGTACACACCCGAATCCATATCGGTCGAGGACGCCATGCACCTGCTGGCGGAAAAGAGGGCCGCAGGCCCGAGCAAACGCAGGACCAGAAAAGCCCCGGCCTCGTCCCGGACGTCCAAGACGGCCGGAAAGACCAGGGCGAAGGCAGCCGGAAAAACCACCGCGAAACGCGCGTCCACAAGCTCGGCGAAGAAGTCATGAGGGGTCTGTTCATTTCCCTGGAGGGCATCGACGGCGTGGGAAAAACCACGCAGGTCGCTCGTCTGCGCGACTACGCCCGTGACTTCGGCCGCGAGATCGTGGTCACGAGGGAACCGGGCGGCACGCGACTGGGCGCGGAGCTCAGACAGCTCCTTCTCCACGGTTTCGACGTCCTTCCCCGGGCCGAGGCGCTGATGTTCGCCGCCGATCGCGCCCAGCATGTCGATGAGGTGATACGTCCGGCGCTGGAACGCGGGGCCATCGTCATATGCGACCGCTACCTTGACTCGTCGCTGGCCTACCAGGCGGCCGGCCGGGATCTTGCCGTCGCCGAGATTCGTCGGCTGAGCATGTGGGCGACCGGCGGCCTGCTGCCGGAACGCACCTATCTGCTGGATATGGATCCGCAGGCCTCCCATGCCCGTCTTCGACACGGAGAGGATCGCATGGAGGCTGCCGGCGAGGGCTTCCAGCGTCGGACCCGGCAGGCTTTTCTCGCCCTGGCTCGCAGGGATCCGGAACGTTTCCGGATCGTGGATGCCGCGGATCCGGTGGAGACGGTGTGCACAGCGATCAGGGACGATGCGGCTCCGCTGCTCGCGCGATTGCGCCATACCGACCCCGTGTCGCCGAACGGCGGTCCCACGGCATGAGCGTATGGGATTCGATAGTCGGTCAGGACAAGGTCGTCCGTCAGCTGAAGGCGGCATCGTCGGGGGATTCCCGGGCTATGGCCCAGTCATGGCTTATCTGCGGACCTCCCGGATCCGGGCGGTCGAACGTCGCCCGTGCGTTCGCCGCGGCCCTGGAAAGCCCCGATCACGGTGTGGACGAGGAGCCGACGAAGACGACGAGGGAGGTTCTGTCCGGAACGCACCCGGATGTGACCGTTCTCTCGACGAACAAGGTGACCATCGGCATCGATGAGGTGCGCGACCTCATCGGCATCAGCGAGCAGATGCCGAGCACGGCCCCGTGGAGGATCATCATCATCGAGGACGTCGACCGCATGCTTGAGCGCACGACGAATGTCCTGCTTAAGGAGGTGGAGGAGCCCAGCGACCATGCCATCTGGCTGTTGTGCGCTCCGAGCGCACAGGACGTGCTGCCCACGATTCGGTCCCGCACGAGAATCGTGAATCTGGCTGTTCCGTCGCAGTCCGCGGTCGCCGCGCTGCTGGACGAGAGGTTTCATGTGGGAGCCCATGTGGCGGCCCGCGCGGCGCGCCTTGCGCAGGGGCATATCGGTGTGGCGGCCCTGTATGCGACCGACGAGCGGGCCATGACGGATCGTGACGAGTTGGTGGTGGGCGTACTGGGTCTGGAGAAGGCCTCAGACGCCGTTCTGCTGGCGGCCCGGGTCGTTGAAAGCGCCCAGGGGCAGGCCGCGGAGGATGTCGAAGCCGAAAGCGCAAAGGACGAGGCGGAGTTCCGACGGGTCAACGGACTCGCGCAGGGCGAACGCGTGCCCGCAAAGCTGCGCGGGGCGTTCAATGCGCTGGGCAGGAAGGATGAGCTGCGCAGGCGTGCGACGCGGCGCAGCCGGGATGTTCTTGACCGTTTCCTGAGCTCCGTCGCCAGCATCTATCGGGATGTGGCGGTTCTGCAGAACGATGCCGAGGATTCGGTAGGCCTTGTCAATCTGGAGAACCGTTCGGCGATAACGGAACTGTCCGTCCGCCTGAGCCGGGAGGATGCGGTGCGGCGCCTCGGGGAGATCGCCACCGCCCGTCGGCGTCTTCTGGGGAACGGAAATCCCGTTTTGGTGTTCGAGGCCCTGTTCTGCGCGCTGATCCAGGACGACTGATCCGGCGACCTGGATGTGGCGTCCGCGCAGGGTGATCGGGGTCGGATCATGCGCGGGCCGATGCGGCTTCTACCGCTGCGCCCGCGGTGTTCGCGGCTCGCGCGGCCGTGACTCCGTCGGCGTCCCAGGCGCGGCCATATCGCTGGAGCCTATGCGGGTGGCGGTGGTGGATTCGCGCTGGACGAGTCTCGGGGGAAAGGCTATGTGCGCCGGGAGCCAGTGCTGTGAGCCGTGCTCGTTTCCCAGAAGGCGCATCGTTTCAGAGACGATGAGCTCGACCGGGGCCCGGGTGGACGTGAGCGTCGGGGAGGAGATCGCCGATTCGGGGGAGTCTCCCGAACCGATGACAAGCACGTCGTCGGGAACCCCGATGCCCAGCGTGTGCAGCGCCATCAGAGCGCCCAGCGCGATCGCATCGGTCGCGCAGATCAGGCCGTTGGGGTGGGTGCCCCGAGACGTGAACAGTCTCATCGTGTCATCGTATCCCCTCTTCGCCGAGCAGTCCCCGAACGTTGTCCATTCCGGTTCGGTGAGCAGGTTGAGCAGGTTCGCCGAGGATTGGAAGGTGATGAAGAGCTCGGCGGCTGCGCTGGAATCGACGGCTGCGCTGAGGAATGCGATGGCGGTGGAGTTGTAGTCGGCCAGATGGTCCATCGCCATCTGCATGGATGCCGTCTCGTCGATGCCGACCCAGTTGACATGAAACGACGAGCAATGCCCGGAAACCTGGACGATCGGCACCGAGCGGACATAGTCCTCCAGCGTGGGGGAGAGGTCCGCCCCTGTGCAGGGCAATGCGACGATCCCATCTGCTTTGCGTGAGACAAGGGTGTCGATTCGCGACCGCTGGGTCGATTCGTCCGCCCCCAGAGCCACAAGCAGCTGCTTGCCTGCATCATTTGCGGCGGCCTCGAATCGGGAGAGCAGGTGCGAGGACAGTGGAGTGAGGGGGTCGGGCATAACGATGCCCAGGGTGTTCGTGACGTCGCTTCTCAGTGCGCTCGCGGCATAATTGACCGAGTAGTTGAGCTGGTTCGCGGCCTTGCGCACCCTGCGCGCTATGTCGTCGTCCTTGGTGCGCCGGCCGGTGAGCACGCGGGAGACGGTCGCCGTCGAGACGTTCGCGAGGGCGGCGACGTCCGTGATCGAACTGTTCGCAGTGTTGTCTGCCGTGGTGTTTTCCATCTGAGCTCCGTCGCAATCCTGACTGCCCCGGCGGATGCGTTCGTCGGGCCGGCTTCAGCCTAATCGATATGGGCGTGATCCGCTATTCGGATGCCGTGATGGTTGCCACGAGGATGTCCGCCACCGCTTGGGCGTCGTTGCCCTCCACCTCGATCTCGATGGTGTCTCCCCGCGTGATGCCGAGGCCCATGATGGATAGGATGCTGCTTGCGTTCACCTTGTGTGCGTCCGGCTGTTTGCGGAGCGTCACCGTGCATCCCGACGCCATCGCCGCCTTCGCGAACTGTGATGCGGGACGGGCATGGATTCCAACCGGATCGTTGATTACCGCCGTGCGCGTTGCCGTTGCCATAAGACGCTCCTTCGAGTCACGGGGCCATTGGACGTGATGGTGACCCCTCCTGTCGGGAAATTATACCATGGCGCATGATTTATGGAAAACGTTTACCGTTGTTGCAAAGCGAAAATCACGGTGTATACTGACATTTATCAGTAATGATTTTCTGAGACATGGTATACCGACAATGATGTACGGGTGTCGTGTTGGTTCTTCCGCTGAGGAAGGATCCGCGGTGCAGCAAAGGAGATCGCATGGTCATCACAGGCGTGGGCATCGGACGAGGGATTGCGATGGGTCCGGTTCTTCGAATGCCGGATCCCATCAGGGAGCCGTCCTCGCGGCCAAGGTCGGACGATACGGACGCGGCGACGGAAGTCTCCAGGGTGGACGCAGCCCTGGCCCGCGTGCGGGAGGATCTTGAGCGGCGCGCCGATGCCGCGGCCCATGGCGATGGGGGAGCCCGGCAGGCGGCGTCCATTCTGACGGCATTGGCCCAGATGACCGACGATCCGGCTCTTCATGATTCCATAGTGGCTGGCATCGGCAGGGGGCTGACCGCGCAGAGGGCCGTGTTCGAAGGCTTCGGCGGGTTCGAGGCGAAGCTGAGCGCCCTGGGAGGCTACATGTCCGAACGCTCCGCCGACCTGCATGACATAGGTCAGCGCGTGATGGCGGATCTCCTGCACGTTCAGGCCCCGGGAATCCCCCACAGCGAAAGGCCGTTCGTTCTGGTCGCCACCGACCTGTCCCCGGCGGACACGGCTGCTCTCGATCCGGGCTCCGTCCTAGCCATCGTCACCTCCCAGGGAGGTCCCACCAGCCACACCGCCATCCTCGCCAGGGCGC
The DNA here is from genome assembly GCA_022649135.1 of Bifidobacterium sp. Lineage (GTDB taxonomy): Bacteria > Actinomycetota > Actinomycetes > Actinomycetales > Bifidobacteriaceae > Bifidobacterium. Next base: position 27,783 of record JALCNP010000019.1, read on the forward strand.
GATCCATCGTCGCCGTGGTGTCGGCCGCCCGCGCGGCCGACCTCGTGAACGGCGACAACGTCATAGTCAACGCGGCGTCCGGCACGGTGAGCGTCAATCCCTCCGATGAGGAGGTGTCTGTGGCGCGAGAGGCGAAAGCCCGAGCCGACAGGGCCAAGGGGCTGAGGGGGCTGCCGGGAGGCCTTGCCGACGGCACTGCGATACCTCTTCTCGCGAACGTCGCACGGCCGCAGGATGCGGGGCCGGCCCTGGAGTACGGGGCCGAGGGCGTGGGGCTGTTCCGCACCGAGTTCCTGTTCATCGCGAACGGCGAGCCTCCCGGAGTCGAGGAGCAGACCCGCGAATACACGAAACTGCTCGAGAGGTTTCCTGGAAGAAAGGTCGTCATCCGTGTGCTGGACGCCGGCGCCGACAAGCCTCTGCCCTTTCTCACCCCCGAGAATGAGCCCAATCCGGCCCTGGGACTCAGGGGGTTGCGTTCGCTGAAGGCCCATCGCCAGGTTCTCGACGATCAGCTTGAGGCGCTGTCCCGAGCCGACAGGCAGACCCGGGCCGATCTGTGGGTTATGGCACCCATGGTCGCCGATCAGTACGAGGCCGCCTATTTCGTCACCCTCGCCAAATCCAAGGGTCTGCGAAAGGTCGGAGTCATGGCCGAGGTCCCGTCGATCGCCTTCATGGCCGACGAGGTCGCCGCGGTGGCGGATTTCGTGTCCATAGGGACGAACGATCTCACCCAGTACACGATGGCCGCAGACCGTACTCTGGGCAGTGTGTCCGGCTATCAGAACGCATGGCATCCGGCCGTTCTGCGTGCGATCAAGCTCATTGCCGACGCCGGCGTGAGACATGGCATGCCGGTGGGTGTGTGCGGCGAGGCCGCCGCCGACCCGGATCTCGCCGTGGTGCTCGTCGGCCTCGGGGTGAACTCGCTGTCCATGTCCCCTGCGGCGCTGGATGACGTACGGGCCGAACTTGCCGGGTGCACGCTGGAACAGGCCCGCAGCAGGGCGACGCGGGCTCTGCGCGGCGACTTCTATCACCCGTCCGCCGATCCGCATGTCGAGCCGCTTCGCGGATAGACGCGGATGGGGGATATGGACATCATCATTCATGAGAGAAAAGGAGTCGACATGGCAGTCGATATGAGCGCGTTTCTTCCCGATCGCGCATTCCTGCTGGACGTTGACGCGACGGACTGGAGGGGTGCGATTCGTCTGGCGGGGAAAGGCCTTGTCGCCGCGGGCTTCACCACACCGGACTACACCGACCAGATGATCGCGACGGTGGAATCCCTCGGCCCCTACATCGTCGTGGCGCCCGGAATGGCACTGGCCCACGCCCGTCCATCGGCGGCCGTGATAAGAACCGGGCTGAGCTGGGTCCGGCTGACAAGGCCCGTCAGATTCGGCAACAAGGACAACGATCCCGTCTCGCTTGTCATCGGTCTCGCCGGGCGTGACGAAGACGAGCACATCGCCGTGATGTCCGCGATCGCCTCGGCCCTGTCCGACGCCCGCAAGACATCCGAACTGGCGGACGCGACGTCCCCCCGGGAGATTCGTTCCATTCTCGGACGCTGACCGCCGCCGTCCGGCTCATGGGCCGCAAGGCCTGCGTCGGAACCCCCGACGATCCGTCACCGTCGGAAAACCATCACCACAACAACGAAACCACAACAACGAAACGAGGAACAGTTATGAATATTCTCTGCGTATGCGGCAACGGCATAGGAACGTCCGTTCTGCTCAAGGTCAACGTGGAGGCCGTGGCCGCGGATCTTGACATGGATGTGAACGTGACCACCTCCGACGCCGGCAGCGCCAAAGGCACTGCGAACATGAACGATCTGGTCCTTACCTCCCCCCAGCTCGCGCCCGAGCTCGAGGGGACGACCACGCCCGTGGAGACGGTCAAGAACTTCATGGACAAGGACGAGATCACGACCATTCTGGAAAAATACGCCTGAACCGTGGCGCCCTCCCCGGCGGGAATCCGTCGTGGGGGCAGCCCCGTCCTGCCGCGGACGGATGCCGGGAAGCGATGGCATGCCGAGCCGCACCACGACACTGTAGAAAAAAAGAGCAAAGAAGGACATCATGAACGTCGTCGTTCAAGTGCTGAACTTCATCAGCCAGGAAATTCTTAATGTTCCCGCCTATCTGATCGGCATCGTCGCCGTCATCGGCCTCATCGCGCTGCGGCGCAACGCAGGCCAGGTCATATCGGGCGGGTTGAAGGCGGCCATGGGCTATCTCATTCTGGGAGCCGGGGCCACCGTGGTCACCAGCGCGCTGACACCCTTCGGCGAGCTGGTTCTCAAGTCGACCGGCGCTCACGGCGTCGTGCCGACGAACGAGGTGATCACCGCCCAGGCCTCCAGCCAGTTCGGGGCGTCGTCCGCCTACATCATCGTGCTGAGCTTCATCGTCATGCTGCTGCTCGCACGGTTCACCCCCTTGAAATACGTGTTTCTCACCGGCCACCACATGGTGTTTATGTCGACCATGCTCGCCGTGGTTCTCTCCGTCGGCTTCGGGGCCAGGAACCAGTGGCTGATCGTGCTCATCGGGGCGGTTCTCATGGGGGTGATCATGGTGGTGATGCCCGCGTTCGCTCAGCCGTTCATGAATCGGATCACCGGCAGCGACAAGCTGTCCATCGGGCATTTCAACACCCTGAGCTACATCGTCTCCGGCGCCGTGGGCGCGGCCGTCGGCAAGAAGTCGAAATCCACCGAGGACATCAACTTTCCCAAGGGGCTCAGCTTTCTGCGCGACTCCATGGTTTCGACCACTCTGCTGATGGTCGTTCTCTATCTGGTGTTCGCCGTGTGGGCCGCCATCGTGCTCCCCGCGAAAACCGCATTTTCGATTTTCACCTCGCATCCGGCCAACTATGGTTCCTTCTTCATGGCCGCCTTCGCGCAGGCCCTGCAGTTCGGCATCGGCGTGAGCATCATCCTCTACGGCGTGCGCATCATCCTCGGTGAGCTCGTGCCCGCGTTTCAGGGAATCGCGAACAGGGTCGTCCCCGGCGCTCGCCCCGCCCTGGACATCCCGATCGTGTTCCCGTACGGTGCCAACGCCTCCCTGATCGGATTCCTGTCCTCCTTCGTGGGAGGTCTGGTGGCGCTGTCCATCATCGCCGTCTGGTTCGGGCCGGTGTGGGGCATGGCGCTGATTCTTCCCGGAATGGTTCCCCATTTCTTCGATGGAGGCGGCGCCGGAGTGTTCGGCAACGCCACGGGAGGCCGTCGTGGGACCATCGTCGGCGGCTTCATCAACGGTCTGCTGATCACCTTCCTTCCCGCCATGCTGATGACGGTTATGGGAAGTTTCGGACTGGCCAACTCCACGTTCGGGGATTCCGACTTCTGCTGGTTCGGCACGGCTGTGGGCAATTTCACGCATCTGGGCGTCGTCGGCGGCGCGGTCAGCCTGCTTGTCTTCGCCGCGGCCCTGTTCGCGGCCGCGGCCCTGTGGCAGGTCAAGGTCGTCAACAAGGGGTGGCTCCCCGCCGCTGAGCATGTCTCCTTCATCGAGGCGACGAAGGCCCAGGAGAAGGCGGACCGCGAGGCGGCCAGAGCGGCCAGGCTGGCCGCGAAGGAAGCCTCGGGGAAGAGCGCCTGACCTGGAGAGCCCGACCGTCTGATCGGGAGCGTCCGACCTGCATTCGTGTCGTCCCCGGCCCGCGCCACGCGGACCGGGGACGACACTGTGTGTTTTCTCGGGGCGCGAACATGCGCAAGTCATAACGCCGAGGGATACTGGAGGCTATGAGAATCTCCGCAGACTTCACCGCAATTCCAGACGACTTCTCCAAAGCCGCCCCCGAGCACAACAAGGTGGGCGGCAGGCCCGTCGTCTCCTTTCCCTTCTATGTCGACGCGCTGGCGCCGGACATGCATTTCCTCCACTGGGAGCTGGTCGATCCCGATTCCATCCCCGTATGCGGCTTCGAATGGATCCACTGGACCGTGGCGAATATGCCGGTGGATGCGCTGATGTTCGATTTCAACGATGCACATGCGCTGCAAATCCCCCCGGACTTCTCGCGCACGCTTCCCGCCATGGTTCCTGAGGCCGTTCAGGGACGCAACTCCACCGCAGGACGATTCGTGGGTTCGACGGATCCCGCCGTGACGATGAGGTATATCGGACCGACGCCTCCCGACAGGAACCACGACTACTATCTACATGTGTGGGCGACCGAGAATCCGCTGCCGGAACTCAGCCAGGGCTTCTGGCTCAACGAGCTGCTGCATGGCGTCCGCGACTACGGCGGCACGATCGACCAGGCGGGAATCTTCCTCACCGGAAGGGCCTGAGACGGCGCGGAGGGAAACGTACCGAACACGGTAAAACAAGAGAAAGAGGAATACATCACCTATGGCGTGCACAACGATTCTGATAGGCAAGGATGCCAGCTACGACGGTTCGACGATCATCGCGCGCAACGAGGACAGCGCGAACGGGGAGTTCAACCCCAAGCGCTTCATCGTCGTCAAACCCGCGGAACAGCCCCGTCACTACCGCAGCGTGATCGGGCGTCGTGACATCGATCTTCCCGACGATCCCATCCAATACACGGCCGTTCCCAATGCGGACCTCAAGGAGGGCATCTGGGGCGAGGCCGGGGTCAATGAGGCGAATGTGGCGATGAGCGCCACCGAAACCCTGACGTCCAACGAGCGGGTGCTTGGCGCGGACCCCATGGTGGAGTATGCCGCCGAGCTCGGAAAGCCGGGGAGCGAAGGCTATGAGCCGCAGGCCGCCGGCGGGATCGGCGAGGAGGACTTCCTGACGATCGTTCTCCCCTATATCGCCACCGCGCGTGAGGGGGTGGCCCGCCTCGGTTCGCTGCTGGAAAAATACGGGACCTATGAGATGAACGGCGTGGCCTTCTCCGATTCGCAGGAGATCTGGTGGCTGGAAACGGTCGGAGGCCACCACTGGATCGCCAAGCGCGTCCCCGATGAGGCCTACGTGACCATGCCGAATCAGCTGGGCATCGACGAATTCGATCTCGAGGACGCCCTCGGCCCCCAGGAGGGGCATATGTGCTCGTCCGATCTCGGGGAATTCATCGCGGACAACCATCTCGATCTGAGCGTCGAATCCAGCTCCCCCTTCAACCCGCGCGACGCCTTCGGATCCCACAGCGATTCCGATCATGTCTACAACACCCCGAGGGCGTGGTACATGCAGCGTTTCCTGAATCCCTACGACGAGGCCTGGGACGGTCCCGACGCCGACCACCAGCCATGGAGCGACGACATTCCGTGGGCCCGTCAGCCCGAGCGCAAGGTCACCATCGAGGACGTCAAGTACGTCCTGAGCTCGCACTACCAGGGGACGCCGTACGATCCTTACGGCACCTTGGGCGACGAGCATAGCCGGCATCTGCTCAGGCCCATCGGCATCAACCGCCAAAGTCAGCTTTCGGTCATGCAGATCCGCCCCTACCGCCCTCAGTGCGACAGAGCCATCCAATGGCTGGCATACGGGTCGAACCCCTTCAACACGCTCGTCCCCTTCTATGCCAACGTGGACAGCACGCCTGCGTATCTCAGCGACACCACGACGCGTGTCACGTCGGAGAACTACTACTGGGAGAACCGCATCATCGCGGCTTTGTGCAACGGCTCGTTCGCGCAGACGGCGAATGCGGTGGAGCGCTACCAGGAGAAGACCGGAGGGATGGGCCACCGTCTGGTGGCCGCGACGGACGAGCAGGTGTCCCGCCTCGAAGGGCACGATGCCGATCTCAGCGATCGCACACCCAAGGAGATCATCGCGGCCACGCGCGACGAATCCGTTCGCGAGATTCTCGCCGCCGCGAACCAGACCATGGCCGACCAACTCAAAAAGGAGACGGACGGGCTTCTGGACAGCGTCCTGTACACGGCAAGCATGGCCATGCGCAACGGCTTCAACCGCTCCGACAACTGACTCGACGGGGACCGTCTTCCCGGACTCCGCCCGGCGGCTTCCGGGAGCGTTCCCCGTAACCGCACACCTGCTGCTCTGGCCAGTCAGATCAGCACGACATAGGAAAGCAAGGAAAAATGGCCCTTATCGATCGGTTCACCACCCCATATGGCGCCGTGCGCAAAATCGATGCCTTCGGTTATCTCGATGCGCTGAAAGCGGATGCCGACGCTCCGCGCAAACACGGCAAGGTCGTGCTGGTCACGGCCGACACCCCGCTCAAGGCCTCGCGGGGAGAAGGAAAGACGACCACGACCATCGCCCTGATCGACGCCCTGCGTGCGCGTGGAGTGGACGCGGCGGCCGTTCTGCGCCAACCCAGCATGGGCATCACCGCCGCCGGGTCAAAGGGAGGGGCGTCGGGAGGCGGAAAGGCCTCTCTGACGCATCCGGAGCTGGTCGACTGGGGTCTGTGCGGCGAGATGACGGCGATAGCCGCCGCCCAGAACCTCCTTGTCTCCTTCGCGGAGAAGGCGGTCGACGAAGGCTCTCTGGACACGATTATGGTTCCCCGCGTCTCCGAGGTGCCGTCGCGCTCCCTTCGCCAGATCACCGTAGACCGTGGCAAGGGGGACGTTCCCGAACGCGTGGTGCTTACCCCGACATGCGAGCTTATGCAGATCGTGGTGCTATCCCGCTCGATGGAGGAGATCGGGCGTCGCGTGGCGGCCATGATAGCGGGAACCCGAGAGGGCGAACCCGTGAGATTCGGCGACTTCATCGATGTGTGGCGCATCACCAACATCCTGACCGACGCGGTGAAGCCTGCTCTGACCGAGACCCGGAACGGGTCTGCGGTATACGTGCATGGAGGGCCCTTCGCCAATGTCTCGGTGGGCATTCCGACCCTGGTCAGCGTCGAGATGGCCTGCGCCCTGCATGATGTCGTGGTCGTTGAGGCGGGCTACGGTGCGGATGCAGGAGCCCAGAAATGGCTGGATATCGCGTGCCGGGAATACGGTGCCCCGTGGCCGTCGGCCGCGGTCGTGGTCACCCGCGCCACCACGTGGCGCGACGATCCCTCGCTGTCCTGGCGCTACCCCTTCCACGTGCGGCGGCTGGAGGGCCTTGATATCCCCACGTTCCCCCTGATCAATCTGTGGGACGGCGAGGACGGCGAGGTTGATTCGCTGAAGAGCACCGCCGATGCGCTGGGACTGCGCAAACCGATTGTCGGTAATCTGTATCGCGATGGCGGCAAGGCTCTCGCCCCCCAGCTTGACGCCTTTGTGCAGACGCTCTCCCAGGAATCCTCCCCTGCCCAGCCTGATTCCCACCGGGGCATGGCGCTGTTGGAAAACGTGCGGTGGGTTGCGGATCATGCGTATGGCGTTCCCCCGGAGCGGGTGATCATACGCGACGGGTTCGCCGAGTCCCTCGCGTCGGCGGAACAGCTGTGCAGGGCCGACGGGCTCGATCTCGACGATCTCGCCCTCGTCGCCGTGAAATCCCCGGCGACCATGACCGATGACGATTCGGAGCCGGAGGACAGGAGAAGCGTGACGCTCAAGAAGGTCGAGGTGCATGCCGGAGCCGGTCTGGTGCAGGTCAACCTCACCACGTCGCTGACGACACCCATGCCCAAGATCGTCTGATCCTCCCCGGATTTGGATCCCGCCGGTCTGCCTGCCGGATCCTAATCCGAGGAGGTGTCCCGGCACGGACCCTTCCTGAGGTGTCCGTGCCGGGACACGTCGGGGCCGGTGGAGACGATCCGCGTCGATCCCCTCCACCGGCCCCGACGCCGGGAGACGTCGTTAGAAATTGCCGCCGTTCCATCCCCAGTCGCCCGACGCGCTATAGCGAATGTACGTCCTGTCTCGCGGAATCGACAGCTCCTTGTTCAGAGCGTCCATGATCTGCGTCGTGAGGGATTCCCATGAGGATTTCGGCACGTTGGCTCCGAACACGTTGACTTCGACATATGCGGCCGGGGCTTTGTCGCTGCCGGCGAAATAGATCGGCATATTGTCCTCGAAGGGGCACATCAGCCAGCTTTCCGATTTTCCGGGAACTGCGCCGATCGCCCTGCCGTAGGCTGTTTTCAACGCCTCGCGCTGCGCCTGCGTCGTCGGGACGGATACATGGGTGTGAATGACTGGCATGATTGCTCCTTGCTTGTGGGGATGAACATCCGCCACCCATCCTAGTTGATGCGATTCTCTGATGTGATCTCCCGCCTCCCGAATGCGTAAGCGGTTTCCGTCCGTGATCCCGGGCTTCGACGCCGGCCTCCGACGCCCCGGGGCGCGCCGGCTCGCCCCTCTGTGCCGCCGGGCGGCCGGGGAGTTGTGCAATCAATCGGTGTTGATTCATGTGCACGTCGGGGACGGGTCAGCGTCATCGTGTTAAATGGAGAGTTGTGAAAAAGCTGATTGCACAATTGATGAAATTCGGTATCGTCGGCGTCATCGCCTTCGTCATCGATTTCGGCATCCTGAATTTTCTCGTGGGCGTGTTCCACATGCACAACGTCATCGCCGGAACCATATCGTTTCTCATCTCGCTCGCCTTCAACTATGTGGCCAGCATGAAGTTCGTGTTCACCCATCGCGAGGATATGGCCCGGTGGATGGAGGTCGTCATCTTCTTCGTCTCCGCCGCGATAGGGCTGTTCATGAACAACGGCATCATCTGGCTGAGCACATTCGGCATGAACCACGACGCCTTCAACAGCCAGCATGCCGAATACCTGCTGCGCACCGACATGGGCAAGCTCGTCGCCACCGTGGTGGTGTCGGTCTGGAATTTCATCATCCGAAAATGGCTGCTTGACGACACCCACACCGATGCCATGAACCGCTTGAAAAAAGAGGGCGATCGTCTCACGCCCGCGCAGCTCGAGGCGAAACGCACCGCGAGTTTCGCGCACAGGCTTGGAGCCTGGTCGGTAAGGCATACCCCGAAGGGCTGGCAGTGACGTTCCGGGGAACGTCGCCGGGGGAGTCTATGCGCTGACTTCGGTGAGCGTGGGGGTCTGCGTGCTGTCCCTGATCTGCTTGAACCCCGACAGGGCCAGAGCAAGCGAGCCCAAGGCCAGGACCGTGACGACGATGAAGCCGCCGTGCGATCCCATCCGATCGATCATGACGCCGGCGGTCGCCGAGCCCATGGAACCGCCGATGGCGTTCATGGCGCCCATCCACGCCATGCCTTCGGTGAATCTGCTGGGAGGCACGAGATGCAGCATCAGCTGGTTTCCGTTGATCCACGTCGGGGCCTGGCATACGCCGGAGATGAGGAAGATGATCATGATCACCCACAGATGCCTGGCGAAAAGGAAAGATCCGATGCCGATGTTCACCACCGCCAGACAGAAGTAGAACCTCTTCCACAGGGGGATCACCCAGTTCTTGGCTCCGTATACCACGGCGCCGACCAGCGAGCTCAGGGAGAAGCAGGCGAAAACGAAGCCCGTGTACTGCTTCATGTTCTGTTCGGTGGCGAACGAGATGATGGAGATGCTCGAGGCGGACTGGAACGCACCGAGCCCGAAGAAGGTCGCGCACACGGCGATGAGCCCGGGCCCCCAGATGGATTCACCGGACGATTTCCGCGCACCCTCCCTGCCCTGGAGGACGGCCGCGTTGCGCAGCTCGCGCTCACGATACTGGGCTCGGGTCAGCCCGGCCTTACGGGCGAGCTGCGTCTGCGAGGGCGGTTCGGTGGTGAGCTCGGTGAGGAACATCAGCGCTCCGACGACCACGCACATGCCCGTCACCGAGAATGCAAGAAGCCCGGAGACGACCGCCAGCGTCGAGGCCAGCGGATTGCCGATCATCCACATGCATTCGTCGAACACCCCGGAAAGGGAGAGCGCCCGGTCGGTCCGTTCTCGGTCCCCCTTGAGCAGGTGCGTCCAGCGTCCCCGGCTCATCGCCCCCCACGGGGGTATCGCGGCCATGAACGGCACGAGACAGTAAAGAACCCATTCCGGCGCGTGGGCCGTGATGCTCGACACAAGCGCCATGGAGGCGGCGATCCACACCACGATCGTGGGTATGGAGACCTGTCTCTGCCCGAACTTGTCGACCAGTTTTCCCAGGATCGGCCCCGCCACTGCCAGGGATATGGCCTGCAAGGCGCTCAAGGCACCCGCAAGGGAGTAGTTGCCGTAATAGTGCTGCACGGAGATGGTGATCGTCATGCCGACCATGGGGAACGGCATGCATGCGATCTCCGACCCGACGGTGAAGCGTGCGGTGTGGGGGATGCGCAGAAGCTCGGCGTATCCCCCGAAAACGCGATGCATGATGTCCTTGGCGCCGGCAAAAGCTCGATAGGTCATTGCCGCTCCTTTCTGTCTGGGCGTGTCCGATTCTCACCGGGTCGGGCGGGGCGTCTGACACGGGAACGGGATGCCGTCATCCGGGGGATCCACGCGGCGCAGGCCTTCCTGACTCAGGTGCGCGGTGTCGTCTCCATCGCCGGTTTAGTCGTCAAGTCAACGCAACCCTAGCCGTAGCAAGGCTACGACACGCGGTAGATTATGGACAGGGCGAAATAATCGCTCCGAGGGATAGAAAACGTCACGGAAAGGCTTATGCAATGCCGGAGGTCACCATTCATTTTGTCCGACACGGAGAGGTTTTCAATCCACGCCACGTGCTTTACGAGAGGCTTCCCGGTTTTCATCTTTCGAAGCTCGGCATACGGATGGTGCAGGAGACGGCGAGCCACATCGTCCAGGATCCCGGCGCGAGCGCCATCAGCGCCGTGTTCTCCTCCCCCCTGGAGCGTACGGTCGAAACCGCCGAGGAGATCCTCAAGGTCCTCAACGACCACCGTGAAAGCCTCGGGGAGCCCGATCTCGTTCTTCACACCGATGCCCGGCTCATCGAGGCGGGAAACAAATTCCGGGGCAAGCGCATAGGGCATGCGCAGGGGGCGTTGTGGCGCAGGGAGAATCTGAAGCTGGTGCGCAATCTGTGGAAGCCTACCTGGGGTGAGAGCTATGCCCATATAGCGGCCAGGATGAGCGATTTCGTGCAGGAGAAGATATCGCGGTATCCGGACTCCCAGATTCTCGTGGTGAGCCACGAATCCCCCATATGGTCATACCGGCATATGCTGGAGACGGGAAGGCCCGAGCACAACATGCTGCTTCGCCACACCGCTTTGGCATCCGTCACTTCCATTACCTACGATTGTGAGACGAAGCGTGTATTGTCAATCACTTATGCGGATCCGGCCTGCGGAACCCGGTGAGGGGGAATACCGATATGGATACTGCTGCAAAGGAGCGGATATGACTGTTCATATTCAACGAGCCGACATCGCCCGGATCTCCATGGTGGACGAGGTGCGCGCCGCGGCGAGGGCAGGGGTGGATCTCGTCGCCCTGTGGCCTTTGGACGACGCGAGCCAGATGAGCAACGACGCGAAATACGCGGAGAACCTGCAGGTCAGGGTCACCCGCACCATCGCCGCCGTCCTCACCCATGAAGACGTCACCGCGGCGGACGCGGAATTCGTCTACGAGGGGGCGGATTCCATCCCCGGACGCCCCCAGACGGTGGTGGACGCGTTGATTGCGGCGAACAACGCCTACGACCATATGGCCGATTACAGCGTGAACGGGGACACGAGCCTGGTCATGGGGGCGGCCGGCGAGCTTGGGGTCCGATGGGACGGCGGAACCGTGACGGAGATGTCCGAACTGCTGCTTGCGGTGGAGCAGCTTGCCGGTTCCGCGGATGGCTCTGCCGCAGCGATCACCTCCGACGTCGAGGAGGTGGCCCAGCGTCTGGCGCTTGTGCTGATCGCCGGCCGCTCCTGCTTGGACATCATCTCTCGGCATGCCCCCGAGGGCGACCTGATCGCCGATGCCGCACCGATGCTGCTGTACGCCAACGAACTGTGCGAGCGGGTGTCGATTCCGCGCATGTCGCTGACGCCCGATCAACTGGCGCATGTGGCCGAATCCGGGAGGGGGGAGACCGGTGTCCAGGCGCGGCTGGAATCGTTCGCAGCGGCTCTTGCCCCTCTGGCGGCGCAGGAGTGGAAGCACCACCTTGACGATGTCCTGTGGAATCCCGACGAGGCGAAGAAGAAGGCGAAGGAGGACGATGAACGCAAGAACAAGGAGGCGCTCGCAGCCAAGTTCGCCCATGTTCCGCAGGACCGCGACAAGCCGACGGTCGAGCTGTAGGATGCCGTCCCTGCCATCGCCTCCCCTCGTCCTCACACGCGCTGACGGCGGCTGAAGGAGCCAATCCGCCGGTGCCCATCGGCGTGGGGACGTATGCCCGCCGAGACCGGTTCTTCCCGGCGTGGGGATTCGTGGCGGGGATATGCGATGCGGCCGGCGGAACGCTCCACGGGAAACGTTCCGCCGGCCGCATCGTGCGAACAGTCGGGAAATCAGGCCTGAGGCTGGCCTGGGTTCTGGGCGGGGGTGCCGGTGAAGCCGTTCATCGGCGGCTGCGCGTAGCCGTTCTGCCCTCCTGGGAAGTCGATGTCGTATCGGGCTCCCTGCGGATTGGACTGCGCGACCATGAGAATGATGCCGGATATGAGGGTGATGAGGGACAGCAGCGCGACGATGAGCGCCAGTCCGACCATGCCGGCCGCCGCCTCATAGCCGGTGCCGGACATCATCGATGCCCTGAGGGTTTGCGTCCGAGCGTTCAGGGGCATACTGAGAACGCTGGAGACGATCATCGGAATCCCCGGAAGCAGTATCCACCATCCTGATTTGTTCGAGTCGTGCAGTCGCCGTATACCCAATGCTATGAACGGCACCACGATGGCCAGGTCCCAGATGCCGCTGAGCCAGGAGGTGAATCCGTGACCGACGATTGCGCCGATGATGCTCAGCACGATGCTGACGAGGAAGTTGAAGAGGATGAACCACCAGAACTCGCTGCGGGAGGCGCGGCCGGTGAACACCGTGTATTTGTGGAAGAAGCGGCTCACCGCCTCGCCGAAGGTGCAGCCGTAATAGGGCTTGTCCATCGGGGGAACGCCCGCACCGAAGGAGTCCGCGTTCGAAACATACGGGGGAACGCCCTGAGGCAGGGGCGACCCGTAGACGGGCTGTGACTGCTGCGGCGGCACTCCGGGTGTCTGGAATCCCTGCGGGGCGGCCGACGGCTGGGAGTAGGAGGGGGCGGGCTGCTGGGGCATCGGCTGCCCGGGCTGGGGCTGCTGATACTGCGGTACCTGCTGATACTGAGGTGTCTGCTGGGGCTGCTGTGCGTATGCGGCCGGATCCACGGGCGGATGCTGCTCGAAGGAAGGCTGATCGGTTGGCGAATCGTTCTGCCCCTTCGGGCCGGGTTCGGGTTGTGTCATGAGAATCCCCTTTCAAATATGTGATCACCTACTATTGTCACAGATTCTTTCATAAAATCTTTGCAATATCCACCAGAAAATCGTGCAATGTTTATTTATCGCCCACCACGGTTTCCTACGCCGCCTATCGTTCGTCCGGGGGGCCGAGGACGAGACGTTCGACGATGCCGATGGCGGCGAGCAGGATCGCCGTCTCGGCGATGATGACGACCGTCGCCGAGAAGATCGGGGTTGTTCGGAAGGAGTTCAGCGCGCCCTGCAGCCAGATGCCGAAACCGTTCATGGAGCCCAGATACTCGGCCATCACCGCAGTCCCGAACACGTAGGCCGCGCTGATGCGGATCCCTCCGAAGATCTGCCGTCCCGCGACGCGCAGCTTCACATGCCACAGCAGCCACGAACGGGTTGCCCCGCAGGTCAGGGCGACGTCACCGTACCACTGCGGCACGGCGGTCAGACCCCTGCATGTCTGCACGGCGATCGGGAACACGCTGAAGATAGCCACGAGAATGATTTTCCCCGTTATCGCAAAACCGAACCAGAGCATGAACAGCGGCGCGATGGTGATCAGGGGAACCGTCTGCGCGGCGACCAGCAGGGGGTATAGCGCCCGGTTGAGGGATCGGGACAGGTACAGGCCGATTCCGATGGCGATGCCGCATGCCACGGCGATCCCGAACCCCGTAAGAGCCTCATATGTCGTCGTGGCTGCCGCATCCATGAGCTCGGGCCATGTCGACACCATCGACGCCGCTATTTCGGTGGGCGAGGAGAGCACCCGCTCGGAGATATGACCTGTGACCACCGCGAGCTGCCATACCAGCAGAATCGAGCCGATGGTCAGGGCGGGTGGCAGGATGCGCCCGGCCCAGATGCGCGCGTGGACGGATGTCATAGGGGCCTCCCGCATGGGGTGACGAGAGCGTACATCGGTCTATGCCACGTATTCGTTGGTCGACAGTTCCCTGGCCTGGGGGGCCTTGGATGCACGTTTCCCGGATTTGTCCGTGTACGTGCCCGCCGCGAACTGGAAGTTGAGATATGGCTGTGCCTCGTCGACGTTCGTGGTCCCGGCGATTCGGCGCGCGTCGGTGGTGGTCCAGTAGCCGTTCCTGACGATGTCCTCCATGGAGGCGCGCGCCAGCCTGGGGTCTATCTGTGAGGACTTCGCCTGGGAGACCAGTATGTCCGCGGCCTTGTCGGGGTTCCTCAGAGCATAGTCGTAGCCTGTGGACGCGGCCGACAGGAATTTTCTCAGTTCTCGCTGATGGCTCGGATCCTTGAGCCATGAGGTGTTCACGGCGTAGCCCAACTGGTCGGGGTTTCCCGGCACGCCCCAGTCGGACGCCACGAAGCAGTGGAGCGCGGGGCCTTCGAGCTTGCTTTGCACGCCCTCCCACGTGGCGTAGAATCCGGCGAAGTCGCCTTTGCCGCTCGTCAGCGTCTCGAAGGTGTTGGTCCCCGCGGTGGCGGTTTTGAAGGTCCCCTTCCCCCCGGCGTAGCGGATCATCTGCGAGACCACCGCACTTTGCTCCGCGGAGCCGAAGCTGACGAAGGTCTTGCCCGAGAGATCCCTGGGGGTGTGTATGTCCTTGCGCGAGGCCAGTGCGCACCAGCGTGCCACGGGCTTCTGGGTGAGGTCGAAAACGAAGGTCAGGTGCGCGCCCTGTGCGTTGAACGCCGCCACGTTGCTCAGCGTCGTGAACCCGACGTCGGCGATGGAATTCTCCACGCTGGTCTCGGCGCCCGCCTGCGCGGTGGGCAGGATCGTGACGTTGATCCCCGCCTTGCGGAAATATCCCAGTTTCTGCGCGACGTAGATGCCGATGTGGTTGGTGTTGGGCGTCCAGTCCAGCATGAACGACACGGTGGGAGTCCCGGGGGAGCCTGCGGATCGTTCGGATGCGGATCCGCAGGCGGCCAGGGAGAGGCCGAGGGACAGGGCTCCAAGGGCCGCGACGAC
>JALCNP010000020.1 GCA_022649135.1 Bifidobacterium sp.
ACAGTCCGCCCTCCGGGGGGGGGGGGGGGCCGCCCCCGCCCCCCCCCCCCCCCCCCCCCCCCCCCGCCGACATTCAGCTGCATACACTCATCAGGGGGCGCGCCAGGCCTCCCGCGCGCTAGGCCTCCCGAGAACCGGACGCCGCGGCATAGGCGGCAAGGGCGCGGGGAGCATGGAAATCCTGCTTCGTGAATTCACGTGCGATCAGTCCTGCGACCTCCTGGCTGCGACCTTTGTCGACAAGGGCGATAATCGAACCGCCGAAGCCGCCCCCGGTCATACGGGCGCCATACGCGCCATTCCCCCGTGCCACGTCGACGGCGATGTCAAGCTCGGGAACGGTCACCTGGTAATCCGCTGCCAGGGAATCGTGCGAGGCGTTGAACAGACGCCCGGCCTCGGCGATATCCCCCTGTGCGAACGCATGGACGAACGAACGCACCCGCTGTATCTCGGTGACCACATGGCGCACGCGCTTCTTCATGGTCTCGTCGGGGAGACGATCCAGTGTCTCCTTGAGCGACTGGAAGGGATCGTCGGACTTCGCTATGCGGTCGGACACCACGCGCAGATTGGCGACGCCCAATGTCCTGGCCGCCGCCTCGCAGGTGGCGCGTCGTTGGGCGTATTGTCCGTCGTTGAGCTGATGCGGGGCCTGGGTGTCGACGACCAGGAGCTCGAGATTGTATTTGTCCAGATCGAACAGCTGCTGGGACACGTTCTCCAACGCAGTGAGCTCGGGTCTGCAATCGAGAAGAAGCGCATGTCCCGGAGTGCATCGCAGAGACGCATTCTGGTCAAGTCCGCCGGTCGACGCGCCGGCCATGTCGTTTTCGGATTTCATCGCCGCATCGATCAGCGTCACCCGACCTGCATCGGACGAACCATAGCCCAGCCCATACACATCATCAAGCGCGAGGGCCGTGGAGCAGGTCATCGCGGCCGATGAACTCAGACCGGAGCCGAGCGGCACACAGGAGACGAACGCCGCATCGAAGCCGGACACCTGCTCGAAACCGGCCTGCCGCAAGGCCCATGCGACTCCTACGGGGTAGGCGGCCCACCCCTTGACACCCTCGGCCTGCAGGCCTGCGAGGTCGGCGACGGCGACGGCGGCGGGCGAGATCGAGGACACCACGCGCACGTGGGTGTCGCTCCGTGGTTTCAGAGCCACGAAGGTGCGATGGGGAAGGGCGATGGGCAGGCACAGCCCGGCGTTGTAGTCGGTGTGCTCCCCTATCAGATTCACCCGTCCCGGCGCGGCCCACACCCCGTCGCAATCCTCGTGAAAAGTGTCGGAGAACAGCCGCGTCGCCTCCTCCACACCGTCCTTGTGGCTCAATGCATCGATGAATTGAATGGTGGCCATGATGATGCTCCCTCCTTTGGGATCAGTTGCTTCACTCCTGTGAAATGTCGATATCGCCCAGCTCGTGGAATCTGCGCGCTATGAGCTCCGGGGTGGTGTCCGATATCCACGCCCCCATCCCCGACTCGGATCCCGCAAGATATTTGATCTTGTTGGCGGCGCGTCGGAACGAGAAGAACTGGAGGTTCAGACGGTAGTTCTGCCTCCGGATGTCGTGGATCGGGGCCTGGTGCCACGCCGCGATGTACGGAAGGTCCATGCCCCTGCCGTCGCCTTTGTCGAAGAAGGCGTTGCCCCGTCTCAGGAGGGTGGAGTACATCTGCGCCAGGTCCCAGCGCTCCTGATCGTTGAGCTCGTCGATGGTGAGGACGTCGCGGACGGGGGCGACGTGCACCTCCAACGGCCAGCGTGCGGCTGCGGGAACGTAGGCGATCCAGCTGTGGTTGCGCATCACGATGCGACTCCCCGCTTCGAGCTCGGACTCCATGATGTCCCTGAGGAGATTGCCTCCGGTCCTGTCGTGATACGCCTCCGTGTGCGCGAGCTCCTGCTCCATCTTCGGCGCGATGAACGGGTAGCAGTAGACCTGCCCGTGGGGATGCGCCAGCGAAACGCCGATCTCCTGCCCATGGTTCTCGAAGGGGAATATCTGCTCGATTCCCTCGATGTGCGAGATCTCGGCCGTTCGGAACGCCCAGGCCTCGACGACCGTGCGCAGGCGGGAAACGGGAAGATCCGCGGGAAGACCGTTCTCGTTGGGATCGAAGCAGATGACCTCGCAGCGGCCCGCCGCCGGCTTCTTCTCCCACAGCGGATTGCCGTCCACGTACTCGGTCGCGGCACCCACGCCGGGCACCCGGACCATGGAGGGGAACCTGTTCTCGAAGACGACGACGTCGTAGTCGGTGTCCGGAACCTCGCCGTCCTGGTAGGGATCGCCGGGCTTGCGCGCCGCGAGCGGATTGCCTTTGGCCGTTGCCCCCGGGCCTGCCGTGATCGGCCTGTTCATGCGGGCCGTCGCCATGGGTATCCAGTCCCCGGTGAGGGGATCCCTGCGCATCTGGGGAGCGGCATAGGCGACCTCATGCCCCCGGTCGTCCACATGCGGGGCGAAACGGTCGTCAAGAGACCGCGGATCCGTCAGCTCGCGTGTTTTTCGGCCGGAGACGTAGTCGGGGTCGTCGTCCATGTAGAAGAAGTCACGGCCGTCCGCCAGCGTGGTGGGCGTGATGCGGATATGCTCCCTGGCATAGCCCTGCGCGGCGTAGTACGCGAATTGCGACATTGTTTGTCACTCACTTTCCTCGGTATGCTCGCTTTGATGTGCCAAAACGAGTTCTTTGACCAGTTCCTTTGTCTTTGCCGCCGAATCATGGTCCAGGCCGTCATCGGTGATCACCGTGTCCACCTGCTCGAATCTGGCGAACAGCGACAACGATGTGCTGCTCCATTTGGTGTGGTCCGTCAGGATGATGGTCCTGTCCGCTATGTCCATCAGGGCCATGTCGGTGGCCGCCTCCAGGGAATTGGGCATGAGGAAGCCGCGCGGGATCGAGACCGAATGGGTCCCCATGAAAACCGTGTTCACGCGCAGCGATGCGACGACCTTGTCGGCAATGGGCCCGACCAGGGAGTTCGAACGGGTGATGACGCCCCCCGTGACGATCACCTCGACGTCCTTCGATTCGAGCGCCTGCACCAGCTCCGCGACCGGAATCGAATTCGTGAGTATGGTGATGCCGGAGCACTGCTGGGATTCCAGGAGATGCTGCGCGAAGACGTAGGCGGTCGTTCCTCCCCCGATGGCGATGACGTCGCCGGGAGAGACGTATTTCACCGCCTCCTGGGCGATGGCGTCCTTGAGTCCGATGTCCATCTGCGATTTGACGGAGAACAACGGCTCGCTCAGCAGCGTGCTGGTGGTGACGGCGCCGCCGTGCACGCGCTTGAGCAGTCCCTTATCGGCAAGATCGGCTATATCGCGCCGAATCGTCATGGCCGATACGCCGAGTTCCTTGGATAGGGCCGTGATGCGCACCGCGCCGCGTGTACGCAATCTGCTAAGTATGAGATGCTGCCGTTGTGACGATATCATTCGAACATTATCGCACATCATCGAGCATAAATGCAACTCGATTGAGCGTTTCCGGCGCCACTTTCCCGGATTTGCGAACACTCAACCGGTAAAATCTAACAAAAACTCACGTGCCGACGTTTCCCGCGTCCGCCGGCCCCCTCCCCCGGCCCCTCGCCGCATGCGACGGCAGGCACCTCTCGATCCCCCACAGAGTCACGCATCTCATCGCCTCGACAACGATGCCGGAATCCATCTTCGACCTGCCCCGTGTCCGTTCGGCGAACACGATCGGCACCTCGCGCACCACTCCGCCCGCCGCCATAACCCTGCGCGTCATATCGATCTGAAACACATAGCCGTTGGCCTTCACCGAACGAAGATCCACCCGGCACAGGGCATCCCGGCGATAGGCGCGCAAGCCCGCCGTCATGTCACGCACCCGCAGGCCCAGCATCCGTCGCGCATACCACGAACCGGCGCGCGAGAGCAGGTCACGGTACCACGGCCAGTTCTCGGTTCTTCCCCCCTCGATCCTGCGCGACCCGATCACCAGGTCGATTCCGGGGTCTCGCCCCAGCACGTCCAGCATCGAGCGAAGATCCTGCGCACGATGGGAGCCGTCCATATCCATCTCGCAGATCACCTCGAAACCATGGGACAGGGCCCATTGGAATCCTGCAACATAGGCGGGGCCCAGACCCGCCTTCCCCTCGCGGTGGAGCACGTGGATCCGCGAATCGGCATGGGCGAGCTCGTCGGCCCGCCGGCCCGTGCCGTCGGGCGAACCGTCGTCGACGACAAGCACATCGACGCCCGGATTGACTTCGAGCACCGACCGGAGCGTGCGGGATATGTTCTCCAGCTCATCGTATGTCGGCATGACCACGCAGATGTTGTTGAGCATGACTAACACTGTACCGCCGGGGTCTGGAAGAGCGGTGGGAGCAGCCTTGGCGTTGCCCGCGGCGCATCTCGTCTCCCGTGGCCGCGGCGAGGTTGGCCGCTGGTGAGATAATATGAGGCATGACTTATGTTTCCACAAGCTTCTGGCACGATGCCGTCAACAAGGCGACCACCGACCTGTTCTCCTTCGGCTACAAGCACGTCATCAAACCCATGGTTTTCGCCCAGCACCCGGACGACGCCCACGAACAGATGATTCGGTTCTGCGACGTGGCCGCACCGATATCCCCTCTGATGTGGGCTCTTCGCGAGATGCTGGACTACACCGACCCGGTGCTGGAAACCGATGTGATGGGAGTCCGCTTCGCCAACCCCTTCGGCCTTTCCGCCGGTCTCGACAAGAACTGCGACATGCCCGTGCTGCTGGACAACGCCGGCTTCGGCTTCGAGACGGTCGGTTCCACGACGTCACGCCCCTGCGCGGGCAATCCCCATCCGTGGTATCACCGTCTGCCCGAATACGATTCGATGCTCGTGCACGCGGGACTTCCCAATCAGGGGAGCCTCAAGGTGATCGAGCGCGCCGAGCGCGCCTGGACCCAGGCGAAAACGATGCAGGTGTCCATTTCGATCGCCCGCACCAACGACGACAAGGTGGGCGACATCAACGAGGGAATCGACGACTACCGGATCTCGCTGGAGCGCGCCGCGGGGCGAACCGCGATGATCGAGGTGAACATCTCCTGCCCGAACACGACTGTCGGCGAGCCGTTCACCCAGGCGGAGAACCTCGACCGTCTCTTCACACAGCTTGACGAGGTGACCCACCCGCAGCCGATTCTCGTCAAGATGCCGCTCGGCGTGTCATGGCCGCAGTTCAGGGATCTTCTCACGGTTCTCAGCGAACACGACGTCCAGGGCGTGAGCATCGCCAATCTCCAGAAGGACAGGACCGGTCTCGACGTTCCGCGCGGATGGCAGGGAGGGCTCTCCGGAGGTCCCACGTATCGGGCCGGCAACGAGCTCATCCGACGGACATACGCCCAGTTCTCCAAGAATTTCGCCATCGCCGGAATCGGTGGGGTGTTCACCGCGGCCCAGGCCTATGAGAAGATCCGTTCGGGATCGAGCCTGGTCATGTTCATTTCCTCGCTGATGTACCGGGGCCCGCAGCAGATCAGCATTCTCAAGCGAGGTCTCTCCGCGCTGCTACGCAGGGACGGCTTCGCCCACGTGTCCGACGCCGTCGGGATCGACGCATAGCGATAGCAGCGTGTGGGTCAGAAGGCGCCGCGTCTGTACTGCTTCGGATACGGCGCCTTGTCGGCGGGCACCGAAAGCTTCGACGCCGCCCGCAGGGGCCAGTAGGGGTCGCGCAACGCGGCACGCCCTATTTCCACCACATCGCACTGGTGTGAACGCAGGATCTTCTCCGCCTGCTTCGGCTTGGTGATCAGCCCCACCGCACTGACGGGCATATCCGCCTTCTCCCGTATCTGCTGGGAGAAGGGAACCTGATAGTTGGGCTTTACCGGAACCGTCACATCGGCGACGATTCCGCCGGTGGACACGTCGATCATATCGACGCCGTGCTCACGAAGCACGCGCGAGGTCTCGACCGTCTGATCCAGATCCCATCCGCCGGCGGCCCAGTCGGTCGCGGAGACGCGGACGAGCAGCGGCATGTCATCGGGGATCTCCGCGCGAATGGCGTCCACGATTTCCACAAGCAGCCGCATACGGCCCTCAAGATCGCCGCCGTACTCATCCGTGCGCTCGTTGCTCAAAGGATCGAGGAACTGCGATATCAGATACCCGTGCGCGGCATGGATCTCTATCATGGTGAATCCGGCGAACACGGCCCTGCTCGCCGCGTCCCGGAACTGGGCGACTATGGCGTGGATTCCGTTGACCCCGAGCTCATGAGGCGTCCGGTAGTGTCCGAAAGGTATGGGACTCGGCGCCATGGTCTGCCATCCGCCCTCGTCAAAGGGCACGCTCTCGTTCTCATGGCCTATGGCGAAGCAGCCCGTCGAGGCCTTTCTGCCGGCGTGGTTGAGCTGGATTCCCACGCTTGCGCCGGTGCCCTTGATGTCATCGACGATCCAGCGCCAGGCCTCGAGCTGATCGTCGTTCCACAGGCCCACATCGCATGGGGAGATGCGTCCGCTCGGGGACACCGCCGTCGACTCGGCGATGATCATTCCGAAGCCCCCCATCGCGCGGGAGACGTAATGCTGGTAATGGAACGGCGTCGGCTTGCCGTCCCTGTTGAAAGCCGAATACATGCACATGGGGGGCAGCCATATGCGGTTGCGCACGGTGAGGCCGCGCAGCTTTATCGGAGTGAACAGTCGCGGCTGCATCTTCTTCTGGTGTTTCTTGCCGCTTTTCTCCCCCGACTGCGGCGCGGGGGATGTGAGGTCTCCGATCGCGGTTCCATCGTCACCCATAATCGCGCACCTTCCTTATGTATCGGACGCGGGGACGATCGATCCCGCCCCCGCGTCATATCATCATCACCGGGGCCGGAGCCGGCTGGAATCGATGCCCACGGCCCGACTGCCTCGAATATGCGGACGGGAATCCCTGCACGTACTCCTTCGGTCCCGCCACCTATGCCAATGTAACACGTGCGCGCGGCATTACGCCTAACGATTGCTGTCGCGTCCGGTGGTGCTCTGCGTGGAGCTCGATGTGCTGCTGGATCCGGACGACGTGCTCGTCGAGGTGAGGAATTTCTGGGCCGGGTTTCCGTAATTGTTGTCTATGGGTATATGTGCGCTGTTGAGATAGTCGTTCATGAACTCCTTCCACGCCGGCGTCGCTATGTACATGCCGTACCACGTCGACTCGTACTTGCCGTTGATGGTCTTGTTGTTGAAGCTCACCGGGGCCTCGGCGTTCCCGACGGCCACGAACGACGCGACCTGGTTGGGCACGAAACCGCCCGTCAGCATATAGATGTCCTCTTCGGTGCCGGTTTTCGCAAAGGTCTTTCTGCCGCCGTCCAGCTGGGTTGTCGAAGCCTCGCCTCCCGTCTGGACCACACCCTGGTTCAGCGCATACGCGGTGGTCTGGGCAACGTCCGCCGGGATGGCCTGATGGCAGTTGGCGCTCGGAACATTGATGACCTTGCCGCTTTTGTCGGTCACCTTCTTGAGGGCGATAGGCGTGCATTCGACCCCGTTCGCGGCAATGGTCGCATACACGTTCGCCATGGTCAGGGGGGACGCCTGGACGGTTCCGATCGTCATGGGCGGGTTGAACGAGTTCGCCGAGTACACGTCCTCCTGGCCTTCGGGGGAATTGTGATACCCCATGGTCTTCGCCGCGTCCGCTATGGCGCACAGCCCTATCTGCTGCGTCATGGCCGCCTGCGTGGTGTTGTGCGACTTGACCAGTCCCTGCAGCGGAGTTTCGGGGTTGACGGTTCCGCCTCCCGAATTCTGGACCGACCACACCCCGATCCCCTTGTACCTGCTGCAGTTGAAATCGGTGTTGCTGTATCTGGTGCTCGTTCTCAGGGACTGATTGATGGATTTGCCGGCGAGAAGCCAGGCGACCATGTTGATGGGCTTCCACGTGGAGCCGACCTGCCATCCCAGACCGCCCCCGTCCTTCTCGTCCACCGCATAGTTGATGGCCGTGTGCGTGGGATCGTTTTTCGCCGCGTCGGTGGCATCGTATGTGCGGTTGCTGCCGAAGCCGAGAACCTCGCCCGTTCCCGGCTTGATCGCCGCGATCGACACTTCGAATCCGCTGGAATCATGCACGGGTATGGTGTCGCGGGCCGCCTTCATGGCGGCCGCATTGGCGTTGACATCCATCGTCGTGTAGATGTCCAGTCCACCCTCTCTGAGCAGCTTCTCCCGGGCGGCCTCTGTTTTGCCGAACTCCGAGGAATTCAGTATCTGCTTGGTCACATAGTCGCAGAAGAACGCGGCGTCCCCCGCGGCCTGGCACCCCACCTGATCCTCCGCCTCCTGCAGGTGCAGCGTGTCCTTCAACGGAGTCGCCTTGGCCTCGTCGCACTGTTTCTTCGTGATGTAGCTCTGCTGGTACATCAGGTCCAGAACGATGTTGCGCTGTATCTGGGCCTCCTTCTGATTCGACTCAATGGAGGGGTCGTATTGGGCGGGGTTCTTCGTGATCGCGGCGATGGTGGCCGACTGGACGATGTTCAGCTTGTCCGCGGTGGTGCTGAAATAGCGTTTCGCGGCCGTCTCGACGCCGTAAAGGTTGTTGCTGCCGAATTGGGCGATGTTGAGGTAGCCCTGCAGTATCTCTCCCTTGGAGTACTTCTTCTCCATCTGCACCGCGATGAGCATCTCGCGCAGCTTGCGCGCTATCGTCTCCTCCGAGGCGTGGTACTCGCCGATCGGATCGTCGTTCTCGCGCGCCTTGATCATGAGCACGTTCTTCACATACTGCTGGGTGAGGGACGATCCCCCCTGGGTGTCGCCCTTCTTGATGAAGGTCTGGATGAACGCGCGCATGACCCCCTGCACGTCCACGCCGGCGTGCTCGAAGAAGCGCCGGTCCTCGCGCGCCACGACCGCCTGCTGCATGTACTGCGAAATGCTTTTCAGCGGAACCACCGTTCGGTTCTGCGCATAGAAGGAGGCGATGACGGTTTTCCCATCGGAGGCATACAGCCGGGACTTCTGCGGCAGGCTCGTCACGTCGAAGTCGATGCCCTCGACCTTGAGCGAGGGAACGACGGCCTTGGCGACGTTGTTGGCGCCGAAGATAGCCGGAACAAGAAAGATGCTGGCGACGACGCCGCCGGCCACGCTCAGCATGACATAGGCAAGCATGAGGGCCAGCACACGGCGAAAGGTGAGGGATTTCTTTTTCGGCATGCTGCCCATTCTAAAGGTGCGTCTCTACCGAAGCATGATTCGCGCCCAGCCGTCGCCAATTCATCACAACTGGCCCCGCTGCCTGCATGAACACTGGGAGACGGCGGGGGCGCACGCGAAAGGGAGCGTGGTGAATGCTCCATGCGGGCATGAAGCCGTCGGCTACGACCCGCTTGCGCGCCGGCAAGCGGGATGACGGCGAAAGGGACGCTAGCGGCGTGCGCGCCGGATGAGCATTCCCGGCTCGTAGATGATGACCGAACGACCTTTTCGCGCTATCCAGTGGCGGTTCGCGAAATCCATCAGCGCCTTGTTCACCGTTTCACGGGAGGAGCCTACCAGCTGCGCGATCTCCTCCTGCGTCAGGTCGTGCTCCACCCACAGCCCGGCTTCCATCGGCTCCCCGAAGCGCGAGGCGAGGCTGAGCAGCATCTTGGCCAGACGCCCGGGAACGTCCATGAACACCAGGTCGGAGATCCTCTCGTTGTTGGCTCGCATGCGGTTGGCGAGAACCTGCAGCATGTCGACGGCCACCCGGGGATACTCGTTCAGCCAGGAGAACAGCACGTCATGCTCGAGCCAGACGACCTGGGTCTTGTTCGTCATTGCCACGGCCGACGCCGTCCTCGGCCCGCCGCCGGGGTCGAAGACCGGGATCTCCCCGAGCACCTCCCCGCGTGCGTGGATGCTGAGAAGCTGGATGCGATTGTCCCGCGCGGACCGTATCAGCTTGACCCTCCCGGATTCGAGAAGGAACATGGACTTGTCGGTGTCCCCCTCACGAAAGATGAAATCGCCCTTGGAGAAGGTCGCCTGTTTCAGATACGGAAGCAGCTCCTGGGCCTGCTGGGACGAAACCTGCTTGAACAACGCGGTCTTCAGAAGCACGTTGCTTTCCTCGGGCATGGCATTGGGCTTAACCGCGCTCATTGCACCTCCATGTACATCTACGAAATATGAAGCTCCGGTGACTGGGAACAATTGTATCCTCATTCTCTCGCCGTTCGAAGAAGGTGGTCCACGATCCACCCTCGTTCCAGGCCCGTCTGCGAGCGCAACGGGTCCACGCGGCTCTCGGCGGAGCGAACGGCCTTGTCGGAGAGCTTCTCGCGGGAGGTGCGCAGGATCCTTCCCATCTTCCGGGCGTCGATGTCGTAGGCGAGGGTGACGTGATGCAGGACAGAGCCCTCCCCCGCTGCCGATGCGGCGAAGCGGCGCTGCGCCGCGCCCCCTATCTTGCCGTGTTCGGAGACGATGTCGTTAAGACCGGCGAATCCGGCCCACAGGCCCAGTGCCCGCAATGCGTCGACAAGCCACTGGTCGCAGAGCCGGTAGGAACGTTCGACGCTCATTCCCGAGACGAATCGGGCGGGAGCGTACAGGGAGTAGGTGATCGTGTTTCCGGGCTCGATGAACATGGCTCCCCCACCCGTGCACCGGCGGACGACCTCAACGCCCTCGCGTCGGGCCTCATCGACGTCGACCTCGTCATGCAGCGATTGGAAGCGCCCGATGACGACCGCCGGCCCGCTCCACTCCCATAGGCGAAGCGTCGCCGGTCTTGCTCCCCGAGCCACCTGCCGCGCCCATTCCTCATCAAGGCTCATCTGCTCGGCGGGGGTTCGTGCCCTGTCATGGACCACCCGCAGCCCGAGCTCGGACCAGCGACGTCGCCACTCGGATTCGTCGTCATGGCCCCGCTGTGCGGACGCATGGGAATCCGGGGCGGACGAGGACGTCCTGGGGGGTTCGGCAGATGCGTCGGCTTGCGCCCGGGGCAGGGAACGGGCGCCAAGAGCCCGCTGGAACGCCGAAAGAATCGTCCCCTCATCGACCCCCACGAGCCGGGTCGGCGCAAACCGTGCGGTCACTTCCTGCAGGGGACGTCCCGCGGTCAGCGCATGCTCCATCTCATGAAGCATGGCCGCAGCATGCGAATCGTCGCCGCCCTCGATGAAGAAATCTCCGTCTATGGTGCACCGTACCGGCGCCCCGTCCGCATCGCAGGTGACGTTCACGCCGACAAGCTTGCCCCCCGGGGTCTTGCATTCACCTCGTACCTGAGTCTCCCCGCACATGTCGATGGGCCTCGCCTTTCCCTCGCGTCCGTGGCACCGCCCCCCGCGCGCCGTGGTCAGTCGCGCAGCTCAACGCCCTTGGCGTCCCTGTGCCAGGGGGAGCCGTAGTCCGAGCACAGGATGAGAATCGCTTCGATAAGGGACCATATCCCCGCAGCGACCGGCCCCAGACCGAGCAGGACCCACCCCAGGCAGGTGAGCAGCAGCTGCGCGACGGCCTTGCCGGTGTATCCCAGATAGAAGTTGTGCACGCCCAGGACTCCCAGGAAGATTCCCAACACCCCGGCGACGATCTTCTGGCGCGGTACATACCCGTAGGGCACGGATCCGTAGCCATAGGTCTGGCCGTAGGGAGGCTGCGGATAGCCGTATCCCCCGCTCTGCTGCGAATACCGCGGGGAGCCTCCCGCATCGGCATAGGGGTTCTGTCCGTATGCGGGCTGGCCATAGGGGGCCTGGTCGTAGGACGGCTGGCCGCCATTGGAGTATGGGCGTCCGTACGAACCGGAATCCTGGGGATATGCGGACTGCCCATAGGATGGGCCCGGCTGCCCATAGGAATCTCCCTGTGCGGCTGCACGCGCCTGGGAATCGGTCTGACCGCCGACCCCGGCCTCATCCGCCCCGGCTGAACCCTGCGGCGGGGCGGAAGGATTCGCGCCGGCTTCCCCGTTCGAATTCGCGCCATATGCCTCATGCCCGTCAACGGGGCCGCGCCCGTCGGTATTGCTGTTGAAATCACTCATAATGCAACGATATCCCACCAGAGACGTTCCCGGTAGCCCGAAAACCCTTATTTTCCCCTGAGAATCAGAACCGTGAAAGAATGTCCCGCCCGATCTGCGTGGTGCTCCTTCTCGACGATCCCGATTGGGCGATGTCCTCCTCCACGGCTCGATCGATGCGGTCCGCGCAATCGTCGAGTCCCAGATGACGCAGCAGCATGGCCGACGACAGAATGGCGGCGGTCGGGTTGGCGACGCCCTTCCCGGCGATGTCGGGAGCGGACCCGTGAATCGGCTCGAACATCGAGGGGTATGTGCCCGCCGCATTGATGCAGCCCGAGGCCGAGTAGCCGACGCCTCCGACCACGGCACCCGCCTCATCGGTCAGGATGTCCCCGAAAAGATTGTCCGTGAGAATGACGTCGAAGCGCGAGGGGTCGGAGACCATGAAGATCGTCGCAGCATCGATGTGCTGATAGTCGTGGGAGACCTCCGGGAACTCCCGTGCGACACGGTCGACGATGCGCTGCCACATATCCCCCGCGTTCACGAGAACGTTCTTCTTGTGCACAAGCGTCACATGCCTGCGACGCTTCATGGCGAGCTCGAACGCGTACCGGACCACGCGCTCGACGCCGTAGGCCGTGTTGATCGAGACCTCCGTGGCCACCTCGTCCACGGTGTCGCGCCGAATGGCCCCACCCGCGCCGCAGTACAGGCCTTCGGTGCCCTCCCGGACGACGACAAAGTCGATCCTTCCCGGGTCGGCGAGCGGGGACGTCACCCCGCGGTACAGTTTCGACGGCCTGAGATTGACATACTGGTCCAGCGAGAATCGAAGCTTCAGCAGAAGCCCGCGCTCCAGAACTCCCGCCTTGACGCGGGGATCGCCCACGGCGCCGAGAAGAATGGCGTCGGTGGCCTTGATCCGCTCAAGGTCCTCATCCGGAAGTATCGCCCCGTCACGCAGATAGCGTTCCGCTCCGAGGTCGAAATCCTCGTAGGTGAAATCCGCCCTTCCCGAGGCGGCCTTCTCCAGCGCCGCCTGCGCCACGGGGGTGACTTCCCTGCCTATTCCGTCACCGGGTATGACGGCGATCCTGTATGATGTAGTGCTCATAGCAGGTGACACTACTCGTGCCGATGCGCTCACCCATGAAGGGGTTCCGCGTTATGGACACCCATTGCGTCCAGGCACCATGCGTTCTCGTAGCACAGCTCGCGCCATTGGCGGTACCGCCCGGAGGTGCCGCCATGACCTGCCTCCACCTCTATTTTCGCCATGGCGTCCACACCCGCGGACTGCAGGCGGGCCAGCCACTTAAGGGGTTCGACATACAGGACCCGGGTGTCGTTCATCGATGTGGTGATGAGAATACGCGGAAAACCCGCAACGGGACGGGCGTCGCTCGGGGCGTTCTCATAGGGTGAATACGATTTCATATACCGGTAGACGGCTTCGTCGTGCAGGGGGTCGCCCCATTCGTCCCACTCCGTGACCGTCAGAGGAAGACCGGGATCAAGGATGGAGGTCAGGGCGTCGACGAACGGGACGTCGGCCTCGATGCCTGCGTAGCGTTCGGGGGCCATGTTCGCCACCGCCCCCATCAGGAGCCCGCCGGCCGACCCGCCGTTGGCGACAGTTCGGGAGGGATTCGCGTACCCCATGGTCTGCATGGCCTCGGTGACATCGACGAAATCCTCGAAGGTGTGCTTCTTGTTCGTTCTCCTTCCCTGCTCGTACCAGGCGCGTCCCATCTCCCCTCCCCCTCGGACGTGGGCGACGGCGTAAAGCACGCCTCGGTCCAGAAGGCTGAGGCGGGCAACCGAGAAACCCGGGTCCGAACTTATCTCGTACGCGCCGTACCCCGTGATGAACATCGGTGCTCGGGGGGCGTCGCTCAGAGGGTGCGGGGTCCCGTCCGCGGCCCGCTGCTCGGGAAGAGCAAGACGATCCGGCCTCCATACCACGGACACGGGAATGTTCTCGCCGTCGCGGGCGCGCACCCACATCCGTCGTTCGCTGTAGTTACCGGCATCGAAATCATGCAGGACGCGGGCCTGCTTGAGCAGCACGTCCCCGCCGCTCGCCGGATCGATCTCGCGCAATTGGCCCGGATGGGTGTAGCCGGTCAGGGAATAGCGCATTCTCGGCGCGTCATAGGAGGGGTTGGGGCCGGTGGATATCGAATACAGCCCGCCGGCGCGGGGGGAGATTCTGCGAAAGTCCCATGGAATGTGCGCCGTGAAATCGTGTATGGCCTGGCTCTTGGTCATGACGGCGATGGCGGGCAGTCCCTCGGCCCGGTATGCCAGGGTCACGAAATGGCGGTGCATCGCGATGCCCTCGATCCCCAGTCCCCGCGCCCCACGAAGAATCGGCGGATTGCCCGGATCGGTGTACGGCGTGTCCACAGGCCTGTCCGAGGCCCCGGGCTCGACATCGTCTCCGCGCTCGCATCCGTAGGGCGATCCGGAGACGATTCGGGTGCCCTCCCCCAATGCGTAGGGAGGCTTGTGCGAGCGCATGTCGACGGCGTCGACCTCGAAATTGGGATTGAAGGCATTGTGGTATATCAGCGCCAGAGGGACATCCTCCCCGTGGGCTCCGGCATGCTCGAGACAGGAGAAGCTCACGTCGTATTCCACACCTGGTCTGCGGGGGATGAAGACGTCGAAGGCGCCTTCGGGAGTGCTCGTCGGCAGCATCCACACCTCGGTGGTGGTTTTGGATCCCGTGACGATCACCATGTTGCGCTCGTCGAAGCTGAGCCCCACACCGACCCAGAACCTCTCGTCGTTCTCTCGGAAGACCTCGACGTCGCGTTCCACGGAGGTTCCGACGCGATGCCTGCGGACCGCGCAGGGACGCCAGGCGTCGTCGAGAACCGTGTAGAAGATCCACCGGCCGTCGGGGGTGAGGCATGCGCCGGAAATCGACGGGATGGTTTCGGGCATCTCATCGCCGCCGGGAAGATCCCTGACGCGGAAGTCGTAGCGTTCGTCCCCGGAGGTGTCCACGCCGTAGAGAAGCCGGCGGCCATCATGGCTGATGTCCATTCCCCCGAGCCTGAAGAACTCGTGACCGCGCGATTCGGCATTCGCATCGAAGACGATCTCCTCCCCCGGCAACGAACCGGGAGCCCCGTCCTCGTTCACGCGGACCGGATCCCAATCGTCGGCGCGTATCGGCACCCGGCACTGCACCCCGTACTGTTCGCCCTCGTGCACGCGTGTGAAATACCAGTACCCGTTCACCCTAGTGGGCACGGACATGTCGGTCTGCTGGACTCGGGAGGAGAGTTCGTCGAACAGCGTCCTGCGCAGGGGGCCCAGGTGAGCCGTCCTTGTCTCGCAGTAGGCATTCTGCCCCTCGACATACTCCCTCACCCCATCCGATTCCTTGTCCCTCATCCATTCATAGGGGTCGATGAAGGTGTCGTCATGGAATGTTCGCGCGTGGGGAATCTTCCTCGCCTTCGGGGGCCGGGGCAGGGCGCCGCCGTCATGAGGCCCGCCCGAATGAGCCTCTTCGGGGCCCGTCGTTCCGGAATTCATCATCTGGTCTGTCATGTTCGCGATTATACGACGAAACCCGTCGGAGAAACCCGTGTTCGCAACGGGACGCAAACGCCACGGCGATTCGCGGTTGTCCTGAGACACGACGCCAGGACGTGTTTTCCGCGCATCCATGCCCGGGCCCCACCCCGGTTCCGCGCGAATTGCGGTCCGCGGCCGCGCATGTGCATCGTCCCCTCCCGTTTCCCCGCCCCGTCGAGGCCATGCGCATGACGGATGGCACCGTGGTCTGTCCGGAGGCGGCATTCACTCGTCCATGGACCCCCGAACGGGATGCGTGAACTGGCGAAGGTAGGGAAGCATCGTCTTCATGAGGTTCGATCCCGTCGTCCCGGTGAAGACGGGAACATCCGTGACCGGAATCGGCTGCGTCGAGGTTATCCCCGTCACCGAACCGAATGGTGTGGATTCCCGGGGGCTGAGCTGCCTGATGCCGATGGCGAGTATGCGATGCGGGTACCGTCGGGCGATGGTCGCATACGTCGTCGGGTCCTTCTGGCCGTCGTCGCCTATGAGGATGAACCGCATCTCGGGAAAATCGCCCATGAGCTGCTCCGCGAACTCGAGCTTGTGCTGCACCCCCGAGGGAACGAAGGTTTTGGGTCGGGGATCGAGGTCTCGAAGAAGAAGGGGGCCTTCGGGATACCCGTGGTCGGCGATGAAGTTGCGGATCGAGCTTTCGACGTTCCATGGGGATGTCGACAGATAGAAGAAGGGCGCGTCGGGGAACATGTCGGCGATCTTCGAGAACAGGACCCCCATGCCCGGGACGGTTCCGCGCTTTCGGGGGTTGAGAAGCAGCAGATTGTATGCCGCCTTCCACACGCTCGGGGCCTGGGTGATCATAATCGTGTCGTCGACATCGGAGATCACGCCGATTCTCGTGCCCGGGGCGATGGTGAACAGATTCGACGTCACAGGTCTGCGTCCCGCGACCCGGTACGACACCTTGTGGATCCCGGGCGCGAGGCGCCGCTGCGCCACGAGATCCAGATATCCCGAACCATCGGAGACGGCGTATTCGCTTCCCGTCCTCCGTCTGCTGTCGACCCTGTCGTAGACCTCGGAAAGCCCCACCTGAACGGTTTCCAGCGGGACCGAGTCGATGGCGATCCGCACCTGCGTCCCGGATGCCGGGACGGCAAGCATCCCGCGAATCCCACGCATCGACAGGCCGGACTGGCTGCGCTGGGGGGCATACACCGTTCGACATATGAGACGGGAGTAGTCGTCGGTGCCGTATCCGACGTACGGTTCCACTTTCGCGAACCATTCCATTCTGCGCACCATCACCGTGGACAGCGCCAGCCAGATTCCGAATCCACAGGAGATCATCCTGCGCACCAGCTGCACGGCAAGGGGCTTCGTCTCCAACCGTTCATGCCTGGAGGCGGTGTCGAATGTGGTGACGGCCCTGCGTGCCGGAATCGGCACCGTGGGCATGTCGTCCTCGGGAAAATCCTGATGCTCGTCAGCGCTCATGTAACTCACTATAAGATGGCGGATTGAACTGTGGATGAATTGCCGGCGTCCGGATGCCATCGGACGGGGCTCGAAACACGCTCCGGCGCGCCGGTCGCCTCACCGGCCTATCTGGTGAGCTTCGCGTATTGCTCGGACGTCAGCAGATCGGGCTCGTCGTCCTCAAGCTCGACCTTGAGAATCCATCCCTCGCCGTAGGGATCGCTGTTGATGACGGAAGGATCATCCGAGGCGTCACGGTTGACGTAGCGAACGATGCCAGCGACGGGCGAGACGAGGGGCTGGACGGCTTTGGCCGATTCAAGCTCCACCACCTCGTCGCCGGCCTGAAGCTTGGTCCCCACTTCGGGAAGATCGAGAAAGACGACGTCGCCAAGCTGATTCGCCGCATACTCGGTGATGCCGATCAGGGCGGGGCTCACGGAATCGTCGACCCATGCATGCTCCTGCGAATAGTGCAGGTTGTCCGGAATGTCCAGGTTCTCCGCCTGATCCTCACTGGTGCTATCACTCATACCAGTAGCCTACCGCTCCTGAAGCGGCGGGGCAATCTAACGCACCGGCGCGGTGGGCTGGGTTCCGGTCACCTGGACGAGCGTCCCCTTCGGGCAGTTCTGATAGATCCACTCGGCGTCCTGCTCGTACATGTTCACGCATCCGTGCGAGCCGTAGTGGGCTGGATCCCCCGAGGCGATCGCCGCGTAGTTCCAGTTCGCGGTATGGAATCCCTCGCCTCCGTTGAAGTAGCTGACCCATTTGACGCCCTTGGAGAGGTACGGGGTCCCGTCGTCGTTGAGCCCGCGCATGTCCTGTGTCTGATACGTGAGGTAGATGAAGAACGTCCCGTTGTCGGTCTCGTCCTTTCCGGGACCCCCCGTGCACACGTTGAACGTCTTCACCAGCTGGTCGTTCTTATACACGCTGGCCGTCTGCTTGGTCTTGTCGACGACGATGCGGGTATCCGACTTCTGCTGCTTGACGTCGTGCGCGGTGACGGCGCCCTGGGCGGTGATGTTCGCCGGCTGACCGTTGCTCAGGGCGCTGTAGACCTTGCCTGCGACGTCGGCCGTGTTCTTCACGGCGAATCCGTCGATGCCCTGGACGCTCGTCACCATGAATTTCCCTGCGCTGTTGACGATGTTCACCTGCGAGACCATGCTCTGATCGAGCTGTGCGGGAAGCTGACTCGCCATGTATGAGACGATGGCCTCCTTGTTCACGCTCAGAGCGATCGACCCCCTGGTCGGGTCGGAGACCGGGGTGATCCACGAGGCGACGACATCCGTGGGGACCTGGAAGGTCTTGCCGTTGGCGTTGGCGATGACGATGCCGTTGCCCAGTCGGGAGTTGGCGGTGTCGGCCGTCTTCTGGGCGGCTTGGACGGTGATGGGCATCCCCACGTTGGTGTAGTCGATCTTCACCGTCCGTGCGACGCCGGGATGGGCGATCAGGGAGTCGACGGTCCTCTGCACGGGCAGGCTGTCCGGGGCCAGCCCCTTTTTGCCGTCCTGCACCGTGAAGGTGTGGGATCCGGAACTGTAGGAGATGCTGGAGGGGACGGCACGCTGGTCGCTGGTGACGAAGGAACTGGTGAGATACTCGCTGAGTGTGAGTTTGTTCACGTTCGCCGACAGGGAGATCCTCCTGGAGGCGAACGGATTGATTCTGGACAGGGCGTTGCCGCTTTTGGCGGCAATCAGATCGTTCACCGTCGTGGACACGTCGACGCTGACTCCGAGGTCGTCAAGGCTGGCCTTCCTCACCGTACCCTGCGCGTCGCGAACGGTGACGGTGGAGTCGTCCACGGCCTTCTTCACCGTGCTGACGAGTTGCTGCCTGCTCTGTCCGAGAACCGAAACGCCGCCGAAGCTGACCCCGGGTGCCACCCTGTCGCGGAAATACCAGTGGGCCCCGAAGGCGGCTCCCACGGCCAGAAGCACCAATGCGCACAAGGTTGCAAAGACGACGATAAGCGCGGTCCTGTGCGGGCGCCGGGGAGGAAGGGTTCTCAGACCCTCCAGGTCATCGCCCGGATCCATGGGATCGGCGACGTCCGACAGGGGCGCGAAGACCGCGGTGGTTTCACCCGCCGACCCATAGGATCCGCCCGCAACGCCGGCGGCATCGCGCGCAGTGGCGTTACTTGTCTGTTTCGGCACGGGGCCCAAACCTTCGTAAGCAGTCGTCACACCGATTCCTTTCGCTCGCCCTTGTCCATCCGCAGGATTTCCGTGCACAAGGCTAGACCCATGATATGACTCGAAGAGCGCCATTTCCAGCATGCGGGTGAGCCTTCACCGGACAATCCCATAAACACGGGCAGCACGGTCTTCCGGGGCGATCGGCGCGCAGCCGGATCGGGACGCTCCCGAAGGCCTACGCCTGGGGGAGCTCACTCCCGTACCACTGCTCGATCATATATCTCGCTATGGTGGATCTTCCGGGAACGCTCATGCGGCCGGAAAGAAGGGCCTGCATATAGCCGTCCCGGTCCATCCAGCGCGCGTCCGCGGTCTCCTTCCCGTCGACGCGAATATCGCAGCTGAGCGCGTACGCCTTGAAGGCGACCATAAGCGAGGCGGGAAACGGCCATGGCTGCGATCCCAGATACCGCACGTCCCCCACGGTGATTCCGGTCTCTTCAAGCGTCTCCCTTCTGCTGGCATGCTCGAGGTTCTCCCCCGCCTCGACGAACCCGGCGCTGACGGAATACAGAGTGGGATTTTCCCAGGCGTTGTTGTGCTGCAGAAGAAGACGGTCACGACTGTCCACCACGGCGGTGATCACTGCCGGCTCGATGCGGGGAAAGAGCATGCGGTTCCCATCCTCGCGATTCGTGCACCGCTGGGCCCATCCGCCGAGGGCCGCGCTCACCGGCGCCGAGCAGGTCGGACAGAACCTCTGCCGCATATGCCACATGCTCAGTGTCGTCGCACTGGTCGCCTGTCCCGCTTCGCGAGCCGAGGCATGGGGCGCGAAGCCGCGAATGTCGACCCAGTCGAAACGGGTCAGGGCCTGTTCGAGAAGGGATGGATGTCCGTTCCCCCCGCGGCGTGTGCCGCGCATGTCATCGAAATCATCGTCCGCGCCGGAATTGGCGGAGTCGGGGACACGTCCCTGGCGCGACTCGCAGGCCCGCGAGATCTCGGTGACGTCGATGGCGACCACATGCTCGTCACGTCTGCCGCCATAGCTGCCCAGATAGAGTGCGATGGCCTCCGGATGGCGGTCAAGCTCCTGCACCATGTACGAGCCCGGGAGGGAGGCGAGACGCATGGTGACATTCGCATAGTCGATCAGAGCCCCCTGCCCGAAAGGCACCGCCACCTTCCCCGCGCACACCAGCATCACGCTCGTCGAGGGCTGCGCAAACACATCCTCGAACAGATGCGGGTCGGAACGCCTGTCGACCTGATAGTCGATGTCTCCCTGGGCGAGTGGAAGGAACGGGAGTGTCTGGGTAAGGGAGAGTGGCGCAAATACGCTCATACGCACAAAACCGGCTTTCTTCTTCTATTCCGCGTGCCGTGTTCTACTCGGCCGCGTCCAACACCCTGCGCATGAGATCCGACAGGGGTTTGGCCACGGCGTCGGGATGCTCCAGGGCGCTGAAGTGGCCGCAGTCGTCCACGACCGTGAACGTCGGGTCGCTGAGCGTGATCTTCTCGGCCATCGCCTTCATCACCTGCGGGGGGCTCGAGGGATCCAAGGCGCCGCAGACCACGGCGGTCGGTGCGGTGATCTCTGCGAGCTGATCGCTCAGATCCTCTCTTCCGGCGGCCATGCGTTGACGCCAGGCTATTCCCTCAGGCGTCTGCTGACGAACCCATCCGGCGAATCGGGAAGCGAAGGCCGGTGATTGCTTCACCGTCGAATCGGAGGGCATGGGTTTCGCGAAACGCATCACGGGCTCGACAGTGTCGCCCTCCTCGCACTCCCGGGCGATGCGCAGACGATTCGCGCAGCCCTGCTCACCATCCTGCGTCGCGCGGGTGTCGCACAGCGCCAGCCCCGCCACCATACGCGGATACATGCGCTGCATATCCAGGGCGACATAGCCCCCCATGGACAGCCCCACCCAGACCGCCTTATCGAAGCCCGCCGAGCGAACAAGCTCGGCGTACGCCGTCGTCAGAGCATCCAGGGCCTGCGGGTAGGAACCGTCCTGCGCCACGTCGCCGGTCGCCCGCGGCGACGGAACCTGCGAGCCGTTCGACCCGGGCATGTCCGGGGCCCAGATGGGGAACCGGACCGTTCCGGCGGCGTCGCTGATCTCGGCGATCCTTTCTGCGCACGCGTCCCACATGCGGTGGTCGATGGGGAACGCATGAACAAGAACCAGAGGGCAGCCCCGGCCGTCCCGGTAGACGTTATTGCGAAGCACGATGGCCGACCGGCCCTCCTCCTGATCGCCGCGACCGTTCGATGATGAGACATGAGCTGGCATTCTGCGTCGTTCCTTCCCGCGCGCACACCGGCGCGC
Organism: Bifidobacterium sp.; assembly: GCA_022649135.1. Taxonomy (GTDB): domain Bacteria; phylum Actinomycetota; class Actinomycetes; order Actinomycetales; family Bifidobacteriaceae; genus Bifidobacterium. The sequence goes on from JALCNP010000020.1 coordinate 21,562, forward strand.
ATCCACCAACAACATACCGCATTCCGCGCACCCAGTGGTGTTACATGCCGGTCCACGCAAGCGCCTGCCGCACGATCCTTCCGTGGCCGTTGGCCATCTGATCGATGAACGTCCGGATCCTGTCGCCACCGGGATCGCACCACTCGACGTCCAATGTCTCGTCCTGCGGCTTGCATTCGCCGGCCATGGGCACCACGTAGCACAATGCGACCGCATGCTGCCGCGGATCATAGAACTCGGACAGGCCCGGGGTGGGGAAGAACTCGGCGACGGTGAAGGGCTGCAGACCCTGGGGAAGAACCGGCAAGGCGATCTCCCCGAGATCCTTGGCCACATTTCGGGCAATGGCCTCCCGCAGGGTCTCGTGGTACAGCACGCGCCCCGTGATGAGCGTGCGCTCAACCGATCCGTCATGGCCCACGCACAGCAGGGATCCCACCTGGACGACACGGCCCAGGGAATCGGTTCGGACCGGGACTATCTCCACGTAGATGATCGGCAGCTGCTTTCGGATCCTGTCGATGCTGTCCCTGTCCAGCCATCCGGGAGGATTCCCGTTCCCCGACCCGCGGACGAAATCCTCCGGCGTGATGCCGTCGAACTCGCCCCGGCGACGGTTCGCGTCGAAATCACCGTCATCGGGCACTTCATCATTCAAGACTGACATGCTCCTTATTATCCTCTTTGCCGTAACCAATTCCATGCGGTCCCCGGATCGCCGCGCGGCTCGGGATGCCCGACCGGGTCCCGGCACAGACGTTCCTCTATAGGCATAGATGTTGAGTGGTGCTGGAATGCTGGAAGCCAATGATCAGTTCACCATCACACAGACAAGGAGTCGATCATGGCAACACGAGCCGTTACCGCGCAGGATTTTGAAAAGACGATTACCGACAACGAGCTGGTGTTCGTTGACTTTTGGGCCACGTGGTGCGGCCCCTGCAAGGCCTTCGGGCCGGTTTACGAAAAGGCGAGCGAGGCGAATCCCGATATCGTGTTCGCCAAGGTCGACATCGATCAGAACCGCGACCTTGCCACCGCCGCGCAGATCCAGGCCGTCCCCACTCTCATGGTCGCCAAGAAGGGACAGGTCATCTTCAAGCAGGCCGGAGCCCTGCGGGGTTCGGACCTCGACGATCTCATCTCGCAGGCGAAGGCCCTCGACATGAGCAAGGCAAACGCCGCCAAGACGGCGTGAATCGTCTCGTTAAATCGCGGATGCCCGCACACGATGATTCGTGTGCGGGCATCCGCGATTTAACGAGACGACGATATTGCGTTATCATGGTGGGCATGCGTGCGTGGCCGTGCTCAGTTTCGCCGCGCATGGGGAACTGTAGGTCAATCAAGGAGCATAATGGCGAACCACCGCAGGGAAGTGCCGAGTCTGAGGTCATTGAGCAGACGTCAGTGGATGAAGATCGCAGCGGTTGTAGCGTCCGTGGGTTTACTTGCCAGCGCCGGCATCATCTCCCGCACCTTCTACGCCGCCCAACAGCATCAGGCGTCCGTCACCGCCTACTCCGCGACGGACGCGAATGCGCTTGAGGTCTCGCGTGGCCAGGATCGCGAGGACCTGCGCGGGATGAGCGGCAACACCTCCTACGTGACGGTGAGGATCAACGGAAGATCACGCATCGTGCCGGGGACGAACTTCACCAACGTCAAATCGGTGCTCGACGCCGGAGACATCACTCTGGAACCGGGGGATTCGGTCAACCCGGGTCTGACCACGAAGGTCAGGGAATCCACGGTGATCGAAATCAACCGCGCCGGTGCGAACCTGGAGACCTCTGATTCGCCGATCGGCTTCAACATCGTCAAGAAGCAGACATCCGCGCTCGCCCAAGGCACGCAGAAGGTCGAGAGCGAGGGCACGCAGGGCGTCATGGAGACCACGAGCCTGGTCACCCGGGCAGGCGGCAAGGTCATCTCCTCGAACATATTCGCGTCCTACGTCAAGCAGGCGCCCGTGGACAAGGTCATCTTGATCGGCACCGGTTCGGGATCCGATTCCAGCAGCTCCTCGAGCAGTGCAACCACGGGAGGCTCCTCGTCCGCGTCCTCCATAGGAACGACGGTTCCGGCGGGAGACATGCAGCAGTGGGCCCATGATTATCTTCTTTCCAACGGCTACACGGAGGCCGACTTCACGGCGACGGTGTATATCATCTCCCATGAGTCGGGATGGCGCGTCAACGCGTCGAATCCCTCCGGGGCATACGGTCTGCCTCAGTCGCTTCCCGGCAGCAAGATGGCTTCGGCCGGTTCGGACTGGGCGACGAACTATCAGACCCAGCTGAAATGGTTCTGGGGCTATTGCGCAAGCAGATATGGCTCGATCCAGGGTGCCTATTCGCACTGGCTGGCCAATCAGAATTATTGACGACCACCGATTCTCGTTCATATGGCGATCCCCCGGCACCGCGTGCCGGGGGATCGCCATATCCGCCTGTCCGCATTCACCTGCCGGAGAATTCGCAGGCGATGGGCGAGATACCTCATCCCTTTCCCTCCACGGCTTCCCCGTATCCGTTCCCGAGGAATCATCCGCTCCGCCGTCCCATGTGCCCCGGCCCCAGGGAAGGGCGCGGGATACCGGCGCGCGCGGCCGCTGCCGTCATCACATGATCGCATCGGAGCATGGCCCGCGTATCGCCTGTAGCCCACCGCTCATGGCCCCACCACTGACGCCTCCCTACCGCTCACACCACTTATGCCCCTATCCGTGGGGGCGCACGGTCCTATCGCTGCATGAGAAAGAAATGATGCCGCGTCCGGGAGTGGAGTATAGTAATCGCGGCGTGCCGGTCGCGCATTGTTTCCGCGGATATGCGCCCGGCCCTGGAAAGAAGCACAGCATGGCCCCACGGCAAGCAGATCAGAAGAAGATGAGTATAATTTCACGGCGTCTCAGCACGCTGAGTTCGGAACAGGCGTTCGTCAAGGGACACCTCACGAGGCCTGCCCTGGTATCGATCTCCATCCTCACCTTCATCACGTTCGTAGGGAATTTCACCCAGCTTCAGCTCAGTGCGGCGCTGCCGACCATCGTTTCGCAATTTCACATCAGCGTCACCACCGGCCAATGGCTGACCTCGATATTTCAGCTCGTCATGGGCGTCATGGTGCCTCTCACGGCATTCCTGACTCGTCGTTTCTCCACACGGCAGATCGTCATCGCGTCGATGCTGGTCTTCACCTGCGGTTCGGTCCTCTCATGGCTGGGGCCATCCTTTTTCCTCGTTCTGATGGGAAGGGTGCTGGAGGCGATCGGGACGGGCGTGATGTGGCCCGTGCTTCAGATCACCGTCTTCTCGATATATCCGCTGGCCCGCCGGGGCATGGCCATGGGAACGGTCGGCATGGCCATGAGCGTCGCTCCCGCCATCGGGCCGACCATCGGCGGATGGCAGACGGATGCGAACGGATGGCGCTCCATCTTTCTATCCTTAAGCGTGATAGGATTCCTCTCCTTGATTCTCGCTATTGTCGGACTGCATAATTTCGGCGAGAACGATCATGGGGTGAAGGCGGATTTCTTCTCCGTGGGGCTGTCGATTTTCGGCTTCGGCGGGCTCATGTTCGGCTTTACGAACATCGAGTCCTATCCCCCGCAGCATCCCCTGGTGTGGCTTCCCATGCTCATCGGCATCGGCGGCATCGTCTGGTTCATACTGCGGCAGATCACGACGGCTCGCCGCTTCAAGACAACGATGCCCGGCACGCGATCCGCGGCGGAGGTTCAGCCGCCCCTGCTTGATCTGGGGGTGCTGAAGAACCATAGCTTCACCATAGGGACCGTGTGCGCGGCGCTCAGCTTCTTCGCCTTCAGTTCGATCATGGTCATCATTCCGCTCTATATTCAGGACGATCGAGGGTACAGCGCGACGATGAGCGGACTTGTCATGCTGCCCGGCGCGTTCGGCCAGTGCATAGCACAGTTCGGCGGAGGCAAGCTGCTTGATCGTCTGGGTGCGCGGCCCGTGGCGCTGGCGGGCTCTCTCCTGCTGCTCATCGGCACGGTTATGATGAGCATGATTGACGTGCACACCTGGATCTGGTGGATTTCCATATGCCAGTTCATCCGGCAGATCGGCATGGGCCTCGTGCTCATGCCCATCACCACTTGGTCCTTGAACTGTCTCGAATCGATCGACGTCTCCGCGGGTTCGGCCGTGACCAACACCGTGCGGCAGATAGCCGGTGCGATCGGGGCGCCCGTTCTGGTCATTATGATGGAGACCCTGACGCGGATGCGTCAAGGCGCGATGGGGGGTGGCCAGTCCGCCGCCATCGCCGCCAACATCTTCGGAGTGAGATGGACTTTGCGTTTCAGCGCGCTTCTTGTATTCGTACAGCTGCTTTTCGTGATATTCGGTGTCAAGGGCGACGGAGCGGGCTCTGCACGCGATGTGGCACAGCGTGCGTTCGCGCGTCTCCATAACGCCTAGCGGGATTCGTCAAGAATGGAGGCGAGCGCTACTCTTTCGCAATCGTCTGGGCGGGACAGGAACGAAGAACGGCGAGCATTGATCGCCTTTCCTGCGATGTGACGCTCAGATCGTATTTTTCCTTGACGCCTATCTGACGTGCCACATACTCACATCGATAGGCGGCATTGGTGGGCAGCCAGTAAGCCGCCGATGCCGACCCCTTTTCCTGGTTGCTCGCGCCGTCGACGGCGAGCAGATTGTATTCGTCGTTCCCGAAGCGCATGCGCTTGGCGCCGCTCCAACGGTTTGCGCCGGAACGCCAGGCGTTCTGCAGGGCCACGACATGGTCGATCTGCACTTTGTCGCTGGTGGTGCGCCCCCGCATGAATTGGATCGTCCTCCCGGTATAGGGGTCGTGCAGAACGCCGGACTGGACGATGCACCGGCTACCTCGTCTGTAGACGACCGAGGTAAGGTCTCGTGCGAGAACCGCCTCGCGCACATCGCACCCGGTGGCCCCGACATCGGTGCTGCGGTACCCGAATACGTCGCGATCATAGCCGGCCGAGCTGGCCTCGTCATCGACCGACAATGTCTTCAACGCTTCCGCAGCCGCACCCCCCGCGGAATACTCGCCGGTCATCTCGCCGATGGGATCACTGATCTTGGGCAGAACCAGCCCTATCGTCGCCCCGACGACGAGGGCGATCACCACAACGATCGCGACACGCTCGATTGGACGGTGTACCGTATAGGCGCGCTTTGCGAAATACGCGGAATGTCGCCGTCTCATAGGGGACGTCCGATCGCGGTGGCCGCTTCGTCCGAAGCGCTGGATTCCTTCACCGTCTGCATGCCACTGCAGCCGAGTCGAGGTGTCGCCGCATCACGCATAGGAGAACGTCATCGGGTCATGGCCGGCACGCGTCGGGCCGTCCAGAGCATCGATGCCCGCATGCTCCTCGGCGCTCAGGGAGAAGCCGAAGAGATTGAGGTTCTCGCGCTGTCTGTCGGGATGCACGGATTTGGGGATGATGATCGTCCCGTTTTCGATATGCCACCTCAAGACGACCTGGGCCGGGCTCACCCCGTGCACGTCCGCGATGCGCTGGATAAGGCCGTTCCCGGCATTCAGATCCGCCCCTCTGGCCATGGGCGAGTAAGCCTCCACGGCGATTCCATGCTTCCGGCAGTAGTCCACCACGGCACGCTGCTGCCATGTGGGATGAAGCTCGATCTGATCAACGGCCGGGTACTCCCCCGTCTCGCGATGCAGACGCTCGAGGTGCTCGGGAAGAAAATTGCACACTCCCAGCGTCCTGACCCTTCCGTCGTCTCGGAGCCGGGCGAAGGCCTTCCACGTTTCGGCCGCTCTCCAGTTGAACGGAGTCGGCCAATGAATCATATACATGTCCACGTAATCAAGCCGGAGCAGGCCGATCTGCCTGTCGAAGGCACGAAGGGTGCTGTCGTATCCCTGCTCGGAGTCTCGGACCTTGGTCGTTATCCACATGCTCGAGCGCTCATCTCCATGATTGAATCCGGTCTGGGCCAAGGCCCTCCCGAGACCGGATTCGTTCCCATAGCCCGCCGCACCGTCGATATGGCGGTACCCCTGCGCTATGGCGCTTTCCACGACCCCTGTCGTCTGCTCATCTCCGATGCGCAGAACCCCCAGACCGATTTGCGCGATCGCATTCCCGTCGCTAAGCATGATTGCGGGAACCATCGTCTTTCCCTGCGCTGCAGTCGACACCGTCCACCTGTCTTTCCTGTCGCCTCCACGGCCGTTGCGCCGCATTCCCTTATCCGCTGTTCTTCGGCAAAATCATGACCGCATCTCTTGCGTGGCACGTATCACCGTCAACAATCTCGATAACCTCACAACAACCATAGACCCCCCGCATGCGCGGGAGAAGGCGACCGGCCGTTGTGGACGAATGATCGAGCCCATGCCCGCCCGGCGTGTCCCCTATTCGACATCGAACCGGGCGAACCACTTATCGGCAAGCTCGGGGCCTCCATCATCCACGACGGCTCCTTCGCTCATGATCAGAACACGATCGGCATACCTCGCGGCACCTCGGGAGTCATGCGTCGCCAAGACGCAGGCACATGATCTCCCGACGCATCTCTCCTCGATAAGGTTCATCTCCCTTTCCAGATTGGGCCCATCCTGACCCGCACTCGGCTCATCCACAATCAGCAGATCCGGCTCACTGATCAGACACGCGGCCAGCACTAGACGCCTCTTCTGCCCGTCGGACAGGGAAAGCGGATGCCGATGGGAGAGCCCCCCGAGCCCGATGGCGTCGAGCATGTCCAGGCAGGCCGAGCGATCCGCGTTTCTGGCGAGCAGCTCATCAAGGACGGTGGTCGTGAAGATCTGATAGTCCGGCGTCTGCCACAGGTGGGCTCTGCGAATTCCACGCCCGCGTCCGATGCGGTGGCCACGCGCGTCGACGACCCGCCCCGAACCGGGGCGGACCACCCCGGACAGAAGCGATAGAAGAGTGGACTTGCCGCACCCGTTGTCGCCCAGCACCAGAACCGATTGATCACGATATATGTCCAGCCGGTCGACGTGGATTATGCAACGATGCTGTCTGCGGACGACGACATCGCGCAGGCTCATCAGAACCGACGACTTCGGTTCCCGACTCGGCGGGTGCGGCTCCCCGGCCCCGCAAGTCACACGATTCGGGAACGCGCCGGAATTCTCCCGCGCCGAGCGGGACGTCCCGCGTGAAGGGCCGGACCTCTCCGATGAGCGCGTCCCGCCCGGCAGGCCCTTCCTGCCCGAAGGCGTGGAGGTCTCGCGAATCCTGCCGTTCTCCACGGTGGCGATGCGGTCGGCGTATCGGATGACGTTGCTGATCCGATGCTCGCAGACGATGACCGCATGCCCCTGATCGGCCAGCCGCCGCACGGCGCGCATGACGATCTCCACCCCCGTCTGGTCGAGGTTCGCGAGCGGCTCATCGAGTGCGATAACCGGCCGCCTCATGGCGAACGCGGCCGCGCAGCAGACGCGCTCCTTCTGCCCTCCGGACAGGGTGAGCGTATTCCCCTGTGGGTCGATGCCCAAAGCCGGGCAGTATCGGCTGATTTCCCGTGAGATCCGATCGGGGGGCATATCGAGGTTCTCGCATCCGAACGCGATTTCATCCTCAACGGTGGCATGGAGAATCTGAGCGTCGACGTCCTGCTGGACCACACCGATGTGTCTGGCTATGTCTCGGACAGGACGGTTGCGGATGTCGATGCCGTCGACCACGATGTCACCGCCGAAGCGGGAACGGGGAAAAGACTGCGCCAGGCCGCAGAGGCATGCCAGCAGCGTCGATTTTCCGCAGCCGGACTCACCCTTCAGCAGGACGAGCGATCCATACGGTACGCTCCAGGAGCAGTCGTCGAGAACCGGTTCCTCCCCGTCGCCGTAGGAAAACGTGACATGCGCCATATCGATGGCATTGCCGGACCCTACCATGGCATCGGACACATCAGGGCGCCCACCATCCATGCCGTGGCTGCACCGACGAACACCGCGTCTCTCATTGTTGGAGTCACCGGCCTGTATACGCTTGAGGGCTGGCGCGCATCCACAGTGAAACAGCGCATCTCCAAGGAATTCGAGAGGCAATCGCTGACATCCAGAACACGGCTCATCAGGGGAACGGCCATCCGAAGAACGCCGACCCGATGGGCCCCGCCCCTTTCCAGAGTCCTCCACGCCGCATGGACCCTCGCAATCTGATGGAATATCACGTGGGTGAACCTCAGTGTTATCAGCAGGCACAATCCCAGAACCCTCGGGGCATGAACCTGCGCGAGAAAGCGCACGAACGACATCTCCGGAACAACCAGCAACGGCGTCTCCGACAGCCATAACGCGGACAATCTCAGCAGCATCGACCATCCCGACCCCGGGTCGCCGCAGACCCACGACATGGTGAGCGCCATGACGATGCCCGCAGGCAGAAAGAACAATCCGGAAAGAAGCAGCGCACGCCCCATGCCGACAAGGCATTCGAGGATCAGCAGTGCGACCATGAACACGCCGACGCGCCGCAGATCCGGACATGCAACGAAAAAAGCAAACGAACCGATCGAGACCAGCAGGGCGGCGACGGGATGCAGGGCATGCGACCCGGTCGCCGCTCCCCCGAACGCAGCCGGCGCGGCGGCGCTCACTCCTTTCGCGATGGCCGTCATTTCATGCGACCCGAGGAGATCAGCTCCCGTGCGACTTTCGTCCCCGCCAAGGCCCCCAGAATGGAAAGAATCACCGTGGCGGCCAGAACGCCCCCGACCGCGGCATTGAAGGATATGACCGATGCCAGACGGACATGAAGCACCAGCAGATAATAGAGAATCTGAACGGGAACCATCAGCATGGGAACCAGGGACGCCACGATGACGATTGATGCGATCCTGCGGTAGCTGCGGAAAACGATCATCACGACCAACTCGGCGACGAGCCCGGTGACCAATGCGGTCAGTCCCGAGGCAGGCCGCATCAGCAATGCCAGAAGGGCGCTCACCAGGGTGATGATGCTCGCCGACCCCGGTTTGCGAACCTTCATCACGCCTATGGCAAGGAAGAACGAAAAGAACGGGGACACCAGCATCTGCGGCAATCCGAAGATTCCCAGGGCGTGCAACGGGCTTGTCAGAGCGCTGAAAACGAGGACGAGGACGCCCGAAACGGCCAGAAAGACGATATCGCGCACACTGAACCCCGCCCATGACCCTGCTGCTGGATGATGCGACGCGCCGCTTCCGGTCGCGGCATCCGCAGCGAGCGCGAGAGACCCCTCCCCCCGGTGGCTTCCCTCTGGATCATTTCGTGTCGATTGCACAGGTGACGACATGACTCTCCTTGTGATTGTGCGTGATCATAGTCGCGGGCATGAGTCGGAAAGCTTCTCCTGGCAACGGCCAACAGGCTTTCGTCCACCACCCGAGGTTAGAATGCTAACACAATTGATAATTGTTATCAAATTAATGCCTGCTCTTGATTATCGGATCGGCTCCGCCTAGGATGGCTACTTCCGAACGCGCATCACCCCATACGAAAGGAACCACGGTCGGCGAATGATCAGTAAAACCCTGTGCGCCCTGCCCGGCGCGAGCATAGCGGGATCACTGGCGCTATGCGTTGTGAGAACCATGCAGACACTGTGCCAGCTCGCTCTGCTATGGCTGATATGCGTCGCCCTGGGCGCCTCGCCCCTGTCGAACGTTCGGCAGGGACAGCACATGGCCACGCTGGCGTTCGAATGCGTCGCGCTACTGGCGGTCAGCGCGCTGTGCGGGATCGCGGGCAATCGGCTCGGCGCCCGCATGACCATCGCCATGAACGCTGCGATCTCACAGCGCCTCTACCATTCGGGGCTGGTCCGGGGATCGGGGCTTGAGGGGCAGGAGCTTGCGACTCTCGTCACCGAGGGGGCACCCGCCGCAAGCGGATATTTCACCGGCTATCTACCGACCCTCATGGGCGCACTGCTGATGATCCCCATCTCAGGGGCCGTCATCGGATTCATCAACGGGTGGAGCGCGCTGTCGATCATCGTCGCAATGATCGCACTCCCACCGGCCGCGAACATGATGCGCCGCAAAAACATCGGCGTGCAGATGCGCCAGCTCAGCGCCTACGACCACACCGGCCGGGAGTTCGAGGAATCGCTTCGGGGTCTGACCACCCTGAAGATATTCGCCGCCGACAAGAGGACCTCCGACAGTCTGCGCGCGCGCAGCGAGGGATTCCGCGTGGCGACGATGAATCTTCTCTCCGGTCAGCTCCGCAGCCTGATTGGAAGCGACATCGTGATCGCCGTCTCAACCGTCACGGCGGTGACGGCGGCGGCGATCACGTCGCCGAGGGGCACGGGAACCGGCGGCATCATGACCATCGTCTATGTCGCCATCGCCTCGATGCTGCTTTTCGCGCCCGAACGACAGCTGGTGTATCTGTCCCATTCCGCCGCCGTCGCCATGCGCCGGGGAAAGCTCATCGCCGCCGCCATCGGCACGGACGGCGGCACCGCCGACGATGCGCACGCCAGCCCGTCCGAGACCGCGGACGACACCGGGCTCGGGCCGCAGAACGCAGGGGGGCGGCGGACGATCGAGATCTCCCATCTCAGCCTCGACTATTCTCCATCGATACAGGCTCTGAGGAACATCTCCTTCTCCACGGGGGCAACGGGGCACGTGGCGATAGTGGGTACGAGCGGCAGCGGGAAAAGCACTCTTCTGTCGGTTCTCACCCGGTCTTCGGGAACGTATCGAGGCACGGTACGCATCAACGGGACGGACATCCTCACCGTCGACCCCCACCGCCTGCGCTCCCTGCAGACAGTCGTCACGGGACGGGATCCGCTCTTCCGGGGGACGCTGCGCTCGAATCTCGATCCCGCAAGCGTCGGGTACGACGACTCCCGGCTCAGCGATGCGATCAGAGAGGTCGGACTCGAGAACGACCCCGCCTTCCGCAGGGGGCTGGACACACGCATCGAGTTCCAGGGCGCGAACCTCTCGGGGGGACAGCGCCAGCGCGTGTGCATCGCCAGGGCGCTGCTAAGGCACACGCCCCTGTACCTCTTCGACGAGGCGACCAGCGCAGTGGACCGCGAGCACGACCGCCAGCTGTCCGATGCGATGAAAAGACTCTCGCGCCATGCGCTTGTCATATCCGTCTCCCATAGGCTCGCCACCGTACGGGAGGCGGACAGAATCATGGTCATGGACAGGGGGTCTCTTGTCGAACAGGGGACGTTCGACGAGCTTATGGCGGAAAAAGGCCTGTTCGCCCGCGAATGGAACACGCAGGAGAACATCGAAAGCCCCGGGCTGAACGCGGACGCAGGAAAGGATCTCGCATCATGATGAACGATCTGAACGTCGCCAAGCGCATGGCCCGCATGATGAAGCCGCTGATGGCCACGGAAATCAAGGCGGCGGCGTGCGGAAGCGCCCAGCATCTGTGCGCGAGCACGGGACTTGTCACCGCCGTCCTCGCATTGTTCTCCTATGCATCCTCGGGAAACGACGCCATGACGCGTGCGTATGCGGCCGCTGCGGCCGTCATGATACTTCTCCGCGGTTTCCTCGCTTACGGCGAGCAGCTTTTCAACCATGACATGGCTTTCACCGTGCTGCGCGATATCCGCATGCGCGCATTCGACGCCATGAGAGAGCTCGCCCCCACCGCGATGCGCGGCAAGGGCAGGGGGAACCTGGTGAGCGTCCTCATGCAGGACATCGAGCTTCTGGAAATATTCTATGCGCACACCCTCTCCCCCATGGTGATCGCCGCCATAACAGCCCTTATCGAATCCGCCGTGATCGCGACGCTGTCGCCCTGGCTCGCGATCGCGGCGTTGGTCCTGTACGCGGTCATCGACGCGATCATTCCCCTCGCTCTTGCTCCGCTTGCACAGGGACCGTCGATGCAGGCACGCGACATGCAGGGAGAGGCCCATTCGCTTATTCTCGAAAGCGTGGACGGAAGGTCGACGCTCGACTTCTTCGAGGCGCTCGGCGCCACGGAAAGCAGACTGGATGCGGCGACCCGACGTCTGACTCATGCCTGCGCGGTTTCGCGCAGGGCCATCGAACGCAACGCGGAGATCTCCCGAACGGCGGCGCTCGCCGCGATCGGGGCCTTCGGCATTCTGTCCTATGCGCTCGCCTCCCGGGGGGTGATCGCCACGGGCGCGGCGGCCGCCGCCTTCGCAGGTTTCGTGGCATCGCTTCCCGCTTTCGTTTCGGTGTCGAGATTGGGCACTTACATACAGCCCACCTTCGCCGCCGCACGCAGGATCTTCGCCATCCTCGACGAGAAACCCACCGTGCCCGACAACGAGAACGGCGAACTCATCGACGATTTCCATGAAGCCGTCATGACCGACGTATCGTTCGCATACACCCCGGACGCCCCGGTGCTGCGGGCGGCGAACATGACGGTGGTCAGCGGCCGCGTCATCGCAATCAGCGGACCGAACGGAGCCGGAAAATCAACTCTGATCGACATGCTGATGCGTTTTCGCGACTGCGACGACGGCCGGATCTCGTTCAACGGCATCCCCATACGTCGCATTCGCACCTCGGCCCTGAGAAGTGTGGAGACGCTTGCAAGCCAGGACACATACATCTTCAGCTCATCCCTGCGCGACAACATAGCCGTTGCCAACAGGCAGGCCTCGTCTGAAAGAATCCAGGAGGCGTGCGAGACGGCGGACCTGGGCGACGTGGTCGCACGGTGGCCGGATGGTCTCGACCACGTCCTGCAGGAGAACGGCCGGGAGCTGTCCGACGGGGAAAAGCAGCGCATCGCCATTGCGAGGGTCCTCGCCAGCGGCGCCCGTCTGGTGCTGTTCGATGAGCCCACAAGCAACATGGACGCCCTTCTCGAGGGGCGGATCATGCACGCCCTGATCGAGAAGCAGAACGGACGCACCTACGTGATCGTCTCCCATAGGAAGGCGATATTGCAGTACTGCGACGAGATATACACGCTGACTGGCGCAGGCCTTTCCCGACAGACGTTCGGCCCGGATGACGATATCCGCCATGGATAAGGAGACATATTGTGCGGGGTCCGTCTCCGACCTTCCACGGAAACCGGGAGACAGACCCCACACGGTCGCCTATCCGAAGAAATGGCGCTGCCGAATTATCGAAAAGCACGGAGGACATCCTCCTCTGCCCTCATTCCCCGATCGGGTCTCGCGTGCTCTTCCGCACAATGACGCGGGATGGGGTGGTGAGAAGCTCCGGAGTGGTGACTTCCCCGCTGATCCGTCCGAGAATACGCTCAACCGCCGTCGGGGCCGTCCAGTCGAGGCGGGAATCCATGGTCGTGAGAGGTATCTGCAGATAGGCGGATTCCTCGATGTTGTCGAAGCCGATGACCTGCACATCCTCGGGAATTCTGATTCCGTTCGCACGCAACGTGAAAATCGCGCCTATGGCGAGCTGATCATTAAGCGCGATCACGGCATCGAAGGGAACGCGCGAATCAATAAGCCCCTGGGTCGTTCGCGCCCCCGAGCCGATTGTCCAATCGCGCCCGGTAATGCCGATGAGACGGGGGTCGAGGGTCGTATGACGAGATCGGCATGCCTCGATGATGCCCCGCAACCGCAGCTCCGCATTGCCCTCGATGGTATGCAGCAGCGCATCCGCGTCGAATCGTTCTCTTGCACCGACGACAGACAGCGACGTGCTTCCATGATCGCATAGATAATCCGCAGCAGCTGCCGCGGCCTGAACATCGTCAGGCGTGACATGATCGGCCTTGCCCCATGTCGTTCTGGCACCCACAACCACGAGCGGAAAATCAACCACCAAATCCTCGGGGGAGATACGCTCGACCTCGCTCATCGATAGAATCATCCCATCGGAAACCGTGGAGTTGAACGACTTGAGTATCTCACGTGCCCCTTGTGCGGAACCTTCCGCGTATGTGGTGACATAAACCGAATAATCACGCTGTCTCGCGGCATCGATGGTGCGGTTCGCCAGCTCGGCAAGGTAGGGAGGCGTCAACGACGGAACCGCCAGTGTGATGAAACCCGTATGATCACGGTTGAGATTGCGCGCGGCAACGTTGACGCGATATCCCAGATTCGAGATTACCTCCTGAACCTTCCTCCTGGTTTCATCGGTCATTCTGCCGGTTCCGTTAATCACATTCGAAGCGGTTTTCAAAGACACCCCGGCCGCTTTGGCGACATCACGCAGGGTGATGCGTCGTCTTCCCGTCAGAGGCCGGGAGTCGGCCGCACCCTCGTGTCCCGGGACACTCAACCTCTCCCCATCCGCATGGGATTCGTTCATCGTCTTCACCCCCTGGCCGAGCCATAACTCTACTTATCCTAACCGCTATAGCCGCCCGCCGAATCCAAAACATGCCGAATCGCAGAATCGTGTTCGGAGCAAAAATGAAGTTGCCTTCGAGGTTCTCTCACGTCACCGAGTCGATCGAGTAATCAGATACCCGTTTTCGCCTATACGGTAGTCGTCCGAGCCAAGGCCGCTCTCCACACGGCCCTTGGCAAGCAGCTCGACATTTCCTATCCTCAACGACACCGGTTCGGAGCAACGATTGAAGTAGAAATCAAAAACCGCGTCTCGCCCTGTGCGAACGGTATGCACTATGTTTGCCCCGCGTCCGCATGGATCCCGATCCACCGCCTGGTCGATGAAACGCGAGATGTCGTCCCTACCCAGATCACAGCCGATATAGTATGTGGCACCACGCCCATAGGTGTTTCGCACTATCGCCGGAACACCCTCAAGATCCCACCGAACCGCCTCCGGGCCGTGATACGTCGCAAGAACATCGGCCCGGTCATCCACCGACGTGACCACATTGGCCCACAACGCCGCACTGAAACCATTGGACAGGTAAATCCGCGAAGGCTCCCCATCGACATCACCCAGTACATTGAACTCCTCGCTGCGAATCCCGAGAAGGGAGCGAAGCATCCCGGGATAGCCACCGAGCGCGACGTGGAAACGCTCATCCGCAATTCCGGTCGCATAGCCGACGATCACATGCCCCCCATCATGCACAAAGCGCCTGACGCGATCCGCATCCGCCGAAGACAGTAAGAGCATCGTCGGCAGCACGATGGTGTCATACCCTGTCCAATCGGCACGAAGGGGAATCAGATCGGCACGGCGCGACGAATCAAGGAAGGCTCGGTACCAGGTTCGGGCATCGTGCCAATGGCTGAGTCTGGTACTCGGCAAGGTCGCAGACCGAGTGGCCCATTCACAATCCGCGTCGAACAGGATCGCGGATCGAGACGGGACGAGCTCACTGCCCTGCAACCCGGCCGAGGAAAGAACCTTGAGAGTCTCCCCCAGAGCGCATACGTCACGGAATATCTTCGAGTCCTCTCCGGCGTGCGGCAGCATCGACGAATGAAACGCCTCGGCACCGAATCGGGACTGCCTCCACTGGAAGAAGTTGATGGCGTCGGCCCCCATTGCCACATGAGCCAGGGCATCACGCATAAGCTCACCGGAGCGCTTGCGGCTGTTTACGGGTTTCCATTGGACGGCTGAGGTGGAGTTCTCCATAAGATACCACGGCTTCCCCAGGGCGATGGAATCGACAAGGGAATCCGAGCACAGAAGTTCGTCCATGTGCGATTCCCCCGGGGTGAAGTAGTGGTCGTTGGAGACGAAGTCCACCTCGTCGCTCCAGTCGGCATAGTCCATCGCGCATTGGTCTGTCGAAATCATGAAATTCGTGGTCAGCGGCTTATCCGGACAGACGCTCTCGACCGCATCCCGCTCGGCCTTGTAGAACTCCTTGAGGGCGTCCGACCCGAAGCGTTCGAAGTCCAATTGCTGCCCGGGGTTCACCATGTTGTCGCCACCCATATGTCGGGGCAATGTCACATCGGCGAAACGTGAAATCTCCTGCGACCAGAAGCTCGTCCCCCAGGCGTCGTTGAGCGCGCCGATGGTCGAGTACCGTCTCTCGCACCACCTCTGGAAGGCCCTTTGCGAATCCGACGAATAATCGTAACGATTGTTCCATCCATACTCGTTGTTCACATGCCACGCAGTCACGAAGGGATTGCTCCCATACCGGCTGGCCAGACGAGTGCACAGCTCAACGGCATAGCGCCTGAACACAGGACTCGTCGGGCTCCACGACTGCCGGGATCCTGGATTCACCACATCACCGTTGCGCTCGACGGGAAGCACTTCCGGATGCTCGGCATAGAGCCATAGCGGAGCTGCCGCGGTGGCGGTGGCGAGGTCGACGGCTATGCCGGCGGAGCCGAGCATGTCGATGACCCTGTCCAGCCACCCGAAATCCCAGCGGTCTTCGGCTGGCTGGATTCTGTCCCAGCTGAAGATCGCCAGGGCAACGGTGTTGACGCCGGCCCGGGTCATGAGCCTTATGTCGTCGGCCCACACCTCCTCGGGCCACTGGTCCGGATTGTAGTCGCCACCGTATGCGATACCTTTGCCATTGTCCGTGAGCAGAGCGGGCCATCTGAACGGCCGTCTTTGAGTGGCGACGGTTCCATTATGCCCATGACCAAGTGATTCGGTCCGTGATAATGACATGAGGTATTCTCCTTGAGAGCAATCGAAAGGCATGGCCCGGGCCATGGCGATATCCGCATCCCCTTGATGATGAGGCGGGGCGCCCTATTCTTTGACGGCGCCGGCGGCGAGTCCGGACTGCCAGTAGCGCTGCAGGAGCAGGAACGCGACGACCAGGGGCACGATCGTGACCAGGCTGCCGGTGATGACCAGGTTCTGTATCGCCTGCCCGC
>JALCNP010000021.1 GCA_022649135.1 Bifidobacterium sp.
TCCATACATGCCGCAAGCCGGCAGGCTGCGCGATGTAGGTGCGCAGCGCCTTGTCCCAGGTCATGCCACGCAGTTTCTCGACCATGCGGCCGAGCACCACGAAGGCGCCGTTCGAGTAGCTCAGAGGACCTCCGAGGGGCGTGCGGGCCGGGAAGGTGCCGATGTAGCGGACATAGCGTTCCACGCAGTCGTCGCCGCGGCCCAGATCGGGGAATGCGTCGCCCTCGATGCCGCTGGTGTGGTTCATCAGATGCCGCACGGTGCAGTTCTCGGTTGTTTCGGGCGATCCTGCGATGCTGAATTCGGGAAGGACGTCCCTCACCCTCGTCTCCAGGCTGAGAAGGCCCTCGTCGACGAGCTGCATGGCGAGCATGGTCGTCCAGATCTTGCTGATGGATCCGATCTGGAACAGGGTGTCCTCCTGAACCGCATATCCCGTCGTCTGGTTGGTGACTCCCGCATACGCCACCTCCGAATGGAGCCCGCCCTCGCCGTCCGGGGACATCACGCCGATCTGCGCTCCCGGCACACCGTAGTCCGACAGAGCCTTTTCCAGCCAGTCCTCGAGCTCCGCGCGGCCGATAGCGGGCCGGCCGCCATCGCGCCCGTCGGCTTCCGTATTCGTCCTCATCGTCATAGTGATCACCTTCTCTTGTGTCTCATCGCTGCTCGCGGCACATCGTGTGACGCGGTGCGATTGCGTGTTGTCCGGTCTATTCCCACAGCAGGAGCCTGTCCAGCACCCGCTGAGAGAAATGCAGGGAATCGGTCGGCACCCGTTCATCGACGCCATGGGCGCCCTGCGCCTTCCGCCCGTGTGCGCCGAGGCATGAGGGGGCGAACCCGTAGCTGTGTATGCCCAGGTGGGAGAACGCCTTGGCGTCGCTTCCCCCTCCCGTGCAGAACGGAACGGGGACGGCCAGGGGATCGATGTCCCGCAGCGTGCTGCACACGGCCTGGAAGAAAGGAGTGTCAAGAGGGGATTCCAGGGCGGGCTCGTGGGCGATGAACTCACGGCGCACCCGGGGGCCGAGCAACGTGTCGAGGCACGTCATCATGGCGTCCTCGCCGCCCGGAAGGGTGCGCACGTCCACCATGGCGTCCGCACGTTCGGGAATGACGTTGACTTTGTATCCGGCCCTGAGCATGGTCGGGACGCTGGACGGACGGAAGGCCCGGTCGACCACGTCGGCCAGCGGACCCAGACGGTCGAGCAGGCGCTCGACCCCGCCCTGCGAATTCAAGTCTATCGCGGCGAGATCCTCGCCCCTCACCGCACCGACGGCATCGATGAACGCCCGCATGCTTCTCGTGACACGCGCCGGCCACCGGTGGTCCGCGATTCGCGTCACCGCCCTGGCGATCTGCACGACGGCATTGTCGTTACGGGGCCGCGATCCGTGCCCCGCCGTTCCCTGTGCCGTGATGCGCAGGTGTGCGGTTCCCCTTTCCCCGGTCGCTATGGGGTAGAAGTTCACCGGATTCGACTGCGCATCCCTCCAGGGGATCTGCATACCGCCTGATTCGCCGAGCGCGAATCGGGCTCCCCGAAAGAGCTCGGGGTGATTGCGGACAAGCCATGCGGCGCCGAAGGCCCCATCCGTCTCCTCGTCCGCGACGAAGGCGAAGTAGGTCGTGTGCGTGGGTCTGACGCCGTTCGCCGCCCAGGACCGCAGCACGGCGATCATGGCGGCGACGAAGTCCTTCATGTCCACCGCCCCGCGTCCATAGACGTATCCGTCGCTGATCTCGCCGGAGAAAGGATCGAACGACCACAGCTCGGGGTCGGCCGGGACCACGTCGAGATGACCCTGGCACACCAGCGCCGGGAGTTCGGGTCGCGTGCCGGTGACGGTGACGATCAGGTTGGAGCGTGAGGGGGCGGATTCCAGCCTGATTCGCGGGAAGGGCGCATCGCATAGCAGCGATTCGATGTAGTCCACGCATGCGGCCTCCCCCTGCGCGCGGCCGTGCTCGTAGTTCGTGGTGTCGAACCGTATGAGATTCGAGCACAGCGACACCACATCGGTGCCTTCGGACAGCCCGCGCATCACGCCTCGCCGGGACGCGCGATGCGGTCGGACAGCAGTGCCTGGGACACCGCGTGCATGACCTCGTACGCCGACTGCTCGTCGTATCCGCGCGTGCAGATCGCCAGGACGAGCAGCTGCGGGGAGTCCGGGTCGCCGATGAAGGCGACGTCATGCTCGATGCCGGTGACGCTTCCGGATTTCGAGCCCCAGGGGATGCCGACGGGCAGTGTCTGCGCGATGACGGGGAAATGCTGTCGGGAGAGCGCCTGGCGCAGGAATGCGCGGTTGTCCGGACGGGCCCAGGAACCGGTCGTCGCCTGAAGCATCAGCGAGGAAAGCTCGTCGGTCGTGACCTCGTTCGGGCTTCCGTGGTCACGAGCCGCCAGATCGCCTATCAGCCGTTCGATGTGCAGTCTGCGCATTCCGCAGGTCTCGCACAGCCGTTGGACGCGCGGTATGCCGATCAGCCCCACGAGCATGTTCGTGGCCTCGTTGCTGGAGCGGTCGATCATGATCTCGACGAGGTCTCGCACCGATATCGGGGTGCCGTCCTCGGGAAGGTCGTGATCGACCTCCTCGGGGTCGTCGGACAGCGAGAACGTGCCGCCCCGTGTCGATGTGAAGGTGTGCGTCGAGGGGACCGTGCGCTCCCAGGAGAGGGAGCCGGCCTCCACCTCCTGTATCACCGCCATGGCCACGGCGAGCTTGATGGTCGACGCGGCATAGTAGATGGTGTCGCCCTTGCGCCGTGCGAGAACGTCGCCCTGCCGGTTTCTGAGGGTGAAGCTGATCTCGCCTATGCCGAAGCTGTAGTCGCCTGCAATCGCCATTAGTCAATGTCCTTTCGTTCCTTGTTCGTCGGGCTCGCGCCGCATTCGAGCGTCGCGCCCCCATCGTCGATGTCCAGGCGCCCGCGGACGCCGAGGGGCACCGTCGAGGCCTGGGGCCCATGTCCGAAATCAAAGCCGTAGGCGATGGGTATGCCCAGACCATGAAGATTGTCCTCGACGATATTCGCTATCGTCTCCGTGTCCGCGCAATCCAGCCAGCTTCCCAGGGCGATCGCCCTGACGTTGCGGAACCAGCCGCCGCGCAGGAGCTCCTGCAGCAGACCGTCGATGTGGTAGGCGGGCTCGTGGACCTCCTCGATCAGAGCTATCGTCGGCTCGTCGAAGCCGTGGCGCCCTTGTCCCGCGCAGCCCTGGGCGAGCAGGCTGAGATTGCCCCCGCGGATCACGCCCCTCACCCCATGCGCGTGATGGTCGGATCCTTGCGCATCCGTGGAGACGAGTCTGATGCCGTGCGGGGGCAGACCCCGGTCCATCGCCCGGCGAAGCCCGTCGCGCGCCACGGCGTCATCGAGAACCGCCGTCGTCGCGGGCATGGGCGCGAACCATCCCGGGCGTCCGCATGTTTCGAACAGCCAGGCGTGGAGGGCGGTGATGTCCGAGGAGCCGAAAAAGGGCTTGGGCCTGGCCTCGCGTATCGCCTGTGCATCCAGGAAGGGAAGGATCCGCGCCGATCCATAGCCACCTCGTGCGCACATCACCGCATCGATGCCGTCGTCGCATAAGGCGCGCTGGACGTCCAACGCCCGATCGTCGTCCTCTCCGGCCAGATACGGCAGGTGCCGGTTCACGTCGCGCAGATGCTCGCCCTCGACCACGTCGAACCCCCATTGGCGCAGCATGAGAACGGCCGCGTCGATGCTTTCGGACGGAGGCGGGGAGGCGGGGGACACCAGGGCGATCCGGGAGCCGTGCGGCAGGGGCGCCATGGCGGCGCAGGTGCACGGTGCGCTCTTCGTGGTGCTCGCGGCCCCGATCCCGGTTCCCTTCGGCGCAGGGACCGGCGCCTGCACCGACGCGGGTCGAATGATGTCCGTCAACGCTTGGCCCCCTCGGTGGCTATCTGGGAGGGAACCACGCTGAGCAGCTTCTTCGTGTAGTCGTCCTGCGGATGCAGGAGAACATCCTCGGCCGGCCCATCCTCGACGATCCTGCCCTCGTGCATGACGATCACCCGGTCGGCGATGTTCCATGCAAGGCCCAGATCATGCGTGATGATGAACGAGCCCATGCCCAGCTCATGCTTGAAGCGAAGGAACAGGGCCAGAACCTCCCCGCGTGCGGAGGCATCCAGACTGGCCACCGGCTCATCGGCGATCAGATAGGAGGGGGAAAGGGCCAGCGCCCCCGCGATGACCACTCTTTGGCGCTGACCTCCGGAAAGCTCCTGAGGCAGCACGTCGAGATAGTCCTCCGCAGGGGTGAGACCGGCCTCCTGCAGGGAGCGGCGTACGATCTCCTCCTCGTTGTCCTCACGAAAGATCCGCGGGCCCTCGGCAACCAGCTCATAGACGCTCTGCTTGGGGTTGAGCGATCCCGAAGGGTCCTGCAGCACGAACTGGACCCGCCTGCGCATCTCCTTGAGCTCCCTGTTGACAGGGAAGGTTGCGCCCTCGTAGCTGATCGTGCCCGAGGTAAGAGGCTGAAGCCCCAGCATCGTCCGGGCAAGCGTCGATTTTCCGGAACCTGACTGGCCGACCAGCACGATGATCTCATGGGGGTACACGTCCAGAGTCACGTCGTCGACCGCGCGAACCGTGTGCGACCGGGAGCCGAAATCCACGCACACGTGCGAGAGCTGGAATATGGGGGCGTCCTTGGCCACATCCCCGTCATCCGTCTCGTCGTGCGGGAGGCCCTGCCGGGCCGCCGGCGCATCGGGGGCCCGGTATGTCGGCAGCGACAGGCGTGAGGCCACATCGCCGATCCGGGGAAACGCGGAGGCGAGCTTGAGGGTGTAGGGGTGCTTGGGGTGGCGCATGACCTCCTGGGATTCGCCGGTTTCGATGACCTCGCCCGACTTCATCACCATGATGCGCTCGCAGGTGTCCGCCAGAACGGAAAGGTCGTGGGTGATGACCACCAGGGTGAGCCCGTGCTCGCGGACCAGGCGTTTGAGCAGATTAAGTATCTGGGCCTGGACGATGACATCCAGGGCGGTGGTGGGCTCGTCGGCGATGATCAGCTCGGGGGAGCAGGCCAGCGCCATGGCGATCATGATCCGCTGCCGTTGGCCTCCGGAAAGCTCGTGCGGATAGGAGTGCTGCTTGGAAGCCGGCAGATCCACGTCGTGGAGCAGCTCGTTGACTCGCTGTGTGCGCGCCTCGGCGCTCGCGTAGCGCGGGTCGTGCCTGACATGGATGCGCAGGGCCTCGTTGATCTGTTCCCCCACGGTCTGTACCGGGTTGAGCGAGCTCATCGCTCCCTGGAACACAATCGATTCCTCCGTCCAGCGCAAGGCCCGCAGCTGCCCCCAGTTCAGGGAGCCGACGTCCGTGCCGTTGATGCGAATCGTGCCCTCGACCTTCGTGTGGCGGGGAAGCAGACGCAACGAGGCCATGGCGAGAGTCGATTTCCCGGAGCCTGACTCGCCGGCTATGCCGAGAGTGTCCCCCTTTTCCAGGGAGAAGCTCACGTCCCGCACCGCGGGAAGGGCCGTGCTCGTGCCATTGGAGAGACGTCGGGAGTAGGTGATCGAAACATGGGAGAATTCGAGATAGGGCATGGTATCGCTCACTTTTCACGAAGGGTGGGGTTGATGACCGCCTCGAGGGCGCGACCAACCAGGGTGAATGACAGCACGACGATGACGATGGCAACACCCGGCGGAATGACGTACCACCAGTAGCCCGCCGTCGCTGCGCCCGTATCCATGGCCGATTTGAGAATCGATCCCCAGGATATCGTCATCGGATCCCCCAGCCCCAGGAAGGACAGGGTCGATTCGGCGATGATCGACGATCCGATGGCCAGCGTGGTGTTGGACAGGACGATGGGCATGACGGCCGGGAGCACGTGCTTGATGATGACATGCCAGTTGGAGGCTCCCAGCGCCCATGACCGCTCGATGTAGGGACGCGACTCGATGGACATCGTCTCGCTGCGCACCAGTCGCGCCGTTCCGGCCCAGCTGGTCACGCCGATGGAGATGATGATCGTGAGAAGACTGGCGCCGATCACCGAGCTCAGGGTGATCGCCAGAACGAGCGAGGGGACGACGAGGAAGAAGTCGATGATGCGCAGAAGAACGGCCTGCGTCAGGCCCCGGAAATGGCCGGCGGCCATGCCTATGAGGGTGCCGATCACGGTGGACATGATCGTCGCGGAGAAGCCTACGATCAGTGACGCCCGTGCTCCCCACACGAGCATCCCCAGATTGCTGCGCCCCGCATAATCCGTTCCCAGCAGGGCCTGGGAGGTCGGGGAGGAGAACGACTTGGCCGTCACCTTCGTCACATCCAGCGTCTCGGGGGGTACGAGGACCGGCGCCAGTATCGCGACGATGATCACCGCGATCAGTATGATCAGGCCGATCATCCCGGAACGGTTGGATGCGAACTCGCGCCAGCCCCGTCCGAACTGCCGGGCGAGACGCCTGCGGCGGATGGCGGCGGCGGATGTGGCCCGGTTTGCGCCCTGTGCGCTTACGGTGTGATCGGACATTAGCGTAGCCTCGGATCGATTATGCGGTAGACGCCTTCCGACAGGAAGTTCATGACGATGACGATTTCGGAGAACACCACGAACGTCCCCTGTAGAACGGGGAAATCGGGGGCCGACAGCGCCTGATAGGTGAGATACCCCAGCCCGGGCCACGAGAAGACCGTTTCGACGGTGACGGCGCCGCCGATCAGACCGCCAAGAGTAAGGAAGATCATGGTGATCGTCGGCAGCAGCGCGTTGGGGATCGCGTGGTGCCTGCGCACGTCGTCCTCTCTCAGCCCCTTTGCACGGGCCACGAGAAGATAGTCGGCGTTGAGCTCCTCGAGCAGGGACGAACGCATGATGACCAGATACTGGGCATAGGAGACGGCGGTCATCGACAGCACGGGAAGAACCATGTGCTTGGCCACGTCAAGAACCAGCGCAAAGCCGCCGGTCGGGCCGTCCACGGTGACCATGCCGCCCGAGGGGAACCAGTGCAGGGTGCCCGAAAACACGAAGATCAGCATGAGTCCCAGCCAGAATGTGGGGACGGACCAGAACACCAGGGCCGTGCCCGTGTGAAGCCGGTCGAACGGGGTGTCCCTTTTCCAGGCGGCCTTCTGCCCGAGCCACAGTCCAAGAACCAGGCTGAGAAGCGCGGACGTGCCCGTGAGGAGAAGGGTGGGGCCGACCCGCTCGCCGATCAGTTGCGTGACGGGTTCGTGGTAGACGTAGGAGGTGCCCAGATTTCCTCTGAGCATGTCGGTGAGATACTTCCAGAACTGGACCAGTATGGACTGGTCCAGTCCGTACTGATGCCGGATCACGCGAAGCTGCGCAGGGGTGACCTGCCGTCCGCTGGTGATGGATTTCGCCGGGTCTCCCGGCAGGATCCGGAAGGCGAAGAAACCGAGAACGATCACCATAATCGTGCTGACTGCGGCACCCCCGGCCTTGATCAGCATGTACCGGACCCAGCCTCCGCGGCTGCCCCGGGCATCGCGATCCTCGTCGGCCTGCTCCTGCGCTGCCGCGGGATCCGTTATCGCGCTCGCATCAGTCACATCGTCCTCCCGTCCATTGCTTGTTGGTGTACGTTCATGTCTACCGTATGTCCCGCGCCGATGCGCGGATGGTGCGAATAATGGAATCCATGGGTCGCGGTGTGCGGCGCGCATCCGTGCGGGCCGCTTCATCGGCGTCGCCCGCACGGATGCGCCGATGAAGCGCGAGCCACATGGAAAGTCCCGCTACTCCTCCTCGTCCTCGTTGCGGCGTTTCCTCATCGAGTGGAACACCCCCGCGCCGATGACCGCCACGACGACCACGGCCGCAGCTGCCCATGCCGCAACGGGAATCGCCCCGTGGGAGGCTTCGGACTTCGACGAGACCGGCGGATGGGCGGCCAGAAGTCCCCAGTACCCGTTCTGGGCGGTGTAGGTCCCGCCGTTTTCCGGCTGCGCCGTGAAACCGGTCACCGCGTCCTTCCGGTAGGCCACGAGGGACTGCTGATAGGTGATGACGTCGTTGATGGCGGCACCGTAGATCATCTGCTGCATCTTCCTGATCTGCGCGGATCGCTTCGCCTGGTCGAGCTCGGTGTGCTGCTGGTCGTAGAGGGTGTCGAACGCCGGGTCGCACCAGTTGCTTTCCGATATCGCACCGGAGCCGTCGGCGTTCGGGCGCGAGGAGCAGCGGTTGATCGACATCTGCCAGTCGGGATCGGGGCCGATTCCCCATCCGGTGAAGTACATGTCGTATTTGCCGACCGTGGAGGCGTCCGAGACCTGGGAGTAAGCCTCGGTGATCACCTTGACGTTGAGTCCGACGGCCTTGAGCCAGGGCTTGATGTAGGTGGCCATCTGAATCCAGCTGGGATATTCGGCGCCCACGAGCAGTCGCAGCGTGAGGGGCTTGCCGGATTTGTCGGTGCGGTATCCGTCGGAGCCCATGGTGAGTCCCGCCTCGTCGAGGAGCTTCTTCGCCTTCGTCGGGTTGTAGGCGAGCTTCAGATCGGAGGTGTCGGCATTCCAGTGGTAGAGCGGATAGACGGCGGGTATCTCACCCGTCGCCTTCTGCCCGTAGCCGCCGAACGCCTTGTCGATCAGCATCGCGTTGTTGATGGACATGACTATCGCCTGGCGAACCCTCTGATCGTGCAGCACGGCGTTGCCGTCACCCATGTCGTCGCCCTTGGCGTCCTTGGCTCCGGGATTGATGGCCATCGAATAGTAGCGTCGGTCATTCGCGGCGTAGGTGGTGATCGTCTTGTCGTCTTTCAGAAGATTGTACTGGGCGGGGGTGAGCCCGGAAACATAGTCCACCTCCCCGCTTTTCAGCGCCTGCACGGAGGCGTCCGCGTTCTTGTAGGGGATGTAGAGCAGCTTGTCGAACCCGACCTTGCCCCGCCAGAAATGGGGGTTGGCGTCGAGTTCGACTCCTGATTTCTTGTCGTACTTCTTCAGCAGATAGGGTCCGGTTCCGACGACGTCCGAATCGTTGGCGTATGTGGCGGCGTTCACCTTGGACCAGATGTGCTTGGGCAGGATCCAGATGGCGGTGCCGGGGTTGACGGCCTGGGGCTCCTTGGTGGTGATCTGCACGGTTGAGGAGTCGGGCGCCTTCACGGATTTGATGGTTTCCACATTCGAGCCGAACGCGGTCTGCAGGTCGGAATGATCCATGACGGCCCGGTACGTCCACACCGCGTCCTCGGAGGTGACCGGCTGCCCGTCGGACCATTTCACCCCCTTCTGCATGGTGTAGGTCCAGGTGAGCTTGTCGCTGGACACCTTCCAGCTTTTCGCCAGTCCCGGGGAGTCCGCGTTGTCCTTGGCCGCGCTTTCCACGAGGCTGTCATAGCCCAGATTGAGCAGATCCGTGGTGGAGGCCATGGTCGCATTGAAGGGGTTGAACGTGTCGAAGCTGCTGGAGCCGGCCAGTTTGAGCACCGTCTTTGCGGTGTCCGCCTGGGCGGTCAGAGGGGTGATCGCGAACAGGGTGGCGACCGAGACGAGAAATGCCCCCATCTTCCTGAGTCCGGTATGGAGATTCACTGAAAGTCCTTTCTCTTCTCTACAAGGTGCGCAAGCCAGTGTGTGTCCGCTATGTTTCGAGTTACAAACAAGCAGATTTCATGGGTGTTTCCACATGTGGGAGCACCGACCATCCCGATCTGCGCCCCGCTGCATCGAATGCGTCCATATGCGTGTGGTCTCTCCTTTACGGTCGATGTTTTTCACTGTAGTAGCTTGTGGCCGGGACCGTGCGAGGTTCGAGGGGGCGGATCCCGCGAGGCGCGCTCCATGGGACACATTCCCGGGTATCGTCTATAGGGATATGTCCTGCGTCACCTGTGCCGGTCGGTGGGGTGAGCGTTGGCGGCGTTGGCGTTGCAGCGGTATGCATGCGGATCCAGAGGGGAGTGCGGACACCATGACTTTCACCGAGGAGATAATCCGGCTGTCCACCATGCCCGAAGGGCAGCGCTTCGATCGCAAGAGTGCCCGCATCAGACCCGACAGCCTTACGCGGCACGTCATCGCCTTCGCCAATGCGGCAGGGGGGCGGCTGGCGATCGGCATCGAGGATGATGGCAGCGTCACCGGTTTCAGACAGGAGAACGCGCAGCGCATCGCCGACCTTGAGCGGATTCCCGTCGCGCAGTGCGAGCCCTCCCCCGTGGTCACGGCGCATACCGTCCCGTGCATCAACGTCAGGGGGGACAGGGACGTCGTCCTTGTTCTGGATGTCGAGGCGTCTGCCCATCGGGTCATCTCCCGCAGGGACAGCGGGGAGGTCTATCTTCGCGAAAGCGACAACAGCGTGCTGCTGACCCCTGACGAGGCGCACGAGCTTGAACGGGAGAAGGGGCAGAGGAAGGCAGAGGACAGCAAAGGACAGTAAGGGATGGCAGAGGATAGCAGAGGATAGCGCACCGGCTGATGAATTCGGTTCCCGCCCGGTCTCCTCGTGAGGGGCATGGTCGCCGAACGTCGGACGGTTATGCGATGGCGGACCGCCCGACCGGCGCTCTCCGTCAGTCGGAGACGCCGATGCGGCCTGGGGCGTCGGGGCGGTCCGGGCCACCCGCCCGCAGGCCCTCCAACGTTCCGGCTATGACCGATCCACGGCAGACCACCGCCACGATGTTCTCGGTGCGCAGGTCCTCGATGCGTTCCCATGGTCGTCCATGCATCACGATGAAGTCCGCGCTGGCCCCGCCGACCATGTGCCCGGTTGTGCCCGACAGCCTCATCGAGTCCGCCGCGTCGCCCGTGGCGGCGTGGAGAGCCCGTTCGGCCGTCCATCCGAAGAGCGAGGCCATGTGCCTGACCTCCTCCATTTCGTCGCCGTAGGCCACCAGCGAGCTGCAGGCGTCCGTTCCCAGCACGAAGCGCACTCCCGCGGCGGCCGCACGCGCGAAGATCTCGTCGCGATCGGCGATCGCCTCCTGAGCCGCCCGCCGGGTCTCGGGTGCGATGCTCTCGCTGTGGTAGGCGATGGCGTCATTGATGAGCAGCGTGGGGGTGACGGGGATGCGTCGCTGTGAGATCTCTGCCATCTGCTCGTCGGTCATGTCGGTGGCGTGCTCGATGGAGTCCACCCCCTCTTTCAGGGCGATGGCGATGCCCGTCGAGGTGTGGGTGTGGGCGGCCACCTGCAGCCCCAGGGCATGGGCCTCGTCCACGGTCGCATGGATTTCGGCGGGCGTCTGATTGCGCCATCCGACCTTGTCGCCGATGGAAAGAATTCCGCCGCTGAGATAGATCTTGATGCCGGTGGTCCCCTCCCTGGCCCAACGTCGGACCAGTGCGCGGCATTCATCCGGAGAATCGGCCACGGGGTTGCGTTGCCGGGCGCGAGGGGGAGTGAATAGATCCCCGTGGCCGGCGGTCATGCCCACTTCGCCGTTGACCAGCAGATGGGGGCCCTGCAGGACGGACTGGTCCAGTGCGCGAGCGACGGCCATCTCCACGCTATGGGAGGACATGTCGCGTATGGTGGTCACCCCGAAGCGTGCACACCGCAGAGCGTTGCTCAGCACATGCAGCGAGCGTTCCTCCGCAGGGGTGTACAGGGGCCAGGCCGCCGTGTCGGCGATTGCGGGACCGGCGGGGTACCACAGGTGCACGTGGGTGTCGACCAGACCCGGAATGATACTCAGATCGTCCAGCTCCCCGGACCCATGCCCGTCTCCGGAACACGGTCCGGCGTGCGTCGCCGTACCGGTGGCTCCGTTGGGATATCCGCGGTCGTTGAAGCCGCTGGCGTCGACGGCCCAGGGATCCGAGATCGTGTCGATTGTCGACCCGGACCATGTCAGCCGGCATGGTCCGCGGTAGGAGGAGCCGTCCCACAGGGGCAGGCTCCTCAGAGTCGTGGGGTTCGGGGAAGCGAATGCCATGTTATGTTCCCTTCTTCGTGCAGCGCCGAAGGCTGCGGTTTACTGAAAGCGTCTGGTCACGAGGTCGTCAAGGATGCTGACGATGGCGTAGAAGACCATGGTAACCAGCGCCACCGTCACCGCCGAGGCCCACATCTGGGTGTAGGAGAACGCGGCTACGGCCTTGGAGATCGAGCCCCCCAGGCCGGTTCCGGTGGAGAGCCATTCGGCGATCATGGCCCCGACGACCGCCGAGGGCACCGACACGCGTGCCGAGGCGAGAAGGGAGGGGACGGCTCCGGGTATCGACACCTTGGTCAGCAGGGCCCACGGGTTGCCGCCAAAGGCGGTGACCACATCGCGATGGCCTTCTGACACGTCGCGCAGACCGTACAGGATGTTGGCCAGTGCAGGCAGGAACACGACGATGATGACCAGCGTCGTCACACTGGCCTGGCCGATACCCATGATCAGCGTGATCAGCGGCGTCATCACCACCAGCGGAATGGAGCGCAGAACCATGGCGGTGGGCATCACGATGTTCTCCAAAACAGGTGAGAAGCAGAACGCCAGCGCCAGGAGGAAGGCCGTCGCCAGACCGGCGATGTAGCCTATCCCCGCGTCGCGCACCGTGATGGCGAGATTGGATGCCAGCACGTGGCGGTTGTCGGCCGCGTTCGCGTCGGAGAACAGGAACGCATAGACGTCCCAGGGGCGTTTCCCTATCAGGGGGTTGACGTGGAACGCCTCGAGGATGACGGTCCACAGCACCCCGGCGATTAACAGAGCCAGAAGGGTGAGGCCGATTCGGTGCGCGATGAAGCCTGCGATTGCGCGGGGGCTGTCGTTTCCGCTCATCTCGTTGCCTCCTTCGCCCAGGGGGTGATGATTCTGCCCAGCAGGCCGATGAGACCATATCCAAGCAGGGAGAGCAGTCCGGTGATGATGCTCAGAGCCCAGACCCGGTCGGGCTGTATCTGCCTCTGCGCGGCGTTGAGGGCGACTCCGATGCCGCCGTCGATCCCGCCGAGATATTCGCCGACGATCGCGCCGAGGATGGAACCGGGAACCGCCACCTGGAGCGCCGCCATAACCGAAGGGATCGCGGAGATGAGACGGACCTTCCGTATCTGCGTCCAGCGGGAGCCGCCGTAGGCGGTGATCAGGTCGAGCGTTCCCTGCGGGGCTGATTTGAGACCCACCAGGGATCCGATGAGAGTGGTGAAGAAGACGAGCATCGCCGAAAGCACGATGGCCGACGTACGGCCGCCGAAGATGACCATGATCAGAGGACCGACCGCCGTGATGGGCAGGCAGTTCGTCACCACGCCGATCTGGGCGACTATCTCCTCGAGATGGGGGAGCGCCAGCACGATCGTGGCCAGCGTGAGTGCGATGAGGTTGCCCCAGAGATACCCGGCCGCGGCCCTTCCCAGGGTGCTGGATATGTTTCGCATGTAGAACGTCCAGCCGTCCTCGAACACCGATCTGACCACGGCCAGGGGTGTGGGGAACGACGAGTTGCCGTGCATGCGGGAGGTGAGGAGCCACCACATGCCGATGAGCAGAACGATGCCTGCGGTGCCGCCGATCCAGGGTCTGCGCAGTGATCCGCGAATGAACGGGGCCATGGTCACCGCCCGTCGCTGCCGGCGTGATCGTCGCCCTGTGCGTCGGGCGAGAAGAGAAGCGCGCTGAGACGGTCGATGAACTCATGGAAGGCGGGGGTTCTCATCGTTTCGGCCGTGCGGGGACGGGGCAGGTCGATGTGCACCACCTCGACGACGTGCCCCGGGCGCGGGGACATGACGGCCACATAGTCGGACAGCAGCACCGCCTCCGAGATGCCGTGGGTCACCATAAGCGTCGTGGCGGAGCGTTGCATCCAGATGCGCTGCAGCTCGAAGTTGAGTCTCTGCCTTGTCATGTCGTCCAGTGCGCCGAACGGTTCGTCGAGCAGCAGGAACCGGGGGCGCACCGTCAGCGCGCGTGCTATGGAAGCGCGCTGACGCATGCCGCCGGACAGCTGCCCGGGGCGTGCGTTGGCGAAATCGCGCAATCCGACCAGATCGATGAGTTCGTCGACGATGCCGTTGTCCTTCGACTTCTGAATCTCCAGGGGAAGTGCGATGTTCCTGCGCACCGATCTCCATGGAAGCAGGGAGGGGTCCTGGAACGCTATCCCCATTCCGCTGGCCTGGTGCCCGGGTTCGACGGGTGTGCCGTTGACCGTGACATCGCCGGCGGTGGGTGTCTCCAGCCCCGCGAGAATGCGCAGAACCGTTGACTTTCCGCAGCCCGAAGGGCCGATGAGCGACACGAACGCCCCCTGGGGTGTGGAAAGGTTGACGTCGTCGAGTGCGGTGACGGTTTTTGCGGGGCCGATGCGGAAGCGCTTGCCCAATGAGTGCAGGACGATTCCCGAGCCGCTGCCCGGTCCGTGCGGATGGGGTGCGGATGTCATTTGAGCAGGTCCGGATTCTCTGCGTAGACCTCGTTGATGAGCGAGGTGTCAAACAGCGCCTTCGTGGTGGTGGAGATTCCCGCGAAGGCCAGGGTCTTCACGGTTCCCTTCTGCAGGGAGTCGCTGATGGTCAGTATGCCGTTCGACGCGGTCTGCTTCGTTTCGATGATCGCCTTTTCGCGGTTGAGTGTGAGAAGCGTCTGGTCGGCCTTGTACTGCTGGTCCTTGCCGTAGTCGTTGACCGTGAGGTCCACGGCGCGGCTCGGGTCGGCCAGAGCCGCCTTCCACCCCTTGATCGTGGCCTTGAGGAAGGCCTTGAGCTCGGCGCGGTGGTTGGTGATGGAATCCTGCGTGGCGATGAGCGTCTCCCCCACGAGGGGAAGGCCCGCGTCGGCCATCATGAGCTCCTTGGCATCGAATCCCGATGCCTTGAGTGCCGCAGCCCCGGTTGTGGTGTAGCCGATGTAGCCGTCCACCTGGCCGGTGGTGAGCATGCTTGTGTCCGAGAAGGGCACGGTGTGAACCGCGGAGGAGACGATGTGGTTGGCCTTGAGGAAGGCGTTCCAGACCAGGGTGTTCGAATCGCTGACGCCGATCTTCTTTCCGATGAGGTCCTTCACGGAGGTGATGGGTTTGGACGCCGCGGACACGATGGCGAAGGGGTTGACCTGGTAGAGGGCGGCGATCGTCTTGATCTTCGCCCCTTCCTTGGTGATGGCCGGCGCGGTGATCAGCGGGGAGCTGATGCCGACGAGCGCCTTGCCGCTGACGACCGCCGCCTCGGCGCTGGTCGCCGAGGAGCCTCCGGAGATGAGGTCGACCCCGTCAAAGCCGGCGTTCTTGTAGTATCCGTCGGTGTCGGCCATGTACATGCCGGCGAACTGCGCGTTCTTCAGCCAGGAGAGCTGCACGGAAAGCGTGCCGTATTTCTGCGATCCGCTGCCGGAGGTCTCTTTGCCTGCGGGGGATGCCGAGCACCCCGACATCAGAAGGGCGAGGGCGGTGACGACGACCGATAGTCTGGCTGCCTTGGCTGTCAGTGCGTTCGCCGCCGATGGGAATGAGAAGGTCATGTGTGCTCCGTTTGTTCAGGACATGTGCAGGACATCTGCTGCCGGCCGGTATGAGTGAATGCCCTCGTATCGTCCGCCCCTCTATGAAACAACGCGATGGCCGGCGGGCGCCACAACGATTCCTCTCATTTCGTCATGGCGTATCCGTGGAAGTTCCGGCGATTCCTCTCAAAGGTTACCCGTGTGTTACGGGCGGCGACGAGCCTGTGTTACTTTCGTCGATATGTACGGAGAACGGCTCGGGGGGCTCTCTGTTTATTGGATGGCCTGACGGCGAATCGAATCGGCCGCGCCGGTAGAGTTGCTGACAGCAACGGCGTACCATCGCGACCGGGGAGGTCGCACGTAAGGAGAATCCAGTGTGTCCTTTGGCAGAATTGCATGTGCATATCGAAGGCACGCTTTCGCATTCGCTCATCCGAGAACTCGCCCGCAGGAACGATCTTCCCATACCCCCTGCGGCGCGGCGCGACGGTCCGTCGTCGTTCGGCTGCCTTGATGATTTCCTGCGGGACTACTATGCGAATCTTGACGTGCTGCGAGAGCGGCGCGATTTCACGGATCTTGCCAACGCCTATCTGAAGAGGGCCAGCCAGGCGGGAGTCGTTCACGCCGAGATTTTCTTCGATCCCCAAAGCCATACCCGGCGGGGCGTTCCCCTGTCCACCGTGATTCTGGGGTTGTCGGATGCGCTGGAGGAGGCCCCCGACCGATTCGGCATGACCGCGTCCCTTATCATGTGCTTTCTGCGCGATCGCGGGCCGCAGGAGGCCTGCGCTATCTACGACGAGGCGCTTGCCTTCCGTGACAGGTTCATCGGTGTGGGCTTGGATTCGAGCGAGGAGGGCTTCCCGCCGTCGTGGTTCGCGGGGGTGTTCGCGCGTGCGAAGGCCGACGGATTGCATCGTGTGGCGCATGCCGGTGAGGAGAGCGGTCCGGAATATGTGTGGGAGGCCCTTGACATCCTGGATGTGGAGCGCATAGACCATGGGATCCGCTCGTTGGAGGATCTGGAGCTGGTGGCCAGGCTCAAGGCCGAAGGCATGCCGCTCACCGTGTGCCCCCTGTCGAACGTGGCGCTCAGGAACAGCCCCGCCGACATCGCACAGCACCCCCTTCCCGTCATGCTTGGCGAAGGGCTGATGGTCACCGTGAACAGCGATGATCCCGAATACTTCGGTGGATACATCGATGACAACTTTGCGGCCCTGACGCGTGCGGGGGTCATTGACGGCGCGCAGTGCAGGCAGCTGGCGCGCAATTCGATACGGGCCTCCTTCATGCCCGAGGCTCGAAAGGCCGCGCTCCTCTCCGGCGAGGACATCCGCGTTTCGCGCTGATCGCCCGTGCGAGACTCGGGTCATTCGTCCTTAACGTTCAGGGAGTCGAAGGCGAGCACCAGATCCACCCGATCGTCGAGACTTCCTATGTCCCGGTTGAGAAGCTCCTCGATTCGCGTGATTCTGTAGCGCAGCGTGTTGATGTGCATGTGCAGCTGCGTGGACGTCTCCTGCCAGGAGCAGTCGTTCGCCAGAAACACCCTCAGCGTGGTGAGCAGGTTCCCGTTGTGGCGCTTGTCGTAGGAGAGCAGCGGACCGAGGACCTCAGCGGTGAAGCCCGAGCGGATCCCCGTCCCGAGGAAGCGCAGCAGCGCCTCGTGCGTATTGGGGTAGACCGATGTCGAAACGGTGATGCCGCTGGAGCCCCGGGCGCTTTCCATGCGTTCCATGGCGGTGGCGAAGGAGGAGCCGAGTCTGCTCACCCCGGTCGTGAAGTCGCTCACCCCGATTGCCAGCGACCGTCCGTCGAGCAGCAGGCGGTCATGCTCGCTCAGCCGCTGGTGGAGCGTGAACGGCTTGGAGAACGTGCCGTTGGCGAGGATGATGCTTTTTCTCTCGTCGTCGTAGGCGAGGGTTCTGCACTCGTCGTGGTCGAGAGCTCGGATAAGCAGGCCGCGCAATGCGCTGTGCGGGAAATGGGGGTCGTTCACGGCCGCGACCAGAAAGACGGAGTCGTTTTTCGGGCTCATCCCCTCGATGCGCATGCGTGCCGAGATCGCTCCGGGAGACACCTCCTGGCGTGCGATGGATCCGATGAAATGCCTGGCGTTCTCGCTTTCGGCCCGTGCGTTGCGGCGCACAAGCGCGCGTTCCACACGGACCGCGTTCACCACGGCCTCGACCGCAAGATACACCTCCTGGGAAAAGGACTCCATGCTGCCCGCAAGGATGAAATAGTCACGCTCGCCCTGCAGCCCCATGGGAATGATGCTGGCCGGGGCGCCGTCGAAGGTGGCGGTGAACGTCTCGTTTGCCACCGTGCGGACCGCCTGGTTCCACAGCGCCGATGAATCACGTGCGGTCAGGGTACGTCCCGCGGAGGCTGCAACGGAGCCATCCGCGTTGATGATCCAGCAGTCCACCGCGAAATCGTCGCGAAAGCAGTCCAGAACCTCCTGGGAGCCGCCTCCCCCGGAGATGGTGTCGGCGATTTTTGCGCTGAAACCCAGGGCCTTGCGCGCGATGTGGACCGATGACATCGGCTGTTGGTCCACTATGAACGACGAGATCGTTTTGAAGGAGATGCTGGGGGACACGGTGAGCAGGGCGAGCGAGCGTTCCCGGCAGTAGTCGATCACCGTTTCGGGAATGATCCCTATCTCGATTATCCCGATGAGCAGGGCCGCCGCCCGGCGGTCGGCCAGCGCGTCGATGAAGGAGTGCACGCTGACGCTCTTGCCCGTCCACAGGCCGCTTGTCAGGACGACGTCGCCTGCGGAGATGAAGGGGCTGGGGTCGGGAAGGTCGGTGATGTAGGCGCCGGAGACGACCCTGTCCATGTCCTGCGGCTGGCCGACCACGACCGACACCTGCAGACCGTCGTTGTCTATGAGGTCCCTGAGCTTCATGACCGCCTTTCTTTCACCGCTGTGCACTCGCGCATGCTATATGGACGCGATGCATCACCATTATCCCCGTTCGGGGTGACGGGCCGCTCGACGGGAGGGGCAGGAGACGGCGCCGCGGGTCCGCTCGCGAGGGGGGGGGAGCCGTGGTCGGGGTTCGCGCTCCGGATTCACGTGTTGATTCGGGTCATTGGCTGAAGGGCAAGCCCCCGGAACGTGAGGTCGCTGCGCGCCGCGAACCCCTGCCGCTCCCAAAAATCGTTTCCCGCCTGGTTCCCCTC
The DNA here is from genome assembly GCA_022649135.1 of Bifidobacterium sp. Taxonomy (GTDB): domain Bacteria; phylum Actinomycetota; class Actinomycetes; order Actinomycetales; family Bifidobacteriaceae; genus Bifidobacterium. Next base: position 18,636 of record JALCNP010000021.1, read on the forward strand.
GCGGGCGACGAGGTTGACTTTGCTCACCCCCAGGTCGCGCAGAGCGGCGGTGGCCTGCGCGACCAGTTGCGTCGCGACTCCTTGGTGCCGGAACTCCCGTGCCACCGCGGCGTGGTAGATGAAGCCACGTCTACCGTCGTTTCCGACGAGAATGACCCCGATGAGCGTGCCGCACGTCTCGTCGACTGCGACAAGGCAGGTCTGGGGATTGCGTTCCAGCAGACGGCCTATCCCCTTTTCACTGTCGTCCACATCGGTCAGTCCCATCCCCGGGCAGGAAAGCCAGAGGGCGTAGGCTGCCGGGTAGTCCTCGATCGTCATACTCCTTATGTGCATGAGATGAAGTCTACCCGTCTGTAGAGAGCCGGTCTCGCGCGAACCTCGAAGGCCTGGCATGATGGCGATGCGCGGTTGTGGCATGACCATTGCCGTCATGAGTTACAGACCGACGGTCTGTTTGGTGTATGCTGTGGACGGGTGTCGTCGGCACCCCGGAAAAGAAGCGGTGGCTGGGAGGGCTGTGATGATCGAGAGGAATTCTCAGCGCACGGTCGCGCTCATTCTCGACGCGGCGCGCACGCTGTTCCTGAGGAACGGTTACGATGCGACCAGCATTCAGGACATTCTTGACGCGACGGGGCTGAGCAAGGGCGGTCTGTATCATCACTTCTCGTCAAAGGAAGAGGTGTTCGAAGCCATGCTTGAGCGCGAAAGCGCCGACAGCATGCGAGCCATCACGGCCATACGGGATGATGCCCATATGAACGGAGCGCACAAGCTCCTGGCCTTCTGCATTGAATGTGTCAACGGGGCGCATAACAGTCTGTGGGCGCGGATGGCGCCGGATGCCAGCCTCATGAGTAACGCCAAGCTGCTGACCATGGAATACGATCTGTCTCTTTCGGACGCGGCGCACGAGTTTATGCAGCCTATCATCCAGCAGGGCATCCGTGACGGCTCCATTCATACGAATTCTGCGAGGAACGTGGCCGAGGTCTTGGCTCTGCTTGCCAATCTGTGGGTGTCGCCCATGTTTCATCCCGGAACGTCGAGTGAGGTCAGGTCCAGGCTGCGCACGTTTTTTGACATCGCGCAGCAGCTGGGAGTCGATTTGCGATCGAGCGAAATCTCCGGCAAGCTTGACGATATTTCGACGACGTATGAAACCCGGGCCGCGCTTTTCAGGTCGGCCGGGGACCCGCCCCGGAACAGCCCGCAGCGGTCTGAATAGCCCGCTGTTTTTCACAAACCGTTACTAATGGACCAAGAAAGGGTCATCATGGACGACAATAACAAACCGTCGGTCGGTCTCCAACAATGTCAGGGAACCACCGGGGTCTTCACCGTGCAATTCTGCTGTCTGGTCATCGCACAGCTTTTTTCACTTCTGGGCAGCGCCATTCTGCGCTTTGCGCTTCCTCTCCACCTGCTCAACGTTTCTCACTCCGTGGTTCTCTACGCCTCCGTCTCGGCGTGGGCCTGGCTGCCATACATACTCATCACGCCAATCGGGGGCATCATTTCCGATCGTGTGCGCAAATCAGTACTTATGGCAACGCTGGACACGGTTCTGGCGCTGTCGTGCTGCCTGTATTTCGCCCTTCATGGGAGAGTGGATGTGATTTCCTCGACGCTGACTCTGCTTATGGTTCTCTATGCGGTCCAAAGCATGTACCAGCCCGCGGTGCAGGCGGCAATCCCCGCGATGATCGCATCCGAGCAGGTTCCGCGCGCCACGGCTTTGGTGAGCCAGATCAGTACGGTGACCAGCATCGTCGGTCCGGCCTTGGGCGGCATGATTCTCGGTTTCACCACAATCGGAATGCTCGCTGGAATATCCTGCATGGGCTTTGCCGTTTCCGCGGTTCTCATCGGATTTTTCGTGCGCATACCGAAATCTCGCATGATGGGTTCGGGCAGTGCAATGCATATCGTTGCTCAGGATGCGCATGATGCGCTTCGCTTTCTCGGCACACGGCCGCTGATCTGGGAGACCATCGTCGTCGCCATGTTCATCAACCTTCTCACCTCGGCTTTCATCATGGTGGGCTCGACCTTTATCATCACCCAGATGTGGCTTCTGTCCAACCAGACCTTGGGGATCTCGGAGGCCGTTGTCTCCCTGGGCGGACTTCTGGGCGGCGTGCTCGTCTACAGGATGCCCAGGGGTGTCGCGTTTCGGCATGAACCGCGGATCATTGCAATCACCAGCATCGGTCTGGTTTTTGTGGTTCTTTCGTTGGGCCTGCCTCTTCCCGGCGCCGCGCGGCTGGCGCTGTTCGTCTTCGGGCTGAGTTGGGTCATGGCAGGGGCCTCGGTTTTCACCATTCTTGCCGTCTCCTATATTCAGACGCACACCCCTGTCGAACATATCGGGAAAGTCATCGCTCTCACCATGTCAGCCGCGACATGCGCATTGCCTCTGGGGCAGTTTTTCTACGGCTATGCACTGAACGGCTTGAGCCCCTTCACCCTGAGCCTCATGGTCACTGCGGGAATGTTCGTGCTGGACATGGTGCTCGCATGGATATTCCGCAGGCACGTCAATGAGTTGGGAGGATGAGGCCACATTGCCGGGATGTGTCTTCTCCGGAGGTGCCGTCTGAGTCTGTTGGGGCGCTGGGAGGCGGGCTGTGGATTCTGTTCGGCGTCGCGCTCACACCGCGTCGCCGGGTGCCGTCCGATACGGGTGTCTGCGCTGGTGTGTGGCTTCGAACTCGCGTATGCCGGCGATGCGGTCCGAGGCCGCGAAGCGAATGATGGAGACCCCGTCGAAGGTGGACTGGTCGTCGCTGAACGTCCAGGTGACGGTGACGGTTCGGCCGTCCTCGGCGTGGATGAATTCGTGGATGGTCCAATCGCTGACGGTCTGTCTGGCGAGCATCGCGTCGATCCAGCTGTGCAGTTCGCCAAGACCGTCATAGACGGGTCCGTAGCATTCCTCGTAATGGCAGTCGGCCGTGAAAAGCGAATCGAATGCGGCGAAGTCGCGCGTGACCCACATGGCGAAGTATTCGGCGATCAGCCTTTCGTGTCGGCTTTCGGCGGTTCCGTCGGGTGTGTTCATGGTCTCTCTCCTTACGTGGTCCAGATTATGCCGGTTGCATGATCCACACCATGCCAGAGTGTCCTCATCGCCGTGATCGTTAGTCGGCGGGAACCGTTCCCTCGCGGTGGGGTATGTCGGTTCGCGCCCATACCATGGGTTTATGGAGAATATCACCACGATGCCAGCGACCATCGAGCGCTGGCATGATGTTCAGGCCGCACTGACCGGGGGCGGCGACGGGCGAAGCTGCCAGTGCGCATGGCCGATGATGACCGGGGCGCAGTGGCGCACGAGTTCCGTCGACGAGCGTAGAAGCCGCCTTCGGGAGGAGCTCTCCTCGGGTGCGGTTCCCGGCCTGGTCGCCTATGTCGGCGGCGTCGCGGCAGGCTGGGTGCGGGTGTGCCCACGACCTCTGCAGCGTCACCTGGAGACGTCGCGGATAGTGAAGTCGGGCTCGCCGGAACCATTCGGGGACGCGGATGTGTGGGCCATCACCTGCTTTTCGGTACGCAACGAATTCAGAAGGCACGGAGTCGGCGCGGCTTTGCTTCGCGCGGGTGTCGACTACGCCCGATCATGCGGGGCCCGAATGCTCGAGGCGTATCCGCTTGACAACACCGCGTCGAAGGTGTCCAGTACGTCTCTGTTTGTGGGGGCGCTCACGACCTTCCTCGACGCGGGGTTTGAAGTCGTCGCGAGGCCGACTCCGACTCGCGCCGTGGTGACGCTCAATCTGCGGTAAGCGGCTGGTTGTCGGCGGCGATATCGCTGCTCGCTAACAGGGCTGATTCGCGCACTCGAGCCGCGGCGACGGCGGCGGCGACCATCAGCACAATCATCACGCTCAGTGGAATGATCATTGACCCGTTGTGCAGTTGGAGCCCATACATCAGCAGAATGAAGAGAATTCCCGTTATCTGGCCGGACCCCATGAGCAGCCCGTATGAGGTGCTCTCCGGTACGGGGTAGCCTATTTCGGTGCCATATTCGAATACCAGAGGTCCCACGCCCATGATGAAGAATCCCGCCACGGCGCCACATGCCACCAGCAGAGGAAACGAGCTCGCGTAGGCCATACCGGCGATGGCTATGATCGCCGTCGCCATTGAGGACACGATGAATATCTTGCGACGCCCGGTTCGGTCACTCGTCATAGGTAGCATCACTCCACCGATGATGCCCGCAAGAATGATGGCCGTGCCGATGAGGCCGCTTTGATCGCTGGACATGCCTCGTGAGACGAACATGTCGGAGATCGCGGTCAGCAAAGCGTTAAAGACGCCGAGTGCTATCATCACGGCCGCCAGGAGCAGCGCATAGTCGTGATTGCGCCGCAACGTCAGCGCGTCGTGAATCGAGAAATGACTGTCTCGTTGTGCTTTCGGGCCTGCCGGGACCGCAGGCTCCTCCTTCACGAGAACCATGAGCAGCAGTGAACAGGCGATTGCCACGTATCCCATATCCCTGAGCATGCCTCCCATGCCCAGCGATTGATACAGTCCCGGGGTGCTGGCGGTTGCCACGGCGATGCCGACATAGCCCGCCACGGAACCGATGCCGGTGACCGTAGCCCGCTGGTTTACGGGGAACCAGTTCGCAGCGAGCTTGGTCAGGGGGTTCATCACGAACGGCTGGGCGATGGCCAGCCCCAACTGGCTGAGGACCACCAGAGGGAAGCTCCAGTACAGCAGCCCGCGCGTCATGGCGAACATCGATGTCAGCAGCGCGGCCACGGTGAAACATGCGCGGATGCCCTTTCGGTCGCACAGCATGGAAGCGGGCATGGAGAATATGATGTAGGCGATCATGTAGCTCATGGACAGCGTGGCGATCGCCAAGGGGGTGGTGTGGTAAAAGACCGCTGCCTGCGGCGAGATGGTCGAGAAAGTCAACCAGTACATCTGGGTGATGGCGAACATCGGGATCGCCGCCGCCAGAACCACCCATCGGTAGGGTGAGGTCGTGTATCCCGCTGTGGTCCCATGCGTCGACGATGCGGCTGATGTGGCCACTGGAACGGTCATGGGGGAGTCGGACCGGATGCCGACCTCATAGGTTCTGGATGTCATGCGCCGCCGTCTCCTTCATTGTCTCGGTATAGTTGGCGGCATGCTGTTTCCCACATGCCGCCACGTACAGGACGTTGGGTCATGCCGCTGTGTTGTGCATGACGCCGAACCTGTCGATGCCGATCGCGTCAAGGTGGTCACCGAGAAACATGACGATGCGGAGCGGTGGGCTTTCCTCGATCATGATTCCAGTGAATCCAATTTGATTGTGTACGATTGAAATTGGAGTATACACACGAAAGGCATCGGCAAAGCGTGCTGTGTTTCCGTGACGTAACGTCGGGGGTGTGAGCCGGTGTTGCGGATCGATCCGTGACGGGGGGGATTCCGGGGTGAACGGGTTGTCAGGCCGAAATGGTGGACAGCGATTTGCGCAGCAGCCGGAACAACGCCACGGCTTCCTTCTGCGTTAATCCGACCTTTGCCAGGATCCGGCCTGAGATGCCGATCGTTCTTGCGCGGAGCGCCAGACCTGTGGAGGTCAGTTCGACATTGACGCTTCGTTCGTCGATCGTCGATCTCCGGCGCGTGATGAAGCCTTTGCCTTCGAGTTTCTTGAGCAGTGGGGTGAGCGTCCCGGAGTCGAGGTAGAGGGTCGCTCCGAGTTCCTTCACGTTCAGAGTGCCGTTGTTCCCGGCGTCTGCATCGCGGGCGTCCCACAGGGCGAGCATCGTGAGGTATTGGGTATAGGTCAGATCGAGTGGCTCGAGGTAGGGTGTGTAGGCCTTGACGATCTCCTTTGAGCAGATATACATGTAGCGAGGTAGCTGGCGTGGATCGTCCAGTATGTCGAATTCGTTGAAGGCTTCGGCTTGCATCATCAGTCTGCTCCATCTGCTTTTCCATAGCAATGATACGTAATGTGCCTGCACTCTGCTGCAGGCATGTGTCGATCAGTCGTCGTGCGTGCTGGGGTGTGGCCGTAACCCCGCGTTCACGATGTGGATATCGGGACGATACGTGATGGTTCTAGTTTAGATTGCATACAATTTAATAGTGAGGGATGTCAGGTGCCGGCCGGCGCAGGTAATGCACAGGACATCGCTCATCACTATAGTTCCTAGGAGGAACCCATGATTTCGGCAGCGCAACAGAGCTTCAACGATCTGCCCCTCGAACGTCAGAAGGCCCACTTCTTCGACGTGGTCCGACGGGCGTTGCCGCGTTGGGGATACGATGCGCTGTCATGCGATATCAGGCTGCTTAATCTCACGGAAAACGCGACGTTCCGCATCGACTGCCGCTGCAGGGAAAGTCGGCACGCCAAGCGTTTCGTCATGCGCGTGCATCGGCTCGACTACGCGCAAAACGACTCCATTCGTGTTGAGCTTCAGTGGCTTGAGGAGCTGCAGCGGGCGACTGCTCTGCGCCTTGCCAGTCCGATTGCCGCACTGGACGGCGATCGCATACAAAGTGTCGACTGTCCTGATCTCGGCACGTCGCGTAACGTTGTCTGCTTCAGCTTCGTGCCGGGAACGGCGCCCCGCGATTCGACGGATGATACCGAAGAACTTAGCACTCTGATGTCCAGACTCAGATCGATACCGGACTCGATAACCATCCCTCTCACCCGGCTCGCGGCGATACTGTATGATGTCATCGGCTCGCACGGGAAACTCAATATTTCCACGGATGGAGGGGACAATGGCGCGGCACTGGCGCCGCAGGACGATCGCCTCTATCGTTCCATCGGCGCCATCGCGGCGATTCTTCGCCACGATTCCCGCTCATGGACGCAGGCGCATCACGCGGACATTGCCCATCGCATCGCATGGAACTGGGACGCTACGTTCGGTGATCGCTGGAACAACTACTACGGAAGTCACTACTGGGACGTCAACAGCACGCTCAGTAGGCACGACATCGAGTCGATCGACCGCTGCCGTGATCTGATGAAGCGGCGTCTGAAGGTCTTCGGCACCTCGCCCGAACGCTATGGGCTCATACATAGCGACCTTCGACCGGCGAATCTGCTCGACGATGACGGCGACCTCGCCGTGCTTGATTTTGACGACTGCGGCATGGGCTGGTACATGACTGACATCGCAGGCATCGTCGGGTTCATGGAACATAGACCCGACCTGCCTTCCGTGTTGAGCGCGATCGTGAACGGGTATCGCTCGATCTATCCGCTTGAGGAGAAAGAGGAGCGGGAGATACCGACGTTCATCATGATTCGCAGAATCGGCCTGTTCGAATCGCTGCTCTACCACATGACCAACGCCGATCCGGGGAGCAATGAAGCGGCCTCCATCACGCCGGAGCTCGTCGCATTCTTCGGCAAGGGAACCGCGATTCTTGCCAGGAAATACGTGAGGCGCTACCGTGCGGATCCATTACCGTCCGAACGATCCACCCACAGCACACGAAACTGACCGCGACATCGACAACACAGCGACAGGAGCATCATTATGAACCCAATCGACACAACCGCCATTCCACCGACGCAGACGACGGCGGGACGTCAGTCCCAAGCGCCCGCGTCCGGGAGCACCTCTCGGCAGGAGGCCACGGCCGCCATCTATGATCGGGCGCGTGAGGAATGGAATCCCTCTCGCGTGGACATGTTCCGCCAGTATGGACTCGACATCGTGTTCGGGCCACGGCACGGCTACGAATTCGAGGATCTTGGATCAGGACGCACGATCATCAACATGCACATCAACGGGGGCGTGTTTAACCTCGGGCACTGCAATCCCGAGGTTCGCCAGGCGCTTATCGAGGGATCCGAACGGTATGACGCAGGGAACCATTACTTCCCCTCACAGGTCAAGATGGGCTTCGTCGACGCGCTTCTGAAGGTCTCGCCCGATTGCATGCGCTATGTCAACGTCAACACCGGAGGCGGCGAATCCATAGATTCTGCCATCAAATTCGCCCGCCACGCCACGGGACGCAGGCGGGTGGTGACCGTCCACGGCTGCTTCCATGGGGCCACGGGCTTTGCCATGCAGGCGGGGCCCCAGGAGTTCGCGTCCTTCTTCAACTCGGTCCCGAACCCGGATGAGTTCAGTCAAGTCGACTATGACGACCTGAACCAGCTCGAAGACGTGCTGCGGCATAACGACACCGCCTGTGTGCTGCTGGAGAGCCTGCCGGCAACGGCGGGATTTCCCATTCCCCACGAGGGATATTTTCGGGCCGTCACCGAACTGGCCCACCGCTACGGCGCACTCTACGTTGCCGACGAAGTGCAGACCGGACTCATGCGCAGCGGAACCATGTGGTGTGCCGTTGGGTACGGCGCCGAACCGGACATGATCGTCACCGGCAAGGGCCTGTCAGGGGGCTACTATCCTATGAGTGCCGTCATCATGAACGATCGCGCCGGGCAGTGGCTCAAAGACGACGGCTTTGCACAGACCACATCCTTCAGCACCTCGGAACTCGGCTGCTATGTGGGAACCAAGGTTCTCGACATCACCGCACGCGATACAACGCAGCGGAATGTGCGGCAGCTGACCGAACTCTTTTCACGGCGTCTGAGTGAGATCCGGTCGCGCCACCACTTTCTGACGGGAGTACGGCAGCGTGGCGTGATCATGGGGCTCGTCACCTCCCATCCCGAAGGTTCCACCGCGCTCATGGCGGCGCTCTATCGTAACGGGGTATGGGCGATGAGGGCCAACTTCGACCAGCATGTGCTGCAGTTTAAGGCGGGTCTGCTCATGAGCGACGCATTGGCCAATAAGGTGCTTGATGCATTGGATGTGTCGCTTGGTCAGGCCGCTGCCATGCTGAATGTGGAGGATTGACACACTCGCAGCGGGTCTCGGAGGATCGCTGCAGGCGAAGTCCTCAATGCGGCTCTCCGGCCGCAGACGGGGAAGCCGCCCAACCGCGTCGCATTCAATCGATCGAAGGCATCGAGCATCTTCCCAACATCACGAATCTTACGATCACCCAGGCCCCGGCAATTCGCAGCATCGTGCCGATAGGCACACTGAGGAATCTGCGCCAGCTGGATATCAGCGGGACTTCCGTCAGCGATGTGACGCCGCTCGGGCATCTTCCCATCGGGGAATTGCGTCTGCCGATGACGGTGACCGATGTCGAGCCGCTGCGTATGCTGCCCAATCTGCATGCCCTGTACGTCCCCAATCCGGATACGGATATAAGCACGCTGCACGGCTACCAGCCGTTGACCGTGGAATCCGACGGAAGCGGGGCTTATGAGGCGGATGAGGGACACGGGCTCGTTATCGAGATGCCCGCGGGCACATCTCCCGCGATGGCTCGGAAAACAGCGGGAGGAGATGTCTCGGTGCATGTATTGAAGCCAGCGGATCAGATCGAGCCATACGCCGCGCCCGATGAGACGTATGATGCCTACGAATAGGCCCGCGAATTGCGCAAGGCCTATCGCGAGATGTGCCGCCCGGACGAGGGCTTCATTATTGCGAGTGGCTCCGGACTGAATGAGAGGTGTCGACAGCCCAATGAAATATTCGTCTGGCTGCTCTTCATCGGGAATCAGCGGTTCATCTCGGAAACACGGTCGATGCTTGTGGCGGCCATTTCAATCCACGCCGGCCGGAATCCGCTCGCTATCGCATTGCGCGCGGACCGTATATTCGACCATGCCGCACAGTAGAAGGGGACTGTCCCCCGGTGCAGCGTCTCGAGGGCCAAACGGCTGGTGAGAGCGGAGGCGACACCCTTCCTGCGATATACGGGAAGGACGTCGATGCCGATCTGCCACATGGATTCGCAGTCGGCGGAGCAGCCCGCCAATCCGATCAGTCTGTTCCTGTCGTAAGCTGCCACGGCCGCAACATCGAGATTCTTGCGTTTTTCGCATAGTGCGTTGCCCCATTCGGGGGTATACAGATTCGCAAAATCGTCGGGAGATAAAATCCTCATCTCATACTCGCAGGACCTGGCTGTAAGGGCATTCATGTCCGGAAGAAAGTACTCTGCCATGGAACAGATCCCCATGCCTCTTTTGCGCAGGCTCTCGTTCAGCACATGCATGTGTGGAGTGTCGAAGCAATGCTCAACGGGGTAGTGATTGATGTATGCCTTCACCTCGCCGGCAATCTCCTCGTCCACGGATGCAACGATGTTGTTGCCGTAGGAAATCAGAGTGCAGTAGAACGGCAGGTCCAAGTACTTTCTGGCCTGGGGGTTGTATGCCGAGAGGACGACCTTGTTGTCGTCGCAGCGGAAATCCTCCTCACGGCAGTTTGCGTCTATTGCCGACTGACGCATTGCGATTTCCAGAACTGTCTGATTCGTCAAACGAAAAGCTTTCCCGTGCATCCTTCGATTTTCACATCGAAGCGTGACTTTCCATGCCCCTGAGCCGGGTGCCGGGCAGAGGCGAACCGTGCTTCGGCCGGCATGTGCATGTGCATGTGCCGACTCTGTTTATGTCATTCTGTGGCCGCGCAGCTGCAGACAGCATTGGATGACGAGCAACAGGACCGTGAGCATCATCGGCGCAATCATGTGGCAGTTGGACAGGCGGGCGCGACGATGAATGTCACCGAATCGGCGGCACCGGCCAACGATCCCCAGTAACTTGTTCGCACGGCTTGGCGCATCATGGGGTGCAGCAGCAGATAGAGGACGGTCGAGGTGGTCAGAGGCAGCGCGTGTGGCACCGCGGCGCTCGCGCTGCCACACGCCTCGGCGTGGCCGTGAATCAGCGGTCCCATGGCTCGCCCACAAGCTGTGCGAAAGCCGCGCCTGCGCGGTCCGTTCCGGAGAACTCGTCTGGAGCCATGGCAAAGAATTGAGCCAGCCCGCGCCGCCATAGCATACGACCGGCATCAATGACCACAATCGTGTCGAACAAAGTGATGATATCGGCCGTCTGATGGGTGGATATCACCATGTGCACAGTGCGGGAGATGCCTTTCAATATGTGTTGAAGGTGGATTCTTTCAATCGGGTCGAGACCTGCAAAAGGCTCATCCAGCAGCAGTCCGTCCCATTCCTCGCCAGGGACTGGGCGATGCCCAACCGGCGCAGTTGGCCGCCTGACAGACTCTTCGCCGGATCGTTGGCCTGCCGGGACAACGATACCCGCGCCAGCGCCGCATCGGCGTTGTCGTCGGCCTGCTTCCACGGCAGACAACCCAACCATCCCGCATATACGACGCTCTCCCGCACGGTGAACCCGGGACTGGGCGCGACCTGTTGCGAAGCCACGCGACCTGCCTCCGATACCGTGTCAGCGTGCGGCGGGTCACCTGCATGCCATCATGGCTGATGAAACCCTGTTGAGGAGACAGTCGTGTGGTAAGCGATGAGAGGATGGTGGATTTCCCGGCACCATTGCGACCCAGCAGGGCAGTGGTGCCGGGACGAAACGTCAATGACAGGTTGTCCACCACTCTGTCGGTCCGACGCGAGTAACGGTAGCAGACCCCATCAAGGCTCAATCCCATATGTGCAGTCCCCTTCGTTCGATTCACCAACCTGCCAATCAGATGTCATCAATATCTAACGACAATGTCATTGTCCTTCCGGTCTTCAGGACATTTCAAGTCCGTGCCGGTCACTGTACGGCACAGGTCGAGTTTTGTCATTGCGGCGTGACATGGTAGGGCAACTTCCTGAAGCTTCGGAATGCAGCAACAAGAAGTGTGATGAGATCGAATGCACGTGTTTGGCAATGACCGTATCCTGCTGGATGGCTCAGACCTCGCCAGAAGTCATGGAGGGTGTAGACATTCTGTGTTATCGAGAATCCTGCGGCTGCTCACATAATCTGGATTCGGCTATTCCACTGCTCGATTGTCCCGGTTGTTGGTCATTTCCTAATCGGTATTTTCGTAACCATGATTTAGGCGGCATGCTATAGGATTCTCCTCGGAGTTGAAGGATAATCAGATTGGAGAATGCCCGGGTAGTGCCCGGAGTCTTGCGCACTTTCGGTTCTGTCGTTGCGCGTGCGTTTTCGGTTCGCTTCCTGTATGGTGTCGCCGAGCCGGGACATGTCCGGGTGGCGCCGGGTCGACCAGCCGTTGGCGGTGACGTATCGGATCCTCGCACCGATGAGCATCAACGCCGATCCACCATCGGGGAACGCGCCCGCCACACGGGTCCTCCTGCGGATCTCCCGGTTCGATCGTTCGATCATGCTGTTGGTCCGGATGCGACGCCGGTGCTCGACCGGATAGTCGTCCGGCAGGTATGTCGTGGTCTCGCCGATGCCCTCACGCAGGCACCTGGCGGCCTCCCCGAGCTTCCCGGATTCCATCTCGGCCGCAGTCGTCTCGGCCCTGGCCGGCGCCGGGTCGCGCGGCTCCATGGCGGACACGGCCCTGAGCGCGTCGGCGGCCCGCCGCGTGTGCCGCCGGGAGACTTTCGAGAGCACGCCCACGCATGAAGTGCACCATGCACCGCTGGCAGCGGGACCGGGGCGGCGGTTCGCCGACCGTCGAGACGAGCCCGGCGCACCGGTCGCCGGCCGCCTCCGAACGCCGGCAGGCCCCCGTGGGACGGGCGGGGGGACGAACGAGTTCCGGCCGGCGGCGTCCTCCTGTCGATCCCTCGGCCGCGGCGATGACCTCGCGGCGCCCGTCCATGCCGACGCCGATCGCCGCGGGCACGCTGACGCTCTCCACGGCGCCTCCCCGCGAACGCCTGTGCCGCACGCCGTCCACGCGACGCGTACGGGCACGGCCGGGACAGCGGGCGCCCACGCCATGCGCCGATGTCCCTGTAGACCTTTTTGAGCCTGTCGGACAGGGTCCGGGACGGCATCCGCTCGCCCCGCAGGGCCTGGCCGGCGTCATCGACGCGTCTCGTGCAGACGCCCGCCAGATGCATGTCGACCGACGCCTCCCCGACGCTCCCCTCCCGGCGTCGGCAGCGTTCGATCACCGCCGACCCGAAGACCGCCCCCCTGAGTTTCGGCACCCTCACGCTGAGCTTGCCGGCCCTGACCGTCGGATCCCGCTCGCAGTGCCCCGCACGGTACGCCTTCCCGGCATCCGAACGCCCGTATCTCGCCGTTCCCGTCAGCTCGTCCGCCCCGGCGTCCGGCATCGCATTCGGCAGCTGATTGACCTTCTCGGTCGCCATCCGGTCGGGTTCGGTCTCGAACATGGCCCGGCTGACCCGTATGATTTTCTCGGGCACGGTCCCGTATCCCGCCTTCCAATCGCGGTTTTCTTGTTCGGCGACTGAAAACCGCGCACAGGCCACGGACCATGCCCATCTAAAACATGAAGCCCCAACGAATTCGCGCAAGAATTCGGACGTTATCGTTTTAATAGCTGTCCGGTCAAACCAGTTGAAATATTATGCACGCTTTCGCATTCGACCAGTCGAATGGGTAGGTGTTAGAGTCCCACCCATTTCGTTTTCAGGAAATTTTATGCTTTGTGAGTTGTTGTCATTATGACAACAACTAATGTAAACTATTGGCTAAGTTCGGTTTAGGCAGCTATGGCCATTGTGACCACAACTGGAAGATATCTGTGTTGAGTCTACTTTTGATTATTTGAGAGTGTCGGTTTAACGGCGTATGTGGCTTGGCGTATTTCTGATTGATTTTTACCTTCGAAAGTGGCAGCGAAGGCATTGGGTGTTGGTTTTCAATGTGCAACTCAGCGTGCTTCTGCCCCGATGAATTGCATCCCGGAATGGGGGGTGATAGCGATCAGATGCCGTTCGACATTTCGCGAACCATTTCATTGTGCATTGATGTGAATCCACGTTAATATGTTGGTATATGGATGGACTACGGAAAGGATAATGCCGTGAAAGAGGAGCTTCAACTCATTCCCGCTCAACGGCAGCAGATCATTGCTGATATGCTACGTACAGCCGGTGTAGTGACGACCAAGTCACTCGTCGAGCGATTCGGCGTATCGCATATGACGATTCGTAGAGATATCGCCACTTTAGAAGAAACCGGTAAGGTCATTTCCACTCCTGGCGGCGTCAAACTTGCTTCACTGAACAACGGACAAACCCCTCCTCGGGCAAGAGAGGAACGCGAAAGTCTGGAAATGCCGCGCAAACGTGCGATAGCCATGATGGCATCGGAATTACTGCGCGACAACATGGTTGTCACGATTGATGCCGGAACAACTTGCGAAGCTCTTGCCCCCTATCTGGGTCAGCATAGTGGCATACTGATTATTACAAATGATTTCTACCTCGTTCAGGCCTTATTCCAATATCCCAAACTTAGTGTCATTCATACCGGTGGAATGGTTGATTCGGACAGTCGTTCATCATCAGGGGCATTGGCAACAAAAATACTCGAGGAAATAAACGCTGATCTCTATTTTATGAGCTCTGGCGCTTGGGATTCGGAAACTGGAGTAACTACCACAAGCACAGATAAGGTTCAATTCAAACAGACTGCAATGCTATATGCCGATTCGGCTTATCTGCTTGCGGATAGTACAAAGTACGGGGTTCGGGAATCCTACAACGTCGCGCAGCTGGACGAGTTGAACGGAATCCTGACGGATGACGGGCTTGCGGATGAAACCCGACAACTTCTTTCCAACGAATGGCAAGTACCCGTACACATCGCAGCCGTCGGCCAAATTCACAACGGTTCTTGAACGGTCTGCGATGATGTCGGAGCATCTTGGTTTTTAACGACGACTGCAAAAAGTGCTCTTGACAGTCAATGACCAGTCCGATGCAGAATCGAATTGATGTCTGCGGTGTAATCTTTGTCGGCTATGTTGTTGTCCACTGTCACGTGCAATGCTCCTTTCCATTGGCATTTTGTCCCCGAGGTCTTTGACCAGAATTCATTCCAATGTTCCAGCTTCCAGGAATCGCGCTGAAGTCCGCGTGTAATTAGTCGTTTGCGGACAGTATCACCATCAACCGCAACGTGGACGACGACAGCATCTACTTCATCCGGCCACCTATATTTTTCCCTAACGCGGTTGATAAAATCGTCGTTTTTGAAATACGCCCCGAAAGGTGCATCGAAAACCGCGGGTGTGCCAAGCTGCATGTTGCTTGTACCAACTTTCAGTAAGGTCTTATACTCGATTGACATCAGCTCACTCAGATAGTATGCATTACCGTCACGCTCGGATGAATCATAGCCGTGACTTTTCAAAAGCTCGCCAGTGAAGCCATTGCAGATTATATCCTTGTCCACGTAAGCACCGTGAAGACGTGAAACCAATGCTTCGGCAAGGCAGGATTTACCTGACCCTGCTGGACCGATGATGAAGAAAGCTGCGGCCATGCTCTGAGTGGATTGACTCATTTTGTATCTCCAATAATGTTGGATGCAGGACTTTTGACGAAGAACAGATAAGATGCTGCGCCTACGAGAAGCAATATTCCAGCAACCACAAAAGCGAGTGTGAAATTCTGCCCAGTCCTGTCCAGAATATATCCCGTCACCATGGGGGCTGCCGCGGCACCAACGAATCCTCCGAAGTTCTGTATGGCCCCAAGAGAGGATACCTGATTAGGTTTAGCAACATCTGCAGCCAATGTCCACATGCATCCAATTGGTACCTGCGAGGCGAAATAACCGACGCACAATAGAATCATCGTGAGGGTGATGTTATGAACATAAGCGACCGGCAGCACCGAGCACGCAGCCAAAAAGGCTCCAACTACGATGGGAACCTTACGCGCAGTGATTGTCTTATAACCAGCCTTAAGCATGTTCCCGGAAACCCAGCCACCTGCCAATACGCCCACGATCCCACACAGATAAGGCAGCATTGCCAGCCAACCTGATGTCATGAGATCAAATCCGCGAGCCTTCTGCAGATATGTCGGCAGCCAAGTCAGGTATACCCACACCGTGTAGAAGATCCCGAACGCTCCAATGATCATGAAGTAGGTGTTTGACTGCTTAAAGAGGTCTGTCCAACTTCCCGAATTGCGATCATCTTTCTGTTTCGTCGTTGACGGCTTTGAAGAGGCGTTTTCCATAACCCATTGTTTGCCTTTTATCGCAGCGATCTCGCGAACTGTCGGATTGCGATAGCAAACCACCCAAAGGAGAGTGACGATTAATCCGAGACCGCCAATAATGACGAACATGCCGCGCCAACCTGTTTTGATTAGCAATATCGTCAAAATTGGAGGGGCAATAGCGTTGGCGATCTGCGAACCAGTATTGACTATTGATACGGGCAACGCTTTCTCTTTATCGTCAAACCAGTTGTCACAAACCTTCAGCCCTGCGGTGAAGAAGGGAGATTCTGAAATGCCCAAGGCCACACGAAAAGCATAGAATGCACCATATGTACTTGCGGTGGCGCTCAATAGAGAAACAACGGACCATAAGGTTGCAGCCCACGAGTAAATCTTTTTAGGGCCAAATTTGTCAACAAGATACCCAGCAGGCAAATTCGCGATTGCGTAAGGCCAGGAAAAAGCCGCAAGAATTAAACCCATCTGAGTTGAATCCAAACCAAATTCCTTGGCGATGGTCGTGTTGGCGATACTAAGATTACTTCGGTCGAGGTAATTGACGACACCTCCCAAAACAAGCAAGGTAATGAACAACCACCTCAAATGTTTGCCGCGTGTTGCTTCGTCATTTGGCTTGTTCAAATCGTGTTCGTCGTTGACCCCAGTTTCTGTATTCATAACTAAACTCCTTTGTTTCATAGGTATGAGAATCGATGCACGGCTTTATAAGGGTGAATACATCACATGTCATCAGGGTCGTCAGCGCTGACCCCTGATGGCTTAGCCTCCTGATTTTCGCCGTCAGTCAAGTTCGATGCTGATTACTATCGAGCCGCACGCGCTTTTTTGACCGCAAACAACATCTGTCTGGCGGATTCTGTCACGCGGGAGTAGTCCCCGTCAATTTTGGCCGCCTTAGTTATATAACTGCCAACGCCTAGTATCAATGAGCCTGCCTTGATCCACTGCTCTGCATTATCGGCAGTGACGCCACCTGAAGGCATTAACGGAGCCCACGGCAATGGCGACGAAACAGCCTTCACATACTCCATATTGGTAACATTGGTGGGAAACAGTTTTACGATATCTGTCCCAGCTTCAAGCGTGTTGACAATTTCCGTGGGGGTCATCGCGCCGGTGATGGAAACAGCCTGATATCGATTTGCGGTTCTAATCATTTCTGGGTTGAGATTAGGGCTGATCAGCATTCTCGCACCCGAGCCAATGGCTTTGTAAGCAGCGGCTGGATCCAATGCAGTTCCAGCCCCAACCACGACATCCTTATCTGCATACTTTGTCGCCAGCGTATTAATGATATCAAAGGCACCAGGAGTTGAAAGAGTAATTTCCAAGGCTTTGATACCGCCTGCAATGGCGGCTTCGCACACATTCAACGCCTCGTCATGATCATCAAGTCGGACAATAACTAAAACCCCCGTATTAACGATTGTTTCAATTGCTTGTATTTTATATGTTGTATTCGGCATGGCTCACAGTGTAATGCATATTTTCACAAATTACAACATCAATTCACATCAAATATGTGAATTGATGTGAATTCCGAAATTATCCGAAGACTGGTTTCTCAACTTGATGATCTGTGTTCATCATGTCTGATTCGCGTAGCTGTGACATGCTTGCCGTTAACAATCACACGAATCAGAGTTGTGAGGTGGATTGCATTCCAGTGGTGCAAGTGACCCCGTTTCTTGGATAGCAATTGAATTGAATCATGTGGTTTATTTGAGCAGATACGCGATAGGGCTGTTCCAATCCAGACGCATCTTGATGCGTCTGGTGCTGTACCAATTAATGTAGCCGTCAGGTTCACGAGTGAACCTTTCTGGGTTGCCTCCTGCCCATGAGAAGAAGCTCTTCGCCTTGTCATTGTTCAGGCGGTTGCTCTTGCGATCCGTCGATCGGCGGACCTCGGGTGCGCGTTCCTCGGGAGGTTCTGCCTCGCGCATGGCGGGCGGGCGCTGCGATCGGGCGGGATCCGGGGCGCTGAAACATGTACCGAGCGGTGGTCGATGGTCTCCCTGCCGGCCATGTCATGGGGGGGGCTCTGGTGCCGGCGGCCGTGGACACGTGATTTCGGCGCCCGGTCTTTCGAATGCCTTGCCCGCCTTGAACTTCCGCTTCACCAGGCGGTGTATGCGTGCCTGCCGGCCGGCATCACCCTGGTGCGGGGCCGTATGGGTTCCCGCCGCGGATCCGGTCCGGTCACCTGCTTGGGATGCGACCGCCCATGGAGGCATAACGGACCCCGCAAGGGTCCGGACCGCCGATCGGGTGTCCCTACCCGGCCGCTCATGGCCGCCGCTCGGCCTTTCCGCTGGTTCGTGGCGCTTGCTCGGACGGCCGTACCCGGAGGGATGCCTCCTCCTTCCGGCCGTCTCTGAACTACCGGATCGTACCAGCCTGATCCGTTCGCCCTTGCGGTCCTTCCCGGCGTCCCTATGATGGCATCCCTGGCCATCGCTGTATGCGGAGTTCTGTTTATGGCGCTTCCTGTTCCCGGGCCGGACGTGAACTGGCTGCTGTCCGCGCCGGTCTGCTTGGCGATGGCGGTGCTTGGCCGCCGGTGGCGGTCGATGGTGTCCGTGGTCGCGGCGCTCGCCCTCGGATGCCTGCCGGGGCTCCTCGGCGCCGCGATGGGGTCCGAGCCACTGCTTGCGGTTGCACCTTCCGTGCAGGCGTGCGCGATGTGCTGGTGCATCGGCTCGATGGTGGGCATGGCCGGGGACGCCGAGCGCGCCAAGTCGGTGGGGGCCGAGCGATCCCGGCAGCGGGAGCATCGGCTGCGGATGCTGGGGATGTTGCATGACTCGTTGGCCAACGATCTGGTTGCCGCGATGCTGCGGTGCCGTGCCATCAGCGCCCGTCAAGGAGTCGATACCGCGGTGTTGGCGGAGATCCGTGAGGTCGAGGACATTCTGGAACGGAGTGTGGTGCGGCTGCGGGAGGACATCCTCATTCCGGAGCGTGCCGCGCTTGGCGAAGGCTCCGCAGGTCCGGGGCAGAGGGACGTTACGGGCCGCGGGGCCGTTCCGGGGGCCGATCCCGCGTCGCGTCTGACGGCGACGGCAGCGGAGCTGGATCGATGGCTGAAATCGCGGGAGTGGGAAGGCCTGGTCCGCGTGACCGGGGACTTTTTGGATGTCGATGTCGCGGTCGTACGGCTGGTTGAGCGATGCGTCCGTGAACTGGGCATGAATATGCTCAAGTACGGCAGTCCCGGAGCGTTTGCGTTGGAGGCCGATGCCGACGGGGACTGCGTGCGTGTGCTTTCCTCCGATCCCATTGGACGTGATGCCGGCGGGCGCGGTGCCGATGGGTGTGATTCCGGCCTGGGGTCGAACGGGTGCGACGGCGGTTCCAATGCGCCCGACCCCCGATTGGAGTTCGGGTTGTCGTCGGACTGCGGGTTGGCACTGCTCCGGCGGGAGTTGGAGAGGTGCGGCGGGTCGCTGCAGTGGGCGAGCGAGGCCGGGGAATGGATGTGTTTTGTCAAGTTGTTGTCGGCCGATATGGCGTGTCTTGTCGTCCGTTTGAGCGGCTGGTTTTAGGCCGTTTGGGCGTTGGCTGGTCTTGTCTGGTTTGTTTGGTCGTTCGTTATTGCATGAGG
>JALCNP010000022.1 GCA_022649135.1 Bifidobacterium sp.
AAAGCGATCTTCGCGATGGAGTCGCGTGAGTCGGCGCTGGCAAAGGCCGAGACGGTGGCCGCCGAAATGGACTCCAGGAAGCTCAGGGAGGCCGCCACGTGCCTCAGGGAGGGCATCGGCGAGACCATCACCTACCTGCTGGCCGACTATCCGGTCGAGCACCGCCGGCGCATACGGACCAACAACATGATCGAACGATTGAACCGGGAGATCCGCAGGAGGACCCGCGTGGTGGGCGCGTTCCCCGACGGCAGATCGGCGCTGATGCTCATCAGCGCCAGGATCCGATACGTCACCGGCAACGACTGGTCCACCCGCCGCTACCTGGACATGTCCCGACTAGGCGACACCATACGGGAAGCGAACTGAACACCGTCACAACGACGAGCCAAAACCAAAGTGCGCAAAAAACCGGGCACTACCAACGGTCTCTATGCAATTGATGTCTTTTAACCAATAAACTGGTTTTGTTGAGCGAACTATACTACCAGTATTATCACTTCTCCTAGCTCAATGATTATTGACTGAGCCATCTCAAGTATAATTTCCGTCTCACCTGGTTAACCCTGATGATTTCTGTACTGTTAAGTCGTCAACGTCAACTGGACAACAATCGACTTCTCGTTCATAGTATGAACATGCATTTCGTTCTCCTTCATTCTCATTGTCAAGGTGTCGAATGATCGCTTTTGCCACTATTATTTCTTATTCGCATCGTAGGTAACAGAGCATGTCATCCAATGGGGTACGCTAGCCGATCATCGTTGAAATGGTGGGAGTAAGCTGTCACAGGTGTGCAGAAATATGCGCAACCGAATCCATGGATAGCAAGGGGTTCGTGATAGTCGTGAATTGGAACGGAATCAGTAAAACGGTGCATCGGGACGCTCGCATCGAATCGATATCATGACTATGAAGAGTTCCCGTAAAAGCTCCAAGATAAGGTAGGTAGGCATGATGGCTGATATTTCGCCCTTGCAGCTTGCCATTGTCGACAATGATGCCTTTGCCTTGCGGGGCATTGAGGCGGGAATATCACGAATGTTGCCTGAGTCAAAGTTTCTATGGAGGGTGCGAAAAGGAGGGGAAGCGATCGAGCATATTCGTTTCGACGAGATGCAACCTGACATCGTATTGGTGGATATGAGTCTGGAGGATTCAACCGGACCGGAAGTGTGCTATGCAATTCGCAGCAGAACGGCTCATAGTTCCCTGCTTGCCATCACCTCGTTTTCTCTACGCCGGTACGCAGACCGAGTGCTCGACGCGGGTGCACAAGGCATTGTTGCCAAGGATAATATTTCTGGCATGTGCAGTGCGTTACAGGGGATAAGAGCCTCAGGGGCGTTGTCGATTCAGTTGGGCACCCGCGTATACGCCTTTAGAACTGCTCAGGAGGCTTACGATGGGGTACATTGTTCGAGTTCCCGGCCAGTATCATTGACTTCACGCGAACTACAGACCGTTGAACTGTGTGCTAAAGGCAAGTCTCTTGCTGAAGCGGCTGTGATTATGCAGGTGAAGGTTGAAACCGTGAAAACGAATTTGAAACGAGCTGAACACAAAATTGGTGTTTCTTCTCGTGCTAAGATCGTCGCCTGGTGGTGGGAGCGGGAACATTGAGATACTTCGATCTGCGATGGTTGAACGCGTGGATTAGTGCGCGGCTTGACCGAATCGAATCCAGTGAGAAACGCAGACGGTGCATACTTATTGCGGTTTCACTGCTCCTACTTGTCGCGGCAGCACTTGAATGGTGGACCAGCCCCACCATACGTCTCGTCGACACTTGGATGAGTGTCATCTACTGCCTGTCGATTCTGCTGCTTGTTTGCAATGATGTTCTCGCCAGCGGCTGCATCATCATCATTTCCCTACTTGATGCTCTACTATTAGACATGACAGGGCCAAATTCATTGTGGGGAACCTTAGTGGCCTTATTTATTCTTGGAATGAAAATATCTCGATGGGCGAGTTTCCCCACGCTGCTACTGCTGATGCTGTCGGCAGCCTATCAAGCTGTTGCCGCACCACAACTTACTGGGTTCGCATCGTTAGGCTCTCTAGTGAGTTTTGATCTGCTGCTCGTGTTTGCGTATTTTCTGGGAATCGGATGGCGGTGGAAAGAGAAAAATGACAGACAAATCGAAATGGAAAGAAAACTCAGTCAGCTGAGCAGGAACGCGATTATCGCCTCGACTATGCACGATGCAGTTTCCGCCAGGCTTTCTCGCGTCGCAATCCTAGCCCAAAACACACTGCCACACATCACGCAAACGGATGAGAAAGAACGATGGACATTCGTCGCATCAAATATGGAAAAGGCGCTGGATGACATTCGAGGAATCATCGACCAACTTGACGGACAAGCCCAAGGAGTCACAACAATTATTGGGATCGACTCACTGGCCGAGAACATTGCCCACCTCGCCAATACCAACGAAGCTCGACTACACCAGCTGGGATTTAACGGGCGAACAGTTATCAGGGGAAACACCACCGCGGCTATGGATTCGACAGGAAGCGAACTAGTGAATCTTATCCAAGAGTTGTACACGAATATTGAGTTGCATTGTGACCCGACCTGTAGTTCTTACCATCTTACGGTCGTATTGGCTCCCGATCGAATCATCGTCTCCCAGACCAACGGACTTCAACGCTCCTCGACATGGATAGAACCAGCGTCGACTAGTAAAGGGCTCAAATTGCATCGCAAAACCATTGATACTCTTGGCGGTACATTACAGATCAACAGGGAGCATGGGGAATGGACCGTTTATGCAGCTATTCCCATGAACATTGCAGGAGACAACAATGTATTAGTATCATCGATTACCGGCAGAGCCACTTCATCCAAACAGGACAAATAAAGGATGATGTGCTTGCGGCTCCCGTGAAAGTGCTTGGGTTTATTGTCGTTGTAGAGATAGATGGTGAGAAAGTTAATAGGACTGCCAGACTGCCAGTAATTAGCGATTTCAATGGAAACCTTTCGTTCGTCGTTATGTTTCAAAATCATATTCGATTCTGATCAGTGACATTGTTTATCCGTTGTACCCCAACGGGCTACAGAGTCCTTTTGTCAGGATGCAATACAAGGCTGATTTTGTTCCTGTTTTCTTTGGTTGAAACGCCAGGAGCTGATGAGATGAAGGAACCAAACGGACTCGCCTCGATCTAGAGACCACGCAACTTTACGTGGTTGGAACCCAAGAAGGTTTAAATCAGGCGAGCAAAGGCATGAATGAATATTGCAAACGGACATCCACCAGTTCAACTAATCCGGCAACTCCGTTGGCAGCGCTTGGTGTACCAGCAGTAATGGGACTGTCTGGAAAGTATCTCCCTTGTGGTTCGTCTTTGCGCAGTGAGAGCAGGCTGTGGTTTATGGCATCTGCCTGCCGGCTGTATGCTGTGAACCGTTGCGGCCGGGGAGAGCATATCGGGAAGCCCCCATCGCAAGGGCAGCGGGACGGCCGCCCGTCAACATGGGTCCGTTCACTGCCGGGAGCAACAAGCATCGGCGGGGGGAACGGCCATGGCTCGGATATCGACGACTCCAGAGGAACAGAAAAGCCGCGCACGGACGTATGCGCAGTCCGGGAATTGGGCCGCCCGTGTCAGTGATCAAATAATGCTGTTCGGTGTCGGCGGGGTGTCGGTTGCTTTTAGGGCATCGATGCCGTGGGGTTCCTGTTGGATTCCCGAGTGCTGTGTGCCAGTCGATGGTTCTCGGGAGGGAGTGAGTGACGACACCGATGCGTGTCCGACAGAGTATCAGGCAGCTCGAGGAAGCCGGTCTGAATCATGCGGAGATGGCGAAGCGGCTGCGGGTCTCGCGCACGAGCGTGGTCGGGCACGCGAACGGGGAGATTGATCGCCGGGTCCACCGGCCGCCCGAACACGGGGTGGGCCGCTGGTGGACGCCGGGCATCCAGAGTCGTGGACGGCCGGTTGGCGGCCGGTCTGCGGCTTTCCCGCAAGCAGCGGAACCACGACGGACACGTATTGCTCGTGCGCAAGCGCCCAATCCCCAGGGTCGCGGATTGCGCCGCACCAATTCGAATCAGGTACCACAGACATGATGTGCAGAAGAGAGAAATTCTCCTCACCATCATGAGATGCCTATCGTCCTGCTCCCGTTTGGTATCAATGTGATATCATATTGATACCAAACGGGAGGCACAACGTCTCCCTACAGCCAGAAGGAAAGACACATCATGGAATCCAACAACCTACCGCAGTCCGGTGCCCCAGGGCATGGCGACGCAGCCTCGCGGGAGACGCAGGGGAACGCGGCACGCGGATGGAAGGCACTCTCGCTTGTCTTCCTCGGCTGGATCACATCCGGCATACTGCTCGCGCTCGGCTCAGTCCTCTCCTCGCAGTCCGAGACGCAGGGCAGCGCCGTGAGAAACGGGGGCATCACCCTCATCGTCATCGCGCTTCTGGCGATGACGCTCATGCTCGTCATCTCGTTCGGCTTCTTCACCCTGCAGCCGAACGAGGCCCGGGTGCTTGTGCTCTTCGGCGAGTACAGGGGAACCGTCCGCTCCACAGGCTTCTATTGGGCCAACCCGTTCTATGCCCACATCCTTTCCGCCGCGCGGACGGCACCGACGCAGAAAACGGGGAGCGGCGACGAGTCGGGCGAGCAGACGAGCGCCGTCAGATCCAAGATGAGCCTGCGCGCACGGACGTTGAACGGACCCAAGCTCAAAGTCAACGACAAGAACGGCAACCCCATCGAAATCGCCAACGTCATCGTCTGGCGGGTGGTGAACACCGCCAAGGCCGTGTTCGACGTGGATCACTACGAACAGTATGTCCGAACGCAGTCAGAAACGGCGCTGCGCCATGTCGCCAGTCTCTACGCCTACGACCACAACGGGGAGGACGGCGACGAGCACGGGCAGATCACGCTGCGGGCCAACATCACCGAAGTCTCCCAGGCCTTGAAGAAGGAGCTCGAACAACGCCTGGAGCCCGCCGGCATCACCATAGACGACGCACGTCTCACCCATCTCGCCTACGCCCCGGAGATAGCGCAGGTGATGCTGCGCCGGCAGCAGGCGGAAGCCATCATCTCCGCCCGCACGAAAATCGTCCAGGGAGCCGTTTCCATGGTCGACATGGCGCTCAAGGAGCTGGAGCGAGACGGCGTCATAACGCTGGACGACGAACGCAAGGCCTCCATGGTCTCCAATCTCATGGTTGTGCTGTGCGCCGACAACGATGCCCAGCCGGTGATCAATGCCGGTACCCTATACAGTTAGACGGGTCCGCATGGAATCCGGAGGCCGCGGAAGCACAGCGGCGCACACCGACCGCAGACGACGGAGAACAGGAGGGGACGCACGCAATGGCACGGAGAAAACAGTATCCGCTCCGCATCGACCCTGAACTCTGGACCGCCATCGAACGCTGGGCAAACGATGAGCTGCGCAGCGTGAACGGTCAGATAGAGTTCATGCTGCGCGACAGTCTGAAAAACGCCGGGAGGCTGCCCTCCCCTCCGAAAGGGAACGCCGGGCAGCGGAAAGCCGCGACACCGGGGCCTCGCGCCCGCTGAGAGACGGGGCGCTCCCCCGCATCCGGGAAAAGGGATCACCCGGCGCATGCGGCGCACGACATGCCGATGGGCCGATGCGGATATGATGGGGTTCAACCGCCCGTGGCGGGGAGGAAACGGCTCGTGGCCGTGCCGGCCCTCCCCTCCGCGGCCACCCAACAACGGCTATGAGAAAGGCCGATTATGGCTGTCGCATCCTGTGGTTCACTGTCCGCACTCACCCTGGGTCTGCCCTCCGCCGCGGCGGTGGGGGAAAGCAAGGGGACCCTCCCCCCGCAGATGTTCTACGCCGCGGCGCCCGTATCGTCCAAGCTTCGGCAGAGATTCACCACCGACATCGGCGGCATCCACATGCTGGCCGTGCTCACCCCCGCCAACATCGGCGTTGCGCAGGGCAGCCGCATCAAGGAGATACTCATCCTCGCTCTGGACGTACGCGACCAGGCGATTCCGACCGAAATCATCGAGCACATCGCGCGGATGAGGGCATCGGGCATGCTTTTCGTCTGCGTCCGTCACCGGCCCGAGACCGACTCGTCCGCCCCGAGCCCGTCGAACGGCGCGAGCCGAACCAGCCCGGACGGACGCGGGGAAGAGGAGGAATGCGCCTTGGCGGTGCTTCGCACACTGCCGGGACGCGCCGGGCACATCGCCCAGGTCAGGGTGTTCTCCGGCGCATGGCAACCCGTCCGCGACATGAGACTGGTTCTGAAGGATCCGGGCAATCCCGCCGGCGACATGGACGGCGTATGGGACACCCTTAGCGCACAGGCGATTCTGGGAAGCATCGACGGCGGAAACATCGACGAGCGCCTGGCATTGAGGGAGCGCACGCGCCTTCTGCAGGCCCAGGAGGAAAAACTGGCCAGGGACCACGCGCGGGCGAAGAACCCCAACCAGCGCAACGAGCTGTACGCCAAGCTGCACAAGGTGCGCACGGAACTCGCCGGCATCACGGGCGACAGGAAAAGTCCGAGCGGGCCGGAACCCCGGCGGGACTAAAAGCCCAGCCGCGTTCGGCCGAACTGATCAAGCCAGCGCAGGATGGCCCCCTCACGCAGCGCCCAGGGGCATATCTCGACCTCGTTCACGTTCAGCGCCTTCATGACCTCGTCGGCGACGACCCCACCCGCCACTATCTGCATGGTTCTTTCGGGCGTGATGCCGGGAAGCGCTACCCGCTGCTCGGGTGCGATGGCGGCAAGCCGCGGAATCCAGTCCTCCAGCTGCTCCCGCGTCATGATGAGGGTGTTCTCGCGGCCGGGCTGCCTCATCACGGCACCGGCGAGCCGCGCAAGGGAGCGCATGGTCTTCGAGGTCCCGACGGCATGGTTGGGGTATTTGGATCCGGGAAACTTTCTGACCATGGGCTCAAGGATGCGACGGACATGCTTGCGCACGTCCTCCAGCTCCTCGGGACTGGCCATGCCTTCCGGAAGGAACTCGCTGGTGATTCGCCCCGCACCCGCAGGCACGCTTGCCGCCACGCTCGGCTCCTCGTCCGACCCCATGGCCACCTCGAGCGAGCCCCCGCCGATGTCGATCATGAGAAGACTCCCCGCGTCCCACCCGTACCAGCGGCGCGCGGCGAGAAAGGTCAGGTGGGCCTCGTCGTCTCCGGCCAGAACCGTGACCCGCTGCCCAATGCGATCCTCGACCCGGTGAATGATCTTGTTCCCGTTCGGGGCCTCGCGGATCGCTGACGTGGCCATAGGCAGCAGCTGGGTTATCTTGTATTCCTCGGCGAGCTTCATGGCCTGATCGACGCCGCCCAGAATGGCCTCCACACCGGATTTTTTGATGGACCCGTCCTCTTTGAGATATTTCATCAGCCGAACGGTGGATTTGACGCTCGCCTCCGCATCGGGACGCGCCCCGGGCGCGGCGTCGACGATGAGCATGTGCACCGTGTTAGATCCGATGTCGAGCACGCCGAGACGCGTGGCGCGCGAACGCAAATTGATCATATCTTTACCATACCAACAGCCCGGACGCCACAGGCATGCCCTCGATATTGCGAACAGCACAACCCGAACCGCCATGCAGCCCACGAGGAAACCCGACGATAGACTGGAAGGCAGTGACCAGACCGTCATCGTCAAGGAGGAACAATGAGCGCATTGAACGGCGAACAGGCCAAGGCTCAAAGGCAGGGCCTGAAAGTGAACGTCGCGATCCTGGGGGCGGGTGGGATCGCCCATGCGATGGCGACGACCCTGGTGAGAATGGCCGGCGATCCGCGCTATTCGGATCTCGTCGCGCCCTATGCCGTCGCGGCCCGGGACAAGGACAGGGCATCGGCCTTCGCCAAGCAGTATGGCTTCCCCGTGGCCTACGGCTCCTATGAGGATCTGCTCGCGGACCCGAAAGTCGATCTGGTCTACATCGCCACCCCGCACAGCCTGCACTCCGAACAGGGAATCGCCTGCCTCAAGGCGGGAAAGAACATCCTCGTGGAGAAGTCATTCGCCGCGAACACGTCCCAGGCCGAAGAGCTGCTTGATGTGGCGCACGAGACCGGTCTGCTGTGCACCGAGGCCATCTGGACGCGATACATGCCCTCGCGCCGCATGATCAGCGATCTGCTGGCAACGGGAAGCATCGGCGTCGTTCATTCGGCGAGCGCGAACCTGTGCTATCCGATCACGACGAAGGCCCGTCTGGTCAATCCGGCACTGGCGGGAGGCGCCCTGCTCGACGTCGGCGTGTATCCTTTGAATTTTCTGGACATGATATTTGCCCCGCGGCCGATCGAACGCATCGAGACATCCATGCAGCCCTATGAGACCGGCGTCGACGCCCAGAGCTCCACCACGCTCTACTACGAGGGGGGCGACATGGGCGTCTCCACCTGCTCCATGCTGGTCGCCTCGGACCGCGGGGGCTACGTGTGGGGAACCAAGGGATATATGGCGTGTGCGAACATCAACAACGTGGAGTCGATCGACGTCTACGGAACCGACCACAGGCTCACCCATCATTTCGACGTGCCCGACCAGCTGACGGGCTATGAATACGAGGTGGCGTCCGCCGCCCGGGCCATTCTCGACGGCAGGGGCGAATGCGCGGAAATGCCGCATTCCGACACGCTCCGGATCATGCGTCTCATGGATCGGATCCGCGGCATATGGGGATTGCGCTACCCGTTCGAATGATCGTCCAGATTGGCGCTGAGCAGCATCGTCACCGCCAGATCGGCAAGATACTGGGCTATGGGAGACAGCTCCCAGTTCTGCCTGCGAACCAGCGCGAAGGTGTCGTAGATGGGCGGCCGCAGACTGGTGGTATGGATGGTGCTGGGGAACGTCGACGACTCCGCCACCGCCTTGGGCAGGATGGTGTCCCCCAGCCCGCTTGCCACGAGGGAGACGGCGGCGTCCACCGACTCGACCTCGATCTGGGGTTCCAGCGTCACCCCATGAAGCTGGGCCTGCTGGGCAAGCTGATGTCGGGTGGGGTCGTTCCACCCGTGATGGGCGTCATAGAGTATCAACGGCTCGGCGGGTATGTCCTCGATGCTCATCGGCCCGGCGCATCGCTGCGGTTTGGAGCTTGCCCACACTATTTCATGGCGCATAAGAGGCTGGATGTGAAGGTTCTCGGCGGGAATCGGCAGACACAGAAGCCCCGCCTCCAGCTCCCCGCTGCGCACGGAATCGGCGACCTCGAAGGAATTCTGCCCGACAAGACGCACCTTCACATGGGGATGGGCCTTGTGGAACACCGTTGCCAGGTCCGAAAGGAAGTAGTAGCTCGAATTCTGCAGGATTCCGAAGGAGACCGTTCCACCGTCGCCCGTGCTCAGCGAATGGAGGGCGGTGCCCGCTCCCAGCTCATCGTCGAGGATTCGTTGCGACCAGGGAAGAAGCGTCTCCCCCGCGGTCGTCAGCACCAGTTTCCGTCCTCCTCTGACGAAAAGCGGCAGGCCGTAGGTCTCTTCGATTTTCTTCACCAGTTCCGACACGGTGGGCTGGGTGATGCCCATGTATTGCGCGGCTGCGGTAAAGGATCCCATGGTCGCCGCAAGATAGAATGCACGCAGCTGCGTTATTGTCATAGGATTATCCTATGACAAAGCTAGGATACAGTCCCCTTGTGCACTATGGCGCGGACGCATACCCTTGCACGTGGCACGCAGTTCGATTCCGCTGCGCCGCTGCACCAGACTCGGCACAATCGAGATAAGGACACATTCATGTCACAGACAGCACTACGCCAGGGAAAAAGCACGATCGACGAGGCAACGGCCTCACACGAGCAACACTCCCCGACCGAAAGCACCCGGCTGGAGCATGACTGCATCGGCTCTCTCGACGTGCCGGCGAACGCCTACTGGGGCATCCACACCCAACGGGCACTGAGCAACTTCCCCGTCTCCGGCGTCGCCGTCAGCAGCCACCCGGAGCTGATCGGGGCGTACGCCGTGGTCAAGCAGGCGTGCGCGATGGCGAACAGGGACCTGGGAGGGATCTCCCATGAGCAGTGCACCCTGATCACCCAGGCGTGCATCGACGTGCGCGGCGGGCATTTCGACGCCCAGTTCCCCATCGACGTGCTCCAGGGCGGAGCGGGAACGTCGACGAACATGAACATGAACGAGGTGATCGCCAACCGGGCGTTGGAAGTGGGCGGGTACGCGCGCGGCGATTATGACGTCATCCATCCCAACGACGATGTGAACAAATCGCAGTCGACAAACGACACCTACCCCTGCGCGATTCGGCTCGCGCTCATCAGCGCCTTTGCCGATGCCGCCCACAGCGCGCAGCTGCTGTCGGCATCCTTCGCCTCCCTGGCGAAACGCACCATGACCAAGGTCACGCTCGGCCGAACGCAGCTCCAGGACGCGGTTCCCATGACGTTCGGACAGGAATTCACGGCCTTCGCCTCCCTGCTGGACGACGATGCGACGACCATGAGGAACCAGCGTGCGCCCCTGTCCACCGTCAACCTCGGAGGGACCGCCATCGGCACGGGAATATGCGCGGACGTGAGATTCCGCCAAGCCGCGGCCGACTATCTGGCCCAGCTCACCAATCTGCCGATAGCCCTCGCCCCGGATCCCATCGCGGCGACCAGCGACACGGCCGACTTCGTCACCGCCTCCGGCGTGATAAGGAACTGCGCCATACACCTGGGCAAAATCGCCAACGACATCCGCCTTCTTTCCAGCGGCCCGAGGGCCGGCCTGGCGGAGATCAGCATCCCCGCACAGCAGGCCGGATCGTCGATCATGCCCGGCAAGATCAACCCCGTGATCGCCGAGTGCGTCAACCAGAGCGTTTTCACCGTCATCGGACTGGATGCGACCGTATGCTCCGCCGCGCAGGCGGGGCAGCTGCAGCTCAACGCGTTCGAGCCGGTCATCGCCCACAGCCTGCTCACCGGCATGCACCTCCTCGCCCGCGCGATGGACACACTGCGGACGAACTGCGTGGAAGGCATGGCCGTCAATGCCCAACGGGGTCTCGACGAGGCACGGCGCTGCGCCTCGCTGGCGACGTCGCTGATCGGCCATGTCGGGTATGAGAAGGCAGCCGAAATTGCCAAAACCGCCCTGGACTGCGACATCAGCGTGCATGAGGCCGCTCTGCGCAGCGGGAGCATACGGGCCGAGGTCCTTGACGACATCCTCGACCCGGTCAAACTCGCACGGGCCTAAATGGGCCTCAGTCCCGGCTCGCCGGTCTGCCAGCGGCGGTCGGAAACCCCGCACGGGCTCCCGCACACGGGAGGATCCGTGCGGGACGGGCGATTCGTGCGGGACGGAACATATGCGCGGATCACCTGCCTCTCCCCATGTGCGAAGGTTATCGGGAGAAGAGCCCGCAATCCCCCCTGGGCACCGCCGTCTCTGATATCACGGAAATCGATGTATCCACCCATCCGCGGATCGTCCACACTCCGCGGGGACACCAGGCAAGGACACCGGCGGAGACACTGGGCGGGACGCCGGGCAAGGGGGCTGTATGAACACGCATCATCACTCACGCGCAGGCCGCGGAACCCATGGAAACAGATGGAATCCGAAAGCCGATGGGGATCTTCTGGGCAGCGTCGAGATCAATCCCGTCTTCGCGCGGCCGGAGGAGGCGACATCCTTCCCGAAATTCCGTTTCCCCACCTCGCAGATCCTCCCGGAAACCGCATATCAGATCGTGCACGACGAGGCGATGCTGGACGGCAACGCACGACTCAACCTCGCGACATTCGTGGGCACGTGGATGGACGATTACGCCAATCGGCTGTACATGGAAGCGGCCGACAAGAACATGATCGACAAGGACGAATACCCGAAAACGGCGCAGATCGAAGCACGCTGCTGGACCATGCTCGCCGACCTGTGGCACGCCGACGACCCGGGGAAGGCCATCGGAACCTCGACGATAGGCTCCTCCGAGGCGGCCATGCTCGGAGGCCTGGCACTCAAGCGACGCTGGCAGCATAGCCGCAGCGCCGCCGGCCTGTCCACCGACCATCCGAACCTCGTGATGAGCAGCGCGGTCCAGGTGTGCTGGGAGAAGTTCTGCAACTACTTCGACGTCGAGCCTCGGTACGTGCCCATCAGCGAGGAGCACAAGGTGCTTGACGGGCATGATCTTGCCCGATACGTCGACGAGAACACCATCGGGGTGGTCGCCATCCTCGGCGTGACCTACACGGGAATGTACGAACCGGTGGCACAGATCTCCCACGCTCTGGACGCCATCGAGGCCTCGACCGGCCTCGACGTGAAGATCCATGTGGACGGGGCCTCCGGCGCGATGATCGCGCCATTCATACAGCCGAATCTGGAATGGGACTTCCGCGTTCCCCGTGTGGTGTCCATCAACACGTCAGGGCATAAGTACGGTCTGGTCTACCCCGGTCTGGGCTGGGCCGTGTGGCGCAGCGTCGAGGACCTTCCGCGGGATCTGGTCTTCAACGTCAGCTATCTGGGCGGGGAGATGCCGACCTTCGCACTGAACTTCTCCCGCCCCGGGGCCCAGGTTCTTCTGCAGTACTACATGTTTCTGCGCCTGGGCTTCGACGGATACCGCCGCGTCCAGGAGGACGCCCATAACGTGGCCCTGTTTCTCTCCTCGCACATAGCCGACATGGACGACTTCACCCTGTGGAACAACGGCTCGGACATACCCGTGTTCGCATGGATGCTGACGCCCAGGGCGGACCGCGCATGGAGCCTGTATGACCTGCAGGATCGCCTGCGGATGAAGGGGTGGCTGGTCCCGGCCTATCCGATGCCCGCGAATCTGCAGGACATCACCGTTCAACGCATCGTGGTGAGGAACGGGTTCAGCCACGATCTCGCGGACTCGTTCCTCGAGGACATGCATGACGCCGTCGACTATCTCAACTCGCTGACGGCTCCCATGCCCTCCGAGAGCCGGGCGTCGGGATTCCACCACTGACCGGTGTCCGCACCGGATGCCAGCGCGGACCAGCATGGACCGTCGCGGATTGCGGCGAAGGTGCGGATCCACGCCGGCATCGTCACCGGCGCCGACCGACGCAGACATTGTCACCGGCGCCCGCACACACACCGGTCCAGGTGTCGGCGCGCACACCGGCGGGGATATCGAACCCCCGTGTTTTTCATAGAGCGCACAGGCGTCGTGCTCCGCTAGAGTTGATGAGGAAACGATATGCCGGCGATACAGCGGCAACGACACGCACAGAACGGAGGAGGCGGCGGATGAATACGGCGACGGACACGGATGATTCCCGATCGAGCATCTCCCCTCTCGATGATCTGCGCGACTACGTGGACAACAGCTGGATGCAATACAGCGGATCGGGGGGTCCCATGCTGCTGTGGAACAGGATCATCAGCGACATCTCCACCCAGGACGATCTGACACGCTCAGACAGTCCGGTCGCCGCCCCCGATGAGGCTCACGACATGATGATGACGCCGATCCGCTGGTATCTACGCTCCATTGGATCCACCACGGCCAGCGCCGTGCCCACGGAGCATGGATACAGCATCCCCCGTGCGGACATGCCCACATTCCGGATAGGAACCCATGCCCTGGCAGGGGTCAACGCCGTCGTCGGGAACGCAATGATGAGCACCCGCTGGCAGGATGCCGTGACGAATCTCGCCGCCGCGACCGACGTCACGGCCGCCTTCATCGGAAACATCGCGGACCGGGATGAGGAGGGCTTCGATTTTCTCAAGAACCTGATACAGAACGTCCGCGTGTACTTCGACAGCCTGGCGCGAAACGCCGATCCCGCGACGGCGCAGCAGGCCCTGCACACCATCACGCAGGTGGCCTGCAACGAGGATTTCCGCCTCAACCCCATGCAGATGATCGAGCTGCTCTCCTGCGGGCTGTCGCTGGCCCAATGGGATGACACACGCGTTCTCGCCTATGATGCCATCAGCGACGCGATCCGCACCATGAACTCCACGCTCTCCGATCATCCAAACCACCGGGATTCGCAATCCGACGGCGCAGGCGACGGCCACGGAGACGACGATGCCACCGCATCCGAAGGTGACGACCAGGCTTTTCTGGAGGATTCCAACGCCGACCCGGTCAGCGTATCGCCCTCCCAGATCCACGAAAGCTTCGAACAGTCCCTGCTGTTCCTCGAACATGACCTGCTCCGCATCAGCGGAGACGGCCACGGCGCGGACGCATTCCTCAAGGAGCACCGGGACGTCGAGCCGATGGCGGACACCTATGCCGCCCGCCTCATCGCAGAGGAACGATGGAAGGACCTGCTGGACTTCTCCTCCACGGTTCTGCGGGACAACCCCAACCAGCAACTGGCCATGATCCCCTCGCAGCTGGCGCCCTACGAGTGGGGATCCGTTCGGGAGGCAGCGCTGGAGGCCCTGGACAGGCGCCCCGAACTGTGCGACATCTACCGCGAAAGGATCATAGAGGCGTACGGCCGGGAGGACACCGCCAACGTCGCCCGCCTGCGTGCGGCAAGCGGTCCGGACTGGGCGAATCAGGTGCGCCGCATCGTGCACGACTACGCCGACGGCCGCGGACGGTTCGCCAGGAACATGGCATACGAGCAGATTCTTGTCGCAGAGAGGATGGGAAACGAGGCATGGTCATATTCCCTGCAGTTTCCCAAGTCCAGGGACAAGCTGGCGAAGACCATCGCCCTGGCGAAACCGGACAAGGCCCGACGAATCATCCTGGGGCCGATCGGTCTCAACGGGGAGTACGAGGGGAAGCTCCCCTCACGTCTTGTCGCCTATCGGCACATCGCGAAATCCCTGAGCAAGTATGCCTCCGTGTTCAGCAAGCAGGAGGCCCATGACATCGCCCAGCGGCTGGTGGCCAGATATCCGGCCAGACGGACGCTGGCCGCGGTGCTGCACGATTTTCTCGACTGACGCATGCCAATGCGGGAGCGGGGCCGGATCAGTCGGTTCTCCCGCATCGGCATGTGCCCCTCATAGCCGGAAGCCCAGTCTCCGCGCGGCCTCGGTCGGCACGGGATCCTCGCACCAGTAATCCTCAAGGTTCTCATCGGTCGTCAGCGAACGGATCTGCGCCTTATCTATATACAGCTCGCCGCTGAGATGATCGGTTTCATGCTGGAAAATCCGAGCGGGCCAGCCATGCAGCTGCTCCTCGTGAACCGTTCCGGCCTCATCCTGCCAGCGCGCGGTGACATTGAGCCAACGCCTGCGCACCGCCTGATACCCTTCGACGCTGAGGCACCCCTCGTAGAAGCTTTTGGTCACGTCGCCAATCCGACGATACGAAGGGTTGATGATCACGTGGAAGGGAAACTCGGCGATCTCCCGGGGGTCGTCGCCATTGCGCTCGATCTCCCCCTCGGGGGCTTCGCCGTCACCGACATCCACACGAGCATGGTCCTCGACCACCGCCAGAGCCAATCCCAGCCCGATCTGAGGCGCCGCCAGACCGACGCCGGGGGCCTGCAGCATGGTGACATGCATGGCCTCGATAAGGCGGTGCAACGTCTTTTTCGTCAGCTGCTGGTCGTAGCGCACGGCCTTCTGCCTCAGGACGGGCTCCCCCGCCTGCACGATCGGCAGAATATGATTCCTGCCTCCCGACTTCACCAACTGCTCGACCGCTTTGTTGAGTCCCATGTCAACACCTTTGCGCCCCAGCATCACAGAGCCAGCTCCCGGGCGACCACCGCCGCGAGACGATTGCACACCTCATCCGCCTGCTCCTGCGTGGATGCCTCGGCCATGACGCGCACCACCGACTCCGTCCCGCTCGGGCGCAGCAGCACCCGGCCGGTGTCCCCCAGCCCCTTCTCCTCACGGGCGACGGCCTCCTGGACCGCGGCGTTGGTCGAAGCGGCAAGCTTGTTGACATTGGCCACATTGACAAGCTGCTGCGGAAGCTGCGGGAAATCCGCGGCGAGCTGCTTGAGGCTTGCGCCGGAATTGACGACCTCGTTGCACAGCATAAGTGCGGTGAGGGTGCCATCGCCGGTGGTGGCGAACTCACGGTTGATCACATGGCCCGACTGCTCCCCTCCCAGGGAATACCCCCCGCGAAGCATCTCCTCGAGCACATAGCGGTCCCCCACGTTCGTCTGCACCGTCGTGATCCCCATGCCCTTCAGGGCCAGCTTGAGACCGAGGTTGCTCATCACCGTGACGACCAGCGTATCGTGATTGAGCTTGCCCGCGTTCTTCTTGGCCCGGGCGAGGATGCCCATGATCTGATCGCCGTTGACCATGGTCCCGTCCTCGTCCACGGCGAGGCATCGGTCCGCATCGCCATCGAATGCCACTCCCATCACCGCATCGGAGGCCTTCACCATGGCCTGAAGCTGCTCGGGATGGGTGGATCCCGCATGATCGTTGATGTTGTAGCCGTCCGGCGAGGCATTGATGACGACCACGTCCGCCCCCGCCCTGCGCAGGGCCTCCGGAGCCACCACCGAGGTGGCGCCGTTCGCGCAGTCCGCGACGATTCTCAGTCCCGAGAGGGGCTTGGGCTGCCGTTTGTCGGTACCGACGGGGGCGATGGTGGAGACCAGGTGGTCGATGTACAGGTTGGTCGCCGTGACCGTGTCATGGCTGACGCGTCCGACGCCGGCGCCCGTGGGACGATCCCAGTCCTGTCCCAAAACCGCTTCGATCTCGTCCTCCTTGGCATCGGGGAGCTTGAACCCTCCCCTGGCGAAGAACTTGATGCCGTTGTCCGGCATGGGGTTGTGCGACGCCGAGATCACCGCACCCATCTCCACGTTCAAAACCGAACTCAAATAGGCGACGCCGGGCGTGGGGATGATCCCCGCGTCGATGACGTCGAATCCGCCCGCGCTCATGCCCGCGGACAGCGCCGAGGACAGAAAATCCCCGGAGACGCGGGTGTCCCGGCCCACCAGGGCTCGCTTGCGGCTTTCCGGTTCCCCGTGCCCCGACGTACTCGCAAGCACACGAACCGCCGCATCCCCCAAATCAAGAGCCAGACGCGCGGTAAGCGCTTTGTTTGCCAATCCACGCACGCCATCGGTGCCGAACATTCTAGGCATGTTCCTTAGTCCTTGCCTCTTCGATTATATTGCTGAGAACCATCGTACCCACACTTGAACGAGACACGGCTGATAAGGGGAACACCGCCCCTTTTTCATCGCATTTCGGCCGTGTCCCATCGAACGCGGCATGGCGGTGGGGGAACGCGATCCCGCGTGCCCCCACCGCCATGATCGCAGCCCCGCGCCTAGGAGCGCAGGGAACCGTTGTACGCGACCACGTTCATCGTCCTGCGCGAGGATTCGACGTTGTCGATGATGATCTTGCGCAACGCCGCGTCGGCCTGCTCATGACCGGCAAGCCAGGCATCGCCGAGGGACACCAGCGTGGACGGATCGGCATACGCAGGATACAGGCCTCCCAGCAGGACCTCCGCCATGTGGAAGCTCTTTGTCTTCCACACCGTATCCACCATGTCGAAATAGCGGCCCGGATAATCCGCAATGAGATCCGCATCGCGGGTGCCCGCGAATCCTCCGGCGACAGCCTCCAGCTGCATGTTGGTCAGCTCGGCGGTGTTCACGGCCTGGTCCCATGCCCAGGCCTTCGCCTCCCGGGTGGAGATGGAGGCGCGGGCTCCCAACGCGAACTCCCGGTTCTCCGTCGTCTCGTTCTCGGCGAGACGACGGGCTATGCCCTTATCGTCGGTGCGGTTGACGGTCGCGAGAGCGGTCGTCACGGCCCACGCGAGATTGTTGTCGATCGTCAGGCCGGGAAGCGCCACGGAGCCATCGAGAAGCCCCTGCACATGGGAGATGAACTCCCCATCGTCCTCGCCGCCGAATCCGAGATAGGCGCTCACCAGCTGGAACTGCTCGTCGGAGCCCGCAGGCGCATCCTCCGCAAGCTTCCATAGCCGGTGGGCGACGCGACGGATGACGTCGCGCCGACGAGCCGGGGGGACATACTGCCATGCCGTGGTGCCGATCTGGGCCAACGCATACCGGAAAGTGGTCGACTCGTGCTCCGTCGCCAGAGCGGCAAGACTCACATCGATGAACTCCTCGGCCGGAAGCTGTCCGTCACGCGTCATGTCCCACAGCGTCAGCCAGATCACGGACCGCGCCAGCGGGTCGGTGAACGCGTGAAGATTGTCCAGGGCGAAGCTCAGGGAGCGTGGATCGTAACGCAGCTTCGTATAGGTCAGGTCGTCGTCGTTGACGGCGATGAACTCGGGGCGGACCCTGCCCGCCGCCTCGTCGACGGAGGTCGTCCGACCATGGACGTCCAGCTCGAAACGGTCCGTGCGCACGATCCTGCCCGACTTGTCGCGATTGTAGAATCCGACGGCGAGCCGATGCGTGCGCAGTATGGGGTGGTCCTCCGGTGCGCTCTGCGTCAGCACCAGGGAGGCGATGGTCCCGTCGGGATTCTCCGTGACATCGGTGGAGATCGTATTGATTCCGCTGCCTTCGAGCCACTGCGAGCTCCACTGCTTGAGATCGCGTCCCGAGGTGAGCTCCAATTCGGCGAGCAGATCGGAGAGGGTGGCGTTCCCGTAGGCGTGCTTGTCGAGATAGTGGTGGATTCCCTCGAAGAACCTGTCCCGTCCCACATAGGCGACCAGCTGCTTGAGGACGGACGCCCCCTTGGCATAGGTGATGCCGTCGAAGTTGACGTAGGTGTCGTTCAGGTCGTCGATGGGGGCGACGATCGGGTGGGTGGTGGGCAGCTGATCCTGGCGAAGCGCCCAGCTTTTCTCCCCGGAGTTGAACGTCGCCCAGGCGTCGTGCCACTGCGTCGCCTCGCATGTGGCCATCGTCGAGGTGAATTCGGCGAATGATTCGTTCAGCCACAGATCGTTCCACCATTGCATGGTGACGTAGTCCCCGAACCACATGTGTGCCAGCTCGTGCAGGACGGTGACCACGCGGCGTTCGGCCATGGCCTGCGTCACCTTGGAGGAGAAGACGTACTGGTCGCGTATGGTCACCATCCCTATGTTCTCCATCGCACCGGCGTTGTATTCCGGCACGTAGATCTGGTCGTATTTCGCATACGGATAGGGAACGCCCCACGTCTTCGCGTAGAAGGCGAATCCCTTCTTGGTGATGTCGAACAGATAGTCGACATCCTTCTGCATGGAGTCCTTGAGCGCCTGGCGGCAGTACATGGCCATGGGGATGGTCCGTCCGTCCTCGTTGGCGTACTCGCTGTGCCACTGGGCATAGGGGCCGGCGCAGATGGCGGTCAGGTACGAGCTCATCGTCGGCGTGGATTCGAACACCCATCGGGCCACCGCCTCATTGGGCCTGTCGGCCATGGTGCCGTCCTGGGTGAGGCCGTCAACGGGCCGGGTGGATCGAACCGGCATGTTTCCGGTGACGATCCAGCTTGTCGGGGCGAGCACGGAGAAGTCGAAAACCGCCTTGATGTCGGGCTGGTCGAACACGGCGTAGACGCGACGGGCGTCAGGGACCTCGAACTGTGTGTACAGATACACGTTGCCGTCCGACGGGTCCACGCTGCGATGCAGCCCCTCGCCCGTGTTGGAGTAGCGGCATGACGCCCTGACGACCACCTCGTTGCGTGCGGCGAGCCCGGCGAGCTCGATGCGGCTGTCCGCATACGCTTGGGAGGGATCAAGATGCCTGCCGTTAAGCGTTATGTCACTCACCTCATCGGCTATGAGATCGAGGAACGTGCTCGATCCCTCGACGGCGTTGAACGAAACCGAGGTCGTGGAGCCGAAGTCGTCGGCCCCCACCGTCAGGTCGAGATCCACCTGGTAGTGAACGGGGCCGGATACGGCTCTCCGACGCTCCTGGGCCTCGACACGGGTGAGATTTGCTCCTGGCATGCTTGTGCTCCTTCTTGTCATGCGATGCGGCGCGGCCGGTTGCAACCGGCCGCGCCGCATCAATGTCACGTGTGAACTCTTTTACGTGTGGACTATTGTAGGCTATGCGATTCGCATCAGTCGTTTTTCCTGATAGCGTCAT
This sequence comes from Bifidobacterium sp., assembly GCA_022649135.1. GTDB lineage: Bacteria > Actinomycetota > Actinomycetes > Actinomycetales > Bifidobacteriaceae > Bifidobacterium. The sequence continues at coordinate 20,015 of JALCNP010000022.1, forward strand.
CGACCGCGTCCGCGATGTCCGCCACGACGGGAACGATCATCGGCTTGCGGTGAAGCTGTCGCGCGACCCACCCGCCCAGCGTGTGGCGCATGATCTGCTGAAGCTTCGCGGTGTCATGCGTTCCACCCATCATGGCGTCCTGCAGCTGCTCGACGATCTGACGGCGAACCTTTTCAAACTCGCTTTCGTCCTCCGCCACCGCGTTCAGGTAGATCTTCGGCCCGGACACCACCTCGGCGCTGTCGGTGTCGACCACGGCGAAGGCCGACACGAAGCCTTCCGTGCCGAGGATCCGACGTTTCTCCAGCTCCTCGTCGGTGAGTTCGCCGACGGAGTCCCCGTCCACGTAGACGTATCCGCACGGCACGGATCCGACGACCGCCGCCTTGCCGTGGTACAGATCGACGACGTCCCCGTCCTCGGCCAGCACGACGTTGCCCGGCTCGATGCCGGTTTTCACGGCGATGAGCCCGTTGGCCACCAGATGACGGTTCTCGCCGTGAATGGGCATCGCGCAACGGGGCTTGATGATGTTGTACAGGTACAGCAGCTCGCCCTCGTTGGCATGGCCGGAGACATGGATGGCGGCGTTATTCTTGTTGATGACCCTGGCACCCAGCTGCACGAGCTTGTTGATCACCTTGTACACGCCATGTTCGTTCCCGGGGATGAGCGAGCTGGCGAGGATCACGGTGTCGAATTCATTGACCGTGATGTCGCGGTGGTTGCCGTCGGCGATGCGCCCCAGCGCGGCCATCGGCTCGCCCTGCGATCCGGTGCACATGTAGACGATCTTGTCGTCCTGGATGTCGTGGGCCTGGTTGAGGTCGACGACCGTTCCCTCCGGAATGTGAAGATACCCCAGGTCGGCGGCGATCGACATGTTGCGGACCATGGAGCGCCCCACGAACACGACCTTGCGCCCGTGCTTGTGCGCGGCATCCACCACCTGCTGGACACGGTGGACATGGCTCGAGAAGCTCGCGACGATGATCTTGCGGGTCGCCTCGCCGAACGCGCGATCCAAAGCGGGGCCGATGGTGGTCTCCGGCTTGACGAATCCCGGAACCTCGGCATTGGTCGAATCGACCATGAGCAGATCGATGCCCTGCTCCCCCAGCTTTCCGAATTCGACCAGATCCGTGATGCGATGATCCAGGGGAAGCTGGTCGAGTTTGATGTCACCGGTGTCGATCAGCGAGCCCGCGGCGGTTTTCACGCATACCGCAAGCGCATCCGGGATGGAATGCGTGACATTGACGAACTCGAGGTTGAACGGCCCGACCTTAAGCTTGTCACGCCCCGTGACCTCGACCTTGGTGGGGTTGAGATGATGCTCCTTGCATTTCGCGTCGACGAAGGCGAGCGTCAGCTTGGAGCCGATCAGGGGGATGTCCGGACGCAGCTGCAGGAGATACGGCACAGCGCCGATATGGTCCTCGTGACCGTGGGTGAGCACCAGGGCGTCGACCTTGTCGAGCCGGTCCTTGATGTAGTGGAAGTCGGGGAGGATGAGATCCACGCCCGGCTGCTCCTCCTTCGGGAAGAGAACGCCGCAGTCGATAAGCAGAATATGACCGTTGTATTCGATGACGTTCATGTTTCTGCCGATTTCGCCGAGTCCTCCCAGAGGAACGATGCGCATGGACCCCTTGCGATACTTGGGAGGGGCTATCAGCACGGCGTCCTGCTGAGGGGCCGTGGCCTGAGATGATCGCGTCCCGCGACGGGACGTGTTCGAGCGGGAGCCGGACCGTGCCGACCCCCCACGCGTGCGTGACTGACCTGACTGCCCGCCGCGCCTACGTGTTGTCTTTGCCTTTTTATGTTCTTGTTCTGTTGCCATTTCCTCATTGAGTTTCTGTTAATTGGTGCCTGTGCCAGTGCACAGACGAGGAGTGTAGGGACTACATCAGTCCTGCCGCATGCATCCCGTTGCGGGCCCTGTCGAGCTCATCCGGGCCCGGACCCACATTGGGAAGCCGCATGGTCGTGGTGTCCAGGACGCCACGGACCTTCAGCGCCGCCTTGGCCATGACGGCCTGGAAGCCGTTGCCGTTCAAAGCCTCCACCAACGGCGCCAGCCTGACCGCAAGCCGCTGTGCGGCATGGATGTCGCCGCGGTCGAAGGCGTCCGCAAGCTGCTTCATCGGATTCGCCGCCACATGGGCGATCACCGAGATGATGCCTACGGCACCGATGGAGAGGAAGGGAAGGAACAGGCCGTCGTCACCGGAATACCAGACCAGCCCCGTTTCGATGCGCTTGCGCACCGCGCCCGCGATATCGCCGGTCGCGTCCTTCACCGCCTTCACATGGCCAAGCTGAGCCAGACGACGATAGGTGTCCAGTTCGATGTGCACGCCCGTCCTGCTGGGGACGTCGTAGATGATGACGGGCTTGTCCGCGGATTTGTCCACGGCCTCATAGTGGCGGAATATCCCCTCCTGGGAGGGGCGTGAATAGTAGGGGGCCACGACGAGGACGGCGTCCGCCCCGGCCTCCTGGGTCTGTTCGGCCATGCGCACCGTGTGGATGGTGTCGTTGGAGCCAGCGCCGGATATCACGGGCACGCTCACGCATTCCTTGACGGCGCGGACCAGCTCGACCTTCTCGTCCATGTGCGTCACCGGGGATTCACCGGTCGTCCCGTTGACCAGCAGACCGTCGGCGCCGTCGGCCACCAGGCGACGCGCAAGCCTCTGGGCGGCTTCGTAATCCACGGAGCCGTCACGCTTCATCGGCGTCACCATTGCTGGCAGAACACGCCCGAAGGGGGCTGGATCAAGAAGGTGCATGGAACCGTCACTCATGTTATTCACCGTACTTCGCGGGCGGGACTCACGTCGCTCGCTCACAGGCCCAGCAGATGTTCCAGACCGACCGTCAGCCCCGGATGCCCGGCGGACGCCACCGCACGCACGGCGAGCAGAACACCCGGCATGAACGAGGAGCGGTCGAAACTGTCCGCGCGAATGGTGAGCTGCTCCCCGGCGTTGCCGAAGAGAATCTCCTCATGCGCGTTCAGGCCGCGCAGCCGAACCGCGTGCACATGGATGCCGTCGATGACCTGCCCGCGCGAGCCGCCATCGGTCCGGGTCGAGTCCGGAACCGCGCCCAGTCCCGCGCGCCTGCGCGCCGCGGCGATGGTCCGGGCCGTATGCACGGCGGTGCCGGACGGAGCGTCGATCTTGTCGGGATGATGCAGCTCGACGACCTCCGCCGATTCGAAGAAGCGCGCAGCAGTCGCGGCGAAAACATCCGCCAGCACCGCCGAAACCGCAAAATTGGGAGCGATGAACACGCTTTGCCCGGGATTCGGCGCATGCGACAGCGCCCTTCGAACCTCATCGAGGCCATCCTGGGTCCATCCGGTGGTGCCGACCACCACGTTCACCCCCTGGTCGACCAGCGCCAGAACGTTGGAGAGACTCGCCGAAGGAACCGTGAACTCGACGGCCACGTCGGTGTTGTCCGGACGAACCCCTTCAAGTGAGGACTGCACGCCGATCGCCTGGGCGAGCTGCATGTCGTCGGCGTCGCCGACGGCCTGGACGACGCGGGCCCCCATACGACCCTGCGCCCCGATAACCGAAACCCTGATCACATCTACCTCCATTGCGTTTGCTGTCTGCGCCCATCCGTCGCCTCGGATCGCGGTCTGCCACGATCCTTCGCCGCGTGGGCACGGAGCCGGCCATCGGGCGTGCGGCAATCCGCACAGCGACGCGGAACGGCGACACATCTTCTCCCGCCGCGCCCGTAGCCGATCCGCATGCAGGCATCCGCTGCGGCCCCCGACCGATAATCCCGATGTCAGTATAGCCATGGGCCATCCGGACGGGGAAGCCGGGAGGATTCAAGCCGGCACACCGGGGACGGTCCTCTGCGGCGACGCACGCCGGACAGGGCAATGCCCCTGCTAGGAGCCCGCGGGACGCCCGCTTCCCGACTCCACCCCCTGCGCCCGCCGAGCCAGCCCCCAACCCAACAGGGCGAGAGGAATCGAGCACAGGGTGGTGATCCAGGGAAGCATCATCGCCTGGTGGGGACCTGCCACATCCAGCAACGCACCCGCGAGAGTGGAGCCGAACGACGTGCCGACCGACCCCGCCGTGGTCAGCCACGACAATCCCTCGGTCAGGGAGCGGGCAGGCACGTTCGCCTTCACGATGAGGTTCCCGATGGTGAACAGCGGCGAGACGCACAATCCGGCGAACACCTCGAACACACCCAGCACCACGAAATTATCCATCGTCAGACGCAGCACCACATCCCCCACGGTGAGAAGGCACAGAAAACGCACCAGCAGGGACCAGTTGGAGCGCGACAGCCTCCGGGAACCGAAAATCACCGCACCGATGCACGATCCGCACGCCACCATGGCGAGCTGGATGCCCAGAAACCTTTCGACGCCCCGGTCCTTCATCAGTGCCGTCACGGAAACATCGAATGCCGTGAAGCTCATATTGAACACGACGAAGACGACGAACAGCGCAGCGATCCCCGGATACGACAGCACGCTTTTCGTATGCCGCCCGTGCATGGCGCAGAGAAGGCCCCCGATGCGCGAATGCGCGGAGGGGGCGGAGGGGGAGACCTTCGCCGCATCCCCTATCGCCGCCTGCACGTCGGGATCCGCAATGTCGCTGGAGCTCACCTCCACGATCTCGAGTACAGGAGGCTGGGTCTCCTTCAGGGAGAAGAACACGGATCCCCCCGCGACGCAGGCCAGCGTGGGGATGAACAGCTGCGAGACCGGGCTGACCGTCGTGGCCAGAAAGGCCGTGAGAATAGGCCCCAGAATGAACACGAGCTCGTCGATCGCGGCCTCCAGCGCATAGGCGGCGTTGAGAAGATCCGCCTGCGAGGATGAACGCAGCGCATAGGCCCACCGGGTTCGCACCAGGGCACCGAAGGAAAACTGGGTGCAGCCCATCAGCACGGCCAGAACAAAAAGCACCGGTATCGTGACATGAGCCATGACCGCGAAGGCGAAGGCGAGCATGGACACCGCCTGGACGCCCAGGGCGGTCCCGCCGATGCGGCGCTGCCCGAAACGGTCGAACAGACGCGCGAAAAAGGGCGTGACCAACGCGACGGCGAGGATATAGACCGCACTCATGGTTCCGGCGACGGTCCAGTTGTCATAGACGTGGTTCAGCGCCAGAACGATGCCCAGACTCATCATGGACATGGGAAGGCGCGCAACCGCGCCCGAAAGACAGAAGGCCCTTGCTCCGGGGATGGCGAACAGCCGTGCATAGGGCGACGTGCGCCTTACGCCCATGTCAGCCGCCCGTCCACGGCATCGTCCAGGCCTATCCGTCCGGCATAGACGAACTGGTCCACATGCATCGCGCCGTCGTCATGGCCGCCTGCACGCCCCGGGTCGATCCGCTCGGCCACCCGACTCAGTCCCTTGTGCTCATAGAATCCGACATCGCAGGACGAATCCGTGTGCAGATAATATCGGTTTTCTCCGTGGGAGTGGAAATAATCCAGGGCCCTCGCGCCCAGCCCGTTGCCGACGCCATGGCCGCGCGCCGCCCCCGACACAAGAAAAAGCTCGATCTCCGCATGAACCTCGCCGAGCAGACCTGCATCGCGCTCCAGTACAGGCTCGCGCGCAAACCACTCGTCCATGGCCTCCAGCGCCCTGCGGCCCTCGACGCTCCCCCGGAGTCTGGAATCGACGTCCCTGAGCGACTCCTCGGCTTCGGGAGCGATTGGCGGATCCTGTGCGAGACGCGCGAAGAGCACGCCCAGGAACGCGCCATCGCTCTGCGCGATGTATCCGCGCGTGCTGAGGGAAAGATAGTGCAGGACGCAGTGGCGGGAGAGCAGCAGGGACACCTCGTCGCTCACGCTTCCGCCAGCGCAGCCCCACATACCGTCGTATTCCCGGACGATCGTCCGCACATCGCCCCGCTCAAAACGTCGGTAGTCGACTCCAGAGGCATCCCCCCGCGAGATGCCGCCCGGGAGGGACCTCGCATACGCGTCACGCGTGTCGGCGATTCTTTCGTTCGCAACCATGTTGCGATCTCCTTTAACTGTCGTTGCGTCCGGTATGTGTGCCCGCCCACACATGCTTCCAAGGGTCGCGGATCCCCTCCGACACGGTGCCCGCAACGCGTTTTCCAGCTGCGGACAGGTTATGGGCGACCGATTCTCGCCTAGTCGTTATCGGAATCAAGGGGGATGCCGGAGCTCAACTCGGCAAGGATTTCCTTTTCAGTTTTTTCGCGGGCATGCAGCTCGCGTCTGGCCACGGAGGGCTCACTCAGATAGTAGAGGGTGGCGTCGATACTGTCCAGCGGCACACTTTCCATCGCCGAGAGCAAAAGCCTGTACAGGTCGAGCTGGATGAGCTTTTCGCTGATGTCCTGCGGCTTGTGCGGACGTCGTCCGGTTTTCCAGTCGACGACGGTGAAGCGCTTCGTCTCGTCGCCCGCATCAAGCCCCCCATAGAAGACCGCATCAAGTTTGCCGTTCACGATGGCGTCGTTCAACGCGGGTATCTCCGCAACGATCTGCCGCTCCACAAAGGCCGCCCTCCGGCGTGCCCACCGGGAGCCGACAAGCCGCTCGCGCCAGGTGCGCACGTCGTCATCACCCGGATTGGCGACGCCGGCGCCCCCGGAGCCGGAGGTGCGCGCGATCGCGTCGTTCATGTCGTCCGTCTGCCCTGCGGGGACGTCGACGGCAAGACCGGATTCGAAATATTCCTGGGCCCAGGCGTGGAAGAGCGTGCCCTTTTCGGCCGCGGGCGAGGCCACGCGCGGAATGGGGCGGACGATGCCGCGCCAATAGGCATGCTCCTGCCGCTCGTTCATGCCCCCGGCGCGAATCTGCAGCGACGTGACGTTCTGACGACCCTTGGACAGCAGACGCCGGGCCCTGTCGCGAGTCCGCCTGTCGAATTCGACGGCGTCACGGAGGCCGTGGCCCTCACCGGCCTGCATGAGGTCGTCGTCGTCGGTGAGCATGCGGGCGCGCATGACCAAAGACTCGGAATCGGGCAGACCGGTGCCTTCCCCGCCGGAAGAGGCTCCTTCCCCGCCGGACATCGCGTGCAGAGCCGCCCGAGCCCCGTCGTCAAGCGTCGTGCGAAGCCCCTCGCTCAACCCGCATGGCCATGGCAGGGCTTCCCCGTCCGGGTCCTGCGGCATGGGCTCGTTCCATGCCTGGTCGACGACGGCCTCGGTGAATTCGGCGGCATGGTCTCCGGCGAAATAGCCATCGGGCCGGCCCACTCCCCGGGAGTCGAGGGTGTCCGCCCGTTCCCCGCCCACCTGCGCGCCGCCCGTCGGACGATCTGCGGATTCGTTTGACGCATAGGCCTCGCGGAGAAGCGAATCGTGTATCTCCAGCCAGAAGTTCGACGCCTTGGATCCACGCGTCCCGGCATGGGGGGCATCGCTCTGCTCGGGCGCGCGGGACAGGCCGTTGCCGGCGCTGAAGGTGAGCAGAACCTCCTCCCGTGCACGGGTCAGGGCCACGTAGGCCAGGCGCCGCTCATCGGCGTGCAGCCGCCGGCCGTATTCCTCGCTTTGGGTGAGATACCAGCCGTCATGATCGACCTCGTCCATGCCGTCTCCCATGCCCGTGACCGAGCGCAGATCGCCGAAGACCTCGTCGTCGATGACCTCCACATCGTCCATCTGCCCCAAGGCGGCGACAGGATCCGCATCCACCGCGGCATCGTGGGGGAAGCGGGGAAGCACAGAGGCGTCCACGCGAACCGGAACCGGAACGGCCGCTGGGTTCTGCAGCCACGTCCTGGCCGTCTCCTCATACTCGGGGGCGACCCATTCCCCCTCTCGCATGCCTCCCGGGTGGTCCTCGTCGGCGGTGACGCTGAGACCGTCCCCCTGATTGCTGGGGAAGGATGTCGCGGAGAGCCCGACCACGGCCACGCTGTCCCATTCCAGTCCCTTCGCCTGGTGTATGGTCATCAGAACGACATCGACCGCGGCATCGGCGAACACCGCGGAATCGTCCCGGATGCTTCCGAGGGAATCGATCCAGGAGACGAATCCACGCAGCGTCGGCCGCTGTTCCTGGGCGATTTCCTGAACGTATGTCTCGACAAGCCCCACCATCGCGTCCAGAGC
>JALCNP010000023.1 GCA_022649135.1 Bifidobacterium sp.
GGGGGAACGGGGAAGTAGCCGCGCTTGACGCGGTTCTTGAAGCCGATGTTCGGGGTGCCGTCCTCTTCGATGTCCGTGCCGGAGTTCCAGGGCGCCTCGATGGAGTCGACCTCATAGAAGGAGCGCTGCATGCTGTTCTCGAAGCGAACCTTGTCGAAGATGAAGAACTCCGCCTCGGGGGCGAAGGATGCGGTGTCCGCCAGGCCTGTGGATTTGAGGTAGGCCTCCGCCTTTCCGGCGACCTGTCGCGGGTCGCGCGAATAGGGCTCGTCGGTCAGGGGATCGACTATCGAGAAGGCGACGTCCAGCGTCTTGTGCTTGCGGAACGGGTCGATGAATGCCGTGGAGACGTCGGGAACCAGCTTCATATCGGACTCGTTGATGGCCTGGAACCCTTCGACCGAGGACCCGTCGAAAGGCATGCCCTCGTCGAAGGCATCCTTGAGGAATTCGCTTGCGGGCACGGTGAAGTGCTGCTGGACGCCGATAAGATCGGTGAATCTTACGGAGACGTACTCCACGCCTTCCTGGTTGATTAGAGCCTCGGCATCAGCTTTGGTTTCGAGTGCAGTCAATGGACCGCTCCTTTCATGAGTACTTACGGAATCCAAGTGTAAAAGTGCGAGTTTCACCGGCTCGCGTGTCGGGTTACGAACATGTTTCCAAATTATGAAGCCGCAGGATGGGAACGTGAAAGAACGTTGGAAAATAGGCAATCCGAAATGTCGGGTAATCAAAAAGTCCCCCGATTATGGTCATCTGCCGGACAGGGGGCTTGCAGATGTCTCCCCTCAGCGCCCGCGCATTGCGCGACGGCTGATCCTTTGCGGGCGGTTGGGGTCGATTCCCTGGGGGATGCCGTACCCGGATTTGCGCTGCAGGGTCTTGAGCCGCTCGTTGAGGATGTTCAGCTCGGCCTTGGTGAGGATGAAGCGCTGCCGGGGATGGATCCTCGCGATGAGGGAGCTCGAATGGTGCGTGGGCTCGTAGTGCTTGCAGCGCATAACCGTTTTCCTCAGATCGCGCAGACGGACCTGGTGGGAGCCCTTTCCGACCGAGATGCGGTATACGGGGATGGACGACCCCGCGGTCACGCCCTTGATGCGCTGCTCCTGGTGGAGCATGGCCCTCTCGACCCGGTCGTAGTCTCCTTCGCCGAGCAGATAGATGCCGTTGTATCCCGTTCCCCGCCAGATGGCGTCCTTCGTTTTCGCATCCACCCACACCGGCTGCTCGGGGAAGGTGAAGCCGGCCTTGTTGATGTTGCTCAGCACGCTGACGGATGCGCCGGGCCGCCCCTCGATCTTCGCATAGCCCACGCGGTCCGCCCGGTGGGTGAGAAGAAGAGTGAACAGGAGCACGCCGATCATGACCGCGGAAACGACAAGGAATATCCACGTGATCCACGACCAGTGGAAGACGATCCCGAGCGCCACCGCGACGATGATCGGCAGCGCGAAGACGCCGACCAGCAGCCACGGAAGGGACTTGTCCTCCTCATGGGTGTACCGATATATCTGTACGATCTGCTTGATGATATTGGGCTTTTTGTTCGCCTTGTCCTGTTTGGCTGCCATCGATTTCCTCACTTGATGCAAATGAAAACACTGAGCACACAGCTTAGCAGCAGCGCCCCACTGGGGGTTCTACCGTGTGTGCAGAGGCCGTCCGTCGGCCTTGAGCAGGGCCTCCCCGAAAGCCTCGCTGAAGGTGGGGTGCGGGTGAATGAGACGTGCCGCTTTTCTCAGAGGTATGCGGTTGCCCACGATCTGCTCCGCCTCCGCTATGAGTTCGCTTGCATGCTCGGATACGATGTGCACTCCCACGACCGTCTGCGTGCCTGGGTCGTCCGCCCGCTCACCCGATATGATGGACATCGACCCCGTCGAGCCCTCCATGAGGACGCGCGAATTCGCGAGCATGGGGTAGACGGTTTCCCGCACGTTCGAGATTGCCCCGTCCGCCTGGGCCGCGTCGATCGTCATTCCCACGCTCGCGACCTCCGGAGTGGAGAATATGACATGAGGGATGGTGTCCATGTCCACGGCGGGTGGATCGAGACCGGCGATCGTCTCGGCTATGGTGATGCCCTGCTCGAAGGCCCGATGCGCCAGGGCGGGGCCGGGGGTGATGTCTCCCAGCGCCCAGACCCCGTCCACGTTCGTGCGCCCCCAGGCGTCTACCTGCACCAGACCCGAGGCGGTCTTCCGGATTCCGGCGGCATCGAACCAGCCGTCCCCCGTGAGGGGGCTGCGGCCCACCGCGGCAAGCACGACCTCCCCGTAGACCGTGCGCTCCCCGCCCGGATCCTGCGCACCGTCGTCCTCTCTCGTGTAATGGACGGTCGCTCCGAGATTGACCCCCGTCTCGACACCCGTGACATGGGCGTGGTCGATGATGGCGACGCCCTGCCGCTTCAGCTCTCGTGTCACCGTCACCGCGCTTCGGCGGTCCCCGTGGGAGAGGACACTGTCCTTGCGTATCAGCAGCGTCACCTTGCATCCGGCGGCGTTCCACATCGATGCGAATTCGACGGCCACCGCCCCCGCGCCGACGATCACCGCGCGTGCGGGAAACTGGTCCATCGCCAGGGCCTGGGTCGAATCGATCAGTCCGCCGGAGAACGGTGCCCCGGGAATCTGCCGGGGGGTCGATCCCGTGGCGATGACCACATCATGGGCGGCGATCGACTCATCGCGGGAAACGGGACGGGGCGTCTGCGCCTGAGTGACGATCTCGACATGGTCCAGTCCCGGACTGGGGACCACATGAACCGTGTGATCCGGTTCGAGGGAGGCGGCCCCATGGTAGACGGTGATGCCCCTGGCAGCTACAAGACCGGTCAGCCCCTTGACCATGGTGTCCACGATACGGCGCCGGTACCCCCGTAGAACGGAGAAGTCAATGTCGTCCACCGAGGCGTTCACTCCCAGCTGCCGGGCGAATCGAACGGTCTGGATTGAGCGCGTGGCCGTGATGAGCGCCTTGGAGGGGATGCACCCCCTGTTGAGGCATGTCCCGCCCAAGGTCGAATCCCGCTCGATGAGCGCGACCCTTTTGCCGAGCTCGGCGGCGCGCAGGGCCGTGGAGTAGCCTCCGGGACCGGCACCGATAATCGCGACATCAACACTCTCGTTCACCATGCATCTCCCAACCGGATCATCCCGCCATCATCGTGCGCGGCATCGCGCCGCGAGACGGAATCCAGGACAATTCTACTTCGGCCAGTGCCCGCGCTTCGCCTCCCGAGGCTTGGGAAGGCGCCAGCGTCGCATCTGGATCGCCCTGCTCCAGGCATAGGAGGCGGATCGCGACCCCTTGCCCACCGATGCCTCTCCGAATTTGTCCACGAGCTTCTTCTTGAGCCCCCGCCACATGAGCACCACGTCGATGACCACGGCTATGAGATACACGTACATGAGTATCAGCAGCGGGAACGAAAGCCAGGGAAGCACCGTGGTGACGAGCATGGAGCAGATGAGGATCGAGAACGCCACCGGGATGAAGAACTCTCCGATGTTGATTCTCGCATCCACATAATCGCGTATGTAGACGCGCCAGGGCAGACGTTCGGCCTTCGGCATATGGGCCGTGTCCCCCGAACGCATGGCCTGGTACTCCTCGTTCTCCTTCTGCCTCATCTTGGCCTTGGCCGCCTTGCTGCTCGCACGCCTGTCCTTGGGGACGAGGGGCCGCAGATTCTGGTTCTGCGCCTCCTTGCGCCTGGGCGTGGCCCGGCCCTTGCCCGCGTTCGCCTCGGCCTCTTCGATCGGTTCCTGGGCCCGCTTCTCTTCGGAGTTTTTCTTGAAGGGATTCCATGTCATGCTTGCAGATTACGGTGACGTCTAGACGCTTGCGTGCCGTGTCCATGCCGGCGGCACCGCGTGTTTTCGCCGTTGCGACGCGGTGTGCGCACACCACCAGTGAGAAAGTATGAGGATGACCATGACGTTTGTATCCGCCGAGGAGATTTGTGCCCGTGTGGACGGGGATTTCGGCCGCATCGTGAAGATGCTGTCCGACAAGGTCGCGCTGCGTTCGGTCTCCGCCGAGGGAATCGCAGGAGACCACATGGCAAGGTCGGCGCGGTTCGTCGCCGACCAGCTCGCCGAGGTGGGGGTCGACGCCACCGTCGTGCAGTCGCGCAACCCCGACGGCAGCCCCGGCGCATGGGAGGTCGTCGGCTCGCGCATCGTGGATGCCAAGGCTCCCACCGTTCTGCTGTACGCGCATCATGACGTCCAGCCGGTGCCCGACGCCGGTGCGTGGGAAACGGATCCCTTCGTCGCCGTGGCCCGCGACGGCAGGCTCTACGGTCGGGGGACGGCCGACGACGGAGGGGGGATCGCCATCCATTCGGGCGCGCTCAGGGCTTTGGAAGACACCCTCGGCGTCAACGTCAAGGTTTTCGTGGAGGGGGAGGAGGAGATGGGATCCCCCAGCTTCATCCCCTTCATCGAATCGCACCGCGCCGAATTCGCTTCGGACGTCATCGTCGTCGCGGATTCCGGGAACTGGTCCGCCGACATTCCCAGTCTCACCACAAGCCTGCGGGGGAACACCAGCGTTGACGTCAGGGTCACGGTTCTGGAGCACCCCGTGCACTCCGGACAGTTCGGAGGACCCATCCTCGACGCGAACACGCTGGCGTGCATGCTGATCGCCTCGATGTACGACCTCGACGGGCAGCTGTCCATACCGGGACTGGACAAGCAGGAGCCGGTGGGCGGGCTTGACCGCGACCTGGATGAGGCCACCGTCCGGGCGGATTCGTCGGTGGTGGACTCCTATCGACTTGCGGGAACCGGATCGCTTGCCTCGCGCATGTGGACCAAGCCGTCGGCCACGATCATCGGGATCGACGCACACCCGGTCAGTGGATCGTTCAACGTGATCGCCGACACGACGCGTCTGCGTCTGTCCATACGCACCGCCCCCGATCAGGATCCGCGACAGGCGCAGAAGGCCGTTTCGGACTTTCTCGTGGCACATGCCCCCCGTGGCGCCGAAGTGGACGTGACCCCCCTGGACAACGGCAGGGGGTGGTCGATGGATCCCCGGGCGCAGGCCACGAAGGACGCGCTGGAATCCATGCGGGAGTCGTTCGGTGTCCCTCCCATCAACAAAGGGGAGGGCGGGTCCATTCCCTTCATCCCCGAACTCCAGAGGATATTCCCCCACGCCCAGGTCCTGGTCACCGGGCCCGAGGATCCGCAGTCGAACGCCCACAGCCCGAACGAATCCATCTCCCTGAGCGCACTGAGGAACAACGTCGTCGCCGAGGCGCTCCTCCTCGACAGACTGGCGCCACGCCGCTGATCCTTCGCGCGGCGGCATGTCGCCGCACCCATCGCGGGCCTTTGCCTCCGGGTCGTTGTAGACTTCTGACACTGACACGGGAGCTGCGGCACTGCTGCGGCTGAGATGAGGAAAACCTCGACCGATTGAACGTGAATCCGGGTAATGCCGGCGCACGGACGTTGCTCTTTCCCGTGCCTTGGACGGCGCGCCCACACGGCGCGCCACGAAGAAAGGCACCATATGTCAACAGATAATGAAGTTCACAACAGGCCGGTTCTGCGCTGGAGGGTGGTCGATATCGCGGTCGCCTCGGTGATCGGCGTCGCCAGCGCGTTCATCTATTGGATCGCCGCCCTCGCCTATACCCCCATCAGCCTCACCCTCGAACCGCTGCTGCCCGGACTCTCCGGGATCGTCAACGGCCTGTGGCTGTTCGCGGCCCCGCTGGCGGCCGTCATCGTCCGGAAACCGGGCGCGGCGATCTACGCCGAGGTCGTGGCCGGCGTCCTTGAGGCCCTGCTCGGTAACCAATGGGGAGGCCTGGGGACGTTTCTCATCGCCCTCGTGCAGGGCGCGGGAGCGGAAATCGTCTTTGCGGCATGCGCATACCGGCTGTGGAACATGCTGATCGTGACCCTTTCCGGAGTCCTGGCCGCCGTGGCCTGCTGGGCATATACCTTCGTGACCAACCTGCAGGGCTTCAAGATCACCGGCGAATACGGCGTGTGGAATCTCCTGGCGACCATCGTCTCCGGCGCGGTTTTCGCGGGCGTGGTGGTGTGGTTCCTCTATATCGGCATAGCCAAGACCGGTGCCCTGGACAAATTCGCCTCGGGGCGCGAGGTCCGCGGAACCTCCGCGTGATCGGACGGCGGTCCATGAGCAGCGCTTCCCTGACATTCGCCGACTGGGGGTACCGTCACGCCTCACGACGGCATTACGCGGTACGCGATCTCAATCTGACGATTCGTCCGGGGGAGCGCGTGCTCCTTCTGGGGGCCTCCGGAATCGGGAAGTCCACGATTCTGGAAGGCGCCGCCGGACTCCTGGGGGATGATGCCGTCAGCGCCCCGGAGATCGCCCGGGACGGCGTGAGAACGGTGGAGGACACCGAGGGGGGAACGTCGCGCGGGTCGATCCTCGTCGACGGAGTGGCCGTCCACAAGGCACGGGGGGATGTGGGCCTGGTGCTGCAGGATCCTGATTCCCAGGCCATCTTCCAGCGTCTGGGGGACAATGTGGCCTTCGGTCCGGAAAACATGAACGTCCCGCGCCCGCGCATCTGGCCGCGTGTCGCGGACAGTCTCGCGGCCGTCGGTCTGGAGGGGCTCCAGCTGCATCGGTCCACGGCTCACCTCAGCGGCGGGCAGATGCAGAGGCTGGCCCTTGCGGGAGCCCTCGCCATGCGACCCAAGGTTCTGCTCCTCGACGAGCCGACCGCGAACCTCGACCCCGACGGGGTGCACCAGATCGTCGACGCGGTGACGCAGGTGGTGGCATCGACGGGGTGCACCATGATGCTGGTTGAGCATCGCGCCGGGCCATGGATCGATCTCATCGACCGTGTCGTGGTGCTGGGGTCCGCCGAGGGGGAGGACGATCGCCGCACGACCGTCATCGTGGCCGATGGGGCCCCGGGCGACGTGTTCACCGATCGGAGCCTGAATTTCGAGGAATTGGGAATCTGGCTTCCCGAACGCTATCGTGGCCCGCACGACCGCATATCACGGATTCGGACGGACGACGAACCGGACTATCCAAGCGAAACGGGGAGAGCGGACACGCTTCTTTCCACGCGCAACCTCAGCATAGGAAGAAACGGCAAGGCGATCGCGCGGCATATCGACATGGCGGTGTCGTCGGGACAGATCACCGCCGTGGTCGGAGAGAACGGTGCGGGAAAGTCGACTCTGGGGATGACCCTGGCGGGATTGCTCGAACCGGTCGACGGGGAGGTCGTGGCATCGACGGCGCTTCAGGGCGCGGCGCGCGGAGCGTCCCCGATCGGATGGAAATCCACCGAGCTCGCCTCCCGGATCTCCTACGTGTTCCAAAATCCCGAACACCAGTTCGCCAGGGGAAGCGTGCTTGAGGAGGTGATGCTCGGGCCCCTGCGAACCGGGATGGATGAGATCGCTGCGAAGGAGCGCGCCCTGGGGCTTCTCGACAGATTCAACCTGCGCCGGTATGCCCACGTCAACCCCTACACGCTTTCCGGAGGGGAGAAGCGTCGTCTGACCGTCGCCTCCGCCCTGGCGTCCGCGCCCCGCGTGCTGATTCTCGACGAGCCCACCTTCGGCCAGGACCGGACCACATGGATGCAGATCGTGCGGCTCATCCATGGGCTGCGGGCGGACGAGGTCAGCATCATCGTCATCACGCACGACAGGGAGCTCGTCACGGCTCTGGGGGCCCGCATCGTCGAGCTTCGTCCGCATGGGGGCGTGCGCGAATGGGCCGGCGACGGGGAGATACCCGTCAGCGTCGTCAACGAGCGCGACGAGGACATCCGCCGTTCAAGCAGATCCCCCTTCCTCTCCTCGCTCAACCCCGCATTCCGCCTGATCGGAGCCTTTGCCGTGTCCATGCCCATGCTGCTGAGCCTGGATTGGGTCTCCGCTTCGGTGGCGCTGTCGATCGAGGTCGTCGCCTTGCTGTGCATGGGGTTCGGTCCCTGGAGGATCATCCGGTCCTCATGGCCGATATTCATCGGGGCGCCGGGGTCCGCGCTCGCCGTGCTGCTGTACGGGAAGTCGGGAGGCGCCGTGTGGCTGCACTGGGGCATGATCATGGTGACCGACCGGTCTGCGAATCTGGCGCTTGCCACGGGAATACGCATTCTCGCCATCGGAATTCCGGCCATCATAGCCGTACTCGGCATCGACGCGACCGATCTTGCCGACTCCTTCAGCCAGGTGTTCCACCTGCCCGACCGCTTCGTCTATGGCGGACTCGCCGGTATGAGACTGTTTTCGGTGCTGCAGGACGACTGGACGGCCCTGACGGCGTCCCGTCGTTCCCGGGGGCTGGGAGACGACGGAACGCTGCGCTCGTTCTTTCCCCAGGCCTTTGCGCTGCTGGTTCTTTCCATCCGGCGTTCGACCATGCTCGCCACCGCCATGCAGGCGAGGGGCTTTGGCGGCACCGGCCCCCGCAGCCATGCGCGGGTGAGCGTGGTGGGGGCGCGCGACGGGTTGTTCGTGGCGGGCTGCCTGATCGTTCCGTGCGTGGCTTTGTGGTGCGCCTATCGGATCGGATCATTCGCCCTGTTCGGTGGGTGAGGCACGGAGGGGCGCTGACGGGACCGTCCGGGACTGAGATTCATCGTGGCCGGTGGCTGGTGGCCGACCACCGGCCACCGGGGCGATGGGGCTGGACGCGAGTCGGGCGCCCGGCCCCCGGACGCCCGGGGGCCGGGCACACGGACACGATCGACCGCTGGTGCCGCTGGGTTCCTTAGCGCGCGTCGCCGTGAACTCGGGCCGGACGCGCCGGCTGCCGCCGTGTCTGGTGGCGCAGCGGCGCCAGCTCGAATATCTCGTCGGAGGCCCGGGCCACTTCGGGGCTGTGGGTCACGATGATCACGCAGCGCCCGTTGTCGTGCGCCAGGGCGCGGAAGATGGCCATGATGTCCTCCTGCGTGGCCAGATCGAGATTGCCCGTGGGCTCGTCCGCCACGATGATCTCGGGATCGTAGCTGAATGCCCTGGCGATGGCGACGCGCTGCTGCTCGCCGCCGGACAGATGCAGAATCCTCTCATTGGCGTATTCGGCGGGAAGATGAACACGCTCGAGAAGCTTGAGCCCCATATCCTTCTTCGGCTGATCGAAGTGCTTTCCGGAGGCGTCCATCGACAGAACGATGTTCTCCAGAACGGTGAGGGACGGGAGCAGATTGAAGCTCTGGAAGATGACGCCGATGTCGCGGCTGCGGTACCGGTAGCGGTCCTGGCGCGACAGATCCCTGCCCCGGTACATCACCTTGCCCTCGGTGGGGCATGTCAGCGCCGAGATCAGGGAAAGCATGGTGGTCTTCCCCGCTCCGGAGGGTCCGGTGATCGCGTAGACCTTTCCCGGCTCGAAACGGTGGCTGATGTGCTGAAGAACGCGCTTGCCGCCTTTCGAATAGGCGTAGCTCACGTCGTCGAGTTCGAGGATGGGGGCGGGGTCGGCCTCCCCGGCCTCACGCTTCCCCCGAGGGTCGGGGATCGGAGCCGATGCGCGGTCCGTTGACTGCTGTGTCTGGTTGAGTGGCATGATATGTGTCCTTAGTGGTTGCGATTGCCGTCCGCGCGGTTGTGCCGCGCGCCCGGCCGAGTGGATGATGAGAGTGAAGGGGTCCCATGGGTCCGGGGCCGCAGTCGGATCCGGACCCGGAGCCGACTATGATCGGTCGGCCAGTATCTGCAGGGGCTCATAGCGCATGACGAACACCACCGCCACGAGGGCGGAGAGGACGGTGAGGGCCAGCCCTATGAGAATGAGCTCGCCAACGACCTTGAGGTTCACCGTGGCGTTCACCGATGAGATGTAGCTGGTGGCCTTGCCGAACGGGGAATACGTGCCGCTTCGCCCGGAACGCGACGAGGAGCCGCCCGTCGTGGTGTTCGACGACCCCTGGCCCGTGGTGGACGACTGCGATCCGCCGGTCGATGACGACGAGTTCGCCCCCGACTGGGACCCTCCCTGCATCTGCCGGCCGAATTGCTGCATCTGGCTGCTCTGTTCCGTCTGCTCGGAGGCCACCTGGCTGGCGAGCAGCTGATTGGACACGGGAACCGATGTCGCCGAGCCCGCCGCCACGCCCAAGGCCAGGCCGATCATGGTGACGATGAAAAGCTCGATCACGAATTGCGCGGCGACCTTGACCTTGCGCACGCCGATCGCGGTGAGAACGCCGACCTCGTACTTGCGTTCGCGAACATTGAACAGGTTGAGCGTTATCAGGACGATCGCCCCGACGCCGAGCACGATGAGCAGGAGGGTCAACGCGAACTTGGAGAGGTTGTTCAGGGGGACGAGACTGGATTCGTATTCCTCGACGTCCTGTGAGGAGACCGCGTAATCGCTGGAGAGCCCCGCCTTCTTCACGTCCTTGACGAATGCCTCGTACCCGTCCTTGTTGGCCAGGACGTAGGAGTAGCTCAGATCCGCCGCCTCGTCGCTTCCCGAGCCGCTGTCCAGCCCCAGGGATTTGAGGGTGGACACGGATGTGTAGATGGCGTTCGCGGGATCGGAGGATGCGGACCGGCTCGGGCCACCGTTCTGGTTGCTCGTTTCGGTGGTGTTGCTGTAGATTCCCACAACCGTCAGCGAGTAGGTCGTGGATGAGCTTGACACGTTGGCCACGCTGATCTTGTCTCCCACCTTGAGGTTGTTGAAGTCGGCGAGGGATTTGGAGATGATGACCTGGCCGTTGGAGGCGGAGCCGTACCCGAAGACCTTCCCCTTCGTCATGGTGAATTTTCCGTTCTCGGCGTTGGAGACCGCCGTGTCCGAGGAGAACCCGGTGAGCGAGAAGTCACCCGACTTGATGCGCGTTCCCGTTCCCTCCCCTCCGGGCATCTGCCCGCCGCTGCGTCCGGAACCGCTCTGGGATCCCGAGGAGGTGGAATTGTCCTGGTTCGTGGAAGTCGTCTCCACGGGCTGGAACGAGCTCGTCTTGGAGACGGAGGCCGACTCCGAATAGTACGTTCCCTTGACCGAGGACGAGGCCTTCGCATACTTGACGTAGTCGGCGAGTTTGAGCTGCTTGTTGCTGATCGTGGCGCGCAGACTGTTGAAATCGGGCTGGGAGCCGCTGCTGGTGCCGCTGCGCATCTGCGAGATGAGCTTGCTGCGGTCGAGACTGATGGTCGCCGTGACGGTCGTGTTCTGCAGTCCCGTCTCGCGCGCGGTGTCGGCCGCCTGCCGGATCGACAGGCCGATGGTGGCGGCGGCCGCGATTATCGCCACGATGATGACGATGAGAACATTGCGCCCCTTGTTGCGGATGACGCTTCTCCATGCATTTTTAAGCACGAACATTATAATCCTTTAGTCTGGGTGATGCCGATCGGGCTCAATGCCCGGTTGTTTCCATGAAAGCCGTGCACCTTGGCAATCGACTTGGACGATGCTGGAATGTTTCCCGGTTGTTTCTGCAAGGAATCTGGGAATCGGCCGCCGACGGTATCCGTCACCGCGTAGAGTGGGGCACATGCCCGTCACCATGAACATCATCGACAATCCCGCATCCGACCGCATCCGGCACGTCTGCGACCTCGCCCGGGGCAAGGCCCGGAGGAAGACCGGACGGTTTCTCATCGAAGGGCCGCAATCCGTGCGGGAGGCCGTTCTCTGGCGTCCCGACGTGGTCCAGGACATCTTCGTGCAGGCGCAACCAGGGCTGTCGCGTCCTCGTGTGGCCGCGCAAAGCCTGAGCGACATCGTCGAGAGATCGCAGGATTCGACCATCTACGTGCATCTGGCCACCGACGAGGTGATGCGCAGGATCAGTGCGGACGCCCAGGGGATCGCGGCGGTGGGGAGCGTGCGCGCGATGTATGCGGACACCGACGACATCCACCCCGCGGGGAGCGCGAGCGTCGCGGCGTTCTGGCAGGTCAGGGACCCGGGGAACGCCGGAACGGTGATCCGCACGGCCGACGCCGCGGGCTGCGATGCCGTGGTCTTCGTCGACGACTGCGTCGACATGCTCAACCCCAAGGTCATCCGGTCCACCGCCGGCTCCCTGTTCCATCTTCCGGTGCTGGCGATGGGCACGGATGAATTTCTCGCATGGTCCGGCCGGGCGTCGATGCGGATCATAGCGGCCGACATCTACGGGACCGCCGACAGAAAGCCCGAGATGCTGCCCCGGCTGCTTGCCGACCCGGCTGCGCTCGACGACCGAAGAGTCGTTCTTTTCGGCAACGAGGCGCGGGGTCTGCCGCAGGATCTCCTCGCCCGCGCGGATCGAATCGTCGCCATACCCCTCTATGGCAGGGCGGAATCCCTCAACCTTGCGGCGAGCGCGGCGGCGATGCTGCTGGGCATGGCTATGTCGAGTCGTATGGGGACAATGTGAAGTCGATAAAATGCTGTGAACAGCAGGTTTTCCAACGGTGATCCCAAATACGACAGAAAGGGTACTTGTGGCACAGAGTGCGGTATTCGATGAACAGGCGGTGAGCGGTGCCGTCGCCGCCGGCATCGAGAAGATCACGAACGCCTCCAGCATGGAGGAGCTCAAAGCCATCAAGACGCAGGTCATCGGTGCCGATTCGGCCATGGCCCAGGCGAGCAAGGCGATCGGTTCGCTGCCCGGGGACAAGAGGAAAGAGGCCGGCAAGCTGCTCGGACGCCTTCGCGCCGACTTCGGTCGTGCGTTCGGGGCAAAGGAGAAGGAGGTCGGCAGGCTCGAGGAGCGCAGGGAGCTGGAGGCCGAGACGGTGGACATGACCCTGCCGATTCGCCGCAAGCCGCTCGGGGCGCGCCACCCCCTGTCCAAGCTGATGGAGGACGTCGAGGATTTCTTCGTCTCCATGGGATGGCAGATCTCGCAGGGGCCCGAGGTGGAAACCGAGTGGTACGACTTCGACGCCCTGAATTTCGGTCCCGACCACCCCGCCCGGCAAATGCAGGACACCTTCTACGTCAAGGGGAACCAGGCGCGGGATGCCGCCGGGTTCGTCGGGTCGAACATGGTGATGCGCACCCAGACCTCGTCCGATCAGGTCCGCGCCCTCATCACGCGCGGCGTTCCGCTGTACATCGCTTCGCCGGGACGCGTGTTTCGCACCGATGAGCTCGACGCCACCCATACGCCCGTGTTCCATCAGTGCGAGGCGCTCGCCGTCGACAGAAATCTGACGATGGCGGATCTCAAGGGGGTTCTTGACGCCCTGGCCGTCGCCATGTTCGGTCCCGAGGCGAAAAGCCGCCTGCGGCCCAGCTACTTCCCCTTCACCGAGCCCAGCGCCGAACTGGACCTGTGGTTCCCCGACAAGAAGGGCGGTCCCGGATGGATCGAATGGGGCGGCTGCGGCATGGTCAACCCGAACGTTCTCGAATCCGCGGGGCTTGATCCGCAGACCTACACCGGGTTCGCCTTCGGCGTGGGAATGGAGCGCACCCTTCTGCTGCGCGACGACATCAATGACATGCACGACCTCGTTGAGGGAGACGTGCGGTTCAGCAAACAATTCGTGATGGGGGAGTGAGCATAGCCCATGCCAATGGTAGATATCGACTGGCTCAAAGAGCATGTCAAGGTTGATGACGGTCTGACGTATGAGCGGCTCGCCAAGGATCTGGTAAGGGTCGGACTCGAGGAGGAGGCCATCCACGCCTCGCAGGTCGTCGGTCCCATCGTCGTCGGCTACGTCGTCGACGCCACCCCGGAACCGCAGAAGAACGGCAAGACCATAAACTGGTGCCATGTGGATGTCGGCGAGAGGTACAACGATGTGGATGCGGACGGCAACCGAATTCCCCGCGGCATCGTCTGCGGCGCCCCCAATATGGCGGCCGGGGAAAAGGTGGTCGTGACGCTGCCCGGAGCGGTGCTTCCCGGTGATTTCGCCATCGAGCCGCGCAAAACGTATGGGCATGTCTCCGACGGGATGTGCGCCTCCGAACGTGAGCTCGGCCTCGGTGACGACCACAACGGAATCATCCTGCTGCGCGACTACGGGTTCACCCAGGAGCAGTATGAGGACCTTAACCCTGGTGATGACGCCATGCACCTGCTGCATCTCGACCAGCCGCTGCTGGAGATCAACATCACCCCCGATCGCGGGTATGCCTTCTCCTATCGCGGAGTTGCCCGGGAATACCATCATTCGACGGGTGCCGACTACACGGATCCCGCCATCGATCTTTCGGCCAAGGCTCCCGCGACGCAGGGAATCGTCTCCACCGCGGCGACCGACGCGGATGTGGAGATCCACGATGACGGTCCCATCCACGGGGTTCCCGGATGCGATCGTTACTACGCCCGCGCGGTCCGTGACTTCGACCCCGCTGCGCGAACACCGAACTGGATGCGGCGCCGTCTTATCCGCGCCGGGATGCGTCCGATCTCGTTGGCGGTGGATGTGACGAACTATGTGATGCTGGATCTGGGGCAGCCCATGCACGCCTATGACCTCGACAGGATCGAGGGGCCGATCGTCGTGCGTCGGGCGGGCCAGGGGGAGAGCCTCACCACTCTGGACGGCAAGGACCATCGGCTCGATCCCGAGGATCTGCTGATATCCGATTCCCCCGACGGCCGGCACGGGTCGAGGATACTCGGCCTCGCCGGCGTGATGGGGGGTCTCTATGGGGAGGTCACCTCGCAGACAAGGAACATCCTGCTGGAGGCGGCGCATTTCGATCAGGTGTCGATTGCGAGATCGGCAAGACGACACCGCATTCCCTCGGAGGCGTCCCGACGCTTCGAAAGAGGGGTCGATTTCCAGCTGCAGCCGGCGGCCGCGCAGATGGCCGCGGAGCTTCTGAGCCGTTACGGCAACGGCAAGCCCTCGGAGCATCCCTGCGACGTCAACCGCACCGCGGCCCGAAAGCCGATTGCCTTCAAGGCGAGCGAGGTCAGGCGCGTCGCCGGCCTTGACGTCCCGATCAACACCATCAGCGACATTCTCACCGACATCGGCTGCACCGTGGCGGGCGGGGGCAACGGCGAGTTCTCCGTCACCCCGCCGACGTGGCGCCCCGATCTGAACCTTCCCTGCGATCTCGTCGAGGAGGTCGCCCGTCTGGTCGGCTATGACGAGATTCCCGTCAGAGTTCCCTCGGCTCCCATCGCGGGCGAGCCCGGACTGACCGCCGATCAGAGGCGCAAGCGACAGGTCGCCGACGAACTGGCCGAGTACGGCATGGTGGAGACCCTCAGCTATCCGTTCGTGGGGGATGAGGATTTTCAGGCGTTCTCCTATGATGCGGAGAAGATCAAGCCCGTCAGCGTCGAGATCGCCAATCCTCTCGCCGGCGACCGGCCGTATCTGAGACGTTCCATACTGCCGACGCTCGCCCACACGATGAGGCGCAACCTGCGGCGTGGTCTGGAGAACGTGTCCCTCTACGAGATCGGGCATGTCTACCTGTGGGATCCCCAGGCACCCGCGATCCCCGCCCTTCCCGGAGGCCGGCGGCCCAGTGACGAGCAGCTTGCCGCGCTGGATGCCGGCCTGCCCGAGCAGCCTCTGCATGTCGCCGCAATCATCACCGGAATGGCTCAGGAGACGGGCTGGCTGGGAGAGCGGCGCGCCGTCGACTGGACCGATGCCGTCGAGGCGATGCAGCGGGTCGCGGATCGTCTGGGGGCGTCGGTGAGGCTCGACCAACCCGTTTCCCGCGACGTTCCCGCCCCCTGGCATCCGGGGCGTGCCGCCAAGGTCATGGTCGGTGACATCGGCATCGGCATGGTCGGCGAATTCCACCCCCATGTCAATGAGTCCCTGGGGCTGCCCGCGCATTCGAGCGCATTCGAGCTTGATCTCTCGGCTCTTTTCTCGACATTGAGCGGCAGACCCGTCCAGGCCAGGCCGATAGCGCTCTTTCCTCCGGTCAAGCAGGACCTTGCCTTCACCGTGCCTCGTTCCGTGAGTGCGGGGACCATCAGGCAGGCGATCGTCGATGCCGCGGGGGACAGCCTTGAATCGATCGAGCTGTTCGATGTGTTCACCGGCGATCAGCTCGGGGATGACAGGAAGTCTCTGGCCTTTTCCGTCACGTTCCGCTCAGCGGAGAAAACCTTGACGTCCCAGGACAGCGAAGCGATTCGTGAGACGATTGTGACTACAGTGTCGGCCCTGGGGGCGCAGTTGCGCGCTTGAATCGCACGCACTGAAGGAGCGTACATATTATGTCTGATCAGGATGGACGGCCGCAGTACGGTCAACGCAAGAAGCCGGAGTACGGTGCGCTGCGCAGTCAGTATCCTGCGAATTACAATCCGTACGTCTACGGTCGTCCGGATTCCGGTGCCGCCCGCGAAAGCGCGCCGCAGCAGACCTCCCCGGTGGCGCCGTCCGCGGTGCGGCGCCCCGGAGTGCAGCAGGCCGGGCCCATGGGCATGGGGCCGGCCGGCTCCGTTGGGGGTCCCCGTCCGGCGGCGAACGGGAGCGTTCCCCATCAGCCCCGCATGATCAACGGCATCGACGTGAACGATCCCCGAAGCAATCCCCTCTACGGCAGGTGGGACGCGTCCGCGATAATCGCCTTCGTCCTCGCCGTGTTCAGCGTTCCCGTGCTTCCCGCGATCATGGGGATCATCTCGATCTGGCGCACGCGCACCCTCCATATGAAGGGCATGGGGCTTGCGGTCGCCGCCGTGGTGCTCAATGTGCTGACGACCGTACTGGACGTATGGATGATGCTTCACGGCGTCACGACCGCCGACCTTTACCAGTGGATGTCATCTCAGCTCTCGGATGTGTCCGGATCGTCGGGGGCGGGAATCTCCGCCTGACGGCTCTGGAGGCCGTGGCGTTGTGCTGCGCGCGCTGGGTGTAGCCGGGACTGCGCCGGGGCGCTCCCGCGCTCGATTGTTCGCCGCCCGTGGAGTGCGATCCTGCCGGTATGGTCCATGGTGCCTCCCACGGGGTGCGTGTGGCCGGGCGGGACTTCCCCGGGCGTCTGCGACACTCCAATGCATAATTATGCATTGGAGTGCATAACGTGTATACTCGTCGTATTCGTTGAAGTTCGGGAAAGTGAACGATATGTCGAAATATACGGTTGCAGTAGCCGGCGCCACCGGCTATGCGGGTGGAGAGGCCCTGAGGATACTCGCAGGGCATCCCGGCTTCGAGGTCACATGCGTGACGGGGCGTTCCTCCGTCGGAAGGAGACTGGGGGAGTATGCCCCCCACGTCCCCCAGCTTGCCGGCCTCACCATACGCGAGACGACGCCGCAGGTTCTCAACGGTCATGATGTCGTCATCCTCGCCCTGCCCCATGGTGCCTCCGGTTCCCTGGCCCAGGATCTGGATCCGGCATCGGTGGTGCTGGATCTTGGAGCGGACCACAGGCTGGAACGGCGCCGCGCGTGGGAGGAGTTCTACGGCGGGACGTTCCACGAGCATTGGACATACGGAATGCCCGAGCTCATCATGGGGCACGACGCGGCCGGGGCGTACCGCAGACAGCGGGAGGCCCTGCCGGGGGCCAGACGGATCGCGGGACCGGGCTGCAACGTGACCGCGACCACCCTGGCCATGCAGCCGGGAATCGCGGAGGGGATCGTGGAGCGGCACGACATCGTCGCCGATCTGGCCGTCGGATATTCCGGAGCCGGAAAGAACCTCACCCGCACGAATCTTCTCGCCGCCGAGGCCATGGGTTCGGCCACGTCGTATGCGGTCGGCGGCGTCCACCGCCATATTCCCGAGATCCTCCAGAACTTCGCCCATGCCGCCGGGCTGGGCGCACAGGATGCCGACGGCTTCTCGCTGGGGTTCACCCCCATGCTCGTCGCGATGCCGAGGGGCATACTCGCCTGCGTGTCCGCACCCATGAGCGAGAAGGGCCGGGGTCTTGGCGACGCCGAACTCGAGGCCATATGGCGCAAGGCCTATGAGGGGCAGGATTTCATGGTGGTGCTCCCCCACGGGGAGCTTCCCGCCACACAGAACGTGGTGGGCTCGAACGCCGCGCACCTGCAGGTCGTGGCGGATCGCAGGGCGGACCGGATCGTCGCCTTCGCGGCAATAGACAACCTCAACAGAGGAACCGCCGGCCAGGCCATCGAATCGTTGAACATCGCACTGGGACTTCCCGATGATGCGGGATTGACCAAGATCGGAGTGGCACCGTGAGTGTTACCTTTCCACAAGGCTTTTCCGCGGCGGGGGTCAATGCCGCGATTTCCTCGAACGCCGACAAGCCGGATCTGGCGCTGGTGGTGAACAACGGCCCGCTGTCCGCCGCGGCCGGGGTGTTCACCTCCAACCGTTTCTGCGCTGCTCCCGTCGTGTGGTCGCGCGCTGCCGTCGCCGACGGCACCCTTGTCTCCGTCGTCCTCAATTCCGGAGGGGCGAACGCCTGCACCGGCGAGGCCGGATATGAGCAGTCCCGGGCCACCGCGCGCACGATGAGCTCCCTGCTCGACGTGCGGCCCGACGAGGTGGCCGTGTGCTCGACCGGACTCATCGGCGAGCTCCTGCCGATCGAGCATGTCCAGGAGGGGGTGAGGAAGGCGTTCTCCGTGCTGGATGACGGGCCCGAGGCGGGTCTCGACGCGGCCCGCGCCATCATGACGACGGACACCGCAATCAAAACCGTCGCCAGCGAGGGGTCGGGATACCGCATCGGAGGCATGGTGAAGGGATCAGGCATGATCGCCCCCCAGCTGGCCACGATGCTCTGCGTGATCACCACCGATGCCGTCGTCGGAGCCGGACAGCTTCAGGCGGCACTGAGCGGGGGTGTGGACACCTCCTTCAATCGCATCGATGTGGACGGGTGCATGTCCACCAACGACACCGTGCTTCTGCTCGCCTCCGGCGCCAGCGGGGTCGAACCGGATCCGGACGAGTTCAACGCGCTGATCTCCCACGTATGCGGCCAGCTTGCCAGAAAGATCATCGGGGACGGGGAGGGGGCGAGCCACGATGTGAGGGTCACCGTCACCGGGGCGTCCGACGAGGACGCGGCACTGGCCTGCGCCCGGGCTATCGCCTCGTCGAACCTTCTCAAATGCGCCATAGCCGGCAACGATCCCAACTGGGGGCGTGTGGTGAGTTCCCTGGGAACGGTTCCGCAATCCGTCGCGCCCTATGACCCGAATCGGGTGACGGTGGACATCAACGGCGTGCGCATCTGCGACGGGGGCAAGCCCGGAGTCGATCGGAGCAACGTCGACATGACCCCGCGCGAGGTCCATATCGACGTCGATCTTCATGTCGCGCACGAATCCGCGACCATCTGGACCGATGACCTCACCCATGAATACGTCCATATCAACGCGGACTACGAATCATGACAGCGACACGGGGCGTCACGCCGTCGTGCCGGGCATGAGGAAGGAACACAACCAGTG
Organism: Bifidobacterium sp.; assembly: GCA_022649135.1. Taxonomy (GTDB): domain Bacteria; phylum Actinomycetota; class Actinomycetes; order Actinomycetales; family Bifidobacteriaceae; genus Bifidobacterium. The sequence goes on from JALCNP010000023.1 coordinate 19,331, forward strand.
AAGGAAATCAAGGGTCCGGGGTTTCATCTTGACGTGCATACCGATTTGCGCGCCGATCAGAAGGCGGAGGTCCTCATCGAGGCGCTGCCGTGGCTGGAGGAGTTCTCGGGCCAGCGCATCGTGATCAAATATGGCGGCAACGCGATGGTCGACGACCACCTCAAGGCGTGTTTCGCCCAGGACATGGTGTTTCTGCGTCAGGTCGGCATGCATCCGGTGATCGTGCATGGGGGCGGGCCGCAGATCTCGCACATGCTCAAGGCCCTGGGAATCAAGTCGGAGTTCAGGGGCGGTCTGCGGGTGACGTCCCCCGAGGCCATGGATGTGGTGCGCATGGTCCTCACCGGCAAGGTGTCGCGCGAGCTGGTCGGCCTCATCAACGCCCACGGTCCCTACGCGGTCGGTCTCTCCGGCGAGGACGGGGGCTTGTTCTCCGCCATGCAGCGCAGGCCCGTCATCAATGGAACCCCGACGGACATAGGGCTGGTCGGGGATGTGGTGAGCGTCGATGCGTCGGCCGTCGAGGATCTCATCAACGCGGGGCGCATCCCCGTCGTGTCCTCGGTGGCTCCCAACGAGGACGACTCCACGCAGGTGCTGAACGTGAACGCCGATTCGGCCGCGGCGGCTCTTGCGGCGGCCCTTGGTGCACGAAAGCTGGTCATACTTACGGATGTCGACGGTCTGTATGCCGATTGGCCCGACAGGAATTCTCTGGTGGGCTCCATCGGCGTCGAGAATCTGCGCGATCTGCTTCCGGACATAGAATCGGGAATGCGCCCCAAGATGGAGGCGTGCGTCCGTGCGCTTGACGGCGGGGTGCCGCAGGCCCATATCATCGACGGGCGAAAGCCGCACTCGATTCTCAATGAGATTTTCACAACGGCGGGAATAGGAACGATGGTGGTTCCCGACGACGGTTTGGAGATGAGGAATTCGTATGGAAAATGAGGGCATCGAAACATTGGGGGCTCGGGACGCGCGGTGGCTTGGCGAGTATTCGCAGGTCCACATGAACGTGTTCGGCACGCCCCTGCGGGTGATGGATCATGGCAAAGGCACCCGGATCTGGGACGTCGACGGGAACGAATACCTTGATTTCCTCGCGGGCATCGCCGTCAACTCACTCGGCTATGCGCATCCGGAATGGGTCAGGGCGGTTGCGGAGCAGGCCGCGAAGGTCGCCCATACCAGCAATTACTTCGCCACCGAGCCGCAGATCGAGCTGGCCCGCAAACTGGTGGACATCGCCGGGGCGGGACCGGGCTCGCACGTGTATTTCGGCAATTCGGGAGCCGAGGGCAATGAGGCCGCGCTCAAGCTCGCCCGGCTTTACGGACGCACCCTTCCGAACTCCTCCGCGCAGTTCGGGGGCAAGCCCGCGCGGATTCTGTCGTTGAAGAACGGATTCCACGGAAGGACGATGGGTGCCCTGAGCGCCACATGGAAGCCGTCGATCCGCACGCCCTTCGAGCCCATGCTTCCGGCCTTCGAATTCGTGGATCCCCGCAATCCCACCGGTCTGTCGGACGCCTTTGCCCGGACGGGTCAGGGGCCCTACGGAGAGGGACCCGTCGCCGCCGTCATCATGGAGCTCATCCAGGGCGAGGCCGGCGTGAGGCCTTTGGGGCCGGATTACGTACGTTCCGTGCGCGCCCTGTGTGACACGCACCACGCGCTGCTGATCATCGACGAGGTTCAGACGGGCATCGGGCGCACCGGATCCTGGTTCGGCTTCCAGCGAGAGGAGCTGTCCGGAGGGGTGCGCCCGGACATCGTCACCTTCGCCAAGGGCGTCGCGGGAGGATTCCCCATGGGTGGCATGATCGCCTTCGGTCAGCGGCTCTCCTCCCTGTTCACCCCCGGATCGCACGGCTCGACCTTCGCGGGCAATCCTCTGGGGGCCGCGGCCTCGCTCGCCACCCTGGGCGTGATCGAACGCGAAGGGCTCATGAGGAACGCCCACGATCGCGGCGAGCAGCTGCGCAGGGGCATCATGGCGGTCGGGAACCCCCTGTTCGTCTCGGTTCGCGGCTGCGGGCTGCTGGACGCCGCCGAGCTGTCCCATCCCTGCGCCCATGCGGCCATGACCTGGGCGCTCGAACACGGGCTGATCGTGAATGCCGTCGCGCCCGATGCCCTGCGTATGGCCCCGCCGCTGATCGTCAGCGAACAGGATGTGGACGAGGCGCTGGGCATCCTCGGCGCGATACCCGGCGATCTTCCGGACGACTGAGGGCGCGCGGCGCACGCATGCGTCGATTCGCCCGAGAGGGCGTCGTGTACGCCCGCACCGCCCATATACACCATCCCCACCATTTACGAGGAGACAATCAATGAAGGCACAGTTACGTCATATGCTCAGGGACGATGATGTCAACCATCAGGAGCAGAAGCAGATACTTCAGCTAGGCATGCGGTTCAGGGAGGATCGTTTCTACAGGCGGCCCCTGGACGGCCCGCAGGCCGTTGCGGTCCTCTTCGACAAGCCGAGTACCCGAACTCGCTCGAGCTTTTCGATTGGAGTGGCCGAGCTGGGCGGATATCCGCTGGTCATAGACAAGTCGGGATCGCAGCTTGGCCGTGGTGAGCCGATCGCGGACACCACATGCGTTCTCACCCGCATGGCGTCCGCGATCGTGTGGCGCACATTCGGCCAGGACCGCATCGAGGAGATGGCTCGCCACTCGAGCGTTCCGGTGATCAACGCCCTGACCGACCAGTTCCATCCCTGCCAGGTGCTCGCCGATTTTCTCACGATCGCCCAGTGGCGTGGCGGCGTCGACGCCTTGAAGGGCATGACGATCTCCTACGTCGGCGACGGGGCCAACAACATGGCGAACTCGTATCTGCTGGCGGGCGCGACCGCGGGAATGGACGTCCGGATCGCCGGTCCCAACGGATTCCTGCCCGACGAGCGCATAGTGCGCGACGCACGCCGCATCGCGGCGGACAACGGCGGCGACATCACGGTGACCACGGATCCGCGTGCGGCCGTGTCCGGCTCCGACTGCGTGTTCACCGACACCTGGGTGTCGATGGGCGAGGAGTCCGAGTATGCCATTCGTTCGAAACCGTTCTGGGACTATCAGGTCAATGACGGGCTTATGGGTTTGGCGAAGCCCGACGCTCTGTTCCAGCATTGCCTTCCCGCCTATCGGGGCAAGGAGGTCACCTCCTCCGTCATCGACGGCCCCCGGTCCGTGGTCTGGGATGAGGCGGAGAACAGGCTGCACGCGCAGAAGGCCCTCATGACGTGGCTGGTGGGGTGCCAGCGCGGCGACGAGAGTCTGCTGGCATGACAGCTCCGGATATGACCGATTCCGCATCCCCGCTGCACCGTCCCGCCACCAGGGCGGCCAGGCTGAGCGCCATAGAGGAGGCGCTGGCGACCCATGTCATCACCTCGCAGTCCCAGCTTTCCTCCATTCTCAACGGCGAGGGAATCGAGGTGACGCAGGCGACGCTGAGCCGGGATCTCGACGAGATGCACGCCACCAAGACCCGGCTCGACGACGGCACCGTCGCCTATACGGTGGATCGGGAGTCCGGCTACCCGCGCGTCGAGCAGGTCGGGGGCGAGGAGGCGTGCGGATCCGCCGCCCTGCAGAAGATCGAGCAGCAGATGTCCAGGGTGCTGTCCGGATTGGTGACCTCCGTCGCGTTCGCGCGCAATCTGGTGGTCGTCCATACGCCCTCGGGGGCCGCGCAGTATGTGGCGAGCGTAATCGATCGGCAGCCCATCGACAGCGTGCTTGGCACCATAGCCGGGGACGACACCGTCCTCGTCATATGCACCGATGAACGGACCGCGGGCCTGCGTGCGCAGTGGCTTCTCGACATCGCCTCCCAGAGGCAGCAGAACCCCTCATAGGAGCGGGGCGAGCCGGACGCACCGGGTTGCATAAATATACATGGGTCTGTATATTCTTAGGCACAGCAGTAGAGAAAGGCTTGTCATGACCGAAAACAAACGAATCGTTCTGGCTTACTCGGGAGGCCTCGACACCTCCGTCGCCATACCGTATCTCAAGGACCGCACGGGTAAGGACGTCGTCGCGGTCTCCCTCGACGTCGGCCAGGGGGGCGAAAGCCTGGATACCATCAAGCAGCGGGCGCTGGACTGCGGAGCGGTCGAGGCGTACGTGGTGGATGCCAGAAACGAGTTCGCCGAGGACTATTGCATGAAGGCCCTCAAGGCCAACGCGATGTACGAGGGCGTCTATCCGCTGGTGTCCGCTATCTCCCGCCCCCTGATCACCAAGCACCTGGTCCGCGCGGCGCACCAGTTCGGTGCGGACACCATATCCCACGGATGCACGGGGAAGGGCAACGACCAGGTTCGCTTCGAGGTCTCCATACAGTCCATCGACCCCACCCTGAAGGCGATCAGCCCCATCAGGGATCTGTCGCTGACAAGGGATGTGGAGATCCGCTTCGCCAACGATCACCATCTTCCCATCGTGCAGACGGAGAAAAGCCCCTATTCCATCGACCAGAACGTGTGGGGGCGCGCCATCGAGACCGGGTTCCTCGAGGATCCGTGGAACGGCCCGACCAAGGACTGCTACGCCTACACCGACGATCCCGCCTTCCCGCCGGTCGAGGACGAGGTCGTGATCACGTTCAGGCAGGGGGTGCCCGTCGCGATCGACGGCCATGACGTCACCCCTCTTCAGGCGATCGAGGAGATGAACCGTCGCGCCGGCGCTCAGGGAATCGGGCGCATCGACCTCATCGAGGACCGTCTGGTGGGCATCAAGTCCCGGGAGCTGTATGAGGCTCCCGGTGCCGTGGCGCTGATCACGGCGCACGAGGAACTCGAGAACTGCTGTCTGGAGCGGGAGCAGCACCGCATCAAGCGCGACATCGATAAGAGATGGGGCGAACTGGTGTATGACGCTCAGTGGTTCTCTCCCGCCGTCAAGTCGCTGGGCGCCTTCATCGAGGACACCCAGCAGTACGTCTCCGGGGATATCAGGATGGTGCTTCACGGCGGCCGTGCAATCGTCACCGGTCGTCGTTCGGACACCTCCCTCTATGACTACAGCCTGGCGACGTATGATTCCGGGGACAGCTTCGACCAGCATGCCTCGAACGGATTCATCGAGATCTACGGCCTGCCCAGCAAGGTGGCGGCGGCGCGCGACGTGAAGTTCGGCAACGGAATCGAAGTCCCCTCCCAGGCCGTGCGATAGACGACCGGGTGCTACGGCCATATACCGACATGGCCATCTGCATACCATGGCCTCCAGCAAGGAAGGCCATGGACTGACAAGGAAGAGGAATGGACATGGGCCAACAGGCATCTCATGCGGACGAGCATCTCGCGCTATGGGGGGGTCGTTTCGCTTCGGGCCCGTCGCCGGAGCTTGCACGATTGTCGAAATCGACGCAGTTCGACTGGCGTCTGGCGGATGACGACATCGCCGGCTCCCGGGCGCACGCCCGGGCTCTCGGACGCGCCGGACTGCTGGGCGATGACGAATTGCGGCGCATGGAGGACGCTCTCGACGAGCTGCAGCGACAGGTCGACTCCCATGAATTCGAACCGATCGAGGACGACGAGGACGAGGCAACGGCCTTGGAGCGCGGTCTCATCTCCATTGCGGGGGATGACCTGGGCGGAAAGCTTCGTGCCGGAAGATCGCGCAACGATCAGATAGCCACCCTGATCCGTCTGTGGCTACGTCGCCATGCGCGTTGCATCGCCTCCCAGCTGCTGCGGCTGGTGGATGCCATCATCGTGCAGTCGCAGCGGGCGGGCGGTTGCGTCATGCCCGGTCGAACCCATATGCAGCACGCCCAGCCGGTGCTTCTCGCCCATCAGCTCATGGCCCACGCATGGCCGCTTCTGCGCGATGTCGACCGTCTGCAGGATTGGGACAGGCGGATCGACCAAAGCCCCTATGGCTCGGGTGCACTGGCGGGAAGCACCCTCGGGCTTGATCCGCGTGCCGTGGCGGACGAGCTGGGGTTTTCCTCGGTGACGGACAATTCCATCGACGGCACATCCAGCCGAGACCTCGTGGCCGAGTTCTCCTTCGTCGCCGCCATGATCGGGGTGGATCTGAGCCGTTTCAGTGAGGAGATCATCATCTGGAACACCCAGGAGTTCGCATTCGTGCGTCTGGATGACGCATACTCCACGGGATCGTCGATCATGCCCCAGAAGAAGAATCCCGATATCGCCGAACTCGCCCGGGGGAAGGCGGGAAGGCTCATCGGCGACCTGACCGGCCTGATGGCCACGCTCAAAGGGCTTCCCACGGCGTATGCCCGTGATCTTCAGGAGGACAAGGAGGCGGTCTTCGACCAGGTGGACACTCTCGAGGTGCTGCTTCCCGCCTTCACCGGAATGGTGTCGACCCTGAGCTTTGACACGCAACGCATGGAGAGCCAGGCTCCGACCGGTTTCGCCCTGGCAACGGACATCGCCGAATGGCTCGTGAAAAGCGGGGTCCCCTTCAGGCACGCCCATGAGCTTTCCGGGGCCTGCGTCAAGCTTGCCGAAAGCAGGGGACAGGAGCTGTGGAATCTGGACGACGCGGATTTCAGTCGTATTTTCGCGGGCTTCATCCCGCAGGAGAAGGCTCCCGAGGTTCGTTCCGTACTGTCCACCCAGGGTTCGGTGGCCGCACGAAACGGCAGGGGCGGGACCGCTCCGGAAAGGGTTCGCGAACAGATCCGCGACGCCCGCGCATCCGTGCGGCGGCTCGAGGGCTTCGCCCTTTCCACCAGCGACGGTCCCGCATACCGTCCGCCCCGGCATCACACCGGCGGGCAGGAGGGAACGCTTCGCGGCCGGCGTGAGTCGGGCGTCACGGCGTGAACCCGCCGGATCGGCGACGCGCGACCCCGGATGACGTCGTGTTGATTCCTGATCCCTCACCCGGCGCCGCACGGGCACGATGCTAGAATGTCGCACCGTGAGCGTTGTCGCGCCGTCTTCCCCGGATCGCCGGGCGCGACGGGGAATCGAGGAGAACACGTGCTGAGCCGAAAGCGGATACGCCGTCTGGTGGAGATCCATGGACTGGACATCATACGGCACCGTCATATGCAGATAGAGCGTTCCTGCTATCAGCATGGCGTCGTCACGACGTTCGCGCACTCCATACGGGTCGCATGCCTGAGCGTGTATTGTGCGGACCGCCTGCACCTGTGGGGCGTCGTCGATCTGCGGTCCCTCATCCGTGCCGCGCTCCTGCACGACTACTTCCTCTATGACTGGCATGACTGGGACGGCGGGAGCCATCGCCTTCACGGATTCACGCATCCCCGCACCTCGCTGCGCAACGCGATGCGCGATTTCGATCTCAATGAGATCGAAAGGAACAGCATACTCCGACACATGTTCCCGCTCACCCCCATCCCCCCTCGCTACGTCGAGGGATATCTCGTCACGCTCGCCGACAAGCTCAGCGCGACGGCGGAGACCTTGTCCCCCGACCGATTCCTTTCTCCCCGCGATCGCCCGGCGTCCGGCCGATCCCATACGGTCGAGCCGGCGAAGCGGCACATGCCGCCGTCGGACGGGTCAGCACCTTCGGGGAGAATGGAGACGATGCCGGTCCGGCCCGTGCACCGCGGGCGGCGGGCGGGAACGGAATACGCCGATTCGCGCCGATTCCCGAGGCTCCTGCGCGATCCGCGCGATGGGAGATAGCGACAGGGGCGAGCGGGGAATCGAGAGGATCGACGCGGTGCCGGCATCCGCATGACGGCGACGCACATATGAGGGAGGCACAGGTGGCCATGCTGCTGGTGGTGGAGAGATTCTTCCTATGGTTCGTTCTCTACAGCGTGGCCGGATGGGTGTACGAATCGATTCTGGTGTCGGTGGAGCAGCGGCGCTGGGTCAATCGAGGCTTCCTCAACGGTCCCCTTTGCCCGATCTACGGCACCGGCGCCGTTCTGTGCATCGCGCTGCTTTCGGGGCTGAGGAATCCGTTCGCTCTTTTTCTGGCCTGCGCCGTCGGGGCGAGTGTTCTGGAATACGCCACATCGTGGCTGATGGAAAGAATGTTCCACGCGCGGTGGTGGGACTATTCGAATTACCGATTCACCATCCAGGGCAGGGTCTGCCTGGCGGGGGCGATCGTATTCGGTCTGGGCGGGGTGTTCCTCAATCTGGTGGCCCAGCCCTTTGTGGCGCGCTGGACCGATATGATTCCGCCGCTTGCGCTGACGGTTCTGTGCGCCGTTCTTCTTGC
>JALCNP010000024.1 GCA_022649135.1 Bifidobacterium sp.
CGCTGCCACACACCACGGTCCGAGATCCCCCGACGCCGTCGTCTCCGACGACCACGGTGATGGCGCCCTTGAGCAGCACCGTCGCACCCGTAAGCTCATGGGCACGGGTGGCCCAATGCAGGGGGGAGGCCAGCACACGGGCCGCGTTCACCTCCTCTCCGCGTCGGCCAAGCAGCCGAGACAGCTCTTCGGCGTGAGGGGTGATGACCACCTGGGGCACGACGCGATCGGGAAGCACATCGAGAGCCCCCGCATCGACGCACAGGGGAGGCATGGCGAAGGCCGGCGCGTCTGCGTCCGCCTGCATGCGATCGGCATCCGCGCCATCCGGGCCGCTCCCCGGCCCCGGGGATCCGCCGTCCGCATCGTCGATGGCATAATGGGCCAGCAGGGCCGAGATCGAGGCCATCTGCGCATGGTTCGGATCATCGGGGGAGGCCGCTTCCCCGACCGATCGAGATCCCGCGACCGATGCGGGTGTCGCGGTCGTGTCGGGGGATGGCGCGGTGTCCGAATCGCGCAAGCCCTGCACAGGGTCCAGCTCGGGCACACCCGAGCCCACAACCCAGGACTGCACGTGCCCTTTCCCCAGAACGGCCTCGGGAACGGCCGACAGAACCATTCTCCGGGCGATGTCGGGGCCGATGTAGCGAATCATCCCGACGTTGGCTCGGGATGCCGACCGAGAGCTCAGAACGGCCGCCCCCGGATATCGCGTCGATCCGGTGATCAGACCCACGACGCCTCGCGAATACTTCGAATCGGTCACCTCGGCGAGCCGTATCGCATCCGCGGCGAGCTCGTCATTGGCCGCCTGCACATCGGGTTCGACGTCGTCGATGTCGAACCCGAAGTCGACCAGAATCGTGCGTCCGCACTCATACGCCGCCGGAGGAAGCATAAGACATGGCTTAAGCGCCCCGAAGGTGACGGTTCTGTCGGCCTGGATGTAGGCTCCCGGCAGGCATCCGTCGTCGATCCCCACGCCGGAGGGAACGTCCACGGCGATGACGGGCGGCAACAGGGGGGACGGATCCCCGTCATCGGTGAGATCGCATTCGCCGTCCGTGCGGATCCTTCTGAGCAATGTGGCCATCTGGGCCGCGATTCCGCGCAGGGCCCCATTCACTCCGATCCCGGTCATGGCATCGATGATCAGATCCGCGCCGCACGCGAGCTCCACCGCGGTCTGCAGGCGATCCTTGGCCTCCTGTTCATCGAAGCCGGCGGAGCATCCGGGAATGTCGGACTGCGGATCAAGAACAAGCACCTTGCCGCCGGCATGCGTGAAGGCGGCGAACGCCTCGTCGTGAAGGGTCCTGCCCACGGCCACAACGGTGGCGGAGATCCCCTTCTGGACAAGGCGGGCGGCCGCGTACAGACCGTCGCCGCCGTTGTCACCGCCCCCTGCCAGCAATACGACCTCGCGGTCCTCGTCATCCTCGTCGTCTCCGTCCGAGAGCATGTCGAGCGCCTCATGGGCCAGCGCGGACGCCGCCATGCGCATAAGCGGCACCCCGTCATCGAGCAGGGGTCGCTCCATTCCGCGGACCGTGTGCGAATCGAACGCCTCATGGGTGAGCAGCGCGGTGCGCCGCATCTCGTGTTCGTGCTCCATCCGAACCCCTTTCCTGCGAATTACCATCCGTGCACTACTCTAGTTGCATTACGCCGCGGACGTCGACATGTCCGGCGCCCGACGGCGACGGGACGAAACCGGCGATAGCCATGATCGCCCCGGCGCGACCGCCGGGGCGACGGACGGCACGACGTGCCACGGCATCCGGCCGGTCAGCCGGACGGCGGGCGAATATGCCCGCAGAGCGCAAAGCGGGAGGAATTATGTTGTCGCAGCTGCACAGGAGAATGAACAGATTCTGGCATGACGATCGCACACTGGAGCAAAGCGATCCGGAATTCATAGAGCTGTTCTCACGTTTCGCCTATCGCGAGGTCATCGACGAGCCGGGCGCGAACGACCCCGAACTTGATGACGCCTTGCGGTCCATGGCCATACTCGCCACCCTCGTCGCCTGCCAGGGCCGCGACGAGTACGAGGTCATGCTTCCGGTCGCGCTGCGTTCCGGGCTGACTGCGGTCAAGGTGAAGGAGATGCTCTACCAGGCCAACGCGTATCTCGGGCTCGGCCGTGTGCTGCCCTTTCTGAAGCTGACCAACACCATGCTGTACGAGCTCAACCTGGCGCTGCCTCTGCCCGGCCAATCGACGACGGATGAGTCGACGAGACGGCGACAGGGCGCACGGAAGCGTGCGGAGATCCTGGGGGAGGAGGCCGACCATGGCGACGGCCCGGGGGACCGCGCCGCGAACGATGACCCGACGAGGCTTCCGAAGCATATCCAGAAGTGGATCACGGACGACTTCTTCGGCGACTACCACACGCGCTCGGGACTTGATACGCGCGAACGCGAGATCATCGCCCTGTGTCTTCTTTCCGGACAGGGCAGCGACGCCCCGACCCTGTCGCGCGCGGTCAAGGCGAACATTCGGGTGGGAAACTCCCGGCATCTGCTCATCGCCGTCATATCCCAGTGCGTTCCCTACATCGGGTATCCCAGAAGCGTCGAAACCCTGCGGTGCATCATGCGGGAGACACCCGACGGGAGCCGATGCGCGGGCGACGAGGACAGGTGAACGGGAGGGAGCCGAACAGGACGCTCCCGGCAGCGTGCGCATCGGCAGCCGCCGCTCCCCTCCGCTACTCCTCGGCCACCAGATCGAGATACGAGTCGTTCCACAGATCCTCGTCGCCATCCGGCATAAGCAGGACGCGTTCGGGGTTCAGTGCCTGGACGGCGCCCTCGTCGTGGGTCACCAGAATGATGGCCCCCTCGTATTTGGCTATGGCCTTGAGTATCTCGTCGCGGGAGGCGGGATCGAGGTTGTTCGTAGGCTCGTCGAGGAGAAGGACGTTGGCCCGCGACGTCACCAGAGTCGCCAGCGCCAGGCGTGTCTTCTCCCCGCCGGAGAGGACGTTCGCGGGTTTCATCGCGTCGTCCCCGGAGAACAGGAAGCTTCCGAGAATGGACCGGGCCTGGGTGTCGTCGAGCTCGGGGGCGACGTGCTGCAGGTTCTCCAGCACGGTCGAGCCAAGATCAAGCGTGTCGTGCTCCTGCGCGAAATAGCCGATCTTGCAGCCGTGCCCGTAGATCACCTCACCCGTGTCGGGCTTCTCCTCGCCGGCGAGAATGCGCAGCGTGGTGGTTTTGCCCGCGCCGTTGTACCCCAGGATGACGACCCGGGAGCCCTTGTCCACGGACAGATCGATGCCCGCGAAGACGATGTTCGACCCGTAGGCCTTGGATATCTCCTTCGCGGTGATGGGCGTCTTGCCGCAGGGGGCCGGCTTGGGGAACCGGATGTCGGCGACCTTCTCCCTCGTCTGGGCCTCGCTCGTCTCCGCCAGCAGGCGTTCGGCGCGGCGCATCATGTTCTGCGCGGCCACGGCCTTGGTCGCCTTCGCGTGCAGCCGTATCCCCTGCTTCATGAGCCTGTCGGCCTTCTTCTCGGCGACCTCGCGCTCCCTGCGTCTGCGCTCCTCGTCCACGACGCGCTGGTGAAGGTAGGCCTTCCATCCCAGGGAGTACATGTCGATCTGCGCGAGCTGGGCATCGAGATGCCACACCTTGTTCACCACCTCGTCAAGCAGCTCCGTCGAATGCGAGATCACGAGGAATCCCCCCTCGAAGCGCCTGAGGTATCCTCGCAGCCATTCGATGGAATCCGCGTCCAGATGGTTCGTGGGCTCATCGAGAATCAGCGTGTCGGCATTGGAGAAGAGGATGCGGGCCAGCTCGATGCGCCGGCGCTGGCCGCCCGAGAGCGTCCCCAGCTCCTGCTCCATGACATTCTGGTCCAGGCCGAGGCTGTCCGCCATCGCGATCGCCTCCGACTGGGCGGCGTATCCTCCGGCCTTGTCGAAATCCTGCATCGCCCTGTCGTATCGGTCCATCGCCTTGGCCATCACGTCCTGGTCGGGGCTGGTCATGTCCTTTTCGGATGCGCGGATCCGGGTGATGATCGACGCGATGTCCCTCGCGCTCATGAGCCGGTCGAGCGCCGTCTGGCTCGGATCCGCGGCATGGGTGTCCTGCGGAAGGTATCCCAGCCGTCCGGCTATGCGCACCTTGCCGCGCGTCGGCAGAAGATCACCGGTGATCACGCGGGTCAACGTCGTCTTCCCGGCGCCGTTGCGTCCGACCAGGCCGATCTTGTCGCCCTTCGCGACATGGAAGTCAGTGGGGTGCAGCAGCGTGCGCGCGCCGATCTGAATCTCCAGCCCCTGCGCCTCAATAGCCATAAACCACCTGCAGTCTTTCCTCATCCATAGCCCGTTATAAAAGTCCAACGGAACATCATAGCGGAGGGGTGCCGATTTATGGTTTTTTCGAACATGCGTTCGAAATGACGGGAAAATGCGGTATCCTTGGCACAGGTCGATAGAGGAGCGGAGGTTTCAGTGGAATCAGCGGAAGCACATTCGATAGTCGGGGCGTCGCACGCCCGGGTCGGCGCCGTCGCACGCCACGACGTGGTCGACGAATCCTTTCTTTCCCGGGAATTGGCGAAGGCCCCGCTTCGTGCATCAAACGGTTCGCTCGTAGCGGATATTTCCCATATACCCAACGATCTGAAAATCATGATCCAGGGCGCCCGCGAGCACAATCTGAAAAACGTGAACCTCAGCATACCGCGCAACCGCATGGTGGTGTTCACGGGCCTGTCCGGGTCCGGGAAATCCTCCCTCGCCTTCGACACGCTGTTCGCGGAGGGCCAGCGACGGTATGTGGAGTCGCTCAGCGCCTATGCCCGTCAGTTCCTGGGGCGCATGGACAAGCCGAACGTCGATTTCATTGAGGGTCTGAGCCCTGCGGTCTCGATCGATCAGAAGACGACGAACCGCAATCCCCGTTCGACGGTGGGGACCATCACCGAGATATACGATTATCTTCGGCTCCTCTTCGCCCGGACGGGAATTCCCCACTGTCCCGTGTGCGGGGCGCTCGTCAGCGCGCAGACGCCGCAGCAGATGGTCGATTCCCTGCTGCACAACCCGGATCGCACACGGCTGCAGATACTCGCCCCCGTCGTTCGGGGTCGCAAGGGAGAATTTGCGGAGCTTCTCGAGATGCTCAGGGGGGACGGCTACTCCCGGGCGCTGATCGACGGAACCATGCGCCAGCTGTCGGACGACATCACCCTCGCCAAACAGAAAAAACACACGATAGAGGTCGTGATCGACCGAATCGCGATACGGGACGGCATCCGTCAAAGGCTCACGGACTCCGTCGAGACGGCCCTCACGCTGTCGAAGGGCATCGTCGTGGCCGACTTCGTCGACAGGGACGAGAAGGCCCCCGACAGAAGACAGCCCTTTTCGGAAAAACGATCGTGTCCCAACGGCCATCAGCTGGAGCTTGACGAAATCGAGCCGCGCACCTTTTCCTTCAACGCCCCCTATGGGGCATGCCCGGAATGCACCGGAATCGGATACAACCTCGAGATTGACCCGGATCTTGTGATCCCCGATCCCGACAAGTCGCTCAACGCCGGTGCCATCGAACCCTGGGGTATGACGAAGGGGACAGGGGAGTATTACCGCCATGTGCTTGAAGGGCTCTCCCAGGATCTGGGATTCAGCCTGGACACCCCTTGGAAAAAGCTCACGGAGAAGGTTCGCCATGCGATCATGTACGGCCATGATTTCAAGGTCAAGGTCTCCTATCGCAATCGCTGGGGCCGTCTGCGCGAGTATTCCACGGGGTTCGAGGGGGTCGTGCGGACGCTGATGCGTCGTCATGACGAGACGGATTCCGATCAGATGAAGCAGTACTACGAGTCCTATATGCGCGAGGTCCCCTGCCAGTCGTGCCAGGGGAAAAGACTACGTCCTGAGGTCCTGGCGGTGACCGTCGACTCCCGGTCGATCGCGGATGTGTGCGACATGCCGGTGGAGCGGAGTCTGGCGTGGATGAACGAGCTGAAGCTGGAGGGCTCCGCCGCGAAGATCGCGGGAGAGGTTCTCAAGGAGATCCGGTCACGGCTGGGATTCCTCAACGATGTCGGTCTCGGCTACCTCACCCTGTCCAGGGCCGCGAAAACGCTTTCCGGCGGGGAGGCGCAGAGAATCCGGCTCGCCACCCAGATCGGCTCGGGGCTTGTCGGCGTCATGTATGTCCTCGACGAACCGTCCATAGGCCTGCATCAGCGCGACAACGAACGTCTCATCGAGACGCTGCATCACCTGCGTGATCTGGGCAACACCCTGGTGGTCGTCGAGCACGACCAGGAGACCATCGAGAAGGCCGATTGGCTTGTCGACATAGGCCCCGGTGCCGGGGAGCACGGGGGAGAGGTCGTGTACTCCGGCCCGGCGGATCGCATCGTGGACGCGCCGCGATCGATCACCGGCGACTATCTCGCCGGAAGGCGCAGGATCGAGGTCCCCGCCACGCGCCGGAAGATCCGCAAGACCAAGAGGCTGCGCGTGGTCGGCGCACGGCAGAACAATCTCCGGGACATCGACGTGTCCTTCCCCCTCGGCGTGATGACATGCGTGACGGGGGTTTCGGGTTCGGGAAAATCGACGCTGGTGAACGGCATCCTGTATCCCGTGCTCGCCGACAAGCTCAACGGCGCGAGAATCGTTCCGGGCAGACACACCCGTGTCGAGGGAATCGACCTGTGCGACAAGGTGATTCATGTCGATCAGAATCCCATCGGTCGCACGCCCCGATCGAATCCAGCGACCTACACCGGAGTATGGGACAAAATCAGGACGCTTTTCGCGAAAACCCCGGAGGCTCAGGTTCGGGGCTACGGACCGGGACGATTCTCCTTCAACGTCAAAGGAGGACGCTGCGAGGCGTGCCACGGAGACGGCACGCTGAAAATCGAGATGAACTTCCTTCCGGATGTGTATGTCGAATGCGAGGAATGCCATGGGAAAAGATACAATCGCGAGACTCTCGAGGTCCTGTACAACGGGAAATCGGTGGCCGACGTCCTGAACATGCCCATCGAGGAGGCCGCCCGCTTCTTCAAGGCCTACCCCTCCATCTCCCGCTATCTCGACACCCTGGTCCAGGTGGGGCTGGGATACATTCGTCTGGGCCAGCCCGCACCCACGCTTTCCGGGGGCGAATCCCAGAGGGTGAAGCTGGCCACCGAGCTGCAGCGCAGATCCACGGGGCGCACCGTGTACATCCTCGACGAGCCGACGACAGGCCTGCATTTCGAAGACGTCCGCAAGCTGCTCCTGCTCCTGCAGGAGCTTGTGGACAAGGGAAACACCGTCATCGTCATCGAGCATAACCTCGACGTGGTGAAATCCGCCGACTGGCTTATAGATCTCGGTCCCGAGGGTGGCGACGGGGGCGGAACCGTCGTCACGCAGGGGACTCCGGAAGAGGTGGGAGAATGCCGGGAAAGCTGGACCGGAAAATTCCTCAAGCCCCTTCTGCGATAGGGGCCGGCATGAACGCGGGCATGATAGAAAAGCACAGTCCCGAACAGTGGCGGAGGACGGCTCGGCTGCTCGGGGACTCGCGCGACGTCTTTCGGCCGAAGACCTCCGACATCCCCGCGAAGCCTGGCGTCTACAAGTGGCGGGACGCGGAGGGCCGCGTCATCTACGTAGGCAAGGCCAAGAACCTGCGCAACAGGCTGACGAACTACTTCCAGCCGCTGGATCAGCTGCACCCGAGGACGCAGAACATGGTTCTCACGGCCAGAAGCCTCGAATGGACGGTGGTGGGCACCGAGCTGGAGGCCCTGACGCTCGAGTACACGTGGATCAAAGAGTTCGATCCACGGTTCAACGTGGTGTTCCGGGACGACAAGACCTACCCCTATCTGGCTGTGTCGATCGGGGAGGATGTACCCCGCGTGTGGATCACGCGCAGCAGAAAACGCCATGACACCAGGTATTTCGGCCCCTATGCGAAGGTGTGGGATCTGCGCAAGAGTCTGGATGCCATGCTTCGGACCTTTCCCGTGCGCACCTGCACGGGTTCGGTGTTTCGCAAGGCGCAGCTCACCGGACGTCCCTGTCTGCTGGCATCGATCGGCAAATGCTCCGCGCCCTGCGTGGGGAGAATCCCCCTCGCCGAGCATCGAAGCCAGTGCGAGCGACTGGTCGGGGTGTTGACGGGACGATTGGGTAAGTCCTATGTCGCCCAGCTCACCCGGGAGATGAAGCGGGCCAGCTCGAATCTGGAGTTCGAGAAGGCGGCCCGCCTGCGCGATGAGATACGGATGCTGCACACCGTGGCCGAGCAGAACGCGGTGGTGTTCGACCAACACGTCGATGCCGACGTCTTCGGGCTCCGATCCGATGAGCTGGAGGCCTCCGTGCACGCCTTCTTCGTCAGGTCAGGCTCCATCAGGGGCGAGCGGAACTGGACGGTCGAACGCGTCGAGGACATCGCCGACGACGAACTCATATCGGATCTGATCGTCCAGGTCTACTCGGATCTCATGGGGGAGAGCGTCACGGATGTCCCTGTTCCCCCACACTCGGCTCCCGTCCCCTCTTCGCCTCTCGGGGGTGGACAGGGGGCGGGATCGATCGACGACCAGCCGCCCGTGGATGCCGGCCTGTCCTCGATTACCGTACTGGAAAAACGCGACGCGCTCGGTTCGACCCAGACCACGACGGCGACCGACAGCGCGATGCGGGCACAGGCCACCAGAACCCGGCGCCAGCGTCAGGCGCAGACGGGCCGCAGCGATCTTCTGGCTCCGATCTCGCCCATTCCCCACGAGATCATCGTGCCCATCGAGCCGGCCCGACGCAGGGACCTGGAAATCTGGATGGGCGGGATGCGCGGAAGCGGGGTGACCATTCACGTGGCAAGCCGCGGCGAGAAGCATGCCCTTATGGAGCGGGCGAACGACAACGCGGCCCAGGCTTTGCAGCGCAGCAAGATGAGCAGGATCAGCGACCTGGGGGCCCGGACCCAGGCCATGAACGACGTCGCCAAGGCATTGGGGCTTCGTCAGGCGCCCTTGCGCATTGAATGCTATGACATCTCCAACACCGTGGGCGGCGCGTATCAGGTGGCGTCCATGGTCGTCTTCGAGGATGCGATCGCGAAGAAATCGGAATACCGTCGATTCGCCATCCGCGGGGACGACGGCTCGGGGTCGCTCGACGATTTGAGCGCGCTCTATGAGACACTCACGCGCCGCTTCTCGCATGGAAACGTCGCCGGGGATTCGGGAGACAGCATGGAAAGTCGGCGTCGAATCGAATCCGCCGGCGCCCCGGCGGAGGACACGCCGCAGGCAGCGGAGCCGAATGGCTCGGCGGGCACCGCGGTCGTCCAGCAGAACGCCTCCCTTCACCATTTCGCGTACAAGCCCAACCTGGTGGTCGTCGATGGCGGAAAGCCCCAGGTCATGGCCGCGGCGCGAGCCCTCGACGATTGCGGGGTGCGCGACGTCGCCGTCTGCGGTCTGGCGAAGCGGCTGGAGGAGGTATGGGTTCCCGATGACGACTATCCCATCATCCTGCGTCGTCAGTCGGAGGGCATGTATCTGCTTCAGCGGGTCAGGGACGAATCGCACCGCTTCGCGATAACATATCACCGCCAGACAAGGCGCAAGGGGGCTCTGCGCTCCGCATTGGACGACATTCCCGGTGTGGGCGAGGCCTATCAGAAGAGACTGCTGAACGCCTTCGGATCGGTTCGCCAGATGCGCGAGGCCACCCTGGATGACCTGCTGAGCGTCAAGGGGATCGGCGAGAGCAAGGCCAAGGCGGTGTACGGCGCCCTTCACGACCATTCGTGAGTCCGCTTTGGCTCGGCCGCGATTAGCATGGGAGAGGATCATCGAGAAGACCTAAGGAGAAGGCATGGCCGATGCGAATCATCAATGCGCGGTTCTCGGCAAACCAATCGCGCACTCGTTGTCCCCCCTGCTTCACAATGCCGCCTACCGGGCACTGGGATTGAGCGGCTGGCGGTACTCTGCGCACGAGGTGGATTCCGGGCATCTACCGGCCTTCATGGCCTCCCTCGATCCATCGTGGGCCGGGCTGAGCCTGACGATGCCCCTGAAAAAAACGGTGCAGACGCTGGGAACCCCCACCGGGCACTGGGCCACACGGCTGAAGGTGGCGAACACCGCAATCCTTGATTGGCCGGATGGGGCGACGATGCCCCTCGTCCGTCTCTACAACACGGATGTTGCCGGCATAAGGCTCGCCTTCGAGCACGCGTGGGGAACGGATTGCGCAACGCACTGTCGCGATTCGCAGGATGCGGCCGCCGTCATCCTGGGCAACGGGAGCACTGCGGCATCGGCCCTCGCCGCCTGCCTGTCCATGGGCGGCATTCATCGCATCGTCGTGGCCGCACGCCACCCGGACGCCCACCGCGGGATGGAGGAATTCGTCGCAGCGAATTCGAGCGGCGTGTCGCTGGAAACGATTCCCCTGCATCATGTCGTCGAACGCCTGGGCTCCGCCGAGGTGGTCATCAGCACACTGCCCGCCCACGCCGCGGATCCTGTGGCCGCTCGCCTGAGCGAGTCGCGCGGACAGGTCGGGGGGACGCTGCTTGACGTGGCCTACGATCCGGCCCCGAGCGCTCTGGGCGCAGCATGGAGGGGTGCCGGAGGGCTTGCCGTCGGGGGCGAGGAGATGCTTCTCTTCCAGGCCATGCTGCAGGTGCGGCTGATGACCGGCGGCGAGACGCGGGTGTGGAGGGGCGGCGAGCCCGCGGTGGAGCGTACGATTGAGCGCGCAATGCGCAAGGCTCTCCAGGAGGTGTTGTGATGGCTCACGACGATCGCGATCATAAGGGTGCTTCTCTGTCCGGTCAAGGGGAGCTGCCCAGGCCTGCGGACACCTTCGAGGTGCTGCTCATCACCGGGATGAGTGGTGCAGGACGATCCCACGCGGCTGATTGCGTGGAGGACATGGGCTGGTACGTCATCGACAACCTGCCTCCGAAGCTTCTCATTCCGCTTGTCGACATGATGACGTCATCGGGATCGAGCGTCCATCGGCTCGCCGCTGTAATCGATGTCCGTTCGCGCAGCTATTTCGACGACCTGTATGCCGTGCTCAGCCATCTCGACGATCTCGGCGTGAAAACCCGGATACTGTTTCTTGACGCCAGCAACGAGGTTCTCATCAAGCGTTATGAATCCGTCCGTCGTCCACACCCGCTGCAGCATGGCAACCGTCTTATCGACGGAATCGTGGAGGAACGAGAGCTGCTCGAGAATCTCAAGGAGCGTGCGGACACCGTCATCGACACGTCGTCCCTGAGCATCCACCAGCTGTCCACCAAGCTCTACGAGGCCCTGCTCGGCTCGGGCCCCTCGACGGTGTCCGTGCACATCTTCAGCTTCGGATTCAAATACGGGATCCCGCTCGACGCCGATTTCGTCGCCGATGTTCGCTTCCTCCCCAACCCGTTCTGGGTTCCCTCTCTTCGCGACCTCAACGGTCAGGACGCGCCGGTGCGCGACTATGTGCTCGCAAGCGAGGGGGCCAGGGATTTCCTGGATTCCTATGAGCGAGCGATCATGATCGCGACGAAAGGGTATGCGAAGGAGGACAAGCACTACGTCACCATCGCGATAGGATGCACCGGAGGGCAGCACAGGTCGGTCGCCATGAGCGAGGAGCTGGCGCGGCGCTTGCGCTCCCACGGGCTTTCCGTCACCGTTTCCGCCAGGGAACTGCACAAGCGTCAGCATTAACCATCCCATATCATGGCCATATATCGTCCAGATTCGGGACGGATGATAAGGTCTTGTCCAAGACGTTCGGTATCACAGAAAGCCGTGGCATTGCGGGAACACCACCCGCACGAATGTCTCGGTCATGGAAGAAGAACGGGAAAATTAGGAGGTCGGCTCTTGACTCTTCTGGATGATGTCAAAAGCGAGCTCGCCGCAATTGAAAACGATTTGCCGGCCGCGAATATGGCACAGGCCGCTGCAATGATGCGTTTCGGTGGGGGCTTGCGTCCTGTAAACAATCAGGCGGTGATACGCGCCCAATTCGATTCGATGGACGCGGTCCAATGGCTGCAGAGTGCGATCAGGAAGTATTTCCAGCGAGAGGCGACCGTTTCGCGCGTGACGCGTCAGACGCCCGGGGGAACGGCCCAGCGCTTCGATCTCCTGGTCGAGCGCGGGGCAACGGCGTTGGCGTTGCAGGCCGGTCTGCTCGATCGAAGAATGCGACTCGTCAGAGGTTTGCCGGCGGACATCGTCAGCGGAAACATCGCGCAGATCAAGGCCGCCTGGCGGGGAGCCTTTCTGGCGCGCGGAGCCATTTCCGATCCCGGCAAGGCCAGCTATCTGGAGATCATCTGCCCCTCGCACGAGGCCGCCCTGGCCCTGCAGGGAGCGGCGCGGCGACTGGGCATCAGTGCCAAGGCGCGCCAGCTTCGCAGCTCGGAGCGGGTGACGCTGAAGGATCCCGACTCGATAGAGCGCATGCTCATCCTCATGGGTGCTCCGCATTCCGCGAGGGAGTGGACGGGGAAGCGCTCCGACGGGGAGGCGCGCGGGAAGGCGAATCGTCTGGCCAACTTCGATGACGCGAATATGAGACGCAGCGCCAAGGCTGCCGCGGAGGCCAGCGAGAAGGTGCGCAATGCCTTCGAGATTCTGGGAGACGACATTCCGGACAATCTCCGAACCGCCGGCCGGCTCCGGCTTGACCATTCGGATTCGAGCCTGGAGGAGCTGGGGCGTCTCGCGGATCCGCCCATCACCAAGGATGCCATCGCCGGAAGGATCCGCAGGCTTCTGCAACTCGCCGACAAAACGGAGAAGAATCGAAGAGGCAAGGCCTGAGAGCCCTGTGTCGACGAGGTCGAACTGTCATGGAGGCCGCGGATATCCAACCGGATTTCCGCGGCGCTTTTGTTCGTCGCCCCTTGTATCATCTCTAGTGGCGCACACTTGCGTCACACTCTTCCCGCATGCCTTGCACCAGGGCGGGCAAGGAAGCGGTTAGGAAAGGATACTCATGAAGACACTCAAGGATCTTGGAGATCTCAAGGGCAAGCGCGTTCTGGTCCGCGCGGATTTCAACGTCCCACTCGACGGAACCACGATCACCGATGACGGTAGGATCCGCGCGGCGCTGCCGACGATCAAGGAGCTTCGCACACAGGGAGCGAAGGTTATTCTCATGGCGCATCTGGGACGTCCGAAGGGCAAGGTGGTTCCTGGGCTTTCCCTTGCCCCGGTCGCGGCACGGTTGGGGGAGCTGCTGGGAATCAACGTCCCTCTCGCCGCCGACACCTACGGTGACGACGCTCGGGCCAAGGTCGCGGCAATGGGCGATTCCGACGTCATTCTTCTGCAGAATGTTCGTTTCAACCCCGAGGAGACCAGCAAGGACGACCAGGTCCGCTCCGCATATGCCCGGAAGATCGCGGCCCTGGGAGACGTGTTCGTCTCCGACGGCTTCGGCGTCGTGCATCGCGCGCAGGGATCCAACTACGATGTTGCGGCGGATCTTCCCGCCGCCGCCGGACTTCTCGTGCAGAAGGAGGTGACCGCCCTGTCACGGGCGACGGTCAATCCGCAGCGCCCCCTTACCGTCGTGCTCGGAGGATCGAAGGTCTCGGACAAGCTGGGAGTCATCGAAAACCTGCTCGGCAAGGCAAACCGGCTCATCATCGGCGGTGGCATGGTGTTCACCTTCCTTAAGGCTCAGGGATACGAGGTGGGCACCTCTCTGCTCGAGGAGGACCAGCTCGACAAGGTCAGGGGCTATATCGAGACGGCGCGCCGCCAGGGCGTGGAGCTTGTGCTTCCCACCGACATCGTGGTCAATGCCGGCTTCCCGGCGGGGGACACCCCGATCAACCCCGAGGTGGTGTCGGCCGAGGCCATGCCGTCCGACAAGATGGGACTGGACATCGGACCGAAGTCCGCCCAGCTCTTCCATGACAAGATCGTGGACTCCAAGACCGTGGTCTGGAACGGTCCCATGGGAGTGTTCGAGGTCCCGCAGTTCGCGGCCGGGACGAAGGCGGTGGCCCAGGGCCTTGTCGACGCCACGGCGGCCGGGGCCTTCACCATCGTGGGCGGGGGCGATTCCGCCTCCGCGGTGCGCAATCTCGGCTTCCCCGACAGCGGTTTCTCCCACATCTCCACCGGTGGCGGAGCATCGCTGGAGTTTCTTGAGGGCAAGGAGCTGCCGGGGCTGAAGGTTCTCGACTAGAATCAACCATGCATCTATGCGTTGCGGGCATGTCGCTGAGGCATGCCCGCAACGCATTACCACCGATACGTCATGAAAGGCTTTTCCATGGTTTCAGCTCGGATTCCGCTCGTGGCAGGCAATTGGAAGATGAACTTCGACCATCTCGAAGCCGTGTATTTCGTTCAAAAGCTCGCCTGGCTGCTCAGGGACGCCCACTTCGATTTCAGGAAGTGCGAAGTTGCCCTCATGCCCGCGTTCACGGCGCTGCGCAGCGTTCAGGTGCTGGTGGAGGCGGACAAACTCAAAATCCACTACGGGGCACAGGCCGTGTCGGTGACCTCGCAGGGGGCCTTCACGGGCGACGTCTCGGCGGACATGATCGCGCGGCTCGGATGCCGTTATGTCATCGTGGGCCATTCGGAACGGAGAAAGTACCATCCCGAGGATGACGCCAATATCGTCGATCAGGTCCGAGCGGTTCTCGCCGCAGGCATGCAGCCCATTCTCTGTGTGGGCGAAAGCTTCGAGGAACGTCGCCAGGGCATCGAACTCGAATTCGCGGTCGGGCAGGTTCGGGACGTGACCCGCGACCTTTCCGACGAGGAGGCCGGAAAGCTCGTCATCGCCTACGAACCCGTCTGGGCGATAGGAACGGGCATGGTCGCCACCGGCCAGTCAGCTCAGGATGCCGCGCACGCCATACGGATGAGCCTGCGCACGACGTTCGGCCGGAACGTGTGTGACAGCGTCCGCATACTCTACGGCGGTTCCGTGACGTCGCGCAACGCCGTTGAACTGATAACCGAGCCCGACGTCGACGGATTCCTCATCGGGGGCGCGGCGCTGGACGTCAACGAGCTGTCCACCATCGCACGCCTTACGGTGAAAACAACATCCGACGCGGCAAAATAGGCGCTTCCCCCGCGGTTCGCAAAGGATTCTCAGTACCGTGGGGTATCCTTGCTAAGAGTATTACTTAACTGGAGGTTCTTCTGTGTCCACTATGACGGTTGTGAAGCTTGTTCTGGATATCATCCTTGTCATTGCCAGCATTCTGCTTACGCTGCTTATCCTCATGCACAAAGGGAAGGGCGGCGGACTGTCCGATATGTTCGGCGGCGGACTGACGCAGAACGCCGGAACCTCGGGCGTCGCGGAAAAGAATCTGAATCGCTGGACCGTCATCATAGCCCTGGTGTGGGTGGCGATCATCATCGCGCTGGGCCTGATGTCAAAATTCAGCCTTATCTAGGCCAGGCAATGCCCAGTCTGCGTATGGCCCCCGCAGTCGCATTCCCGAAGGTCGTGCGCGGATGACGACTCCCGGACGCACAGCGTCGTCCGTGCGCTCGACACCGAACACGTTTGCATCACAGAAAGACCGGGACATCCGTCCATGCGCATCTTCCACGCCCAGCCCCATCTGATCGTCGCCGATCTCGACGGGACACTGCTTCATGACGCTCCAACCTTCGAAGACAGATTCATGACCGAGCGCTCCGTGCGTGCCATTGAAAAGCTGCATGCGCGGGGTCTGCGGTTCGCCATCTCGACGGCACGCCCCGTGAGCACGAGCATACAATTCGCGCAACGCCTTCCCGTTGATGCCTGCATCTATCTCAACGGCGCGCTTGTCGACGTCCATCCGTCCTCCTCCACCTACGACATGCTGACCAGCGGGGTCCTTCCCGATGACGGGCATCTGATCAAGGTCGGGTTCCCCTCGTCCCGGGCATGTGAGGTGTGTCTTCATCTTCTGTCGCGGATGCCGGATCTCAAACTGGGCATAGTGATGGATGATGTGCGATACACCAATTTCGACGTCAGCGTATATTGGAAGACCCAGACCTACCGGATAACGGATTTCTCGGATGTTCCCGATGGCATCGCCGACAAGCTGATCATTTTCCCCACGCCGCAGCAGACGACCCGGCTGCGTGCGCTCATTCCAGCCGATTTCGACGTGAGCGTGTCCGAGGGGTCCTTGTGGATGCTGATGAATCCGAAAGCGAACAAGGTGGCCTCTCTGCACACGTTGTGTTCCAGGATGCGCATCCCCATGGAGTCCACCGTGTCCTTTGGCGATGACCTCATAGACATCGGCATGCTCACCGTATCGGGACGGGGGGTTGCCGTGGCGAATGCCAGGCCCGAGGTACTGGATGCCGCCGACGAGATCTGCCCCAGCAACAATGACGACGGGGTCGCGCAGTGGATCGAAAGACTGCTTGAATAGAGAAGGGACTCGCACCCGTCCCGTCATGTGACATGCGCGTTCTCACCGCGGTCACATTCCCACCCGCGGTCACATTCCCACCCGCGGTCACATTCCCACCCGCCCTGCGGCATACGTCCATGAAACAGGAGTGGTACGAAAGGTCACAAAATCGGTATGGGGCCGGCATCACGATGATGCCGGCCCCATACCGATTCCGGGATGCATATGCTGCGATGGCATCCCGCTTGTGCATCATCGAATCCGCCGTGTTTCATGCGCATCCGATGATGCGTTCAATCAGCCGTTCACGCGGTCGATTCCCGACTGCACGTCGGCGATCACGGAATCCCAAGACTTGATGAATGCTGCAACGCCATCAGCCTCGAGCTTGTCCGTGACATCCTTGATGCTGATGCCAAGGTCGGCGAGCTTGTCCATGACGGCCTTGCTCTCGGCATAGGTGCCCTCGATGGAGGGAGCGCCATTACCATGATCGGCAAGGGCATTCAGGGTCTTCTCAGGCATGGTGTTGACGACCAGCTTGGCGACAAGCTCGTCCACATACTTGCAGTCCGAGTAGGCGGCGTTCTTGGTTCCGGTCGAAGCCCACAGCGGACGCTGCCGCTTCGCACCCTTGGCCTCAAGCGCGGGCCAGCGGGGATCAGAGCCGAACTTCTTCTCGAAAAGCTCGTATGCCAGGCGCGCATTGGCCACAGCGGCCTTGCCTTCGAGCTTCTTGGCCTCATCGGATCCGTTGGCCTCCAGGAGCTTGTCCACCGCGGTGTCGACGCGGGAGACGAAGAAGGACGCAACGGAGCCCATGTGCTTGAGATCATGGCCGTTGGCCGCAGCCTGGGACAGTCCCTCGATGAAAGCATCCATCACCTGGGCGTAACGCTCGATCGAGAAGATCAGGGTGACGTTCACGGAAATTCCCTTGGCCAGCGTCGCGGTGATCGCCGGAAGACCTTCCAGCGTCGCCGGGATCTTGATCATGGCATTGGGGCGATTGACCTTCTTCCACAGCTCCTCGGCCTGCTTCTCGGTGTTCGCGGTGTCATGCGCGAGTCGGGGATCGACCTCGATGGACACGCGTCCGTCGACGAAGTCCGTCTTCTCCGCGACCTCACGGAAAATGTCGGTCGCATTGCGGACATCGGTGGTGGTGAGCTCGCGGATGGCGGTTTCGACGTCAACCTTGCCGAGCTCCTTCAGCTGGGCGTCATAGGGCCCGACCTGGCTCAGGGCCTTCTGGAAGATGGAGGGGTTGGTGGTCACGCCGACAACGTTCTTGTTGGCGATGAGATCCTGCAGTGAGCCAGACTCAATGCGTGTACGGGACAGATCGTCCAGCCAAATGGAAACGCCAGAATCGCTGGTGCGCTGAGTTGCTTCAGTCATTGTGTTTATCTCCTTATGTTCCAATCCTGTTGGAACAAATCCATTGTAATGTCGTCCACGCGCTTTCGCGCATGGGCGACGGGTGCTTGTGCGCTCAGGCCTGAACCTGTGCGATGGAGGCTTTGGCCGACTCGACGACATGCTCGGCGGTGATCCCCAGATCGATCATGTTCTGGGCGCCGTCTCCCTGCAGACCATACTGCTCTATGGACACGGGCTTGCCGTATGCACCAAGGTACCTGTACCACGGCATTGCCAGGCCGGCCTCGACGGAGACCCGGGCCTTGACGGACGCGGGAAGGACCTCTTCCTTGTATTCGTCATTCTGCTCCTCGAACCATTCCATGGAGGGAACGGAAACGACTCGGGCCTTGACTCCCTGCTCGAACAGGGTCCTGGCCGCAGCCACGGCCCACTGGACCTCGGATCCGCTGGCCATGATGATCACGTCCGGGGTGCCTTCGGTGTCGACGAGCACGTATGCGCCCTTTCTGACGCCGTCCCTGGCCTTGGCTGCCGTCTCCGGAAGGGTCGGAACGCCCTGGCGTGTAAGGATCATGGCGGTCGGCAGGGTGTTCTTCTTCTCGAAGAAGTGGCGATAGGCCTCGGCTGTCTCGTATTCATCGGCCGGACGAACGACCTCGAGCTGCGGCATGGCCCGGAAGGCGGTGAGATGCTCGATCGGCTGATGGGTCGGCCCGTCCTCGCCGAGGGCGACGGAATCATGGGTCCACACATACAGATTCGGAATCTGCATCAGCGCAGCCAGTCGCACGGAGGGACGCTCGTAATCGGAGAACTGGAAGAACGTTCCGTTGAACGGCCGGGTGTCGGAACCCAGAAGGATTCCGTTGGTGATTGCGCCCATGGCGAATTCGCGTACGCCGAAATGCAGCTGACGACCGTATTCGGAGGTCTCCGGCCAGGTGTGGGTGGCATCCGCGGCAGGGCCGAAGGACTTCGCTCCCTTGATGTTGGTGTTGTTCGAGCCACCGAGGTCGGCGGAACCACCCCAGAGCTCGGGCATCACGGCGGCGATCGCGTTGAGCGTCGCACCCGAGGCCTTGCGCGTGGCCACGGTGGATCCCGCCTCGAAGCCGGCCTCGATATCATCGATGGCCTTGTCGAAGCCTTCGGGAAGCTTGCCGTCCTTGATCCGCTCATACAGGGCGAACTTGTCCGGGTTGGCCTTCTTCCACGCACCGAACTTCTCGTCCCACTCCTTGTGGGCCTCGAGACCGCGCTGAGCGACCTTGCGCGCATGGGCAAGGGCCTCCTCGTCGACGGGGAAGTCGACGTCCGGATCGAAGCCAAGAAGCTTCTTCAGGCCCGCGACGGCGGTCGCGCCCAGCTTGGAGCCGTGTGATGATTCATCGTTGGTCTTGCCGGGCGTCGGCCAGGCGATCAGCGTGTCGACCTTGATGAACTTCGGGCGGTCGGTGACCTTCTCCGCTCTATCGAGGGCCGCCGCAAGAGCCTGGACGTCCTCTTCATAGGTGCCGTCCTGCTTGATGAAGCTGACCTCGTCCGTGTACCACCCGTAGGCCTCGTAGCGCTTGAGAATATCCTCCGAGAAGGTGAGCTTGGTGTCGCCTTCGATCTGGATATGGTTGGCGTCGAAGATCACGGTCAGGTTGCCGAGCTTCTGGTTGCCCGCCAGGGAGCTGGCCTCCGAGGAGACGCCCTCCTCGACATCGCCTTCGCCGCAGATGACCCATACCTTGTGGTCGAACGGCGACGTTCCGGCAGGGGCGTCGGGATCGAGCAGCCCGCGCTCGAAACGCTGGCCATAGGCGAAACCGACGGACGACGCGAGTCCCTGTCCCAGAGGACCGGTCGTCATTTCGATTCCCGGCGTGAGCCGGTACTCGGGATGCCCCGGGGTGCGGGTATCGGCACCGCCGCGGAAGTACTTGAGGTCGTCAAGCGTCAGACCGTATCCGGAGAAATACAGCTGCACGTACTCGGTCAGCGAAGCGTGCCCGCCGGAAAGAATGAAACGATCGCGACCGGCCCATGTCGGGTCGTTCGGATCGTGCTTGATGTAATGCTGGTAAAGCGTATAGGCAATTGGCGCCAGCGAAATGGGGGAGCCCGGGTGGCCGTGTCCCGCCCTCTCGACCGCGTCGGCGGAGAGAACCTTTGCCATCTTTACGGCACGCTCGTCCAATTCAGACCAGGTGAAATCGGTCATAGGTGATCTACTTTCCTTCCAATACTTCGGGCACCACGCTTACGGCTTATGCCGGGCCATGAGTGCCCTCACATTGCGTAATCATGCTATCTTTCGCGTCCGACTTAGCCTTGCGATTTTGGCGTGTTTTGGTAGATTCTGTTATGTTAACGCTCACAAATCTGTGCGGCGGCGGGCGAAAATCCTCTGAGAACGAATCTGTTAGCACTCACGTCTTTCGAGTGCTAATACAATGGTTAAGGCATTCGGTGGGCGGAAGAGAAACGACCCATACACGACAGTCACGCTGCAGCAAAGGGAGATCGCATGGCACAGACACGACGCATGCTGGTGCTGCGCGCCGTCGTGGAGGACTACATCCGCTCGCACGAGCCGATAGGGTCGTCGTCCCTCACGCGAAACCACAATCTCAGGGTGAGTCCGGCAACGGTGCGCAACGAGATGTCGGCCCTGGAGAACGACGGCTACCTGGTCCAGCCGCACACCTCGGCGGGTCGCATACCCACCGAGAAGGGCTACCGCTATTTCGTCGACCGGCTGGCCTCCGTGGTGCCGCTGTCCGCAGCGCAGAAACGGGGAATCAGCAATTTTCTGGGAGGTTCGGTCAGCCTGCAGGACATTCTGCAACGCTCCGCGCGTCTGCTCGCCAGCATAACGGGGCAGGTCGCGGTCGTCGCCTCGCCGGCGCTGTCCAAATCGACGCTTCGCCATGTGGAGCTGGTGCCGGTCGCCATGAACATCCTGCTGGTCGTTGTCATCACGGACACCGGAAGCGTCGCGCAGCACACGTTGACCATGGTCTCCATGCCCTCGCCGGACGAACTCTCCCGCTTCGCGGCCATGGTGAACACCCGGTTCTCGGGCCTTCCGCTCGCCTCCACCGCCCATCGACTACGGGAGATGGCGGTCTCCGTGGAATTCCCCGGCATGCATGACATGGCCCGGTCTCTGGCCATGACCTTCGACAGCATGGCCGACGACGAGGCCTCCAGCGAACTGTACATGGCGGGGACATCGCGTCTGGCGCATCAGAGAACGGCCTCGGACCTGGCGCCCCTCTTCGACGCGCTCGAGGAGCAGGTGGTTCTCATGAGGCTCATGAGCTCGCTGAGCGAGGAGACCTCGCATTCGGGCGTCGGCGTCGCGATAGGATCCGAAACCCACACGCCGGGACTCCTGCATGCTTCCGTCGTCACCAGTGGATATGGACACACCCACACCGTCTCCGCGCAACGTCCTCCCCGGGATCAGGATCAGGATCAGGATGCGGCCTATGACGAACAGGCGAACGCACCGGTCGCATTCGTGGGATCGATCGGCCTGACCCACATGGACTATGCGGCGACCATGGCGGCGGTGCGCGCCGTGGCGCGCTATCTCACCGAATTCATCTCCCACGACGAGGACGATCAGGAATGCTGACCCAGCCTTATGGCACAATGACTCGCGGACATCAACAATAAAGGACAGGCAGTGGCAGACTACTACGAAGTACTGGGCGTGGAGCGCTCGGCAAGCGAAGAGGAAATCAAGCGGGCGTATCGCAAGATGAGCCGTAAATACCATCCCGATATCGCCGGCCCCGAGTTCGAGGACAAGTTCAAGGAGGTCAACACCGCCTACGACGTGCTTTCGGACAAGGACAAGCGCCGCATGTACGACTCCGGCGTCGACCCCAACGATCCGAACGCAGGCGCCTACGGCCCGGCCTCGGGCTTCGGAATGGGCGACATGGGCGACATCTTCGGCCAGTTCTTCAACGGGGCCTTCGGCGGCTCGGGATCCCAGGGGCCCATTCCACGCACGCAACAGGGCCGAGATGCCCTGGCGAACACGGCGATCGATCTGAAATCGGCGGTGTTCGGCGGCGTCGCACATGTGAAGATCAACACGTTCGGCCTGTGCCCCGACTGCCACGGAACAGGGTCGTCCCATGGGGCCAAGCCCACGACCTGCCCCGACTGCCACGGACAGGGCTTCCGCCAGAAGGTCGTTCGCACCATGCTCGGCCAGATGATGACCACGGCGCCCTGCGAACGCTGCGAAGGGCACGGAACGATCATCGGATCCCCCTGCCCCACATGCATGGGCCACGGAAGAATCCGCACGACCCGCGACGTGGGGGTGACGATTCCGGCGGGAATCGCCGACAACACGCGTCTGCGCCTGCCCAACCAGGGGGAGGTCGGCGAAGGCGGGGGAACCGCCGGAGACCTGTATATCGACGTGCGCATCAAAACCGACAAGAGGTTCGCCCGTGACGGGGATGATCTGCACTGCTGGATCGAGGTCCCCATGACCTGGGCCGTGCTGGGGCACACGCTCGACATCGACACGTTCGACGGCGCGCAGTCCATCAGCATCCCCGCGGGATGCCAGCCGGAGGAGACCGTGACGCTCAAGGGCCTGGGCGTCGCGCACATCCGGCAGCAGAGCAGCCGCGGCGATCTCATAGCACACGTGAACGTGCATGTCCCCACCAAGCTGGATGACGAGGAAAAGCGTCTGATCGAGGAATTCGCCGCGCATCACGATACGGACGACCCCCAGGTCTCCCAAAGCTCGAGGCCCGCGGGCGGAGCGCACCGAGGGTTCTTCAGCAAGCTCAAGGAGGCGCTTCGCTAGCATCTCGCACCGGACCGTCCGGCCATGGCTACGATGGCATGGCCGGACGGTCCGGTGAATGACATCCCCTCCGCATGCCATGCGTGTCGCACGCATTCGCCTCGCACGCATTCGCCTCATGACGTCGCCGCAGGACGCGGATACCCGGAAACAGGGCGCGGGAGGGGCCCTCTAGAGAAGCGAACGGCACATATCGCGATACTCGCTGACGTATCCGCCGCCGAAGAAGACGCAATGGCCCGCTATCGGATACAGCTGCCAGAGCGTCGTTCTTTCCTCGTACCCGGCCTTCAAGGGGTGGACCGACTGATACCCGTCGATGATCTGGGACAGATACGACATGCCGAAAAGATGCAGCATCGCGAGATCCTCCTCACGATGGCCTCCATGCGCGGCCGGATCGATAAGAACGGCCTCCACCTGGCCTCTGTCGGAGGTCCACATGACGTTTCCGCTCCACAGATCGCCGTGCACCCGTGCCGGTCTGTCCTGCTCGGCGGGGCCAAGCAGCTCCGGAAGCCTTGCGACGACTTTCTGCGTCAGCTCCAGATCACCGGCGTTCAGGGATCCGCGTTCGATCCCTAGCCTCACCATCGGCAGCAGACGGCCCTCGGCAAGATAGGAGGAGGGATCGTTCCACGTTCCGGTGTCCATGGGAACGGGATCCTGCAGAGGCCCGAAATAGCACGTTCCCTGGTATTGCTCCGGAGCCGAGCCGAAATGGGGAGCCCCCGAATCATGCATGTGGGCGAGGGCGGCCCCGAAGGCGTGGGCGGCCTTGGGGGTGGGGGAGCATGACTTCACCTGTTCGATGTCCAGCCAGCCATCGCCCCATCCGTATACGTCGACCACCCGCGGCCCCCCGAGAGGCTGCGCCTTCCCCAGCCATTGGAGTCCCCGCCCCTCGCACTCGAAGAATCCCTTCGGGGCGAACGCCCTGCTTTTGCGATATGTGCCCATGCCATCCTCCTCAACGTGGTCCCTGTGTCCTATCAGCTTTCATTGTGTGTGCGGTATGCGACAATAGTCACGTACGGGGGAGCAATCCCGTGCGCACCTGAGAGTATGGTGCTGCCGCCTGTCGATGGCGGCTATCAAGGTACGAAGCAATAAAGAGGATCCATGAATTTCTTCCAAGCGATTTTTCTGGGGCTCGTGCAGGCACTCACCGAATACCTGCCGGTCT
Source organism: Bifidobacterium sp. (assembly GCA_022649135.1). GTDB lineage: Bacteria > Actinomycetota > Actinomycetes > Actinomycetales > Bifidobacteriaceae > Bifidobacterium. Next base: position 23,834 of record JALCNP010000024.1, read on the forward strand.
CTTCGAGCGCTCATATCCGCATTATCGGGGACCTGATGCTGGGACATGACCCCGGGGCCGCATTCACCGCGATCATCCAGATCGGCACCGAACTGGCGGTGATTCTGTATTTCCGCCACGACATCGCCCGGATCCTCTCCCACTGGTTTCGCTCCCTGCTCGGCGGCGACGGGAAGGACTGGCCCAGCCGTCTGGGTTCCAAGGACAAGGACACCAGAATGGGGTGGTACATCATCATCGGCACACTGCCCATCTGCATCGTGGGATTCGCCTTTCAGAGTGCCATCGAATCAACGCTGCGCAACCTGTGGATCACGGCATCCGTGCTTCTGGGATTCGGCGTGCTGCTGTGGATAGTCGACAACAGGGCGAAACAGATCAAAACGATGGACCACATGAACGCCAGGGAGGCGCTCATCTACGGGCTGGGCCAGACCCTTGCCCTGATCCCGGGCGTGTCACGCTCGGGAGGCACCATCACGGTGGGGCGCGCAATGGGCTACACCCGCGAGGCCGCCGTTCGAGTGAGCTTTCTCATGGCCATCCCCGCGGTGTGCGGGGCCGGGATCCTGGAGGCCGTGAAGGCCGTGGGCAGCTATAAGGCCGATGTCACGTTCCCCGGATGGGGGGCGACGATCGCGGCGACCATCGTCAGCTTCCTCGTCGGGTACGTCGTGATCATCGGGTTCCTGAAATTCGTATCCACGTTCTCATACAAGGCCTTCGCCGTCTACCGCATCGCTCTGGCGGTTGTGGTGATGATTCTTCTGCTCTCGGGCGTCCTTCCGGCAACGGCATCGGCGGTCGCCGGGGCATAGGCTCCGCAGCGGGGCGACGGGGCAGTGTCACCCGTCGATGTTCTTCAGGAAGGCCTCGGTCTCCTGCACCAGCTGCTCGGCCTGGGGGGTGCCGAAGTCGCCCACCTTCTTCGCATTGACCTTGAGATCGTATTCGCGTTCGAGACGCGCGACGTAATCGGCCAGGTCGTCGTTGCACCGCGTGAGCACCTCCGCCTGCGACCTCCACACGGCGGCGCGCTTCTGCAGATCGCCCCTGTCGAGGTCGACGCCGAGCACGCAGGAAAGGCTGTCGAGCATCTGCAAAGTGCCCTGGGCGCATTCGTCGCTGCCCAGGTACTGGGGAACGGAGACCCACAGCGAGGACGTGTCGAAGCCCTGTTCCGCGGCGCTAGAGTCGAGAACGGTCGTCAATCCGACCGGGCCGTTGTACTCCCTGTCCATGTCGCATTGGCAGCCCCTGTCGGAGACGTCAAGGGGCAGGGGACGGGTATGGGGGCAATCGGCGAACATCGATCCGAGCGTGATGATCTTGTCTATCTCGAATTCCTCGGCTATATGCAGGCTTTCGCGGCAGTAGTCGAGCCAGCGGTAATTGGGCTCGGGGGCGATCTGGGCGTATATGTGGGTGTCATCATCGACGGTTATGTCATAGAAGGTCGTCTGTGGCCAGAGTATGCGGGCCCTTCCCGTCACATGGCACATCATCGGACGCGAGGTCTGGTAGTCGTAGTATCCGTCGCAGCGAATGTGGCGCACCTCCCTCGACTCGTAGTGAGATATGAGATGGCGAACGACATTCGTTGCAGCCTGACAGGCGTCGTTCCACCCCTCAAAGGCGGCAATCAGGGTCGTTCTCTTAGCCTTCGCTACTTCACTCATAGCTTCTAATGTAACCTGTGCCCTGTGATCCAGAGCGTCTTATGCCGGTGGTGAAGAACCGGGAACCGGCCTGCCGGGCGGAAACCGGGGTGGAGGGGTCGCTCTCGTCGTCCGAGGATCGAGGGGGCCACACGCCGATGCGACACGCGAATTTGTCAAACTGCACCAATGTCATTATAGTAGTGACTCGTGCTTCGGAGCAAGTAATTACGCCGGTTGCATGCGGACATAGCTTAGTTGGTAAAGCGCGACCTTGCCAAGGTCGAGAGCGCGGGTTCGAGTCCCGTTGTCCGCTCTAAGGTCCGATGAGTTGACGACCTTACGGTGGGTTAGCCAAGCGGTTAGGCAGCGGCCTGCAAAGCCGTATAGACGAGTTCGACTCTCGTACCCACCTCCTGGTGAGGTAAGCGTATGCTTGTCTCATTGGAGCAGACCCGGGCGGTTGGCGCAGAGGTAGCGCACTTCCCTGACACGGAAGGGGTCACAAGTTCGAATCTTGTATCGCCCACGGAATTCGGAGGAAACTCCGAATTGTCACGCCGCATGTGTCTTATGTGGTTCGGTCTGGGTGATTGGCGCAGCGGCTAGCGCACTTCCTTCACACGGAAGGGGTCGCAGGTTCGATTCCTGCATCACCCACGATGACGTTTCCGGTCATCTTCATCATCGTTCTTCTGCGGACATGACTTCTGTTCCGCGGACATAGCTTAGTTGTTAAAGCGCGACCTTGCCAAGGTCGAGAGCGCGGGTCCGAGTCCCGTTGTCCGCTCCATCCGCCCGTATGGCGGTTCTCACTGACGTGCATCACGCGATTCGAATCCTTCTTTGCCTCCATATTGCGCGGGGGCCGCATATCCATGCCGTCGGGAGGACGCACCCGGACATGTCCACCATGGACGAATCCATCCCCATGCCCGCGCGGGGGAAAACACCCGCGTCACGGGCGTCGCCGATCGCACGGGCCCGTTCGGCGACGATTCGGAAGGTCGCGGCGCACGGCGCCTTGTCGTGCCGCGCACATATCGTATCGGTTGTTGACTAATAGTCCAGGCCTGCACCTAGTAACGCGGACCCCGATAGCAAAGGACATCTCATGGCAGAACAGACCATCTCCATCACCATCAACGGGCACGACAGGGAGGTGGAAGCCACGAAGACGGGCGTCGACATCTTCTCCGACGACAAGAACATCGTCGCCGTGCGTCTCAACGGCGAACCGCGTGACCTGGATACCGCCCTTCATGACGGCGACACCGTGGAGCCCATAGCGTTGGACAGCGACGAGGGCATC
>JALCNP010000025.1 GCA_022649135.1 Bifidobacterium sp.
GCGGACACATGCGGAACGCCCCGCCCCATAGCCATAATGCCCATAAGTCATGATGCATGCGCAGCGGGCATGGTGTGCGCGGGGCATAGCCTGTCACATGGGGCCTGGTCCCATGTGACAGGCCACCCCGGCACCGATGGCGGGAGATCGCCAGGCGTCACTCCCCGATGATTCCCCCCACAATCGAACTGACGATGGTCATGATCACCGAGCCGAGGACCGACCACCAGAAGCCGCTGATGAACACGCCCACGCCGAATATCGAAAGGGCCAGCCACGAGGCCAGCCTCATGAACAGCCAGTTGATGATCAAGGCGATCAGACCGAAGCTCAGAATCGACAGAGGCAGGGCAAGGACATGCACCACCGGCTTGATGGAGGCGTTGATCAGGGAAAGAACCAGAGCGAAGGCCGCGACGCCAAGAATCGCGGGCTTTCCGATGGGCTGCATGCCGGGAAGCAGAAAGACCATGACTCCGGCCGCGATCGTCAGAACGATCCATCGGGAAATGAAATGTGTCATGCACCCATTATGCCAGCGCGGTGCAATAATCGAAGCATGCTCCTTCATTTGTATCTTGTGCGTCATGGCCAAACCTTCTTCAACCGCTACAATCGTCTGCAGGGATGGTCCAACTCCCCGCTGACCCAATCGGGTATGGACGATGCGACGAAGGCCGCGACACGGCTGGAATCCCTCGATTTCGACGCGGCCTTCTGCTCGGACACGACCCGCGCGGAGGCAACCGCCTCCCGCATCCTCGATGTCAACGAGAACCACGGACATCGTCGTCCCGCACTGGTGCGAGACATGCATTTTCGAGAACAGTTCTACGGCTACTTCGAAGGTCAGGACATGGCCATGGCGTGGTGGGCCGCCGGAGCCCCGCACGGGACGACGACATACAACGACATCGTCGAGACGTATGGGATCGGGGCGACCAGGGATTTTCTCAAGGAGGCGGATCCCTTCCACGACGCGGAATCCGATCAGGAATACTGGCGCCGCATCGAAGGGGGCTTCGACGTCATCGCATCCGACCCGGATGTCCGCGACGGATCCCACGTCCTTCAGATATCTCACGGCAACACACTGCTGAGCATGATGCACAGATTCGCTGCGCAAGGATACGACCTGGGTGAGAGACCCCGCAACGGGAGCGTGACCCGCTTCGACTTCGACACCTCCCGCCCCCTTGACGAGGGAGTGAAAGTCATCGCGTACAATCAGTGATGTCCCAGGAAGACGGGCGACGCCGACGGCACGGCTGCGGTGATCCCCATGAAGCGTCTGGGGCGTTGACTATCTTTGTACGGGTATATTATGCGCACGGGCACGACTCGTGATCCAGAAAGAGGTTCATGATGGGTGTAGGAGACATCGCAGGCCTGATCGCGGCGATAGCGTTCGCGATTCTCGCCGGGTTCCTGATTTATCCGTTGATACGTCTGGGCAAGCTGTTCGATCAGATCGCGCAGACGGTCAAGCAATCCGGCGAGCACGCCATCCCGGCGCTCGACGAGGGGGTCACGACGGTCAAGCAGGTCAACAGATCCCTGCAGGACGTCAACAGCATATCCGCCGCGGCCTCGGCGACGGCCAACAACGTGGGCGCGTTGACCGACCTCTATGGTTCGTTCCTCGGCAGGCCGGTGATCAAGATCGCCGCCGCCGCCTATGGAATACGGACGACGGCCCAATCGTTCCTGTCACGCAGGAAAGGCCGGCCCACGCAGGCCGATAAGGGGGAGTGATGTTCAAGCGACTGTTCTGGGTGGCACTCGGTGTCGCTCTTGGCGTGATAGCCGTGTCGAAGGCGCGGGCATATCTCAAGGCAAACACGCCCGATTCGGCCCGCCAGTTTATTCTTGGTCCCGACCAGGATCACGTCACGATGCGCACCCTGGAAGGTCTGGTGGCGGAATTCAACGAAGCCCGCAAGGCCAGGGAGAACGAACTGAACAGGAAATACGGCGATCGTCGCGGTTAGCCGCCGACCGATCAACAACACAATGAACCGACGTGGGCGGCACCGTCTCCGTGGGGTTCGCCACATATCAAACAAGGAGCCGCTCCGCTTATGCGCACCGCTGAAATCGCAAAGCGTTTTTTGAAGTATTTCGAAGACCATGGCCACATGGTCGTTCCCTCTGCCTCATTGCTGTCACCCAATCCGACCACCCTCTTCACGATAGCGGGCATGGTTCCTTTCATCCCCTACCTGCTGGGGGAGCAGACGCCTCCGGCCAGGCGCATGGCATCGAACCAGAAGTGCGTGCGAACGCTCGATATCGACGAGGTCGGGAAAACGACCAGGCACGGCACGTTCTTCCAGATGCTCGGCAATTTCTCCTTCGGCGACTACTTCAAGCAGGAGGCGATCCATTACGCATGGGAGCTTCTCACCACGCCGCAGGAACGCGGCGGATACGGCTTCGATCCGGAGCGTCTGTGGGTCACGACCTACACGGACGACGAAGAGGCCCGGTCGCTGTGGCGCAACGAGGGCTTCGACCCCGAGCACATGCAGGTCTTCGGCATGGAGGACAACTTCTGGACGACCGGGGGGCCCGGCCCGGGGGGCCCGTGCTCGGAGATCTACGTCGATCGTGGATCCCAGTATGGCAAGGACGGGGGTCCGGCCGTCGACGAGACACGCTTCATCGAGATATGGGACCTGGTCTTCGAAAACTACGAGGTCGACAACGTCAAATCGAAAACAGACCTTCATATCGTCGGCGAGCTCGAGAACAAGAACATCGACACCGGCGCGGGTCTGGAACGGCTGGCCTATCTCCTGCAGGGCAAGCACAACATATACGAGACGGACGAGGTGTATCCGGTGATCACCGCCGCGGAGAACCTGTGCGGCCGGCGGTACGGCGACGACGAGGACTGCGACGTCCGTTTCCGGGTCGTCGCCGACCACGTCCGCTCCGCGCTGATGATCATGAGCGACGGGGTCCGTCCCAGCAACGTCGGACGTGGCTACGTCCTACGCCGCCTGCTGCGCAGAACCGTGCGCTCGATGCGCATGCTGGGGGTGGAGGAGAACGTCCTGCCGACACTGTTCCCCGTGTCCCTTCAGGCGATGGCGCCCAGCTATCCGCAGCTGCAGTCGACGTTCAAAGAGGTCAGCGAATCCGCCTACGGCGAGGAGGACGCCTTCCTGAGAACCCTCGAGAACGGCACCACGATCCTCGACCTTGCCGTCGACAGGGCGAAGAGCGGCCCGAACCCGGTCGTCTCCGGAAAGGACGCGTTCACGCTGCATGACACCTATGGCTTCCCCATAGAGCTGACGTTGGAGATGGCGCACGAGCAGGGCGTGTCCGTTGACGAGGCCGCATTCAGAAAGCTGATGGGAGAGCAGAAGGCCCGTGCGCGGGCCGATGCCTTGAAGAAACGGCACAACGTCGATCTGAGCATATACGACGATTTCAAGAAGACGATGGCCCGGCCGGTGGACTTCCTTGGATACACCGACTATGCCAGTCGCTCGAAGGTTCTGGGCATCATGCAGGAGGGGAAGGGATCCGTTCCCGCGGCCAGCGCCCCGGCAACCATCGAGGTTATCCTGGACCGCACGCCGTTCTACGCCGAGGCCGGCGGACAGCTGGCGGATCAGGGAGAGATCCTTTCGGACGACGGAGCCGTTCTTGAAGTGGATGACGTGCAGAAGCCGATCAAGGATCTCATCGTCCACCAATGCCGCCTTACGGAGGGGACGTTGGTCGTGGGCACGGAAGTCAGTGCAAGCATCGATGTGCGCAGGCGCGGGGCGATAGCGCGCTCCCACACCGCGACCCACATGGTGCATAAGGCGCTGCGCGAGGAGCTGGGTTCACAGGCCACGCAGCGGGGCTCCCAGGATGCCCCCAACCGCCTGCGCTTCGACTTCCAATGGTCGAGCGCCCCGAGCCGGGACGCCATGGATTCGATCGAGGCGCGCGTCAATGACAAGCTTCGGGACAATCTGGCGGTGACCACCACGGAGATGAAGTTCGACGATGCCATCGCGTTGGGTGCCATGCACCTCTTCGGAGAGAAATACGGTGACATAGTGCGCGTCGTCTCCATAGGGCAGGATGGGTGGAGCCGCGAGCTGTGCGGCGGCACGCATGTCGATCACGTCGGCAAGATCGGCGCCGTCAGCATCCTTGCCGAGGCGTCAATCGGCTCCGGGGTGCGCAGGGTGGACGCCGTCGTCGGACAGGGGGCCTACGAGTTCAATGCACGGGAGCATGCCCTGGTGTCGCAGCTCTCGGACACGCTCAATGCACGCCCCGACGAATTGGCGCAGCGGATCGGGGCTCTTCTGGGCAGGCTGAAGGAGTCGGATCGCCGACTCGCCGCGATGTACGAAGGTCAGCTGTCCGCAAAGGTTCCGCAACTGGTTCATGAGGCGCTTGCCTCGACCGCCGAGGTGAAGATAGCGGCGAGGAACGTCGGCCATTTCGGTTCGTTCGACGCCCTGCGCAAAACGGTTCTCGATGTTCGCTCGCGCATCGGCGACGACGTCCCGAGCATCGTGGCGCTGTCCGGCGTCAGCGAGGACGGCAAGCCCATGGTTGCGGTCGCGACGAATGCAGCCGCACGCTCACGTGGCCTGAAGGCCGGGGATCTGGTGAGAATCGCCTCGAAGACGCTTGGCGGGGGCGGGGGCGGCAAGCCCGATTTCGCCCAGGGGGGCGGCAGCGATGCGGCTCGCATCGACGATGCCCTTACGGCGCTGACGGATGCCGTCGCGCGGGGCTGAAGCGGCCGCATGACCTGGCTAGGTGTTGATTTGGGCGAGGCCCGGGTCGGAATCTCATTGTCCGACCCGGAGCTCACGCTTGCCCATCCCGTGGGGAACATCGACGTGTGGGGGGATTCCTTTCGGGCCATCGACGAGGTGGTCGAGATCGCGGTGACGAACGAGGTGTCGTGCATCGTCGTCGGATTGCCTCTTATGCTTGACGGCAGCGAGGGAAAAAGCGCCCGGAAGGCAAGGCGATGGGCCAGAAATCTGACGAAGAGGCTCGCCGCTCCTCCCGAGAGCGCGGCTATTCGGCCCGACCGTGTTCCGGATGTGGTGCTTGTGGATGAACGGCTCACCACCGTCACGGCGCACCGGCAGCTGTTCCAGGCGCAGATCCGAAGCAGGGGCCACCGACCCCTTGTCGATCAGCAGTCCGCCGTCATGATTTTGCAGTCGGCCCTTAACCGCCATAATCACGCTGGAGCAATGGATGCCTGAACATATGGACGATTTTTTCGACGCCGATTCCTGGGGCGCTTCCGGGGATCCATCCCATGGACGAATCCCCCCCAAGCCGCCGAAATCACGGCGGGAGATGCGCAAAAGACGTCGGCGCAAACAGCGCAGGCGCCTGCGCGCCATGGTTTTCGCACTTGTCGTGATCGTGGTGATAGCAGCCGCTGGATACTTCAGCTACGTGAAGCTCAAGGCGTGGTCGAACGAACAGCGGCAGTCGAGCACGCAGATATCCGATTATCCGGGCCCCGGATACGGCAAGGTCCAGTTCACCGTCGAAACGGGGGACGACGCTCCGACCGTCGCCAAGAAGCTCGTCACCGCGGGGGTCGTCAAAACGCAGGATGCCTTCACCAGTGCCGTCACCGCCAATGCAAGCACCCTGTATCCGGGCACCTATTCGCTCAAGCTGCATATGGATGCGCAGTCCGTCGTCACGATCCTTTCCGATCCAAGCAAGGCAAGCGGCTTCCTTGAGATCCGGTCCGGCGAAAGGGTGTCGGACATCGTCGCCGACGCATCCTCGCTGACGAAAATCGGCGAATCCGAATTCACCACGGTGATCAAGTCCGGGGGGACGGGAATACTTCCTCCCGAGGCCGGCGGCAAATTCGAAGGCTGGCTCGAACCCGGCACCTACGATGTCAAATCGCAGAAGTCGGCCGCCTCCATATTGAAGCTGATCGTCGACAAGCGCATAGACAAGCTCAACTCCCTTGATGTTCCCACCGGAGCGCAACGCGAAAGGATACTCGTCATCTCCTCGATCGCGGAATCCGAGGTCAACTCGAACGACTACTACGGGAAGGTGGCCCGGGTGATCATCAACCGCCTGAACAAGGGGATGAACCTCGGGATGGACACGACGGTCGCCTACGGACTGGGCATAAAGGCAAGCCAGCTGACCGATGCCATGCTCGCGGATAAATCCAACCCCTACAACACCCGCGTGAACGCCGGACTGCCTCCGGGGCCCATCAGCAATCCCGGAGACGACGCCATACTGGCTGCCATGAACCCGCCCGCCGGGGATTGGCTCTACTTCGTCACGACGAATCTGCAGACCGGCGAGACGAAGTTCGCGACAACCGAGGACGAGTTCTGGAAGATCAGAAACGAATACAAGGACACGAACAAGAACGCCAACTAGCCGGAGCCCCTATCCGAGAAAGACCGAGCACAGAGCGGCCACCATGATGGGTGGCACGAAGGGGACCTCCCGTGGCCCCCGGCCCTCCCCGGATCTTCCCAGGCGCACAAGCACGGCCATCCATACCAGGCCGAGCATCCCCATCAGAGCCCACCACCCCATGAACGCCGTCACGCCGTAGACTCCCACGGCGTGACCCGCCATAATGGACGAGGTCACGTCACCCATCCCCACGCCCCCTGGTCTGACGCACGCCAGCAGAAACATGAGGAGAGCAGCGCAACACGCCCAGAGGACGGGCCTGACACAGAGAAGCACATCCCCGTGCAAAGCGGCGTATACGGCGTTCACAGCGAGCTGCGAACCCAGCCCCGCCGCGACCCACGATCGGGGAACGGTGGTGCGCCTGATGTCGTGGATGGACAGCGCAAGTCCACATAGAAGACTCGGCAGCAGGGCAATGTAGGGCATAACAGTAAGATAGTCGACAAGGGTCGAATCCATAAAGGAGAGGGTATGTTGCGCTGGCAGACTGCGGGTGAATCACATGGCGAGGCGCTTGTCGCGATGATGGAGGGGCTTCCTGCGGGCGTTCGCGTCACCAGCGGCGACGTCGCCTCGGCGCTGGCACGCCGGCGTCTGGGCTATGGCAGGGGCTCGCGCATGACGTTCGAGCAGGATAAGGTGCGTCTGCTCACGGGGGTGAGGTTCGGGCAGACTCTGGGATCGCCCGTTACCGTGGAGATAGCGAACACCGAATGGCCCAAATGGACGGAGGTCATGAGCGCGGACCCGCTTGATCACCCGCTGCCTGCGTCGGGCAGGGCGGCTGCGTTAAGCAGGCCACGACCGGGGCATGCGGACCTGACGGGAATGCGGAAATACGGATTCGATGACGCCAGACCGGTCCTGGAGCGTTCCAGCGCACGGGAAACGGCGTCACGCGTGGCATTGGGCGCCATTGCGGCGAATTTCCTGGATCAGACGCTGGGGGTGAGAACCATCGCCCACGTGGTTTCCATCGGAGGCGTCGGCTCCCCGGCCGACCATCGGCTTCCCGTGCCCGAGGATCTCGAGGCCCTTGACGCCTCGCCCGTCCGGACGCTGGACAGGGACGCCGAGGCGCGCATGGTGGCGCGCATCGATGAGGCGAAGGCATCCTCGGACACTCTGGGCGGCGTGGTGGAGGTCATCGCCTACGGCATGCCTGCCGGGGTGGGAACGTATGTCGAATCCGATCGGCGCCTTGATGCCGCACTCGCCTCGGCCGTGATGGGCATTCAGGCGATCAAGGGAGTGGAGATAGGCGACGGCTTCCGTGAGGCGGAACGTCCCGGTTCCCGGGCCCACGATGAGATGACGACGGACGGGCGAGGTCGGATCACGCGTCTGAGCAACCGCGCGGGAGGAATCGAGGGGGGCATGTCGAACGGGGAGCCCATCGTGGTTCGTGCGGCCATGAAGCCCATACCCTCCATTCCGAAGGCTCTGCGCACCGTCGATGTGGCGACCGGGGATGCGGCGAAAGCGATAAACCAACGTTCCGACAGCACGGCCGTTCCCGCCGCATCCGTCGTCGTGGAGGCGATGGTCCGTCTCACGCTCGCACGATACGCGCTGGAGAAGTTCGGGGGGGACAGCGTCGAGGAGACGCGGCGGAACGCGGAAGGCTACCATGCCTCATGGCCGGAGCACATGCTCTGAGGCGGCCGGGCGAAGGAAAAGGGACAGAACATGTCAGTGAAGCAGCATCCGTTGGCCGTGATCATCGGCATGCCGGGCGCGGGAAAGACACGGGTCGGGCACGAGGCGGCCGACATGCTCGATGTGGATTTCGTGGACTCCGATCTGCTTATCGAACGCAGGACGGGAATGAAGATCGCACAGTACTTCCGCCGGTTCGGGGAGAAGGCCTTTCGAAAGCTGGAAAGCGACGTGGTCGCCGAGCTTCTTGAGGGCCCGCCATCCGTCGTCGCCCTTGGGGGAGGGGCGCCGATGGCACGCTCCACCCGAGGGACTCTGTCACGATACGTCGAACAGGGCGGGAAGGTCATCTATCTGCAGGCGGATCCCTCCGAGGCCATGGAACGGGCGCGCAGAGGGGGAAACCGTCCCATGCTCGACGGGGACGCGGACTCCCGGTGGAGAAAACTGTATGAGCAAAGGGACCCGGTTTTTCGGTCCCTCGCGAATTGCCATGTCACGACCCACGGATCGACGCCGCAGGTCGCGGCGAGAAAGCTGATGAATATGATCACCCAACGTTCAGTGCATATCGAAGGCTCGGGCATCGAACCCTACGATGTGAACATAGGAGAGGACGCCATCAACTCCCTGACGGATGTTCTTGGATCCGAGCCCCGGAAAATCGCCCTTATCCACACCACGACCGTTCAGCGGCATGTCGATCACGCTCGCGCGCTTCTTCGCCGGTCGGGCTACGCGGTGTCCGATATCGTCATTCCCGACGCGGAGGCGGGGAAAACGGTGGGCGTCGCGGACGGCGTATGGCGGCGCCTCGCACGCGAGGGCTACACCCGCTCCGACGCCATCGTCGGACTCGGAGGCGGAGCGGCGACCGACCTCGCCGGCTTCGTGGCGGCGACGTGGATGCGCGGAATACGCTATGTCAACTGTCCCACCTCGCTGCTTGCCATGGTCGACGCCTCGACGGGAGGCAAAACCGGGGTGAACACCCCGGAGGGGAAGAACCTCGTCGGCTCCTTCTACACGCCCTCAGGGGTGCTGGCCGATCTGACGACGCTGTCGACGCTTCCCAATGACATATTCATCGAGGGTCTTGGCGAGGTCGCCAAATCGGGATTCATCGCAGACACGCGGATTCTGGACATCCTGGAGGATCACGCGCACGATCTTAGGGCCTTCGATGGAGCCTCCTTCGTGGGATCGGCTCTCGAACCGGTGGTCGGCGAGCTCATCGAACGAACGGTGGGTGTCAAGGCCTATCACGTATCGCATGATCTCAGGGAATCGGGTCTTCGGGAATATTTGAACTACGGGCACACTCTGGCGCATGCGATCGAACAGATCGAGCATTTCCGATGGAGGCATGGGAACGCGGTCGCCGTGGGATGCATGTACGCCGCGAATCTCTCCCGGATTCTGGGCTATATCGACGACGACGCCGTCGAGCGACACCGCTCGCTGTTCGAATCCCTGGGACTTCCCACGCGATGGGATGGGGGAAGCTGGGATGAGGTTCTCGACCTGATGCACCGGGACAAGAAGGCCCGGGGCACGATGCTTCGCTTTGTGGTTCTCCGTGGGATCGGACACCCCGTGCATCTGGACGACCCTCCCCTGGATGCATTGCAGGAAGCCTTCAGACGCATACGATAAGGAGATGCCACACATGAACAAGGTTGTCGTCGTCAATGGTCCGAATCTCGGGCGCCTGGGAGTGAGGGAGCCTGAGGTCTACGGCAGTCAGGATCTTGCCGCGCTCACCGAGGACTGCACGCGGTGGGGTCGTGATCTGGGTCTGGATGTCCGGGTGTGCCAGTCGGATGACGAGGCCGAGGTCATCGGATGGATGCACAGGGCCGTGGATGAGCACACGTCGGTGGTGATGAACCCGGCGGCCTTCACCCACTACAGCTACGGCCTGGCGGATGCCGCGCACATGGTCACGGATGCCGGTCTGCCCCTGATCGAGGTGCATATCTCCAACCCCTCCTCACGGGACTCGTTTCGCAAGCACAGCGTGATCAGTCCCGTGGCGACGTCGACGATAACCGGTCTTGGCTTTTTCGGATACCGGCTTGCGCTGGAGGCGGTCGCGCATCTTCTCGATGCCTGACGGCCGCCTCGTGCGGATATCAGGCATCCCGCAGGCGTCCTGGGCCCCCGGGAACCCTTACGGCCGCGGATGACGGCGGTCGTTGCGTTCCGCGTCGGCGCAGGAGCGGAACCGATGGCGGCGGACACGCCCCGTCATCCTTGGGTGATAGGCTGAAGTTCCATGGTTAGAAGACAACATGGCAATGCTCAAGATCACGTTACAAAACATATTTTCGTCACCGGCGGTGTTGTTTCATCGCTCGGCAAGGGGTTGACGGCATCCTCGCTGGGAAGGCTGCTGCGCAGCAGGGGGGTTCGGGTCCTGCAGCAGAAGCTTGATCCCTACATCAATGTTGATCCGGGAACGATGAACCCGTTCCAGCACGGCGAGGTCTACGTAACCGAGGACGGCGCGGAAACCGATCTCGACATCGGGCACTACGAGCGTTTCCTCGACGTCTTCCTGTCCCAGAAGGCGAATGTGACCACCGGGCAGATATACCAGGAGGTTCTGCGCAAGGAGCGTGCCGGGGAATATCTGGGCCAGTGCGTGCAGGTCATTCCGCACATCACCAATGAGATCAAAAGCAGAATGCGGGCCCAGGCCTCCGACGACGTCGATGTGATCATCACGGAGATCGGCGGGACGGTCGGCGACATCGAATCCCAGCCGTTTTTAGAAGCTGCCAGAGAGGTTCGGCGTGACCTGGGAAGCGAGAACTGCATGTTCGTGCACGTCTCGCTGGTGCCTTATATCGCCGCGGCGCACGAGCTGAAGACAAAGCCGACCCAGCATTCCGTGATGATGCTGCGGCAGCTGGGGATCTCGCCGGATGCGCTGGTGCTTCGTTCGGATCGCCCGCTCAACCAGGCCATCAAGGACAAGATCTCCCTGATGTGCGATGTCGATGCGGAGGGTGTGGTCAACTGCGTCGATGCCCCCAGCATCTACGATGTGCCGAAGATCCTCTTCGACGAGGGGCTGGACGCCTATGTGGTGCGGGAGCTTGGTCTTCCTTTCCACGACGTGGACTGGAATGAGTGGGAGGATCTTCTCGATCGCGTCCATCATCCCAAGCACACCGTGAACATCGCGATCGTGGGGAAGTACATCGATCTTCCCGACGCCTACCTTTCGGTTACGGAGGCCATCAAGGCCGGGGGATTCGCCAACTATGCGAAGGTCAACGTGAAGTGGGTGGCCGCTGATCTGTGCGAGACCAACGCGGGCGCGGCGGCGGCCCTCAACCAGGTCGACGGTATCGTGATTCCCGGCGGGTTCGGGATCCGAGGAATCGAGGGGAAGATCGGTGCCCTGCGTTTCGCGCGGGAGAACAAGCTTCCGGCGCTAGGTCTGTGCCTGGGGCTGCAGTCGATGGTCATCGAATACTCCCGGCACGTCCTCGGTCTGGAGGACGCCAACTCCTCCGAGTTCGAGCCCGACTGCGAGAACCCTGTCATCGCCACCATGGAGGAGCAGAAGGCCATCGTCGCCGGCCATGGCGACATGGGCCACACGATGAGACTGGGATCCTACCCGGCCGAGCTGGCGAAGGGCTCCCTGGTCGCCAAACTGTACGGCACCACCCATGTGACCGAGCGTCATCGTCACCGTTACGAGGTCAATGTGGCCTATAAGGATCGTTTGCGCGAGGCGGGTCTGCGAATTTCGGGCCAAAGCCCGGACGGCGAGCTGACGGAGTTCATCGAGCTTCCGCAGGAGGTGCATCCCTTCTATGTGGGGACGCAAGCGCATCCGGAGTTCAAGTCGCGTCCGACCAAGCCCCATCCTCTGTTCGCCGGACTGGTCAAGGCCGCCCTGGACCACCAGGGCAAACGCTGAGGAGGCATCCCGGCTTCGAGGGGCCGCATGGCGCGCAGCCGTGCGGCCCCTCGCGTCGTCATCGCATGTCGGGGCTGCGCGGGGCAGGATGTGGCCCATGTCATCTTTGCGTTCAGCCGA
Source organism: Bifidobacterium sp. (assembly GCA_022649135.1). GTDB lineage: Bacteria > Actinomycetota > Actinomycetes > Actinomycetales > Bifidobacteriaceae > Bifidobacterium. The sequence goes on from JALCNP010000025.1 coordinate 12,176, forward strand.
TATTTTAGGAAAACCCTAGTGTTTTGCGCTCAGTTCTGTTAGGTTTGCGATGGTACTTTCCAAGGATTGGAGGCAACGTACGGTGGTGGATGACAACAAGCCAGATGCGGCATCCGACGTCGAGATGAGCCAGTATGTGGCTGACCGTTCCCGAGTCAACGAAGAGAAGATCAAACGCGATGACGAGATCATCAACGAATTCGGCGACTACGGCTATGGCTGGCATGATTCGGATACCGCGGGCAGAACGGCCAAGAAGGGGATCGACGAAGGGGTGGTGCGCGGCATCTCGGCCGACAAGCACGAACCCCGCTGGATGCTCGACATGAGGTTGCGCGGATACAGGGCGTTCATGGACAAGCCCATGCCCCACTGGGGGGTGGATCTTTCGGGATTCAACGCCGATGACTTCAAATACTACGTCAAACCCTTGGCGAAGCAGGCGAAAAGCTGGGAGGATCTTCCCGAGGACATCCGCACCACATATGACAGACTGGGCATCCCCGAGGCCGAAAAAAAGCGGCTGGTGTCCGGCGTCGCCGCGCAGTACGAGTCGGAGGTCATCTACAATTCGATTCGCGACGATCTCAAGGAGCAGGGGGTCATCTTCCTGGACACGGACACCGCCGTGCGCGAGTACCCGGATCTGGTGAGGAAATACTTCGGCAAGGTCGTGCCTCCCGATGACAATAAGTTCGCCGCCCTGAACACGGCGGCATGGTCCGGAGGCTCGTTCGTGTACGTTCCCAAAGGGGTGCACGTCGACATCCCTCTGCAGGCCTATTTCCGCATCAACACGCCGAATATGGGACAGTTCGAGCGCACGCTGATCATCGCGGACGAGGGGTCGTACGTGCACTACGTCGAGGGATGCACCGCACCGATCTATTCGACGGACTCCCTGCATGCCGCGATAGTGGAGATCATCGTGGAGAAGCACGCCCGCGTGCGGTACACCACGGTCCAGAACTGGTCGAACAACGTGTACAACCTGGTCACCCAGCGCGCCTACGTGCGCGAGGGCGGAACCATGGAATGGGTGGACGGGAACATCGGCTCCAAGGCCACCATGAAGTATCCCGCATGCATACTCGCCGAGCCCTATGCGAAGGCGGAGACCCTGTCGCTGGGATTCGCCGGAAAGGGACAGTACCAGGACACGGGTGCGAAGATGATTCATCTCGCCCCCCACACCAGCTCCACCATCGTCGCGAAGTCGATTTCGCGCGGCGGCGGGCGTTCCGCCTACCGCGGCCTGGTCAAGATCGTCGACGGGGCCAAGGGGTCAAGCTCCTCCGTGGTGTGCGATGCGCTGCTCGTCGACGACTTTTCCCGTTCCGACACCTATCCCCATGTCGTCGTGCGCGAGGATGACGTCTCGATGGCCCACGAGGCGACCGTCTCCAAGGTGTCCGAGGACCAGCTGTTCTACCTGATGAGTCGCGGTCTCGAGGAGAAGGAGGCCATGGGAATGATCGTGCGGGGCTTCGTCGAGCCCATCAGCCGTGAACTTCCCATGGAGTATGCGCTGGAGCTCAACAGGCTGGTTGAATTGCAAATGGAAGGATCGGTGGGCTGATTCCGATGACGCAGAATAAAGAGATTTCAATTCCTGTTGCGGACCCGAAGGATCCGTATGCGCTTCCGGCCGCCATGCCGTCGAGTGCGGACAAGGCCATTCGATCGTTCCGCGTGGAGGACTACGCCGTTCCTACGGTCTCGCAGGACGATTGGCGTTTTACCCCGGTCGACCGCCTGCGCGAGTTCTTCGACGTCTTCACCCCCAGCGGAAGGACACGGGTCCGTGTGACGAACATAGACGGCTCCCCTCTGGATCCGGCCCATGTTCGCGTCTCGCGGGTACCTCGGGCCCAGGCACCGTCGGGCACGGTTCTTCAGCCGAACGACAGGGTCTCCGCCGTCGAATGGAACACGGGCGACCTTTCCACCGTGGTGAGCCTCCACGGCGAGCTTGCGCAGCCGGTTCTCATCACAGTGAACGGGAACGGCGATGATCTTGACGAGCTCCATCTGGTGATAACGGCGGACGAGAAGGCCCATGGCGATGTCGTCGTCGAGCACGGGGGCAGGGCACGACTCGCCGAAGGCGTGGAGATCTCGACGGGAAAGGATTCCCACATCTCCACGACCTTCATCCAGGAATGGGAGAAGGGTTCGAAGCATATAGGAAACCATCGCATTCATGTCGGCGAGGGCGCCTCCCTCAGGCACGCCGTGGTCACCCTGGGCGGCGACGTGGTCCGCATCCGCATGGATCAGGATTTCGGCGGTGAGCAGGGAAACCTGAACATGCTGGGCATATACTTCGTCGATCCCGGTGAGCACATCGAACATCGCACCATGGTGGTCCACAACCATCCGGCCTGCAAGTCGAGAGTGGTGTACAAGGGTGCGTTGGACGGGGAGAAGGCCCATTCCGCGTGGGTCGGGAATGCGTTGATCCGTCCCACGGCCCCGGGAACCGACTCCTATGAGCTGAACCGGAACCTGGTCCTGACTCCTGGTGCGATCGCCGATTCCGAGCCGAATCTCGAAATCGAGAACGGCGACATCGTCGGGGCGGGCCATGCGAGCTCGGTGGGCCGTTTCGACGACGAGGAGCTGTTCTATCTGCAGTCCCGCGGGGTCAGCGAACGTGAGGCGCGAAAGCTCGTGGTCCGCGGATTCTTCGGAGAACTCGTCGAGGAGATAGGCGTGCCCGCGATAGGCGAGCATCTGATGAATGTCATCGACAGGCGTCTCTCGCGCGGAGAGGATGCCGCAATGCAATCTGTACTGGAGGAGAAATAGCAATGGCAACACTGGAGATTAAAGATCTTTACGCCTCTGTCGAGACCAAGGAGGGGCGAAAGCAGATTCTTAAGGGTGTGAACCTTACCGTTCACTCCGGCGAGACCCATGCGATCATGGGTCCCAACGGCTCGGGCAAGTCGACATTGGCGTACACTCTCGCCGGTCATCCGAAATACGAGGTCGATTCCGGACAGGCCCTGCTTGACGGCGTCGACATCCTCAAGCAGAAACCGAACGAGAGGGCCAAGGAGGGGCTGTTCTTGGCCATGCAGTATCCGGTGGAGGTTCCGGGCGTGTCCATGACGAATTTCCTGCGCACGGCGAAAACGGAAATCGACGGAAAGGCACCGGCCATCCGGACATGGACGCGGGACCTGTCGGAGGCCATGAAAAAGCTGAGGATGGATTCCAAATTCGCCTCCCGCTCGGTGAACGAGGGCTTTTCCGGTGGCGAGAAGAAACGAGCCGAGGTCCTGCAGCTCGAACTCCTGCGGCCCAAGTTCGCGATTCTGGACGAGACCGACTCGGGGCTGGACGTCGACGCCCTGCGCATCGTGTCCGAGGGCGTCAACCGCGCCAAGGACAACACAGGCCTGGGAATCCTTATGATCACCCACTATACGAGAATACTCAAGTACATCAAACCCGACATCGTGCATGTGTTCTCCAATGGTCGTTTCGTGAAAACAGGCGGTCCGGAGCTTGCGGATGAGCTTGAGGACAAGGGCTATGACCAGTATCTTCCGGAGGGGTCCAACTCCGAATCGGCATTGGCGTAAGGAGCGGGGCATGCAGGATTTCGAGGCCATCCGGGCCGAGTTCCCCATTCTCGACCAGAGCATTCATGGGCATCCGCTCGTCTATCTCGATTCCGCCGCGACGGCGCAGAAACCGCAGACGGTCATCGATGCGGAAAGCCGTTTCTACAGCACCATCAACGCGGGGGTTCATCGCGGTGCCCACGAGCTTGCCGCCCGGAGCACGATGGCCTTCGAAAAAGCACGGGCGCAGGTTGCCGCCCTGGTCGGCGCGCATGGAGCCGAGGGCGAGGAGGAGATCGTCGTCACCCCGGGCGCGACCGCGGGTCTCAACATGCTCGCCACCGCTTTCGGAAACGCGTCCCTAGGACGCGGAGGGAAGGCAGCACGACGCTTCGCGCTGAAGCCCGGTGACGAGATCGTAGTGTCGAAGGCCGAGCATCATTCGGTGCTGCTGCCGATGCAGGAGCTTGCCTATCGCACGGGGGCGACTCTGAAATGGTTCGATCTGACCCCGGATGGAAGAATCCGCAGCGACACTGCAGATGAGGTGATCACGGAGCGGACCAAGGTCGTGGCCGTCACCCATGTGGGCAACACGACGGGTGCCATCACCGACATAGCCCCGATCGTCGCACGGGCGCACGAGGTGGGTGCCGTCTTCATTCTCGACGCCTGCCAGTCGGTTCCTCACATCCCTGTCGACTTCCATGCCCTGGATGTCGACTTCGCCGCATGGAGCGCGCATAAGATGTACGGCCCGACGGGCGTGGGTTTTCTGTATGGCCGCCGGTATCTTTTGGAGGCCCTGCCCCCCGCGAATTTCGGGGGGTCCATGGTCGAGCTCGCATGGATGGACAGGCCCGCCGAATACATGGCCCCTCCCGCACGTTTCGAGGCGGGGACCCAGCCCGTTGCCCAGGTCGTCGCCGCCGGCGTCGCCGCACGGTGGATGATGGACATCGGCATGGACCGTGTCGAGGCCCATGAGCGTGCGATCACCCATGAGCTTCTCACGCTGGGGAACGTTCCGGGAGTTCGCATTCTCGGCCCTGCGAGCGAGGACCGCCGTATCGGAACCATCGCGTTCGAGGTCGAGGACGTCCATCCCCATGATGTAGGTCAGTTCATCGATGCGCAGGGAATAGCCATCCGTGTCGGTCACCACTGCGCCCAGCCCGTCCACCGCCACTTTGGGGTGTTCGCCTCCAACCGGGCGTCGACGGGTGTGTACAACAATGTCGCAGATGCCCGCGCGCTGGTCGAGGCCGTCGGCAAAGTCCGTGATTTTTTCGAGGTGTGAACGATGAACGATTTGGATATGAGTGACGACGAGCTTGAGCAGATGTATCAGGAGGTGATTCTGCAGGCCGCCAGAAGCCCGCACGGCAAGGAGTCCTTCGCTCCCGATGTCATCAGGGAGTCCGCCGCCCCAGCCGCCAGCAGCACCGTGGCAGCCATGCACGAGTATTGCACAGCCGGAGAATCACGCCAATTCAATCCCACATGCGGCGACGAGGCGACGATCCACGTCGAGATATCGGCCGGCGAACCGCACCGAATAGAACGGGTGGTGTGGGACGGGCAGGGGTGCTCCATCTCCCAGGCCAGCCTGTCCGTCATGACCGACCTGGTCGACGGCAAGACGGTGCAGGAGGCCATGACATTGGGTGGCGCCTTCCACAGGCTGATGGAATCCCGGGGCGCGGGTCTCACCAACGAGGACGAGGAGGAGTCGCTGGGAGACGCCATCGCGTTCCAGGGCGTCTCGAAATATCCGATGCGCATCAAATGCGCGCTTCTCGGATGGGAGGGCCTGAAGGATTCCATGGCCAAGGCTTTGGCCGACAAACAGCAAGGAGCACTATGAGCGGCACCGACAATCTTGTACCCGAACCCCAATCCTCGATTCTCGATTCGGTGACCAAGGCCGTGGGGGATGAGAGGACGGCGAGCCGCGTCATGGCGAATCCCCAGCTTGCCCGCATGATGACATCCGGGAAGGCCGGCTCGGGGGAGGACCATGCGCATGACGCGGATCCCTCCGGCTCGAGTGCCCCGTCCGGCACCTCATGCGCATGCGGATCCGAAGATCCTTCGGGTTCCTGCGCATGCCAGGATGAGCAGGAGGAGCCGATTTCGCTGAAGGCCTTCGACGATATCGGGCGAGCCACCGCACAGGACGTCAAAGAGGCCCTGCACCAGGTGATCGACCCCGAGCTGGGCATAGACGTCATCGATCTTGGACTGGTCTACGGAATCGAAATCGACGAGAAGGGCCGCGCGATCATCACCATGACGCTGACGACCCCGGCATGCCCGCTGACGGATCTTATCGAGGATGAATGCGCGAGCACGCTGGCCGGGCTGGTCGAGGAGTTTCGCATCGACTGGACATGGCAGCCGCGCTGGACCGTCGACAAGATCACGCCCGAAGGCAGGGACCAGCTCGCCGCTATAGGGTTCAATCTCGACAACATGCCCCGCTATTAGCGGCCCCTGCGGGACACGGACAAACGACTGCAAATCGCGATGTCATGCGATGCTCCCGTTCGGGTCCGCGATGCCGACGGCATGGACCGAGGCATCGCGGACCCGAACGGGAGCATCGCACAAAGCGGTGCGTGTTCCTCGCAGCATTTTCGTGCCGGGGAGGAACACGCACCGTTCGTTGTCGTCCGCGCGCTGTTGATTCACTCGCCGTTGATCTGCACGCCGACACAGCCACCTGCACATCGACACAACCCAGGTCGACGACGAGTGGATAGCAGCGAGTGAGACCCGGCCGACCGTCGAGGCAGGCTGTCCGGTCGCGGAACGCCCGACCGTCTAGTCGTCGACGACCGTGTTCTTGGGAACCACGGTGATGCCGTCGGGGGTCACGGTGAATCCCCGCGAGAGATCATGCTCCATGTCGATGCCGACGGTCGAATTCTCGGTCAGGATGACGTTCTTGTCGAGAATCGCCTTGTACACGCGAGCCCGACGGTTGATGACCACCCCATCGAACAGAATCGAATCCACGATCTGCGCCCATGAGTGAACGCGGACATTGGGGGAGAGAACCGAGTGATGGACCTCGCCTCCCGAAACGATCACGCCGGGGGAGACGATGGAGTCCGTCGCATGTCCGAGCCTCTCCCTTCCGGCATGAACGAATTTTGCCGGAGGAAGATTGCCCGACATCGTATAGATCGGCCAGTCCTGATTGTAGAGGTTGAAGTCCGGCACATAGGCGATGAGATCCATATGCGCGTCATAGAACTGCTTGAGCGTTCCCACATCCCTCCAGTACGCGTGATCGGTCGGAGTCGATCCGGGAATGTCGTTGGAGGTGAAGTCATAGACCCCGGCCTCATGCCTCGCCGCGAAATAGGGAGCTATGTCCCCGCCCATGTCATGCTTCGTGTCGTCGGCCTTCTCGTCCAGAGACAGGGCCTCGAACAGGGCATCGGTGTTGGCCACGTAGTTGCCCATCGAGGCCAGGATCTGGTCCGGTGCATCAGGCAGCCCCACGGTCGTCTCTGGCTTCTCCTGGAAGCTTTTTATCATGGAGGGATGCTCCGGGTCGACTTCGATGACGCCGAACTGGTTCGACTGGCTCAACGGCTGCCGTATGCCGGCCACCGTGAATTCCGCACCGGATTCGATGTGCTGGCGGACCATCTGGTCGAAGTCCATGCGATACACATGGTCGGCGCCCACAATGACAACGATGTCGGGCTGAACGTCCTCGATGATGTTGACCGTCTGATAGATGGCGTCGGCCGAACCGAGGTACCAATGCTTGCCCAGCCTCTGCTGCGCGGGAACGGGGGACACATAGGCGTCCAGCAGGGGGGAGAATCTCCAGACCTTGGATATGTGGCGATCAAGCGAATGCGACTTGTACTGGGTGAGCACGATTATCTGCCGGTATCCGGAATTCACCAGATTGCTCAGCGGAAAATCGATGAGGCGGAAGACACCGCCGAAAGGAACCGCAGGTTTCGCCCTGTCCCGTGTCAACGGCATCAGGCGGGTCCCTTCCCCACCAGCCAGCACTATGGAAAGTATTCTAGGATTCTTTGCCATGGGAACTCCTCTCGTCTAGCGTCTTTCGACACCGTACTTCCAATCTCGGGGGTCAGCATCCTTGCAAACCATTGCACTGCTAATGATTGCACATTATTGGCAACACGCAAGGCATATGCGGCAGCGAGTCCTCAGATCCGGGGGATCCGCGTGGCATAGAAGGCGACCGCGCTGGATGCCGCGACGTTAAGGCTGTCGACGCCATGGCTCATCGCGATTTTCACGGTGAGATCGGCATTCGCGATGGTATGGCGGGAGAGACCGTCTCCCTCCGTGCCGAAGATCAGAGCGAGCCGGTCGATGTGGTCGGCGCTGCTCGGGCTGTCGTTGAGGCGATGCACGAGGGCCTCCAGGCTGATCGAGTCGTCCGTCAGGGCCATGGCGACCGAGGTGAAGCCGAGCGACGACAGCTGGCGCAAGCCCCCAAGCGGCCAGAAGCGCTTGTCCTCCCCGCCGATTCGAGTCCACGGAATCTGGAACACCGTTCCCATGGAGACCCTCGCCGCCCTGCGGTATAGGGGATCCGCACAGGAGGGCGTGACAAGGACGGCGTCCACGTCCAGCGCGGCGGCGGATCTGATAAGCGCCCCGACGTTGGTGTGGTCGACGATGTTTTCGAGAACGGCTATGCGGCGCGCGTTTCTGCACACGCTTTCAACGCTGGGCAGAGGCCAGCGCCTCATGGCGGACAGCGCCCCCCGGTGAAGCCTGTACCCGGTGAGCAGGCGCAGCTGGTCCGGCGAGGCGACATATGCGGTCACCTCGGTTCCCCAATGTCTGTCGATGAAATCGAACGTGGAGGCCATACCCTCGATCCATGGACGTTCGACAAGCAGGGAGATCGGCTCCCTGCCCGCCTCCAGGGCCCGCCGGATGACCTTGGGGGACTCGGCGATGAACAGACCGCGCTGCGGTTCGAGTCTGTTGCGCAGCTGCGGCTCGGTGAGATTGGTATAGGCCTCGACGCGGGGGTCCTCGATGGACTGCAGGGTGATGAAGCGCATGGGGGAGCCTTTCGCGTGCCGAAAGAACGCACATCCCGTCGGATATGCGAGAACCCCTTGCAAGCAAGGGGTTCTTGATGGTGTCCGGAGCGGGAGTTGAACCCGCACGCCTGTAAAATATAGGCACTAGCACCTCAAGCTAGCGCGTCTACCATTCCGCCACCCGGACAGATGCCTCAGTGGGCAACGAGTAGAACTATATCACCTTTTGGGATGCAGCAGGCAGGTGTGTCGCGGAGTGCGGCGACCGGTGCCCTGTGTAGCCTAGGGAGCATGACCGAACCGCTTTTTCTTCTGGACACCGAGCATGACGACGTCCCGATCCGCACCGACGAGCTGCATACCGGATGGAAGCTCACCCTACCGAACTCGGTGAGACGCCATGCGCTGGGATCGATGCGCCTGGGGGCGGGGGACGGTCTGCAGCTGTGCGACGGGAAGGGACTGCGCATCCATGCGGTGATAACCGACCCTCAGGCGGCGACGGCCGAGGTGCGCGAGGTCGGCAGGGAGCCTCGCCCCGTCACGCGTCTGGCGTTGATCCAGGCCCTTGCCAAGCAGGGCCACGACGAGCTCGCCATCGACATGGCCACTCAGATAGGTGTCGACGTGGTTCTTCCGTGGCAGTCGGACCGGTCGATCGCGAAATGGAAAAGCGGCAGAACGGACAGGAGATGGGAGCAGGTCCTCAGATCGGCCACCGAACAGTCCCGCCGCTCCTGGTCGCCCCAGCTGGGGGATTGCGTGTCCGGCAAGCAGATCGTCGCCATCTGCCGACGGGCGTGCGTGCACGGGGATCTGGTCGTTGTGCTGCACCAGGATTCAGCCGTGCCCTGGGATCGTCTGGAAAAGGAGATAGATGCGCTCTCCCGGCGATGCCTTGACGACGGCAGACCACGCACGATCAGCGTCATCGTCGGCCCCGAGGGAGGAATCAGTGACGATGAGGTGGAGCGTTTCACCGATGCGGGCGCACGCAGCTGCGTTCTTGGCTCCACGATTCTGCGTTCGTCCACGGCCGGACCCGTCGCGCTGGCCCTTCTGTCCCGCGCGCTGGGTCGTTTCGCCTAGCGCGATTCGCCCCGCGACAGTGGCGTTTGGCGTTTATCCGAAGTGCACAATAGCATGGTGGTGGTAGCGAGCCGCGCAACGAATAATGAACATGAGTTCTGAGGAGCATGATGAATCAGTCTGACGACTGCCTGTTTTGCAAGATCGTGAGGGGAGAGATTCCCAGCACGAAGGTCTATGAGGATGACACCACCTATGCCTTCAGGGACATCCATCCCAAGGCCAGGGTGCATGTCCTCATCGTTCCGCGGCGGCATTACGCGAATGCGGCGGAACTGGCAAGCAAGGACCCCCAGGAGCTCGCGCATATCGTGCAGGTCGCGCAGCACATAGCCGACGACGCCTTTCACGGCTCCTATCGACTGATTTTCAACACCGGCCTGGATGCAGGTCAAAGCGTGTTCCATGTGCACGCCCATGTGCTCACCGGCGAGACGCTGGACGAGTAGGCAATCCGTGGCTACGACGACACGCATCATCACCATTCCGCCGGAACTGGATCCGGTTGCAGTACTTGGTCCTGTGGACGAGGTCATACGCGAGGTGGAGAAGGCCTTCCACAATGTGACCATCATCGTTCGGGGCAACAGGATCGCCATCCTCTCCCACTCCAGACAGGGGGAGGTGGACGCCGACCATGCCCAGGAGGCGATAGACGCCATCATTCAGGCCGCATACACCGCCCCGATGGGTGCGGACGACGTCAGGAGGATGCTGGAGCAGAGAGTGCTGGACAACAAGGCCCGCGCCAGGCTTTCCGGGCATGGACGCGCAGGTGTCCGGTCTCTCGATGAGAGGCGACCCCCGCGCGAATCCGCCGCACACGCCTCCCCGGAGCGCAGGTTCAGGGTCCCCGGAGCCATCACCTTCGCGTCCGGGGCTCCGATCCGCCCCAAAACGGCAGGCCAGATCGCCTATGTGAATTCCATCGAGACCCACACCATCACCTTCGCCATAGGCCCGGCCGGAACGGGAAAGACCTATCTTGCGGTGGCCAAGGCCGTGCAGGCCTTCGAGGGGGGAAAGGTCCGCAGGATCATCCTCACGCGACCCGCCGTTGAGGCGGGGGAGAGCCTCGGTTTCCTTCCCGGGACGCTCAACGAGAAGGTCGACCCCTATCTCAGGCCTCTGTATGACGCTTTGTCCGACATGCTGGGTGCGGATCAGCTCAGGAAATACCTTGACGATTCGACCATCGAGGTCGCCCCTCTGGCATACATGCGCGGCCGGACGCTCAACGATGCCTTCGTCATTCTCGATGAGGCGCAGAACACATCGGAACAGCAGATGAAGATGTTCCTGACCCGTCTGGGATTCAACACGACGATGGTCATCACGGGGGATATATCCCAGGTCGATCTGGCCGTGCCGAGATCGGGTCTCGCCAGCATCGAGGGGATCCTTCACGGAATCGACGACATCGCCTTCGCCCATCTGCAGGCGTCCGACGTCGTGCGCCACGCACTGGTCGGCAGAATCGTGGAGGCATATGACCATCATGCCGCCATCGAGGGCGATCGCCGGCCCACCGCCCGGAAGGAGTCGCGATGAGCGTCGAGGTAACGAACGAAACCGTGTGGCGAATCGATCCGAAGGTGTTTTCGGAAATGGGCCTGTGGGTTCTCGAGCAGATGAAGGTCAGCACGCACAGCGATCTGACGATCCTCTTCGTCGACCCCGACCCGATCGCCCATCTGCATATGCGATGGATGAGCCTGCAGGGGCCCACTGACGTCATGAGCTTCCCCATGGACGAGCTGCGGCCCGGAGACGGGAAGACGGTGGTCGAGGGCGTCCTCGGGGACATCGTGATATGCCCGTGGGTGGCGGCCCAGCAGGCATCGGCCGCGGGGCACAGCACCATGGAGGAGATGCTGCTGCTCACCATCCACGGCATTCTTCATCTTCTGGGATACGACCACGTCAACGAACAGCAGGAGCGGCAGATGTTCGGGCTGCAGCGTCAGCTCCTTCTCACCTTCTTCGCGGTCCGACAGGAACCCATCGAACAGGCCGCCCTGCCTCAGGGGGCGCCGGACGCCCTTGCGGCGTACGATGCGGCGCACAGGCAGTCATGAGCGGCGCCGACACACCGATGAGGAGGGGGAGACAATGCCCGAACAGGATGCCGTGACGGCCGGTGTCATCATCGTTCTGGCCATAGCGGCCTCAGTGCTGGTATGGCTGTCGCTGACCATGGCCGCGGCCGAAAGCGCGGTGACCCGGGTCACCCGGGCTAATCTGAACAACCTCATCCTGGAAATCCAGACCAATGGCGAGATAAGCCACTTCTCCCGTATGAAAAAGATCAGGAGAATACACAAGGTCCAGCATCTCATCACCGACAGGTTCGCCACATCCGGCTCGTGCGCCTTCTTCCGCATCACCTGCAACGTCCTCGATGGCGCCCTCATCGCCTGCATAGCATCCCTTCTCGGTGCGCCCCTGTGGGCCGAGGTGATCAGCGGATGCATCGCGGCGGTCGTCATCGCGGTGGTCTCCATTCTCGTCCGTCCGCGTTCCGCGGGGGTCACGAAACCGGTCGACATCATGCTGCGCGGTGCGCGGCTGGTCACGCTCGCCGTGGCCCTGACCCCGTTCGCCAAAATCGGCGGGCAGATGGCTGCAAAGCGCAGAAGCCGCGAGGCCGAGCTCTCCGACGACGAGGAGTTGGAAAAGATCCAGCTCGAACAGGGGCGGGCCACGATAGACCGCCTGGTGGAATCCAACGATTTCGACCCGGAGGTGTCCGAGATGCTGCGCAATGTGTTGACATTGTCGGAGACCCTCACGCGCGAGATCATGGTTCCCCGCACCGACATGATCTGCGTGGAGCGCAACGAATCCCTGCAGAGCCTGCTCAAGCTGTGCTCCCGTTCGGGATTCTCGCGAATACCGGTGATCGGGGATGACGTCGACGACATGATCGGCATCGCCTACCTCAAGGATGCGGTCAGGGCGATCGCGTTCAACCCCTCGGCGAAGGACAGAAAGGTCGAGACGATCTGCCGCCAGCCGATGCTGGTGCCGGAGTCGAAGCCCGTGGACGATCTCTTCCATCAGATGCAGCAGACGCGGCAGCACGCCGCCATCGTCGTCGACGAATACGGCGGCATCGCCGGGCTGGTGACCATCGAGGACGCCATAGAGCAGATAGTCGGCGAGTTGGAGGACGAGCACGACAGAACCCAGCATGGCGAGCCCGAGCACATCGGAAAGAACAGATGGCGCATGCCGGCACGAACCCCGATAGCCGACCTCGAGGAGATTTTCGAGATGGACATCGACGAGGACGACGTCGACACCGTTTACGGATTGCTGACCAAGCTTCTCGGCCGAGTCCCCATCGTGGGGTCGACGGCGGTGACCAGAGGACTTCGTCTCACCGCCGTGGATTCGGCGGGAAGACGGAAGAAGGTGTCGACGATCGTCGTGGAACCAGCCAACCGTGAGAAAAAAGACGCCGCTGTCCATCATGGCAACGAGCACAGCGAACGAACGAAGGAAACGAACGAACATGACGGAAAATGAGCCGGGAGCCGCGAGCGACCGCAACACGCACAGCGAGAACGGACCGGCATACCGGTCGGGGTTCGTGGCCGTGGTGGGAAGGCCGAACGTCGGCAAGTCCACTCTGATCAACGCGCTCATCGGAACCCATGTGGCCATAGCCTCCTCCCGGCCGGAGACGACGCGCAAGGCGATACGGGGCATCCTCACCACCGACGGCGCCCAGCTGGTCCTGGTGGACACCCCGGGAATCCACCGGCCGAGGACACTGCTGGGACAGCGGCTGAATGACATAGTCGACGATTCCCTCAGCGAAGTCGATGAGATCGCCGTCCTTCTGCCGGCCGACCAGGAGATCGGCCCGGGGGACAGACGCATCATCGCGAGGCTGCGGTCCCAGTTCGCGCGGACCTCCGGTGACGGTGCCGTCGCATGGAGGATCCCCCTGATTGCCATAGTGACGAAAATCGACGGTCTGACCCGAGAGCAGCTCATCTCCAAGATGACGCAGATCGATGAATTGGCAAACTTCACCGAGATCGTTCCCGTCAGCGCCCTGACGGGCGACAACCTCGACGAGGTGCGGAAGGTCCTCATCGGGCATATGCCTCAGGGCCCCCAGATGTATCCGGACGATCAGGTCAGCGAGGAGCGTCCGAAGGAAAGCATCGCGGAGCTTGTGCGCGGCGCCTTCCTGGAGGAGCTTGACGATGAGCTTCCGCATTCCCTTGCCGTTGTGGTCGATTCGATCGATTACCCGGACGCGGGGGATGGGGAGCGTGGCGGAACGGGCAGCGCCAAGGCGCAGGTCGCCGTGTCCATCTACGTCGAGCGCGATTCCCAGAAGCCGATCATCATCGGGCGACGGGCCGAGCATCTCGTATTCGTCAAGAAGAAGCTGCGCACCCCCGTCAATCGCATCGTGGGATGCAAGGCGCACCTCGATCTTCACGTCAAGGTCGCCAAGGAATGGCAGTCCGACCCCAAGCAACTGGAACGGCTGGGGTTCTGAGCGACGCGTTCCGGCCATGGACATGAGGCGGGGGGGCGGGGGGCGGGGGGCCGGGGGGGCGCCGCACGAGGGTATTTCCC
>JALCNP010000026.1 GCA_022649135.1 Bifidobacterium sp.
CCGCGGAATCGTCCCGGATGCTTCCGAGGGAATCGATCCAGGAGACGAATCCACGCAGCGTCGGCCGCTGTTCCTGGGCGATTTCCTGAACGTATGTCTCGACAAGCCCCACCATCGCGTCCAGAGCGGAATGCGCAGCCGCCGGCGAGACCGGCTCGTGCGGGGAGCGTATGGCACAGGCCACGACGGTGTCGATGTCCAGACCCAGGGCCTCTATGGCGGTGCGGACCATCTGGGCCAGCGGGCGGTCGGACACGCCTCTCACCTCCTGGAGGGCATGGGCCACGGCCATGATGGACCGCGCCGCGTGAGGTCCGATCGACGCGGAGGACTCCAGCAGGGCGCCTATGTCATCGCGCATCAGGACATCCGCAAGGAAGACGGAGTTCGGCACGCTGTCGCGGTGTTCGGCCACCACCGCGCCCCACCGTGAGCGCTTGGTGTCGGGGGATGCCAGGCCCGCCTGGACGAGCGCCCTGAACTGGTTGCGCATGTTGAGGTCCCGTGCCATGTCGGCAAGGGCCGCCAGCTCCTTCGCCCGCAGGTTGAAGCGCGGCGTCGCCAGCAGCCGCATCAGCGAACCGGAGTCCGTATGGTCTGCGACGGCGTGCAGCAATGCAAGAACGTCGCGGATCTCCGGCCGCTCGAGAACCGCGGAGTAGCCGACCATCATCGTTGACAGTCCCTGCTTGCGCAGCCCCATCTCGAACAGGGGCATGGAGGCCTTGCTGCGGAAAAGGACGGCGACGTGCGGGCGCCTGTCCTTGGCCGACGAACCGGCGGCCGGGGAATGCCGCCGTATGGCATGTCTGGCGAAGCGCCCGACCGCGTCGATCTCCTGCCCAAGCGTGTCGAATCCCAGTACCCCGACCGTGCCGAGTGGGGCTTGCGGCAATGTATGGAGCGATGCCACATCAACCTCTCCGGCCAATGCGCTGCTTGGTCTGCGAGCCGGTCTGCGCAGCGGCTGAGTGAGGTTGTTCGCGGCCCGGAGAATAAGCCTTGCGTTGCGCCTGGTCACGCTGAGCGCATACGGCCGCTGGGCGTCGTCCAGACCGAACGCCCGATGCAGAAGGCGGAACGCTCCGGGGCTGGCTCCCCGCCAGGCATAGATCGATTGGAAGGGATCGCCGACCGCGTTCATGGCGCAGCGGGTCCCGCCCCCACCGGGAACGGGAGAGCCGGGCACCGGCCCATGGCCGGACGCGGGGCCGGGGCCTGCGGAGCGCGACGCATCGGGGTCGGATGCCGCACAACCTGACACATCGGAACCGTGCCCCTCCCCAGGATCCATGCCGCCTCGGGGATGGAACAGGGCGGCCAGCAGCATCGACTGAGTGGTGGAGGTGTCCTGGTATTCATCAAGAAGCACATGACTGATTCTCGCCCGGTATCGCTCCCCGATAGAGGGAAACCGCGTGACCAGCTGTAGCGCGGCGATGGTGAAATCGCTGAACTGTGCCATATTCAGCCGCTTCTTCTCCATCTCGTAGTCGGCGACGAGATCAAGGAGCAGGTCGCGCTGACGCACGACGGTCCGTAGGTCGTCGCACCGGCGGACACAGTAGTCATGCAGCTTTTCCCGATACGGCGCCATGCGCTCGGCGAAGTCCCTGTCCGAATCATGCTTGCGTCGCTTCGGAGGCTTCCCCGGATTGTTCCATGTGACGATGGCCTGATCGGCGATGGCGGCGTCCAGCTGCGCGGAGAACGCCTTGTCCCAATCGCGAATGGAGGAGATGGCCCGCTCCATGCCCGTGCATCGCATGCCGATCATCGAGCCGCTGATTGCCGCCGACAGTTCGCCGACCTGCGCGACGATGGTGGAGAAAGCCCCCAGGCCCCGGCCTGCGAGCTCATCCATGTGCCGTCCGATAACCGTGGTGATGAGCTGGTACGATCCCGCGTCGCTCAGCGGCTGCGTATCCTGATTGAACCCCACCAGCAGCCCGTATTGGCGCACGATGCTCTGGAAGAACGCGTCATAGGTGAGAATCTGCGGCTTGAGGAATTCGGAGTCGGGAGACCGTCCCCGCGCGCCGGCTCCCCCTCCCCCGCACACGGCTCCCGAGACGCGCGCGGCGAGCTCGCTCGCCGCCTTTCTGGTGAAGGTCAGGCCAAGAATGCTCTCCGGACGCACCCCATGCTCGATGAGGTTGACGATTCTCCTGGTCATGGTATATGTTTTTCCGCTGCCTGCACCGGCGACGACAAGCATGTCCGCATCGGTCGGCGCGTGAATGACCGCTGCCTGCTCGGGGCTGTCCGTCGCGGCCGCCGACGGACGTGCCGCGGGCGTGTCGCTCCGACCGGCCGCACCGCTTCGGCCGCCGTCATGGTCCGTGCGAAAGACCCCGGATTCGCCGGGGTGTCCGCCGAGTATCCCCTTCATGCCTGCCTCACTTCAAAAACCGTGTCGCTGTGACCCGCGCATGCAGGGCATGCGGCCGTCATGCGGCAATAACGCAGATGGCTGGGCTGCGGATGGGCGATCAGATGGGCGGATCGGCTGGCGGCCGCCGCGTAGAACACCCGGGAGATCATGGTCAGGGCCCATACGGCCTGGGTGCCCCGCAAGGCGAGGAACTGTCCCCACGCATGCGGATCCACGCCCTCCGGCGCGTCCTCGGGCAGCACGGGCGCATCAAGCAGCGCCGCCATGGACGAATAGTGGTAGCGTGCAGTGAACACGCTGTCGTTAAGATGCCCGTCGACCATCAGAGGCGGCTGGAAAAGACCTTCCGCCCCGTAGCTTTCCGCCGGAGCGTTTTTCTCGGACACGTGGAACAGAACGCTCTGTGCGATCAGAGGCATGCCCGTGCCCGGCACGGCCGGATCCCCGCCATCCTGGGGGAAATCGAGTCCCAGCTGATAGCAGACCAGCTGAAGGTCGTTGACGATCTGCCGGATCGGGGGGACCCGACCGGTTTTATAGTCGACAAGACGGATTCTCGAGGATCCGTCCGGCAGGGTCCGGATCTCCTCGCGGTCGATTCTTCCGCTGAGGCGAATGACGATGTCCTCGCTCATGGCTTCGGGCCATTCCGGGACCAGACTGCGCATGATGCAGAACAGCTCGTGCCTCGTCACCGCGTCCACCCCCTCCATGGCGTTGTACGCGCCGAGGATGCGGTCAAAGGTCAGCGTGGAGGAGAACTCGACCTCGCAGCGCGATTGATCCAGCGTTCCGACCTCGAATTTCTCGACGTTTCGGGTGGGGTAGTCGACATCGTTCGAATGGACGAAATAGGAGGCGATGGTGCCGATGACATCATCGGCGATCCCCTCGTTCCGCAGAGCCTTGTACGTCTCGGAGGGGGTCCAACCGTCATCGATGCCGACGTGCAGTCCCTCGTATATGTCGATCATCCGCGAACGTATCTCGGCGAGGCGTTCGTCAGGGGTTCGGGAGGCCATGAACGAGGGCAGGTCGAGACCCGCATCCCCCGCCTCCTGCGCCACCCTGTGGATGATGGTGCCGAAGCTGGTGCCGGCGCTGCCCCCCCGCGGACCGGCGAATCTATTCTCCAACAGCCAGCATACGGGGCATGCCCACAGCTGGTCGACGGCCGAGGGGGAGAGAACGACGGGGGCGCTCCCGCCATCGGGGTCAGCGCCGGGAACGTTCCCGCCACCGGCGGCATCATCGGTCTTAGCGGCGTGACCGGCATTGTCCGCATCATCGTCCCTGCGCTCTTCCTCGACGCCCGTCCGGAAGGCATCGGCAAACGCCCAGTTGCGCGGATCCGCCTCACGCACCCCGCGGCGGGCGAGAAGCGCGAGCGCCTGCGCGGCGTCGGATGCACGATCGCCGTCAGCCGGCTCCCGGGCGAGCACGATGCGCGCCGCGGCGACAAGCCCCCTCACATCGGTGTCCAGACCGGCGAAGGGATCGTCGCCCCCGACCGGCGTGTATTGGCGGGTGTCGGGATCGGTGTGACTGTCCCTGTCGTAGAGTTCCGGAACATAGGAGTACAGAAAGTCGGAAGGCGCGGCGTCCTCGTTGAAAACGGCGCTCAGGGACACATGACGGTCGCCGCGGGTAAAGGCGACAAGAAGGCTCTTCTCCTCGGCGTGAAGCACCGTTTGCGTGGAGGATCCGCCGGCCGCCGACGTCTCCCCGACATCGCCCCCGGCACGTCCATGCATCATGATGCGGGCGAGATCCTCGCCGCCGAACATCGCGTTTCGTTCGGCAAGGTTGGGCCAGACGCCCTGCTGCAGTGCAGCGATCCACACGAACGGCCAGTGATGGCCCGCGCTTCCCGCGGGGGTGGACAGGGTCACGGCCTGGTCGATGGGAGCGACCTTCGCCAGCGAATCCGCTTCGATCCTCAGCGATCGCACCTGCTCGATGAATTCGGCAATATGCGAGCTCGAGGCCGCGGACTGGGCGTAGGTGAACAGCCTCATCGCGGCATCGAGCCGATCGTTCGCCGCACGGCCGTCAGCGGTGTTGCGCAGGGCGGTGCGCTGCCATTTTTCGGCGACCCCGCAGGACTGCCAGGCAAGCGACAGCACATACTGCGGCTGGTCGGACCCCAGGGTGGCCATGCCCCGCGCCACGGTACCGACCAGATCCCACAGGTGAGCAAAGGCCCTCACATTGGGGTCTGCGCCGTTCACCTCCTTGATCGCATCCCTCACCCGCTCGCCCATCGTATCCGGACCGTCATGGTCCTGCGTGCGCCGCGATGTGCGCCCGCCGGGCCTTTCCCCCTCGGCGGGCCCGGCATCGGAGGCCGGGGTCGGGACGGGGGCGGACAAGGAGACGGGAGCGGAAACCGGGTTGGGAGCAGAACCAGTAGTGAATCGTGAGTCACCCGTGTCAGTCGTGCATTCCGCGTTCTCGGCAAGCATGAGATACAAGGCGTCGATGCCGAAAGCAGGGGAACGATCGCCACCGGGGACTCCCCCGTCGGCCCGCTCGCGAACAACGCCGGTCTGGCCGCCAACGTCTGTCTGCTCGTGGACGATGCCGGTCTGGCCGTTCACTGTGGAACCGGAACGAATCGCCCCGTCGGCAGACTCGCCGCCGCGCCGTGCGATGAACGCATCCCATTGACCGACGAGCTCGTTCAGGGGTGCGTGGCCGTCCGGGCCGATCACGTGCGCGAGAGATTCCAAGGCACCCATCGCCGATTCGACCGATGCGACGCTGGGAGGGGAATCACGCCCGGCGTCGTTCGAATAGGCGGCGATCAACGACGACCCCATCAGCGTGTGGACCCGGGAACGCACATATGCGGCGGCCTGCTCCAGACCCATGCCCGCCTGACCGCCGTCGCCGCGGTCCAGGCCGCGGTTGCGCAGCCGCGCCAGTTCGATCAGCGCGAACAGCCCCCGAACGAACGGCTCCTCGCTCAATGGTCGTGTCACGGACGAATAGCGCACGGGAACACCGTCCCGCCGCAGACGCTCTCCAAACAGACGCACGGTCGCATTGTCATGCGCGATAAGCGCCAGATCGTTCCATGGGCTTCCCTGAAGATGCCGACGTTTGATCCGCCATACGATGTCGTCGACCTCCTCTGCCCCGCTGTGGTAAAGGGCCGCGTCGACGCTGCCGTCCTGCATCAGGGGATCGTCGGCGGACAGCGGCGTCGTCGGGAAGCTTCCCCGCACGGGGGGGAGCTTGCCGGGGCGCTGCGGCATCGGCACCGCGGTGGGCTCGTCGCAGGCGATCGACAGCGATATGCGGGAAGCGACAAGATCCCGATAGCTTGCGGGCTCGGCGCGCTCGGGGATGCGTTCCCCCGAAACGTGGCCGCCTGCATCGAGGCTCACGGCATGGGCGGCCATCACACCCTCCTGCGCGCGGCGGAACAGAAACTCCGGGTAGGAGCCGCGGAACACCTGTACCGCCTCGTCGGGATTTCCCACCAGCACCATCCTGCTCCCCTGGACGTGCATCGATTCCAGAAAGGACAGTCCGGCGAGCGTCAGATCCTGAAAATCGTCCACGATGACGCACCGCGGCAGCTCCCCGTCACGGGCACGGGCTGCGGCGAGCGACCCCTCCACGAGAAGACGTGAGGAGTCGAGGCGGAATTCATCGGGATAGTCCTCGGCGACCGCCTGGTGGTACTCCCGTCGAAGGGCGAAGGCCAGTCCCCATTGGGTACGCCGCCGGAGGGCCTGGTGCGTGGCCATTCCGACCGAGTCGACAATGCCCTGCTCCTGATCGGGGCCGATTCCCAGTTCGTTCGTGCGCGCGAGGATGTCACGCAGCTGCATGACGAAGGAGTCGTTGATCCCCCGTGTGAACAGCTCCTCCGATGTCGCCGGCAAACCCCCCGTCCGGTGCGCGGGGTCGGAGGAGACGAGCGAGGACCAGTCGTCAACCGCAAAATACCCGCGAAGCATCATGCACGTGGGGCACAGGTCGCCGCTCCGGGCATGGTGTATATGCCGCGCCAGAACGCGCCTGAGCACGGCATCCTGCTCGGCGCCGTTGAGCAGCTTGGGAGCGGGCATGCCCTCGCGCGAGCGCACGGACTCAATGATTCGAAAGGCGATGGCGGGAAGCGTCGCCACGGGACGAGCCTGGGAGGTCACCTTCAGCGCGTGGATGATCCGATCGGATGCCTCATCGGCCGCCTGACGGTTGGACACGGCCATGACGGCCCCGCTGTCGCCGAACTCGCGCACCCCCTCCAGCAGGGCACGTGTGGCAAACAGCGTCTTCCCGCTGCAGGGAGGTCCGGAGACCAGCAGCGCAGGCGCGGGAGATCCCTGGACGGTCGCGCGGTCGCCTCCGATGAGATCCCTGATCTCGCGCAGGTTCACCGCATCCATGTCGCCGCCGGGTTCCGGGCTGTCACACCCACCGTTCAATGCACCGCTCATCCTCGCCGCCCGCCTCCGATCAGACGGTTTCCGCGGCGCGGCTGCGGGTGTCGCGGCTCCACTGCTCCACGGTGATCCGGCGGATGGTCTCGTCCCTGTAGATGTCGCCCAGAAGAGCGAGGTGGACATGTCCGCGGGTTCGGACCACGCCCATGCCCAGCTTGTCCATGACGCGGGAAGACTGGACGTTCGCGACATCGTGCGTCCCCCATACGGACTGCATTCCCAGGTCGAGGAACGCATGGCGGAGCAGCGCCCGCGCCGCCTCGGGGATCAGGCCTCTCCCCCAATACGAGCTGCCTATGCAATACCCGATCTCCAGTGCGTCGCGATTCTCCTCCTCGCTGGGGTCGATTATCGCGCTCAACGGCTTGAGACCGATGCTGCCCACGGGCTCCCTCCGCGCTTTGAGAACAACCGCATAGGTCTCCGGCTCACTGAGCACGCCGCGAATGGCCTGCGCGCTGTCCTCCCGGCTTCGGTGCACCGGCCATGCGGCGCTCGGTCCGATCAGCGGATCGGACGCATAACGATACAGGGCGTCTATGTCCCCGTCATCGTCCACACGCCATGGTCTGAGCACCAATCTGTCCGTTTCCATGCGCATTCTTCCCGATCCTCTTCCCAGCCCGCTGGGGGCAACGACATGAGGTTCATTGTACGCGCACCCGGGTAGACGCCGGAATGCCGACGTCATGCGCCTGCGTCAATGCCGCCGCCCCTCGCGAAACGCACGCGTCAGCTGGGTTCTGCGCATCCCCCGTTCCGATGGCAGCCCGTAGTAAAGCCGATAGAGACTCATCACCGTCAGCCACCTCGAGAACTCGCCAGGTGTTGCCGGATACATCTCGTGGATGCGGCACAGATACGAACGGGCGGCGAAACCACCGACCATGCTGGTGACGACGTACCGTCCCCGGCCCATCGTGTCGAGGCGCGGCATCGAGGACATGAGTAGAACGGTGTGTGCGATGTCGGCCTGCGGGTTGCCCCTGAACGCCCCTGACCAATCGATGAGGCAGGGCCCGTCATGGCCCATCAGGACATTTCCGGGATGAAAGTCCCCATGGCACAGCGCATCGCCCTGCGGCAGGCTGTCGAACAGCGAGCACACGTCATCGATCACACGCCTGTCTATCAGTGCGGGAAGCCCGCGGATCCGGTCCAGCGAATCACCCAGCGAGCGCATGCGTCCGTCCGGTTTCACCGCGAGCACCGATGCATGCACCATGGCGAACGAGTCGAGCATGATATCGGCGCGGCAGGGATGCCGACCTAGATTCTCGAGCAGCGTGCCGCCGTCGACGCGTTCCAGTATTTGCGCCCGCCTGCCGTCGACCACGCAATGCCCGAGCATATGCGCATGACGGACGCCCTGCGCCTCAAGGCGGGGATACAGCATCGCGTCGAAAAAAAACGGATCGTCGCCCCCGTCCCGGTGCAGAACCCTGAGCACGCGCTTCCCGTCAAGCGCGTACACATCCGCCTCCCCTCCGTGGGACAGCAGCGTCAATGCCCCGAGATCAGGGGAATTCGGATCGGCGATCGTTCTCATGCCCGTGCCCTTCTGCGTTGCGCACCCATGACGCTGCGGGGCCTGCGTTCCATCAGCGTCAGACACGCACCATACTACCCCGTGCAGTGCGGGGTTGCCTGCGGGCGGCAGCCCCCGGCCGTGCGTGCCGCCGCAAGTTCAGAGGAGGCCTCTTCCCGTCCCGGCCTTCCTGCGCAATCGGGTCAGGCACCGGGGAATCGGACCCACAGGTCAAGGCTGCGCCCATCCTTGTTGTGAAGTCGGGGATGCGCTTGCCGACGACATCATCCGAAGGCGGGGTCTATGCCCGTGCCTTCGCGATCAGCTTGGCCGCGATGTACACCGTGGCGGTGGTCAGCGAGACAAAGAATCCGACGGGAAAATCGAACACGACGGACAATGCCACCGAAACCCACATGCACAGCACGGTGAACACGCATGACAGCGCAATGGTGCGGCCCAGCGTATGGGACAGGGCGCAGGCGGCGGCGGGAGGGGCGATGAGCAGACTGAACAGGAGCATCGCCCCGACCACCGGCACGCTCGCCGTGGTGATGCACGCGATGACGATCGTGAACGTCAGCGCGACCAGTCCGCCGTGAATTCCCTGCACGCCCGCCTGTTCGGGCAGCACCGATGTCATCAGAAGCGGTCTGATCAGCATCAGCACGACGGTCACGGCCACGACGGCCAGTATGCACATCGCCAGAAGATCGGAGTCCGAGACCGCCAGCACCTGGCCGAAAAGCAACGCATACACCTGATTCGCATAGTCGCCGCTCAGGCTCAGCGCAAAGGCGCCACCCGCCAGCAGAAACGTCAGGATCAGGGCTATGACGGCATCCCGGTGCCCCTTCCTGCCGAGGGCATGCATGAGCACGGCGGCTATCACGGCCGCGACCCCCAGCCCCGCAACCGGGCTGACGCCCAGCAGCACCGCTATGGCGGCGCCGGAGAACGACCCGTGCGGAATCGCATGGGCCAGGAACGAATCGCCGCGCATCACCACGAACACTCCGATGACGCCGGCCCCCAGCGCGACGATCGTGCTGGCGATCCATGTGTTCATCAAATAGGCATCAAACATGGGCCACGCCCGATTCCATCCTGGAATCCATGATCATTCGAATCCCCCTGCACAGCAGATAGCACACCAAGACAAGCGCGACGATGCAGAAGCTCACCGACCACGAGTGTCCGCGCGTCCATGAATAGCTCTCGTAGGACACCACGACTCCGGCCCACACGCACGCAAGACCCACCGAGCACGCCACCGCCACGGAATCGCGCATGCGCTTCGATACGGCCAACCCGCACGCGGCGGGGCCGATCAGCAAGGCGGTGGACAGCACGGCGCCCACCGAAATCGAGCCGAGAGCCACGGCGATTCCGAGCACGCACATGAAAAGGGCGTTGACGATATTGATGCGCACGCCTTTCGCGCTGGCCAGCTGCGGCGACACCGTCGTGAACAGCGCCTGCTTCCACATCATGGCCAGGGCGAGGACGCACACCACGGAAAGGACCACGACGATGGGCACGGTCCGGGGATCGATGGCGAAAAGCGAGCCGAACAATATGGAGACGGCGGCGCTTCCGCCCGAACCACCGCGCATGGTCGCCAGTGTCAGAAACAGCGAGGTGAAACCCATGCCGGTTCCCAGCACGATTCCCGTCGCAACGTCACGCCCACGCAGACGCTCGACACCGATCCAATGCATGCCGAGCGCGGCCAGAACGCTGCCGACAAGAAAACCCCACAGCTGGTTGACGCCCAGCAGGAAGGCGGCGGACCCGCCGACCGACGCCAGATCCGTCAGGGAATGGCCGGCAAATGACTGACCGCGCAGAACGGTGAACACCCCCACGAATGCGGTGGAGACGGCAACGGTCGATCCGACGATCAGCGCGATGCGCAACTCCTCGACCTGCCACAACGCTTCAATCACATTCATGCGAACGCACCTCTGTCCTTCGGCCACCGGTCGGCGGCACCACGCCCGCACGGGAA
This sequence comes from Bifidobacterium sp., assembly GCA_022649135.1. Classification (GTDB taxonomy): domain Bacteria; phylum Actinomycetota; class Actinomycetes; order Actinomycetales; family Bifidobacteriaceae; genus Bifidobacterium. The sequence continues at coordinate 10,395 of JALCNP010000026.1, forward strand.
TCCGTCATGACCATCCTGCTATCCGGCATCATCGGCCCCTTCCCCACGGCCGGGCACGGTGCGGCGTTCGTCACCGGCATGGGCGTGGCTGTTCTGCCCGGTCATCACCATGACGCGCCCGTCGACATGAAGCACCTCGATATGATGCCGGTACAGCCGGCTCAGGGTGTCGGACCGGATCACCTCATCCGTCGCGCCGATGGCGGAACGGCCCTCGGCGAGATACACGACATGGTCCAGGACGCCGAGCAGGGGATTGATGTCGTGGGCGGAAAGAATGATGCTGATCCCGCGTTCCCTGCGTATGGAATCGAGCAGCGCGATGATGTCATCCGTGTTGGCGGGATCGAGGTTCGCCAGGGGCTCGTCGAGAAGCAGCAGCCTGGGGTTGGCCACAATCGCGGCCGCGATGAGCACACGCTGCTGCTGCCCTCCGGAAAGGCGACCGACGGGCCTGTCGGCGAAATCACCAGCTCCCACACCGCGCATCGCGTGGTCGACCTGCTTCCAGAAGCTTGCGCCGCGCATGCCGAAGCCGACGCGCTGGCCGTCGAGGCCAAGCGCGACCAGATCCTTGGCGCGGATGGGCAGATCCGCCTCCAGCTCGATCTTCTGAGGCACGTAGCCGATCATTCCCATCCGCGCCCTGTGCTGGCCGAGAATGCGGATGTCGCCGCGAGACGGGGTGATGTCGCCCAGAATGGCGCGCATCAGGGTCGTCTTCCCTGCCCCGTTGGCTCCGATGAGTCCGATGAAGTCCCCGTCTCCCACCGAAAGGTTGATGTCGTTCAATATGGCTCGTCTGCCCATCCGCACCTCGACATCGCGGATGTCGAGCAGCGGGCGGACGCCGGGGGCGGTCGCCGCGGATCCGGCCTCATTGGCCGAATCAACCCGCCCGCCCCGGTTGAGCGACTGCCGTCGCGTCATTGTCGGCAATGTCACAGCTTCTCTGTCGACTGCTTGGCGGAGACGGCCTTCTCGATGGCGCCGAGCTCGGCGGTCATCCATTTCACGTAGTGGTACTTGGCCGGCATCGTCTCATAGACGGCGACGATAGGAACGCCGTTCTCCTTGGCGGAGGCCATGTACTTCTTGGTCAGGTCGGAGACGACCTGCTCGTTGTAGACGAAGGCGTCCACCTTCCTGCCGGTGAACAGACCCATCTGGATGCCGGAGTCCTGTGCGGACGGATCCTGGTCGTTCATGATGGCGGCCTGCAGGCTCCACGGCGTCTTGATGGTGATGCCGGCGTTGTTGAGCAGATAGTTCGCGACCGGCTCCGTCGCGGCGACGGACACGTTCGGATATGTCTTCTGGAACTTCTCCAGCCCCTGCGTGTACGCGTTCATGGAGCTGTCGAAGGAGTCGAGGTTCCTCTGGTAGTCCGAGGCATGCGAGGGGTCAAGACGCTCAAGCTGGGCGGCAAGGGTCGAGGCCACCGCCGGCATGGTCTTGGGGTCGTACCACAGGTGCGGGTTCCTGGTGTCGTCGGGCATCCCCAGAACCTTCTGCGCGCTGATGACGGTGCGGCTCGAGTTCTTGTGGGCCGTGAGCATCTTGTCCAGCCAATCGTCGTATCCCACGCCGTTCTCGATGACGATGCTCGATTTCGCTATCAGCTTGGCATCCGAGGGCTTCGCCTCGAAGTCATGCGGATCGGCATTGGGGTCGCTGATGATGGAGGTGACGGATACATGGGATCCGCCTATCTGTTCGGCCACGTCCCCGTATTGGTTCTCCGCGGCGAGGATCTCGATCTTCCCGCCAGACCCCGCGGTTCCACCGGCGGCCGCCGACGACCCGCATCCTCCCGCGAGCGACAGCATTCCGGCCAGAATCACGCCTACGGCAACCTGTCCTGCATGTTTGAACTGCATGAATGTCTTCTTTCTATCCGGCAATCTCAAGGGATTCCGGTTGCGACCAGATATTCAATTACTGAAATTAATTATCATTATTGAATACGATGATTGTATCACGCTCGACAACCATCCCCTCCCTGCGTTTCGCATGGGAACCGCCCCGCATCGACGGAACGCACCGACAAGGCTGCCGGATCGGCCGCGACGGCATGGCAATGGCCCCGGGTCTGCGCGAAGATTCACGAAGACCCGGGGCCATTCACCACCCGACGCGCGAAGCCTAGGACTTCAGGCGCCCCGACTCAAGCCCGGCGCCCCACCTCACCGACGGATCGTGCACGGCGACCGCGAGGGTCGTGTCGGACTGCCCGTAATAGGCGAACCACTTGCCATGGAAGAAGACAAGACCTTCGACGAAGGTGACGTTGGGTATCAGACCGTTGTGGTCCTCGAAGCTCTGCGGCCTCAGCCACGGCTCCTGCATGCGGGCGATGACCGCGCCCGGCCTGGCCGGGTCGATCGCGAACTGCCCGCAGCGATAGTCGACGTCGTAGCCACCATCGGCTCGCCGATGCCGGGTCGCCCCGTTCATGAGGAACACCAGCAGCCCGTTGTCGCTCAGCACCGGAGGCGCGCCGACCTCCACGAGATCCTCGTCGAAGCTTCCGGGGGTCGAACGGTACATGGGCTCGGTGTCGGCGGTCCCGGGGGTCCAGTGCAGCAGATCGTCGCTGGTCGCCCAGTAGATGGCCCCCTCCCCGAAATACATCCACCATTTCCCCTGAAGCATGAACGGAAGGATGACCCCGGCCTTCGACCAGTCGTGCCCGCGGGCGTCGGAGGTCGCAGCGAACGTGTCGAAACCCTCGAAAAGCGGGCCGTGCTTCGTCCAGTGATGCAGGTCGGTGGACGTGGCGAGGCACAGCCGCGCCGTCGTTCTGTCCCACCCGGTGTAGGTGAGGTAGTACACCCCGTCGATCACCGAAATGCGGGGGTCCTCGCATCCGAACCGCTCGTAGTCCTCCGTCGGGGAAAGGATCGGGGCCGACTCGCGCCGGAAACGATACCCGTCGCCGCTGGATGCCAGGCCGATATGCGAGACAATGTCGTCCGCGTGGGCCCGGTACAGGAGCACCACCTCATCGTCGACGACCAGGGCCGCGGGATTGTAGAGATTCGCGGATTCCCATGACCCTCCCAAAGGCCGCAGAATCGGATTGTGCTCATAGGGCACGAATGGGCCCAGAGGGAAGGAGGCGCCCGTGAAGAAACTGGTGCTTGTCATGGTTGATGGTCATCCTTTCAATGCGGAACCGATGTCTGAGGCAACGAAATATCGTTGGAACAGGCAGAACAATATGATCACCGGGAACGCGAGGGCGGTCGCCCCGGCGAGAATCGACCCGTTGGGGTTCGCCGTCGTGGCCGACACGTTCGAGATGTAGTTGGCGAGGGACACCGCCAGCGGCTGCATCGAGACGTCCTTGGTGATCAGGAACGGCCAGAGGAATTCGTTCCACGGGCCGATGAACGTGACGAGGATGACGGTCGCCAGAGCGGGCCGGACCATGGGTATGGCGATGGTCCACAGAATCCTCAGCTCCCCCGCCCCGTCTATCCTCGCCGCCTCGAAGATGTCCCCGGGAAGAGCCTTGAAGAACTGGACGAATATGAACACGGCGGTGGTGTTGATCGCGAACGGCAGAATCATTCCCAGATACGTGTCCCCCAGGGAGTACATCCTGGTCACCTGGACGTAGAGGGGGATCATCAGCAGCTGGAAGGGGACCATCTGCACCAGCAGCACCAGGATCCAGAGGACCCCTCTGCCGCGGAAATCCATGCGCGCCACGCTGTAGCCCACCAGCAGCCCGAACACCACCGTCCCCAGGAGGACGCCGACGACGAAGATCAGGGAGTTGAGAAGGGAACCCACCAGATTGATCCGGGAATTCACGTTCACGAAGTTGCTTACGGTCCATCCGGCGGTCGGCAGCAATCCGCCGGGGGTGTTCGTCGGGTTCTTCTGGAAGGCGCCGACGATCATGAAATAGAACGGGAAGGCGAAGATGACCGCCGCGAATATGAGCAGCGCGTAACGCACCACCGAGGATATGCGATGTGTTGTATTCATGGTGTCGACTACCTTTCCTCGTTGATCCGGTTCGCGACCAGCGACAGCACGCCGACGACGATGACCAGAAGCATGCCTATGGCCGCCGCCAGGTCCGGGCTCTGCTGTTCGATGCCCTTCTGGTAGATCAGAAGAACCGGCGTGGTGGAGGCGCCGTCCGGCCCTCCGCCGTTGGTGAGCAGATACGGTTCGGTGAACAGATTCGCCCCGGTGATGATGGCCAGGATCAGAACCAGCGTCGTGGTCGAGCGCACACCGGGGACGGTGACGTGCATGAAGCGCTGGAACCCGTTGGCACCGTCCACCGCCGCGGCCTCATGCAGCTCCCGCGGCACGTTCTGCAGCGCGGCGAGATACAGCAGTATGTAGAATCCCAGCTGCTTCCATGTGACGTAGAAGGCGATCGAGGGCATCGCCAGATGCTCGTTGATCAGCCATGAGGGGTTGGGGGCGAGACTGCCCAGCATCACGTTGACCAGTCCATGGGTGGAGAACAGCAGCATCCACACGCCCACCAACGAGACGCTGGCGGTTATGTAGGGCAGATAGAAGGCGATTCTGAACGCCGCGGCCCACCGGATTCCGGCGTTGAGGGCCGTGGCGAACACCATGGACAGCACGACGGTCAGCGGCACGTTGATGACGAGGAACACCGCGATGTTCCTGAACGACTGCAGCACCTCGGGGTCGCTCAGCACCGACTGGAAGTTGCTCAGCCCCACGAACGGCTTGGGTACGCTCACCCCCGGGGCGGTGAAGAAGTACTTGTGGAACGCCATGTAGACGGCAAAGCCAAGCGGATAGGCAAACACGACCATCACGAAAAGAAAATAGGGAAGGGAGAACAGCATGCCTATGGGCTGGCGCCCCAGGAGGCGGCGTCTGGACGTTCCGGCCGTTGCGTTGTCTTGATGTCTCATGGAACACACTACTTTCCGATGAGCCCGTTCACGTCCGACGCAGCCTTGCTCAGGAAGTCATCAACCGAGGTCTTGCCGAAGATGATCGACGAGGAGTAGTCCTTGCGGAAGGCCTGCCACACCTGGGTCGAGTTCGTCAGACTGGGAACGTCCTCGGTTCTGGCAGCCTGCTGCGCGAACACCGTGTACTCGGGGTGCTTGGCGAAATATCCGGAGTACGTCTTCGTCAGATCCCTGCGCAGCGGCATCTGTCCGGTGTAGTCGAGCAGTTCGCCGTCGGCGTTCTCGCCGGTGGTGAATTTCAGGAAGTTCCATGCGGTCGTCTGGGCCTTGCAGCTGGTGAACATGGAGATGTTCTTGGCGTCGGCGTAGGTGTAGGCCCCCGCCTTCCCCGTGCTGGTGGGAACCGCGGATATCCCGATGGGGAAGCTGCCCTTGTATGTGGCGATGGCCCACGGCCCGGCCATCTGCATGGCGGTCTTGCCCGTCGCCATGGCGTCATCCGTGGCCTTCTCCTTGGGTGCAAGCCCCGCGTCGTACAGGCTCTTCCAGAACGATGCGACCTTCCTGCCGTTGGCGTCGTCGAACGTCGCCTTGCCGCTGCGGATGAGCTGCGTGCCATTCGACTGCGCAAGGTATGTGGGGTAGAAGTCGAACCACGGCTGGTAGAACTCGCTGGTCGGCGAGGGCCAGATGGCGCTCTGGGCCGCGCCGGACTTGACGATCTTGCGCGCCGCGGAGAGGAATCCGGCATATGTCTGGATTCCGGGGTTGTCGGGATCGATGCCCGCCTTGGAGAACAGGCTCTTGTTGTACATGACCATCACGGGATTGGATTTCCACGGGAACTGGTAGTACGTGCCGTTGGTCTTGTACACGGCCGCGCCCCCGCCGTTGCGCGCGGCGATGTATTGCTGCGCCCCCGGGAACTTCGTCAGGTCGACAAGACCCCCTTGGCGCACCCAGCCGGGAACGGCCGCCGCCGAGATGTTGTACACCAGGCAGGGCGAGGTTCCCGCCGTGATGGCGGCGGTGATGGCCTCCTCCGACGACGACGCGGCGGGAATCTCCTGCGAGGTGACCTTCTGATCGGGATGCTTCTGGTTCCAGGCCTTCACCATGGTCTTGCCCCAGGCGAGCTCCTGCTCGTTGTTGGAGAACCAGATCTTGATCGGACCCGTACCCGAGGAATTCGACTGGCCCGCACCACTCGATCCGCATGCGCCCAGGGACACCGCCAGAGCCGCAGCCACGGACGCGGATGCGACACGACGCAGTATATGCTTGTTCATCTTCTTCTCCTCCTTTGGAGATGTGTGTGATATCTGTCTGTTGTTGTTCATGGTGTTGATTGACGGCGCGCGTGCACCGCCAACGTCTAGTGCACCTCTCGCACCACCGACGGGGCCTGCCCCGCGGTGCTCTCGCGAAACTTGATGGTCGCGTCCCTCGATGCGACGGACTCGGTGGGGATTCCCGCGATCGTGCGGATAAGCTGCTTCGCCACAAGGCGGCCACGACCGATGGGATCCGTGTCGATGCTGGTCAGCGGCGGGTTGAGATGGGCGCAGATCTCGTTGTCCTCGAATCCCGCCAGGGCGAGGTCGTCGGGAACGACGAGCCCATGCTCCTGCGCGTAGGCCTGCCCGGCTATGGCCATCACATTGTTGGAGTAGATGATGGCGGTAGGGCGGTCGGGCATCGACAGAAGCTGGGCGGTAAGGTGCCTGCCGTTGCCGGCGGTGAAATCCCCCTCCCTCAGCAGCGCGCTGCCACCCACCCTGTGCACGTACGCCTTCGCCCTTTCATAGGCATGAACATAGGTGAGAGGTCCGGAGACGTGGGCGATCCTCGTGTGCCCCCGCTCCTGGAGATAGTCGATAAGCTGCTCCATGGGCTGCGCGCTGTTGAGCCTCACCGTGGTGAATCCCAGCTGATCCTGGGGCATGTCCATGAGGACGGCCGGAAGCTTGAGCTTCTGGAGAAAGCCGATGCGCCAGTCCCGAAGATGCATATCCAGCAGAACGACGCCGTCCGCACGCCCGTGGGCCATGCTCCGATACGCCTGCTCCTCCGCCGCTCGGTCGCCGACGACCTGCATGATGAGCATGATCTGCTGCTCGGCGAGAACGGACTGCATGCCGGAAATGAAATTCGGGAAGAAGGTGTCCACGACCAGCGCGGAGGGGTCGCGGTGAAGCACCAGTCCGATGGCGTTGGTCCGGTGCCCCGCCAACGCCCGCGCATTCGAATTGGGCACCCACCCCAGCTTTTCGGCGGCCGCGTGGACACGGGCCTTGGTCTGGGTGGAGATGGGGCGGTGACCGCTGTAGACATGGGACACGGTTCCCTTGGTCACGCCGGCCTCGCGCGCCACATCGGCGATCGTAGGTGTCATCACGCTCTCCTTTCCATCACCCGCACTGGTGATTTTCCTTTCATTCATTACGGTATAGCGGTTTGATGAATTCATCAAAGCAGTTTGATGATTGTTGTGACAATGCCGTCGGATCATCGATGGACATGCACAAACCGCGCAGACGAAAGAACAGGGAACGGCGCCGGCGATCAGCGCCGAAAGCAGGCGGCGGAAACGGGAGCCATACCCCCCTCCCCTACGTTCACCGGGTCGGCACGGGGCCGGGACGCGTCCCATGGCGTTGGCCACCTTTCCTTCCCGAGACGGGATAAGGCCCGAGACGGGATGCGACCGGAGACAGGATCCGGAATCCGCTAATCGAGACCTATGCCACGCATGTCGTAGATGGAGAGCGATCCGATGCTGCTGACACCGGATTCCGAGGTGAGTGTGACCCGGCGTCTGCCCGGGGACGCGAAACTGTAGGAGCTCAGCACCTGTTCGCCGGCATTGGCATACACCTCGACGGATCCGCGGTCGATGAAGATCCTCAGCCTCAGGGTTCCGGATTCGAGGTCGCTTTCGCTCAGCGGCGCCGCGCGGTAGCCGCGATCACCCCGGGCGGCCGCCTGACGGTCCACCACAATCCGGCGGGTCTGATCATCGTAGGCGATATAGGTGTACGAGCCATCGCAGGTGTGGTGAATCTTCAGTCCCGCGCGTTCCGCCGTCGTCTCCCTCAGATTCACCTCCATGACGATCTCGACCGCCCACGCGTCGTCGCAGACGGTTCTCTCCTCATTGGGGCCGAGACGCACGGGGCCGATGTCGCGTCGCACGCACCGCAGTCTCTCCGTCTCGGCAACGGGACACGTGCGAATTCGACCGTCCCTGCCAAGGACGACCTCTCGAGGCAGAGTCAGCTGGCCGCACCAGCCATCACGATCCATCGGCATCCGGTGGGCGAACGGACTCATCCACCCATACATGATCCGGCGCCCATCGGGAGCCTCGAACGACTGCGGGGCATAATAGTTGTGGCCCCAATCCCACGGGCGGAACGCGCTGCGCGGGGTGAACCCCTCCCCGTCGGCCCATGTTCCCGTCACATATCCCGCGCTGTTCGCGTTGCGGTTCGTGTAGCCTCGCGCCTTCGAACCCATGGCGGAGAAGGACAGCACCCACTCCTCGTTGCCGTCGGCGTCGGCCAGCGGAAAGAAATCGGGGCATTCCAGCATGAACACGTCCACGTCGGGGTGTTCGTAGAGAACCCTGTCGAAGCGCCAGTGCACCATGTCAGGAGAGGAATACAGCCAGATCTGGCCACGGCCGGATTCGGATCCCACGCCGACGACAAGCAGCCAGCGACCGCCCTGTCTCCAGACCTTCGGATCGCGGAAAGCGCCCTCCATGCCTTCGGACGGGCAGTCAACGATCATTCCCAGCTTGCGGAACGCCGAGGCGTCCGCGTTGCGGGACCGGGCCAGCATCTGCACCTCGTGCTCATGGCGCCCGGATCCGTCGAGCGTCTTTTTCCTGGTTCCCGTGTAGTACAGCATGAGGTGCCCGTCAGGGCTCTCCGCAGCGCAGCCGGAGAAGACCCCGCTGGCGTCCTGCGGCATGCTCGGCGCCAGCGCCACGGGCTCGCGCCTCCACGTGACCATGTCGGCGCTGGAGACATGCCCCCAATGCATCGGTCCCCACTGGGTCCCGAAGGGGTGCAGCTGGTAGAAGACATGCCAACGCCCCCGGTAGCGGCACAAACCGTTGGGATCGTTCATCCACCCTCCGTTGGAGGCGATATGGAAGTGCGGGTACCAGCGGTCGCGTCTCGTACGGGCCAACGAATCAACCGCCCTCTGCGCCCTCTCGAGGCGGGACTCGTGGGCGGCATCATCATCGGCGGCGGTAGCGGTACCGGGGCCGGGAACTCTATCCTTCATGGCGGGCGCCTTTCCTTTCGACAGACGGGGCGCGGCAATGCGCTCCTGCAGCATCTCATACACAGGTTATCACGTCAATCGATTGACGAAATATGTTTCGGTCCAGGTGCGCAGCCGCACCGCACCCTGTGCCATCGCTGACGCACTTGTCCGCGCGAGGATTCCGGCCGGCGACGCAGCCCCTTCCCCGCACGATCAGATCTATGAGCGATGAGCCACGGAATCCTTCTCCACCAGCGCGCATCGCACGGCGACGGTACCGTCGCCGCCGAACTGCGGCATATCGGCAACGAGACCGGCCGAGGGTCTGACGTCCACCGCAACGCCCTCGATCCGCGACACCAGCGTGCAGACGGCCCAGAAACCCATCTCATAGTGGGGCAGGGCGACCGTTGTCAGCCGGGGCGCGAGGGTCTGGGCGAACACGCGGTGGTTGTCCACTCCGACGACGGACACGTCCCGCCCCACCCGCATGCCGCGTCTGGCGGCACATTCGTAGACGTACCAGGCGTGCGCGTCGTTGAAGCAGAAGAAGCCGTCGGGGTGGAACCGCTCCATCAGCGAATCCACGTCGTCCACCGCCGGCTGGTTCCCCGTCACCGCCACATCGAGCCGGGGATCGTACGGCATTCCGGCGTCGTCCAGGGCCTGCCGATACCCTTTGCGCCGCCCGGTCTGGGCCGGTATGCGATCGCGACTGCCGACATAGGCTATCCGACTGCATCCCGCGTCGACAAGACGCCTGGTCGCATCATAGCCGATATGGAATTCGTCGGGCACTATGCCGGGAACACCGCCGTTTCGGGCATCGGCGTCAACGAGCACCAGAGGGCGTCCGCAAAGCGAACGGGGGACGTCCACCGTCCGGTGGTACATCGTCGCATACATGAAACCATCCACACCGTAGCGTTCCAAGGCGGCGATCCCGCCATCCTCATCGAACCGCTCATCGGTGTTGACGGTCAGCATCATGTATCCCAAGGAGCGTGCGGCATCCTGGGCTCCGAGGATGATCCCTCCCGCATACGGGGTCGTGGCGATCTCATCGCTGACGAAACCGAGCATGCGCGTTCTGCTGGTGCGCAGGGAGCGGGCAAGCGGATTGGGCCGATAGCCCATCGTCTCCGCCGCCGCGCGCACCCGTTTGGCGATGTCCGACTTCACGCGGCCCCGATCACGACCGTTCAGCACCAGTGAAACCGTGGATGTCGAAACACCGGTCTTGCGGGCGATCTCCTTCATCGTCGTCATGCATCACACGCCATATCCCGGGCGGACGGAGGCCACGGCCATCCCTTGCCCTCGGCTAGCGCGCCGAGGACGCGGGCTTCTTTTTCGCGGCCGGAGCGACCGGTGCCGCATGACCGTCCGCAACCAGCGGGATCAGATCGCTTATTCCGCTGACCACATGGGAGGGACGATAGGGGAACTTGTCGACGGAGTCGCGCGTGGCGATTCCCGTCATCACCAGGAACGTCTCCACGCCCGCCTCCAGACCGGCGCGGATGTCGGTGTCCATCCTGTCGCCGACCATGGCCGTCGTCTCGCTGTGCGTGCCGAGCTTGTTCAAAGCCGTCCTGAAGAACATGGGATTGGGCTTGCCGATGAAATACGGCTCGAAGTCCGAAGCCTTCTTGATCATCTCCGCCACGGCGCCCGCTGCGAGAAGATCACCCTGGGAGGAGGGTCCGGTGTAGTCCGGGTTCGTGCAGATGAACCGAGCACCACGCTGGATCAGACGCAGGGCCGTCGTCAGCTGCTCGAAGGAATAGTTTCTCGTCTCCCCGATGATCACATAGTCGGGGTCCTGGTCGGTAAGCACATAGCCCACCTCATGCAGAGCCGTCGTCAGACCCGCCTCGCCGATGACGTACGCCTTGCCATGGGGAATCTGCCGGCTGACGAAATCGGCGGTCGCCAGGGCGCTTGTCCAGATATGGTCCTCAGGGATGTCGATTCCGCTTGCATGCAAACGCCAGCTGAGGTCGCGCCGCGAATAGATCGGATTATTCGTCAGCACGAGAAAGGGGGTGCCGGTCCTCTTCAAGGCCTCGATGAACTCGACCGCTCCCGGAAGAGCCTCGTTCTCGTGGACGAGAACCCCATCCATGTCGGTAAGCCAGGCCTGTACATGTTCATTCTGCACGTTGTCACTCATGCTTTCAGACTACTACGTTTCCCATGTCGAAAAGCCTGCTTTCCTCCCTCAGCCTCGGCAGGCCGATCCCACGCCCAGGTCATGCCTTCCCGGCCCAAGATCGGCGATCCTCACACAGCCGGCCGCGCACTTCCCGACATGCAGACGGGAGAGGACATCGCACGCGATCCGCTTCGAATCACCGATGGCCGGGACGCACATTCCGCTCTCATCCGGTTCAAGGGGTTCAAGCGTGCTCTCTTGGGATCGGAGCAGGGACACGGGCATGAAATGCTCACGTTGCGACATTCGTCTCGTCAGGGTTTCCTCATCGACATCCAATTCCACGAAAAATACATTCCCGCTCGCCCGGCGAAGAACATCGCGGTATGACCGTTTCAGAGCCGAACAGGTCACGATGGTGCTGTACCCGAGCGTGGCCTGATCGCTCATCCAGGACCGCAGGGATTCAAGCCATGGCCATCTGTCGGCGTCGGTCAGAGGCCGTCCGGACGCCATTTTGTCGATATTGGATTTCGGATGGAAGTCGTCCGCTTCGGCGTATGGCCAGCCCAGGAGAGAGACCATGCGGAGGGCGAGAGTGGTTTTCCCGCTTCCCGAAACACCCATGATCACGATGTGCATCGGTGAAGCATCCATGAGACCACCGTCGTGTCCCCTTCCGGCGTCGCCGCGGGAATCAGGGCCCGCCAAACCCGAATCCTCGTCATCCATGGCGGCGTTCACCACTCGTGCAGCGTACCGTCTGCAAGTCTGTCGACAGGCAGCGGCGCCGCCTGATACGGGTATCGCGCGGCAAGCTTCTCATCAAAATCCACTCCCAATCCAGGTTTGTTTCCTGGATGCAACATACCATCTTTGAATGTGTAGGACGAGGGAAACACGGCTAGCGTCTCCTCGCTGTGCCGCATGTATTCCTGTATTCCGAAGTTGGGGATCGCCAGATCGAGATGCAGATTTGCCGCCATTCCCACCGGAGAAATGTCAGTGGGACCATGGAACCCTGATTTGATGCCGAACAGCTCAGCGAAGGCCATCAGCTTCCTCATATGGGTGAGTCCTCCGGTATGAGTGACGGCCGAACGAACGTAGTCGATCAGCTGCTCCTCGATCAGGGTGATGTAGTCGGTCCACGAGTTGATGATTTCGCCGATGGCGATGGGAGTCGTGGTGTGCTGGCGAACGACGCGCAGATACTGCTGGTTCTCCTCTGCCGGCGTGGTGTCTTCCATCCAAAACAGGTCGTACGGTTCAAGCAGTTTTCCGAAACGGGCCGCCTGTATGGGACTGAGACGATGGTGCGAGTCGTGGAGAAGAATCAGATCGCTTCCGTATCGGTTGCGCACCTCTTCGAAGACGTGGGGAATCGTATGAAGATACCTTTCAACAAGCATTTTCATCATTCGTCCCACGCCTCTTAAGGTTTTGCAGTACGCCGACTCGACATCAGGCGGCAGAAAAGCTCGTTCGGGGACGCAGCCTCCTGCGGATCACAAAAAGAACACTCATTCATCGTCGTCCATGGCGATTCCATCGATATACATCATCAGCACAAGGCACGCACCGTGCGTCTTGTCGAATGCGCGGCGCCGGATCGACTCCTGCCCGAATGTGAGATTGGAGACAACCGGGCCCTATAACCGACGATATGGTTCACGAACGACCCCCGAGACTCCGCGACGCACCTAGAATGGATGCCGTCACCGGTACTAACAAGGAGGTTTACCATGCGTGATATTCATACCATCACCAATATCGGCTCAGGGACCATGGGCCACGCCACCGCGCTTCAGTTCGCCCTGCACGGCTACCCGGTTCGGATGCTGGACGTTTCGCAGGCGGCGCTGGACCACGGGATGGAGCTGGTGGACAGGGATCTCGCGACATTCGTCGACCATGGAATCGTCAGGCAGGAGGACGTGGACGGCATCAAGGCGCACATCACGACCACCACGGATTACGGGCAGGCGCTCAAGGACACGGATTTCGTGATCGAGTCGGTGCTGGAGAAGCTGGAGGTCAAGCAGCAGGTGTGGCGGCAGGCGGAGTCATTCGCACCGGAGGATGCGGTGTTCGCCACGAACACATCCGGTCTGAGCCCCACGGCGATCGCATCGACGCTGCAGCACCCGGAGCGCTTCCTCGTCGCCCATTTCTACAATCCCGCCCATCTCATGCCGCTGGTGGAGGTCGTGCCAGCGCGACAGACCGAGCCGGATCTGGTCAAGCGCACGGTGGAGCTGCTCAACTCGATCGGCAAGCATGCCGTGGCCCTGGACAGGGAGGCCCCCGGATTCGTGGGCAACCGGATTCAGGCGGCCGTGATGCGCGAAGCCTACTACATCATCAGGGAGGGCATAGCCAGCCCGTCGGCCGTGGACGACATCGTCAGATACAGCCTGGGACTGCGCTGGAGCATTCTTGGACCGGTTGTCAGTGCCGACCTCGGCGGGCTCGACATCTTCGAGACCCTGCTTCACTATCTTTCCAAGGATCTGTGCAACGATCAGGACGCCGACCCGACGCTGAGGGAGAAGGTCTCCAACGGCGATCTGGGTCTCAAATCCGGCAAGGGCTTCTACGAGTGGACAGGAGGGAAGGGAACGGAACTGGTCACCCGGCGAGACGAGGAGCTTCTCGACGCGATGCGTCGCGAAGCCGCACGGGGCAAGTAGGCACGAGGGGAGCAAATCCCAGGGCGCACAGTCCGGCCCCGCACAGACGCCCCTCCAACGGATGTATGATCGCCCGGGGCCGCAATCATCCCTGAACCGGGTCCGCGTC
>JALCNP010000027.1 GCA_022649135.1 Bifidobacterium sp.
TCTCGACATCGCTGGACACCCCCGACCCCCGTGTGCGCAGAAGGGAATCCATCTCGTCGATGAACACGATGACGGGACGACCCGACGCGGCGCGTTCCCTCGCACGTTTGAAAATGACGCGGATAAGCCTCTCCGACTCACCGACGAATTTGTTGAGCAGCTCAGGCCCCTTGACCGAAAGGAACACCCCCGGCGCCCCACCCGCCCCCGACGACAGCTCATGGGCCACCGCCTTGGCGATCAGCGTCTTGCCATTGCCCGGGGGGCCGTACAGGAGCACCCCCTTGGGAGCCTGAAGATCGTAGCGTTCGAAAAGGGCGCGGTGAAGGAAGGGCAGCTGCACGGCATCCCTGATGCGTTCGATCTGCGCATCCAGCCCGCCGATGTCCGCGAAGGAGACGTCCGGGACCTCCTCAAGAACGAGGTCCCGACCGCCTTCCGGGGGAAGAAGCTCGATGGCCATGCGTCCCGAGGCATCGACCAGCACGCGATCAGCCGGGGAGAACGAGGCGTCGAGCAGATTCTCCCCCCGAAAGACCAGGGACTGGCCGCCGCTGGAATCGACGGTGACAAGCCGCCCGTCATCGAGCACCTCGGCGACACGGCGGACGGAGCCGACCGCGTCCGAGGACAGCTGCTCGACCACCACCATGTTCTCATTGAGCAGCACCGAGCACCCCGCTCTGAGCCGCGAGGGGTCCAGGGAGGCCGAAACCGGCACGATCATGCGCCTGTTTCCCGCGATGACCTCGGCGCTTGCCTGTCGGACGCCATGATCGTCGGTTTTCGAGTCATGGATTCGCACCATGGTGGCGAAGCTGCGCGGCGTCTGCACGAGTTGGAGCAGCTGCGACTTCGTTTTGCTTAGTTCCTTGCCCGCCCGGCTCAGGGCCTCGGCGAGAGCGTGGTTCTTGCGCATCAGCCGATCGTTGTCATCCATGGCCTTCGCATATCCGTCTCCGGATGGCCCGTCTTCGTAACGCATGTCCGTGTCCACTCTTCCTCATCCCCGTGATCGTGTGCCGTGACTTCTGTCTTGTGCAAGGTTACGCACCCGCCCGGCCGGCCGGTGGATGATGACCACCAGGGAAGACGGGACGGTCCGCAGCCGGAGCGGGGCGTCCGCGATGCCGGGACGGCGGGAGTCAAGCGGTTCCCTGCCGTCGAGGCGCGGCTCGCCCGCGGACGTGTCGCCGATGTCCGCGCCGGGAACGATCCGGGCTGCGACATGATGCATGTCGGCCATTGTCCCAGCGATTTCAGACAATCGAAGTCATGCGTGAAGAAAACTTGCAGACCTGCGGCGTCCCTCATCTTAGTCGTCCGGGATTATTGGTGATGGACGTCGACTCCACCCTCATCGACGAGGAGGTGATCGACCAGCTGGGGGACGCGGCCGGCGTCGGCGAGGAGATCGCGAAGCTCACGGCGCGCACCATGGCCGGAGAGCTCGATTTCTGCGAGGCGCTGAGGGCCCGGGTCTTTCTTCTTGAAGGGCTGCCCGTATCCGTTTTCGACGAAGTGTACCGCTCCCTTCATTTCACGAACGGCGCACGTGAGCTCATCGACGCGCTGCATGGACACGATTGGAAAATCGGAGCGGTTTCCGGCGGTTTTCTCGAAATCGTGAACCATCTTGCCGACGACGCACATCTCGATCATTGGCTGGCCAATCGGCTTGAGATCAGGGATTCCCGACTGACCGGCCGGGTCCTGGGCGACATCGTGTGCAGGAGCACCAAACTTCACGCGCTCGAAGCCTGGGCCCGAAACGAGGGCATCGGCATGGAGCAGACGGTTGCCGTGGGCGACGGAGCCAACGACATCCCCATGATCCAGGCGGCGGCGCTGGGAGTGGCATTCTGCGCCAAGCCCAAGGTCCAGCTCGCCGCACACCACAGCATTCACGAACGGGATCTGCGCCTTGTTCTCGATCTGCTCGACTAGGCGCACAATCCGATCAGTCGCAGAAGGCGTCGGACGATAGACGCATACCCCTCGCCCAATCTGTGGCCGGCATGGCCTTTTTGCCTGCTGCCTTGACCTGTAGCAATTCAAGCGCGCCGGTGCATGTTCCGATCCACACATGATGCTTGTCGCCGCCGATCCTTCCCGGGGGAAGTTCCCCGACGCCCGATGAATCGTCATCGGATGCGGGGCGAGCCTCCAGGACATGCACCATCAGCGGTTCCCGATCATCTCCCGCATGCACCATGCACCACGCGCCGGGCTCCGGAGTACAGGCGCGTATCTGCCGATCCGCCGCAAAAACGGGAACGTCGAAGCGAATCCGAGAATCCTCGACCCTTATCTTCTCGGCGATCTCATAGGCGCCGCGCGGCTGGTCGACGGGCCTGATCTGGTCCTCCGCAACCGCCTGCAGCGCCGATGCCAGCAGCAGGGATCCATCGTGGGACAGCCACTCAAGCAGGTGCCCGGACGTCTCGTGCCGGCCGATCTCAACCGTGGATTGGGCGATGATGGGGCCGGTGTCCATGCCTTTGGCGATGCGGAACACCGTGGCTCCCGTTATGGTGTCGCCCGCCCAGATGGCGCGCTGCACGGGAGCCGCCCCCCTCCACTGGGGAAGCAGGGAGAAATGCAGGTTGTACCAGCCCCACGGCAATGCATCCAGCACGTTCTGCCGCAGTATCTTTCCATATGCGACGACCGCCGCGGCCTGCGCACCCGTCGCCGCCAGCTCGTCGATGAACGCCGGTTCCTTCGGATCGGATTCGATGACGGGGAGATCGAGCTCCAGAGCGGCCTCCTTCACGGCGCTGGGCGTCATTCTCCTGCCACGGCCCCGAGGCGCATCGGGACGGGTGAGCACGGCGACGACCTCGAAATGCTCCTTGTCGGCAGCCAGTGCCCGCAGGGCGGGAACGGCCGTCCGAGGCGTCCCCGCGAATAGCAGTTTCAGCAATGCGTACCTCCTCTATCGCAACCCGGGAATATCGATTCCCGCTTCGATCAGACGCTGGCGCAGACGCCGAGGATCCCTGAACCGGATCCCGCGGATTCCGGCGGCGTTCGCCCCGACGATGTTCATCGCCTTGTCGTCCACGAACAGACTGGATTGCGGCCGTAGGGAGAAATCCCTCAACGCCCGCTCATAGATGGCCTTGTGCGGCTTGCGCAGCTTCACGAACCCGGAGACGAGTCTTCCGTCGAGCTTCGCGAGGATGGGGCAGCGTTCCACGGCCATGGAGAAGAGATCCTTCTGCCAGTTGGACAGCCCCCACACGCCGATTCCGGCGGCCTTGAGGTCGTCTATCAGCACTCTGGCGCCCGGAACGGTTCCCACCAGCGAGTCCTCGAAATTATCGAGGTAGTACTGCATCATGTCCGCCCACTCGTCGCCATGCGTGTCGCGCAGCCAGGCGACACCCTCCCGGGTGGTTGCACCCGCATCCATACGATCGTTGGCATCATAGAACCCCGAGATGTCATTGTCGAGGAAACGATCCACGGCCTCCTGCGAATAGCGCGGAACCATAACGGCTTCGGGATCCCAGTAGATCAGAACGTTTCCGAAATCGAAAATCACATCGGTGATTGGCATGCCCGCCGCGGCCGAACTGGCATCCCGCGCGACAAGCACATCGTAATCCATGTCCGGCTCTCCCGGCCAACCCTTCATGAAAGCTCCATTCCCGTGATTGCGTCAAGACCAGTCTAGCGGCCGCTGGAGGACAGCGGGAGAAAAACGCTAAATAAGATCCTTCGGATCGATCTGGAACCGCAGCTCACCTGTCTGGCGAGACGCGACATGTCTGGCGGACTGCTCGTGCAGGCGCCTGGCAAGATCGCGGCGCTGCGACTGCGGCACGCGGATGATCGCCTTCACCCTATCCCTCATGGAGGCCAGCTCCACCGCGTCGACCGTGCGGGGGGCGGCTATGGGAACCGGACCGAGAACGGCCGGGACATCACCAGCCTGCGTGTGCAACGTCGCATAGTCCCCATCCAGCGCCCCCATGGAGGACAATGCCCCCATCACGCACTCCCGCCTTCCCCATACGCAGGCGGCGACGATCACCGGGGGAAGTGATGTCTGCATGCGATCCTCCAGCTCCTTCGCGGCCAGCACCGTGGAATCCCACGCGATAAGGGACCGGGCGATGGCGGGATCGGTCTCTCCTATCAGCAGGGCCTGCCCCCCCTGGGTACGCGGGGTGCATAGGGAGACGGCGCGCATCCACGCGTTGAGCGCATCCACACGCGCGTCGATTCCAGGCGCATACAGACTGGTCCACGCATCCAGCACGGCAACGGCGCGGTATCCCGCTGCGTCGCGCCCGTCCCGCGCCCGTATGCGCGGCTCGGCTCCGGGCGTGGAGATGACGATCGACGGCACGTCCTCTATCGACTCGACGATCCCGCGCGGTTGGCTGGGAGAGGACAGCACCATGGGCACATTCCTGAACAGCCCCTGAAGCTCTCTGGCGGTTCCCGCGGCGCCGACGCGCACCACCCGAAGCCGCTGTCCCCGGCAGTGGGGGCATTGCCAGTTCACGACGGCCGCCCCGCACCAGCGGCAGCGAACATCCTGCCCACCGACGCGCTGGAGAGGCCCCGTGCACCGTGGGCAGCGCGCCTGCGTGTGGCAGTGTGCACAGGACAGGGCCTCGCCGACCCCGTCCTGGGCGATGGACAGGAGCACGGGTCCGGACTGCAATGCCCGTGAAAGAATGCGGACGGCGGTGTGCGGGACCCTGGCCCCCGCAGTTGAATCCGCGAGCCGGGCAAGCTCCTCGCGGTTGAGCCAACGAATCCAGGGGGATCTTTCCCTGGTCACCGCCGGGAATGCGTGCACGTCCGTGCTGGCACCCAGGACGGCCGTCTGCTCCACGGGTGAATCTCGGACCTCCCACTGGCTCGCCACGCTGCGGGCATTCGCCAGGGCCACAAAGACCCCGGCATGCGACTGCGCGCGAATTTTCAGCACGCCCCGGGCATTCGCATAGGGCATCATGCCGTCCGCGTTCTGATAGGCCGCGTCGTCGACGATCATGAACACGGCGTTCCCATCGACGGGCGCATACATGGCGGCCCTGGTCCCCACCACGCAGCGGACCCGGCCCGTACTGATCGCCAGGTAGGCCCGGTAGCGCTCGGCCGGGGACATGGAGGCGTTGAGAACGGCGACGTCACCGTCATAGCGCATCCTGACCGGCCCGGAACCATCCGAGGGACGTATGGCCGTGGCCGGGGAGAAGGCGCTCAGCCCCACACGCTGAAGGGCGTGCAGCATGTCGGCGATCTCCCGCGCCCCGGGAAGGACCACGACGGCTGATTTCCCCGCCTCGACCGCGGACGCCACCACCCAGGCGGCCACCGCGCCCCATTCGCCGACACCGGGTAGGGCATCGATGACAAAGGACTGAAAACGATTGTTCTGCAAGGCGTCGTGGATCTCCAAGGCATGGGAGTAGGACGCCTGCATATGGCGAAACCCGCGCTCCGCCTCCGAACCGAGGACGCGCGGGGTGCCGGCCGCCCCGAGAAAACCCTGCTCCTGCTCTATGCGGGCGACGCGAGGAGGCACGGCAAGCCGTATGATGTTCGCTCGCGTTCCCCCGAAGGCGTCGGCTATGGCGGTGATGTCACGCCTCAGGGACGCCGGGACGAGGACATGCTCCCCTATCACCCTCTCCAGGTAACGCAGCGAGGACATCGGCGTGAGGCTGGACTCGGATCTGCTCCATATCACCCCGTTCACCAGCCGCCCCCCGAAACGCACGCGGACGAACATGCCCGGAAGGGCGGCCTGATCCTGGCGCTCCTGCACGAGGTAGTCAAACGTCTGCCCCAGGTGGGCGGCCTGCACATCGATCACCACGGAGGCTATCGGCAGATTCGGGGCGGGATTCCTCGCGGGCGCACGCTTGCGGCGCCTGCGAGGGGCAAGGCCGTCGAACGTCGGCTGTTGAGCATCCTGGGAAACCATTATTTCAATCTAGGCACTCCGCAGGACTCATCAGCGGTCGTTGAACCACCATGGGCGCAGCGGATAGTGGTCCGTGCCGTTCTCGTCGGGCTTGATGCACAGGAACTGGTGGATCTGGATGTTGTCGAGCTCGAAGTTCAGGGCGGAACCGGCCATGTACAGGCCCCACAGGCGTGCCTTGGGCTCGCCGACCATCCTCACGGCCTCGTCCCAATGGGACACCAGATTCTCGTTCCAATGGTGAAGCGTCAGGGCATAGTGCTGGCGAAGGTTCTCCTCGTGGATGACCTCGAAGCCCGTGTCCTGGATCGTCGTTTCGATTTCCCCGGGAGAGGCGAGCTGGCCGTCGGGGAAGATATAGCGGTCGATGAACGCGCCGGCCGACTTGCCGTCCGACGAGTTGGTCCGCGTGATCTGGTGGTTGAGCAGCTTGCCGTTGGGCTTGAGCTTGTCCAGGATCTCGCGGAAGTACGACGGGTAGTGCTTCACGCCGACGTGCTCCATCATTCCCAGCGAGCAGATGCCGTCGAACCCCCCTTCGGGAACGTCCCGGTAATCCATCAGTCGTATCTCGGCACGATCCTCAAGACCCTCGCGTGCGATCCATTCCCGGCCCCAGGAGACCTGCTCGTCCGAGAGGGTGACCCCGATGACGTGGATTCCGCGCTTCGCCGCCATGATCTCCATGGACCCCCAGCCGCAGCCGATGTCCAGCAGCCGGTCGCCGGCCTTGAGCCCGAGCTTGTCGAGAACAAGATTGAGCTTCGCGTGCTGGGCGTCCTCAAGAGAACCGTCGGGGGTGGCGAACAGGGCGCACGTATACGTCATGGAGGGGCCAAGGAACAGGGAATAGAACTCGTTGGACTGATCATAGTGATAGCTCACCGTCGCCGCGTCGCCGGCCCTGGTGTGCGGGAGAAGACCTTCGCTGATGCGTCTGATCCTGCTCGGCCCCTCAATGCTGGGAGGTTCCGGACGTCTGACGCCGTGGGACATGATGGATGCCATGACCCTGGCGATGCCTGCTGCGGAAGGCCTGACGATGTAGTCCTTGAGCTGCGTCAGGCTTTTGAAAACCTCGTAGGGGTTGCCGGGCACAAGCTGCGGGGAATCGATGTCGCCCTGCAGATAGGCCCGGGCCAGGCCCAGATCATTGGGATGGTTAGCCATGTAATACACAGCTCGCGAGTTCTTGACCTTCAGGCACAGTGGCGCGTCCTGGGCGCCGAAAACCGACCCGTCGAACGCCTCGACGCGCACGGGCGCATCCGGCCGAAGAAACATTCGAATCATTTGTGCAACTGACATACCTGCCATTCATGGCCTCCTCACAGGGCGCATGGCCCCGTCTCAGGATAATTCCCTTTTCATTGTCCACGCACGCATGTTTTCGCTCGGCTAAGCGGCCGCACACATCGCAGCCGCCTGCGCAATATCCCCTCCACGCCTGCGCATGTCGCCACGCCCCGCCGGCCGCCCTCCCGGGCCGCCGGATTCCACATCCGATCGGGGCGCGCTCTGAGAGCATCAGCGCTGCGAGGCGATCGCGGCCTTGAGCTCGTCGACCCGATCGGTGCGCTCCCACGTGAAATCGGGGTCGTTGCGGCCGAAATGTCCGTAAGCCGCGGTTTTCTCATAGATCGGACGCAGAAGGTCGAGCTCATCGATGATCGCGGCCGGACGCAGGTCGAAAACCTTGCGTACGGCCTGCTGTATGGCCTCTCGCGTCACCTCGCCGATCTGGGTCCCGTAGGTCTCCACGTTGACGCTCACCGGATCCGCAATTCCGATCGCATACGCGATCTGCACCTCGACGCGCCGGGCGAGCCCGGCGGCGACGATGTTCTTCGCGACCCACCGCGCCGCATAGGCGGCCGACCGATCGACCTTGCTGGGATCCTTCCCGGAGAAGGCGCCGCCACCGTGATGGGCGGCCCCTCCATAGGTGTCGACGATGATCTTGCGGCCGGTGAGCCCGGCGTCGGCCGCAGGACCTCCCAGGACGAAGGACCCGGTCGGATTGACCAGGATGCGGTAATCATCATGCCTGACGTTCCCGGCGAGAACCTCCTCGAGAACCGGCTCGATGACATGCTCACGCAGCTGCTCAAGCAGCCAGTCATGGGAAACCCCGCGATCGTGCTGCGTCGAGATCAGCACCGTGTCGAGGCGCACGGGACGGTCCCGCTCGTCGTATTCGATGGTCACCTGCGTTTTCCCGTCCGGACGCAGATGCCCGACGACGCCCGTCTTGCGGACCTCCGCCAGGCGGAAGGCCAGACGATGCGCCAGATGGATGGGCAGCGGCATCAGATCCGGCGTCTCGTCGCAGGCATAGCCGAACATCACCCCCTGGTCGCCGGCCCCCTGGGCCTCATAGCGTTCCTCTCGGGAGGCCGACGACTCCTCCGTGGCGCTCAGCCGATCGACGCCCTGGTTGATTTCCGCGCTCTGACCGGTCAGGGACACCAGGACCCCGCACGAATCCGCGTCCAGTCCGATCTGCGAGCTTGTGTATCCGATATTGCGCACCACCGAGCGGACGATGCTCTGAATGTCGCTGTACCCCTGGCTCGTCACCTCGCCGAACACGAAGAACTGCCCCGTCGTCGCCGAGGTCTCCACCGCCACATGCGAATGGGGGTCCTGGCGAAGCATGTCGTCGAGAATCGCATCGGAGATCTGATCGCATATCTTATCGGGATGCCCCTCGGTGACAGATTCGGCCGAAATCAGACGTCGTTCCATGTTTCCTCGCTATTCTCTCCGTCCCCTATTACCACAAACCGACCCGCAGTGACGGAACGAGCCGCACGTCGGCGAAGTCCTCGCAAAATACTACGCCCCGGCCTGCGATTTTCGCATATGCTCGGCATATACATCAATCGCAAGGCCGGGGCGTTTCCCCGCGCGCATCATTCTCCCGGGCGGTTCCCGCCGGCTGTTCGCACGGCGTGCGCCGGGGCGTATTCCTGCCTGTCGGCGGTGGAACGGTGCCCGAAGGCGTGTGGACAACGACTAGTTGCCTTCGGTGGGATCGTCCTCGCCGAGGGTCTCTTCCAGCAGTCCCTCGTTGATTTCGCGGAAAGCGATAGACAGCGGCTTTTCCTGGTTCTTGTACTCAACAAGCGGGCCGACGTTCTGCAGCAGGCCTTCGTTGAGCTGAGTGAAATACGAATTGATCTGGCGTGCACGCTTGGCCGCGAAAATGGCCAGCGCGTACTTGGAATCAGCGTGTTCCATCAAATCGTCGATAGGCGGATCCGCCAGTCCCTGAGGGTTCGGCTCGGTGCCAAATGCCATAGTGATTATCTCCACATCGTTATCTCTGTTACAACTACTGCTTCAAAGGGTTCATTATACTGCACGGCAACGATATAGCCGTGGCGACGCCGCAAAACCCGACCCCGGGGCGACGTCGGCGTTCGCCCGGCGCGAACCGTTCCACTATATGGCCCTTGGCGTGGCAGTGTCGTCGGAACCAACTTGAATGGTGGATATGAAAATGCGCTCTGAAAAACTCATGAATGGTCGTGTATTCGCAGGAGCCCGCGCACTCTATCGTGCGGCGGGCGTGGACGGCAAGGACTTCGGCAAGCCCATCGTCGCCATCGCCAACTCCTTCGATGAGTTCGTTCCAGGGCACGTCCACCTCAACAAGGTGGGGCGTCTGGTATCCCAGGCGGTCAAGGAGGCCGGAGGAATCCCCCGGGAGTTCAACACCATCGCCGTGGATGACGGCATAGCCATGGGACACACCGGAATGCTGTATTCCCTTCCCAGCCGGGACCTCATCGCGGACGCGGTGGAGTATTCGGTGAACGCCCACTGCGCCGACGCGCTGATCTGCATCTCCAACTGCGACAAGATCACCCCCGGAATGCTGATGGCGGCGCTGAGGCTCAACGTCCCGACCGTTTTCGTGTCCGGAGGGCCGATGGAGGCGGGAACTACCGTGCTGCCCAACGGCACGGTCAAGAAGAACACCGACCTCATCGACGTCATGTACGCCACGGCCGACGACAGCGTGTCCGACGAGGACCTCCTGGCCTACGAGAAAAGCGTGTGCCCGACCTGCGGATCCTGCGCGGGAATGTTCACCGCAAACTCGATGAACTGTCTCACCGAGGCCATGGGGCTGGCGCTTCCCGGCAACGGCACGACCCTGGCCTCGCACGTGTACCGCAAGCAGCTGTTCGAGCGCGCGGGCAGGCTTGTCGTCGAGCTGGCGAACCGCTGCTACCACGAGGACGACGATTCGGTGCTTCCCCGCAGCATAGCGACGAAGCAGGCATTCGAGAACGCCATGACCATGGACGTCGCCATGGGAGGCTCCACCAACACCGTCCTGCATATTCTTGCGGCGGCGCAGAGTGCCGACGTGGACTTCACTCTGGACGACATCGAACGCATCAGCCATACGGTCCCGTGCATCTGCAAGGCCAGCCCCTCGGGGCAATGGGAGATCTCCGACGTCCACAGGGCCGGGGGGATCACGGCGATCCTCGGGGAGCTCGACCGTGCCGGAAAGCTTCACCGGGACACTCATTCCATCGATTTCACCTCGCTGGAGGACAAACTCGACGCGTGGGACATCATGAGGGACAGCTGCACGGACGAGGCTCGGCAGTTCTTCCGCGCGGCCCCCGGACACATCGTCTCCCCCGAACCATGGACACATGAGACGCTGTTCGACTCGCTGGACACGGACCGCGTGAACGGGGCGATCCACGACATCGACCACCCGGCGGTCGACGAGGGCGGGCTCGCCGTGCTGAGGGGCAATCTCGCCCCCGACGGGTGCGTGGTGAAAACCGCCGGCGTCCCCAAGGAGATACGGACGTTCCATGGGCCGGCGCTGATCGTCGAGTCGCAGGAGGAGGCCATCGAGGTCATCCTCAACGGAGTCCTCCAGCCGGGTCAGGCGCTTATCATCCGCTACGAGGGTCCCAAGGGAGGCCCCGGGATGCAGGAGATGCTGTACCCCACCTCCTTCGTCAAGGGCAAGGGAATCGGCAAAGAGGTCGCACTGATCACGGACGGGCGCTATTCCGGAGGATCATCGGGACTCTCGATCGGGCACGTCGCGCCCGAGGCCGCGAGCAAGGGCCCGATAGCACTGGTGGAGAACGGGGACATGATCGACATCGACATCCCGAACCGCACCATCAATGTGGAGCTGAGCGAGGAGGAGATGGCACAGCGCCGGCGTCGCATAGAAGAGGGCGACGGCTACGTCGCACATCGTGAGCGCAAGGTGTCCCTCGCGCTGAAGGCCTATGCGGCCTTCGCACGGTCGGCGGACAAGGGCGCCACGCGCGACCCCGAGCTGATCGATCGGCTGAGCGGACTTCGGTAGATTCGAGGTGCCTGCGCCGGGGGATTCCGGACGCAGACACCTCTGATTGCAGGGTGCCTATGCACGCGCACCCGAGTGTATGGTCCCGATTCCGGCGCCTTGTCGGGATCGGGACCATGCGCGTTCCCGTCGCCGTCATCGCGCACGCATCTGGGGCGGGATCCCTTCCGCGCGGCCGATGGCGGGCTAATGCAGCCCGTACTCCCTGGCGATGACGGCCCACAGGTCATCCGCCGCCTGGGGAACCGTGGTGTTGACGATCGTCACATCGAATTCGTCTTCGGAGGCCAGTTCGATTTTCGCCGTGTCCAGACGCTTCCTGCGCTGCTCCTCATTCTCCGTGCCCCGCCCTATGAGCCGACGCACCAGTTCGTCGTAGCTGGGGGGCGCGATGAAGACGTAGACGACGTCCAGGCCCATGGCAGGAGCCTTCTGCTTGACACGATGCGCCCCCTGAAGGTCGATTTCCAGAATCGTCGGGACCCCGGCGCGCAGATGCTCGAGAACCGGCTGCAGGGGTGTCCCGTAATGTGCCATGTTATGGACCACCGCGGTTTCCAGGAACTCCCCCGCCCTCTCCTTCTCCGCGAATTCCTCGTCGTTCATGAACCAGTAGTTCGTGCCGTTCACCTCACCGGGTCTCGGACGGCGCGTGGTGGCCGAGACCGAAACCCATACCTGAGGGTGCCGGCGACGGAGCTCGGCCTCCACGGTCCCCTTACCGACGGCGGTGGGACCGGTAAGAACGATGAGCCGACCCCCGGGCGATGCCGCATTCGGTCGAGCATGATCGATCATGACCGCACCTCGGATTCCCGGACGCCGTGTAGAAGTATCTGCCGTATGCCCAGCGCCATGGATTCGGCCGCCTGCGACAATGCGGCGATATCAGGCCCCTTCGAGGCGATGGGCTGGGCCGCGGTGACAAGGACGTTCCCCCGCGCCTCCCCCAGCACCGCACCCAGGTCCTCCGGACCATCGTCGGGGCAGCTTCCGCATGCAAGAATGGGACCGGAGAAATGGGCGATGTCGGCTCCCGTGACCCGCGCCCACTGCCCCAGGGCGCCATTGACCGCAAGCCCCACCGATCCCATGGATGTTCCGGGCCCGTCATTGAACGACTGGGCATCGCTGGTGATGCCATAGGCCACCGTCTTGCCTTCGTGTCTGCCGGTCTGGCAGATGGCCGTCTGCATGATTCTCTCCTCCGGATTCGAGGTGAAGGAGGAGATGAAGATTCCACGCCCGTTGTCCAGCGCCGCACCGATCAGACCGTTGAGGGCGTGCATCCCATAGTAGGGCACAATCGTAATCGCATCGGCCCTCATCGGCGCATCCGGTCTCAGATAGGCATCCTCCATCGCGCCGACATCGCTGTTCTGACCGCCCTGAAGACAATCGATGATGGTGATGACCCCCATCTGCCTCGCCACGTACAGCACGCGCTCAAGCGCCTCGAACCCCTGTGAGCCGTAGCGTTCGAACAGCGCCGTCTGCAGCTTGACGGCGGCCACCCTTCCATTCGTCGCCTGAAGCATGCGCATCGAAAAAAGCTCGGCTCCCTCGGCATCCTGCCGATAGCCCCAATCCGACAGGATGTCGCGGTGCGGATTTATCTGCACGCACAGGGGACCGTACTCTCGCATCGCATCGGCCAGACGCAACCCGAAATCCGAATGCGAGATACCCTGCCCTGACGAATCGGGACTATCGCCCATCGGTGCCCTGGCCTTCCATGGCGAACAGCTGCTTCGCGTGCTCCTGGATGCTCATGATCTGGTAGTCGTTCTTCTTGACCGCCTCTATCGCCATCAGGACAGCCGAGAACTCGGTTATGGTGGTGAACTGGGGAAGATCCGCTGCGATCGCCGCCGCCCGGATGGAGTATCCGTCGGAGCGCGACCCCCGCGAGTTCGGGGTGTTGAGGATCATGTCGATTTTGCCCTCTTCGATCAGGTCGACGACGTTCTTCCCCACGCTGCCCTGAGCATGATCGACACGCACCGGAGCATCGGGATCGCTGTCGATCCGGGTCGAGATCTTATCGACGACCTTCGATTCGATGCCGTATCGCGCCAGGACCGAGGCCGTGCCCTTGGTGGCCCACAGGGCGAAACCGAGCTGGACGAGGCGAACGGCCATGAGCGGGAGCTGGCGCTTGTCCGCGTCGTTCACCGAGATGAAGACGTTCCCCGATGTCGGCAGACCTCCGGAGTACGCGGCGAGCTGGCTCTTCGCGAACGCATGGGGGAAGTCCCGGTCGAAGCCCATGACCTCTCCGGTGGAGCGCATCTCCGGCCCCAGAAGAATGTCCACGGTCTTGCCCACGGGGGTGCGGAACCTCTTGAAGGGCAGCACGGATTCCTTGACGGCGACCTGCTGGCCGGGTCGGATCGTTCCGCCGTCACCTCGTGGCAGGAGCAGCCCGTTGGCCCTCTGGTCCTTGATGCTCTCACCGACCATGATTCGCGCCGCCGCCTTCGCCAGGGCCACACCCGTGGCCTTGGATGCGAACGGAACCGTTCTCGAGGCCCTCGGATTCGCCTCTATGACGTACAGGGTGTTCGCCATGAACGCGTATTGGACGTTGATCAGGCCACGCACACCGCATCCCTTGGCGATGGCATAGGTCCCCTCGCGCAACCGGCGGATCTGGTCGTCGGAAAGGGTGCTTGGCGGCAATGTGCAGGCGGCGTCTCCGGAATGGACTCCGGCCTCCTCGACATGCTCCATGATTCCGCCGATGTACAGATCGGTGCCGTCGAACAGCGCGTCGACGTCGATCTCGATGGCGTCCTGCAGGAACTTGTCGATAAGCAGCGGGGATGGAAGGCGACCGGATACGACGGTATCGGCCTTTGCCTCGTTGAGCGCCCTGCCGACGTATTTCTCGAGCTGGTTGTCGTCATACACTATTTCCATGCCGCGACCGCCCAGGACGTAGCTGGGGCGGACGAGGACAGGGTAGCCTATCCCGTGCGCCGCCTGCTTCGCCTCCTCGAGGCTCAGGGCGGTGCCGTACCGAGGCGCGTTCATATGCTCCTTGCGCAGCACCTCTCCGAAAAGCTCACGATTCTCGGCAAGATCGATCGACTCCGGCGTGGTTCCCAGTATCGGGACGCCGGCCGCCTTGAGCCGTGCGGCAAGGGAAAGGGGCGTTTGCCCCCCGAGCTGGACGATGACCCCCTTGACCGGGCCCATCTTCTTCTCTGCCTCGTAGATTTCCAGGACATCCTCGAAGGTGAGGGGCTCGAAATACAGGCGGTTGGACATGTCGTAGTCGGTGGACACAGTCTCGGGATTGCAGTTGACCATGATCGTGTCGTAGTTCTTGCCAAGCTCTTGGACGGCGTGGACGCACGTGTAGTCGAATTCGATCCCCTGGCCGATCCTGTTCGGCCCCGAGCCCAGAATGATCACGGCCTCACGGTCGCGACGGCGCAATTCCGATTCGTCCGCATAGCAGGAGTAGTAGTACGGCGTCACCGCGTCAAACTCCGCGGCGCAGGTGTCGACCGTTTTATAGACGGGGCGCAGCCCGTAGTTCCAGCGCAGCTCGCGAACGGTGTTCTCCCCCTCGTCGCCCAGCCCGCGGAGATGCGCGATCTGGAGGTCGGACAGCCCGGCCATCTTGGCCTTCCGCAGCAGTGCCGGCGCGAGGGTCTCGGCGGCGCGAACCTCCATGGCCGTATTGTTGATCCCGATGAACTGTTCGATGAACCACGGGTCGATTTTCGTCGCGTCGAAAATCTGCCGGGAGGTGGCACCTCCCCACAGAGCTCGCTGAACCTGCAGGTATCGCATTTCCGTAGGGGTGCGCATCTCCTCGAGCAGCCGACCGACCTCGGCGCCGTCGGGGCGCTCCCCGTCCCAGGTGAATCCCATGTGCCGCTTGTCGATCGAACGCATCGCCTTGCCGAGGGACTCCTGGAAGTTCCCCCCCAACGCCATGGCCTCTCCGACCGATTTCATCGACGTGGTGAGCAGCGGATCGGCCCCGGGGAACTTTTCAAAGGCGAAACGGGGGATCTTGGTCACGACGTAGTCGATTGTCGGTTCGAAGCTGGCCGGGGTCGACTGGGTGATGTCGTTCCTGATCTCATCCAGCGTGTATCCAAGAGCCAGCTTCGTCGCTATCTTCGCGATCGGGAAGCCTGTGGCCTTCGATGCCAGAGCCGAGGAGCGGGAGACGCGCGGGTTCATCTCAATGACGATGATCCGGCCGGTGGACGGATTGACGGCGAACTGGATGTTGCATCCCCCGGTGTCCACCCCCACGCCGCGGATGATGGCTATGCCTATGTCGCGCATACGCTGGTACTCCCGGTCGGTAAGCGTCAGGAGCGGGGCCACCGTCACCGAATCCCCGGTGTGCACGCCCACGGGATCGACGTTCTCGATGGGGCACACCACCACGACGTTGTCGTTTCGGTCCCGCATGAGTTCGAGTTCGAACTCCTTCCACCCCTCGATGCCCTCCTCCACGAGGACCTCGTTCGTCGGTGAATAGTGGAGTCCGGCGCTTGCTATGCGGCGAAGCTCCTCCGCGTCATGCGCGATGCCGGAGCCCAGCCCTCCCATCGTGAAGCTCGGGCGGATGACCACCGGATAGCCCAGGTCGCTCACCACGCCGTTCACCTCCTCCAGGGAGTGAGCGATGAAGGACCGTGCAGACTCGCCTCCGGCCTTCTCCACGACCTTCTTGAAGGATTCTCGGTCCTCGCCTCGGTCAATGGCCTCCAGCGAGGCTCCGATGAGCTCGACGTTGTATTTTTTCAGGACGCCGGCGCTTCCCAGGTCCACGGCGGCGTTCAGGGCCGTCTGCCCCCCCAGTGTGGGCAGAAGGGCGTCCGGGCGCTCCTTGGCTATGATCTGCTCGAGAATGGGGGTCGCTATCGGCTCGATGTAGGTTGCATCCGCCATTTCCGGGTCGGTCATGATGGTCGCCGGGTTCGAATTGACGAGGATCACGCGAATCCCCTCTTCGCGCAGGACTCGACATGCCTGAGTGCCTGAATAATCGAATTCCGCGGCCTGTCCGATGACGATCGGTCCTGATCCGATGACCATCACTGATTTGATGTCAGAACGCTTAGGCATTGAGATTTCCCTTCTTGGCGGAATCCATGAGTTCTACGAAACGGTCGAAAAGATAGGCGGCGTCGTGCGGTCCCGCAGCGGCCTCGGGGTGGTATTGCACCGAGAACGCGGGGATGTCGACGCACTGCAGCCCTTCGACGACGTTGTCGTTCAGGTCGATATGCGACACGAACACCCGTCCGTAGCGTCCGTTCGCGTAGGGAGCCGGTGCGGGCTCCCCCAGGGGCGCATCCACCGCGAAGCCATGGTTGTGGGCCGTGACCTCGACCTTCCCCGTGGTGAGGTCCTTGACCGGCTGGTTGATGCCTCGGTGCCCGAACTTGAGCTTGTACGTGCCGAATCCCAGCGCCCTGCCCAGCAGCTGGTTGCCGAAGCAGATGCCGAAGAAGGGATAGTGATGGTCGAGAACGGATCGCAGCAGATCGACCTCGGGTTCCGCCTGCTCCGGGTCTCCGGGGCCATTGGAGAAGAAAACGCCGTCCGGATGCAGGGCTTGGATGTCGTCGAACGACACCGTGGACGGCACGACATGGACGCGGCATCCGCGCTCGGCCAGACGATGCGGCGTCATGGACTTGATGCCCAGATCGACCGCAGCGACGGTGAACAGGGGCTTGCCGCCCGCGAAGTCCCCGTACGGCTCGACGGTATAGGGCTTCTGGGTGCTCACCTCGTCATAGAGCCGCATGCCCTTCATCTCGGGAGCCCTCCTGACGTCCTCGAGCATGGAGCGAACCGTTCTGAGCGACCCCTCCTCCATGCCGGCGAGGGCGTCCCCGGAGAAGATCCCGGCCCGCATGACGCCCGCCGAACGCAGGTGCCGGACCAGTTTGCGTGTATCGATGTGGCTGATGCCCACGATGCTGTTCCTCACCAGATCGTCGTCAAGGCTTCCGGTGGCGCGCCAATTGCTCACGTTGGGGCTGGGGTTGCGCACCACATAGCCGGACACCCAGATGCGGGAGGATTCCGGGTCCTCGTGGTTCACCCCCGTGTTGCCGATCTGCGGGAACGTCTGCACGACGATCTGACGGTCATAGCTTGGATCCGTCAGCGTTTCCTGGTAACCGGTCATTCCGGTCGCGAAGACGATCTCGCCATGGGTGGCGCCGGTGGCGCCGTAGGGCTCGCCCACATACACCTGTCCGTCTTCAAGAACGAGAACGGCATTTTCGGAAGAGAAACTAGCGACCACGGATTCGTTCTGGTTCACCAGAACCCCCTTTTCTTTGGGCTATCGTTACAAGGATAACGACCGGTTAGGACTCGCGGCCCGGTCTTTCCGCCGCCTTATTGCTGGTGCCCGGGGGTGGGCGCATCTCCGGATTCGCCGCCCGGACCCCCGTCCGAGGGGTCGGGATGGGGGTCATCCCCGGATGCATTCGCATCCTGCGTCACGTCGATGGGACCGCCGGAGCCGACCGCATCCGAAACGTCGCGATCCCCGTCCTCGTGCGCGTCGCGATCGCCGGCATCCGAATCCGTGTCGGCTGCGCCGGTCTGGACGGCGGCGTTCGAATCGTCGGGGACCGCGTCGGTCTTCTCCGGGACCTCCCCTTCCGAACCCGCGGCCGCCTCTTGGGCCGGATCGCGATCCGGGACCGTCGTCCGCTGGGCCGAGTCCGGCTCCGGGGCACGCAGAAGCTCCTGCTTGTCCGCGCTGACGGCGCTGAGCAGGCCATGGATGAACGACGGAGAGTCGCCGTCGGACAGGGTCTTCGCCAGGCTCAGGGCCTCGTCTATGGCGACCTTGTCCGGAACCTCGTCATTGAACAGGATCTCCCAGGCGGCTATGCGCAGTATGTTGCGGTCCACAACCGCCATCCTGCGCACCTTCCACCCGGTCGAATGGGTGTCCAGGGCTCGGTCGATCTGACCCCGGTGGTCGCAGACCCCTCGGATGATCTCGACGGCGTACTCGGGCAGCGGCGTCTGGGCGCCCGGCTGCGCCAAACGTTCAGCAAGAAGGGACAGGATGTCCTGTCCCTTCTCGTCGGCCTCATACAACGTGTTCAATGCCCTTTTGCGGGCGGTGGAGCGTGCCATGCGGTTTTCGGATCCTTTGAACTAGTTTTCTCGACCGAGGTACGAGCCGTCGCGCGTATCCACCTTGACGGTCTCCCCCTCCCCCACGAACAGGGGAACCTGGATCTCGGCACCGGTCTCCACCGTCGCCGGCTTGGTTCCGGCATTCGATCTGTTGCCCTGCAGCCCCGGCTCGGTGTGGGTGATCTTCAGGGACACCGATGCGGGGAGCTCGACGCTCAGCGCTGTGCCATCATGGAAGCTCACGATGCAATCCGTTCCCTCGAGCAGGTATTGGCTCTGCTCTCCGACGAGTCCCTTGGGAATCATCACCTGATCGTACGTCGTCATGTCCATGAACACGAAGTTGTCACCGTCATCATAGGAATATTGCAGCGTCCGGTTGTCGACGGTTTCAAAATCCATCTTCATGCCGGCGTTGAATGTTCTGTCCACGATTTTTCCGGAGAGAACGTTCTTGATGGTGGTACGCACGAAAGCGGGGCCCTTGCCCGGTTTGACGTGCTGGAACTTCATGACGGCCCACAGTTGTCCGTCAAGGTTCAAAACGGAACCGTTCTTAATGTCATTCGTTGTCTGTGCCACGTATAGTCACCTTGTTTTTCTTGCTTAGCGGCAATTGTGAAAAATGCCTAGCCTATTATGCCATGACGTATAGAAAAGGGACCCGACCACATGGGGTCGGATCCCTTGCGCTACCTCGCCTTCACAGCGTGGTCACGGATTATCTCCGGTAATTCGACATTACTTGAGGATCTTGGTGACACGGCCCGAGCCGACGGTGTGTCCGCCTTCGCGGACGGCGAAGGTCAGACCGGCCTCCATGGCGATGGGCTGGATGAGCTCGACGGTGAAGGTCGCGTGGTCTCCGGGCTGAACCATCTCGACGCCTTCCGGCAGGGTGATGACGCCGGTGACGTCGGTGGTGCGGAAGTAGAACTGCGGACGGTAGTTGGAGAAGAACGGCGAATGACGGCCACCCTCGTCCTTGGTCAGCACGTAGACCTCACCCTCGAAGCTGGTGTGGGGCGTCACCGTCTTGGGGGCGGCCACGACCTGGCCACGCTCGACGTCGGTGCGCGTGATGCCGCGGAGCAGCAGACCGGTGTTGTCTCCGGCCTGAGCCTCATCCATCTGCTTGTGGAACGTCTCGATCGAGGTCACGGTGGTGGTCTGGGTCGGACGCAGTCCGACGATCTCCACGGTCGTGTTGATCGGAAGACGTCCACGCTCGACACGGCCGGTCACCACGGTGCCGCGGCCGGAGATGGTGAAGACATCTTCGATGGGCATCAGGAAGGGCTTGTCAAGGTCATGGACCGGAGTGGGGATGTAGTCGTCGACGGCATCCATCAGATCCTTGATGGTCTGCACCCACTTCTCATGATCGGGAGCGTCGTCGTGCAGCGCGCCGTAGGCGGATGTGCGGATCACCGGGCAGTCGCGGTCATAGCCGTTCTCCTCCAGCAGATCGCGGACTTCCTCCTCGACCAGGTCGATGAGCTCTTCGTCGTCGACCATGTCGCACTTGTTCAGAGCGACCAGGATCTTCGGGACGCCGACCTGCTTGGCGAGCAGGACATGCTCACGCGTCTGGGCCATGGGGCCGTCGGTGGCGGCGACCACAAGAATGGCACCGTCCATCTGAGCGGCGCCGGTGATCATGTTCTTGACGTAATCGGCGTGGCCGGGGGCATCGACGTGCGCGTAGTGACGCTTCGCCGTCTGGTATTCGATGTGCGCGATGTTGATCGTGATTCCGCGTGTTTTCTCTTCGGGGGCGGAATCGATCTGATCGAAATCATACTCGGGGTTGAGGTCTGGGTATTCCTCATGAAGCACCTTGGAAATGGCGGCAGTCAGGGTCGTCTTACCGTGATCGACGTGTCCGATGGTGCCAACGTTAACGTGCGGCTTAGTACGCTCGTACTTTTCCTTTGCCATTGTGTTTGTCCTCCTGGACGTCTCGTAGTTTGCCCGTGCCCGTAGCACCAGGCACTCGCTACATATTACTGGGTTTCTGGGTTGTTTGCCACTTCGGTGCCCGAACCCAGTCAGCGCTTCATGATACTAGCGCTGACTGGAGACAGGCAACAGCTGTGTTTTGGCGTGTTTTCACTCGCCTCGTTCGGCCTTGATGATCTCCTCGGAGACGGCCTTGGGGACCTCGGCGTACGAGTCCATCTGCATGGTGAACATCGCACGCCCCTGCGTCTTCGAACGAAGGTCGCCGATGTAGCCGAACATCTCGCTCAGCGGAACCTTGGCGTCGATGACCTTCACGCCGGTGGCGTCCGACATCTTCTGGATGCTGCCGCGGCGGGAGTTGAGATCGCCCATGACCTCGCCCATGTACTCCTCGGGCGTGCGGACCTCAACGGCCATGATCGGCTCGAGAATGACGGGCTTGGCCTTGTGCGCGGCCTCCTTGAAGCACATGGAACCGGCGATCTTGAAGGCCATCTCCGATGAATCGACTTCATGGATCTGGCCGTCGGTCACGGTCGCCTTCACGCCGACAACGGGGAAGCCTGCGAGGATGCCCGACTCCATGGCCTCCTGCACGCCCGCATCGATGGAGGGGATGAACTCCTTCGTGATGTGGCCGCCGGTCACCTTGTTGTCGAACTCGTAGGTGTCGCCGCTTTCGGTGTCCAGGGGCTCGAAGTTCATAAGAACCTTGGCGAACTGGCCGGAGCCGCCCGTCTGCTTCTTGTGGGTGTACTCCTGGTTCATCACGGCCTTGCGGATGGTTTCGCGGTAGGCGACCTGGGGCTTGCCCACGTTGCACTCCACCTTGAACTCGCGCCGCATGCGGTCGACGATGATGTCGAGCTGGAGCTCGCCCATTCCGGAGATCAGGGTCTGTCCCGACTCCTCGTCGGTCTTGACCTGGAAGGTCGGATCCTCGTCGGAGAGCTTCGCCAGGGCGAGGCTCATCTTCTCCTGGTCCGCCTTGGTCTTGGGCTCCACGGCGACCTCGATGACGGGATCGGGGAACGTCATGGACTCAAGCGAGATCGGCGACTTCTCATCGCACAGCGTGTCGCCCGTGGTGACGTTCTTCAGACCCACGAAGGTGTAGATGTTGCCGGCCTCGGCCGCATCCACCGGATTCTCCTTGTCGGCGTGCATCTGGAAGATCTTCCCGACGCGCTCCTTCTTGTCCTTGGTGGAGTCGAGAACGGTGTCTCCCGGCTTCGCGGAACCGGAGTAGACGCGCACGAACACGAGCTTGCCATAGAACGGATGCGTGGAGATCTTGAACACCAGGGCGGAGAAGGGGTCGCTCAGAACCGGCTTGCGGTCGATCTCGACGGATTCGTCGCCGGGCTTGTAGCCGACGATGGAGGGGACGTCTTCGGGGCTGGGCAGATAGTCGACGACTGCGTCAAGCATGGGCTGAACGCCCTTGTCCTTGAACGCGGATCCGCACAGAACGGGGTACGCCTTGCGGGAGATGGTGAGCTTGCGGATGCCGGAGCGGATCTCGTCGTCGCTGAGCTCGCCGGACTCGAGATACTTCTCCAGAAGGTCGTCGTCGGACTCGGCCACGATGTCCAGGAGCTCGGACCGGTATTTCTCGGCCTTCTCCTGCAGGTCGGCGGGAATGTCGACCGTCTCGTAGTGCGCTCCCATGTCGCCGGTCACGTCCGTCCAGACATACGCCTTCATGCGGATGAGGTCGACCATTCCGGTGAAGTCGTTCTCCGCACCGATAGGCAGCTGCACGACGAGGGGCGTCGCACCGAGCTTCTTCTTGATGGTGTCCACCGAGAAGTAGAAGTCGGCTCCCAGCTTGTCCATCTTGTTGATGAAGCAGATGCGCGGAACCCCGTACTTGTCGGCCTGGCGCCACACCGTCTCCGACTGCGGCTCCACGCCCTCCTTGCCGTCGAACACGGCGACAGCGCCGTCGAGGACGCGCAGGGAACGCTCGACCTCCGCGGTGAAGTCCACGTGGCCGGGGGTATCGATGATGTTGATCTGATACTTGTTCTCGGGATCGTGGGACTGTCTGTTCCAGAAGCAGGTCGTCGCGGCGGACTGAATCGTGATGCCGCGTTCCTGCTCCTGCGCCATGAAGTCCATCGTCGAGGCGCCGTCATGCGTTTCGCCGATTTTGTAGTTCTTGCCGGTGTAGTACAGGATGCGCTCGGTGGTAGTGGTTTTACCGGCATCAATATGAGCCATGATGCCAATGTTGCGAACTCTGTTGAGATCGCTAAGCACGTCTAGTGCCATGAGTTTTCCTTAGCTCTTGTCTCTTCAATTACCAGCGGTAGTGTGCGAAGGCCTTGTTCGCCTCGGCCATCTTGTGCGTGTCCTCGCGGCGCTTCACCGAAGCTCCGAGGCCGTTCGAGGCGTCGAGGATCTCGTTCGCAAGACGCTCCGACATGGTTTTCTCGCGGCGCGCCCGCGAGAAGTCGGTGAGCCAACGCAGCGACAGCGTGTTCGCGCGAACGGGCTTGACCTCGACCGGCACCTGGTAGGTTGCGCCGCCGACACGGCGGGAGCGAACCTCAAGGCTGGGGCGGATGTTGTCCAGCGCACGCTTGAGCACGGAGACTGGTTCCTGATCTGTCTTCTCTTTAACGATATCGAGCGCGGAGTAGACGATGTCCTCGGCGATTGACTTTTTGCCGTCAAGCAGAATCTTGTTGATCAGCTGAGCCACCACGGTCGAGCCGTAGATGGGGTCGGGGAGCAGCAGGTGCTTCTTAGCAGGTCCTTTACGTGACATATCTCTTACTTCGCCTTCTTTGCTCCGTACAGGGAACGTCCCTGCTTGCGGTCTTTGACGCCCTGGGTATCAAGTGCCCCGCGCACGATGTGGTAGCGCACACCGGGGAGATCCTTGACACGGCCCCCACGGACAAGCACGATGGAGTGCTCCTGGAGGTTGTGGCCTTCGCCCGGAATGTAGGCGGTGACTTCGATGCCCGAGCTCAGGCGCACACGTGCGACCTTACGCAACGCCGAATTCGGCTTCTTGGGTGTGGTGGTGTAGACACGGGTGCACACGCCGCGGCGCAGCGGGCTTCCCTTCAAAGCCAAAGTCTTGGACTTCTTTGGCTTTACCTGACGTCCTTTGCGGACGAGTTGTTCAATCGTAGGCAACTTCAGATCTCCGATTCATTGGAATATTCTTTCTTGTGAAGCCGCAGCGCTGCGGCCCGCCTCATCCGAATCGGAAAAGCTAGCCACACCCATCGGCCCGATGGCCCTCAATCCTCCTGCCGACCGCATTGCTGCGCGCGATTTTACAGATTCAGGGATATCCCAACAAGCTCGCCTGTTACATAAGGCATGCCGCTGGCACACATGCAAACAATCTTATCATGCCAAAGGACAAAGCTCATTCTCGGCGTTTTCGCCAGAATCCCGCCCCCACCCGCGACTCGCCGTAAGCGCAGGTCGTCCGAATCATGTATAGTATCCATCTGTTGCTTGTGTCCGGCTCAACCGGAGACAATGCCACATGGTGGATATAGCTCAGCAGGTAGAGCATCTGATTGTGGTTCAGAAGGTCGCGCGTTCGAACCGCGTTATCCACCCCACTATTTCCAAGGATTCCCATCTATCGCAAGCACCATGAAAAAACGTCCGTGACGCTCCAGTGGCGTTAGGCGTACCAATTATAAAGAGCTGTTCTAGACTTCTTGGAAGTCTTTTAACTGTCTTGCAACCGAATCCTTTATGCATATTAATTGGCATAATCAATAGCTTAGTGAAGTATGCTCAAGGAGCGAAAGAATATCTTACTAAGATCAGAATAGCTTTCCAAAAATTTAGGTAGTGCCCGGTGGTTTGCGCACTTCGGATTCTGCCCGCCGCGGACACGATGTTCGGTTCGCTTCGTTCATGGTGTCGTGAAGTCGGGACATGTCCAGGTAGCGTCGGGTGGACCAGTCGTTGGCGGTGACGTGTCTGATTCTTGCGCTGACGGGCATCAACGCGCTCCTGCCGTCGGGGAAGCTGCCGGCCACACGGGTTCTCCCGCGGATCTCCCGGTTCAGCCGTTCGATCATGCTGCTGGTGCGGATGCGCC
>JALCNP010000028.1 GCA_022649135.1 Bifidobacterium sp.
TTCTTCGGGGGGGCGCCGGGCGCGTCAAAAACACACCCCGCCCCCCGCCCACCCTTTTTTGCGGGAGTCGCCCGGATGGTTTCCTTCGTGAGCGCAGGCGGATTATATTCTCGGTGGGGTAGGAGGTCTTCTTGGCGGGACAGGAATCCCCCCGAGGCAACAGCGCCCTCGCTGGGAAGAGGGATCCCGTCGGTGAAACAGACTTCTTCGATGAAACAGACTTCTTCAGTGAAACAGACTGCGCAATGCTCCACGCACCGCGGCTTTCCCGTTTTCGGCAGAGTGGGGCGCGATGCGATTCGCACGTGCATCCCTGCGCGAAGCCGCAGGATACAGTGGGCATCCTGCGCATACCGGAGAATCGGGGTCCGGGGAGCATCCGGATGACGAGCAGTTTCCCGTGCAGAGCTCAAAAAACGAAAGGCGACCATCCCGGCATGCCCGTTCGATGACCATATCGACGAATTCAGCCGGGAGCCCCAGATCACGGGCAACCGAGACCCGAGTGCCGCCGTGGTTCAATGCGGCGATGATGCGGCTGGTGATGGAGGGCGCCGATCCCGGTGTGGTATCGACTCCCTCTGCACGGGGAATCGGCCGAGAGCGTGTCACGTTCGCCGTTTTTCGAAAGCCGCTCATAGCAGTCTCCCGATCTGGAATACGACGATGGCCAATATGTATGCCACGGCAAGCCCCATGAACACGGATTGCGCTGCTATCCTGCCCCCATATTGCCGTCGCATCTCAGCGACCGTAGCAAGACACGGCGTGTATGCGAGCACGAAAATCATGAAGGCCGCGGCCGCTGCCTCCGGATGACCATGGCTGGATTTCTCGAAGCTTGCACGCACCGCCTGCCCCAGGGTCCCCTCACCCTCCTGGGCCTCCGATTGATCGCCGGAATCGTGTATCGCATAGCTCTGAGACATCGATCCGACGACGACCTCCTTGGCGACGAAACCCGTTATCAAGGCAGCCGAAGCATGCCAGTCGTCGAATCCGGCCGGGGCGAAGACCGGCGAGATGCCCATGGAGATCGTGCCGTACAGGGAATGCTCCACGCTGTCGACATTGCCGAACGTGTTGGTTCCTGCGGCGCCGGCAGTGACGGGGATGGCGGCGAGGAACCACATGATGACGATCATGGTGATGATGATCGAGCTAGCCCCCGTGATGAACGCCCACAGGCGAAGAATAACCGATTTTCCCAGCAGCAGCAGTTTGGGCATCTGATAGGGGGGAAGCCCCATGGCGAAGGGTTGCGTTTCCAGATCGTTGAACTGCGTTTTGCGAAGGATGAATCCCACGGCGAGAATGATGAGGATCGAGGACACATACATCAGGAAGATGGCAAGCCCCGCGTATTGCCTGAAGAAGGCATAGGAAAGCACCACGTAGACGCTCAGACGCGCCGAACAGGAGGTGAAGGGGATGAGCATGCCGGTGAGCACCCTTTGGCGTGAGTCGGGCAGGGTGCGTGTGGATGCGAGGGCGGGGAGATTGCACCCGAACCCCACGACCAGAGGGAGGAACGCGCGTCCGTCGAGACCGATGATGCGCATGGCCTTGTCCATCACGAAGGCGGCGCGTGCGAGATAGCCCGAATCCTCGAGCAGGGACAGCACGACGAACATGATTCCCATTGGGGGAATGAATGTCAGGACCGTGACGATTCCGTCAAGCAGACCGTCGACTATCAGCGAATGGAACCAGCCGTTCAGTGACCCGGCCCCGGCGATCAGGGTGAACGCCCAATCGACCCCCGTCGTCACCCATGTTCTGAATGTCACGTCGAACCAGTCGATCAGAGGCCCCGCAAGCGTCGTTGTCGCCTCGAAGACGCCGTACATGACGATCAGGAAAACGGCGAGCCCGGCGAAGGGATGAAGAAGAACCGCGTCGATCCTGTCGGACAGGGTGGTTCTGCTGACCGCGGCGCTTCCCTGGTTGATCTTTCCCACTATGCCGGCCACCCAGTCGAAGCGTGCGTCGGACGTGCTTCGGACCCATTGGGACACCTCATCGTCGCTGGCGTTGGCGGGAGGGGCGACGGTGATGCGTGCCGTGGGTGCGGCGGAGGTCCGTGCGGAGATCTCACCGGTGTCGGCCGTGGGATTCGTCGAAGCCGGTGCCGAGGGGGCAAGCGCCGATTCGACGGCGTGAACCAACTCGTCTTTGCCCGACCCCGTTCTGCCGTCGACGCCGACGAAAGTCACCTGGGGAACAAGTGCGCGCAACTTGTCCAGGGACACGGGGGACTGCTGTCTGGCGGCAAGGTCCATCATGGTCACCGCCACCACGACAGGCGTTCCCAGATCGAGAACCTGGCTCATGAGATACAGCGACTTCGAAGGGGATGTGGCGTCCATCACCGCGACGATGACATCGGGGGAGGGATGCTCGCAGCGCCCCATGGCAGCCCGGGAGGCCACCTGCTCGTCCGGGCTCAGCGCGTCAAGCGACGCCGTTCCCGGGGTGTCGATGACGTTCCACTGCTCTCCGTCATGGTCGAATGTGCCCGATTCCACCAGCACTGTCGTCCCCGGGGCGTTCATCACCGTGGCGTTGGCTCCGAGAAGGTCGTTGAACAACGTGGATTTCCCCACGTTGGGATTTCCCACGAAAACGATTGTCGGGCGCGAATCCTGGCTATGACTCGTATGGTGGTGCGCTTGGGGGAGCAGAACGGCAAGTCCTCGACGATGATGGTGCCCGGCATGCGAATCATGCATTGGCTCCGCCATCGTGGAGGCGGGAGCCGAATGGGGGACGGAGGTCCGTGACGAGTCATGGCAGCCGGCATCCATCTCCGTGGCGGCTTCATTACGCGTGGGCGCGCTGCGCTCCGCCGAATCGATCAAATCCAAATTCTGTCACCGTTCTTGTCAACAGGCATTGTCCGGAACGCGGTCTCGCCCCGAACTGCCGCAATCGCGGCCACCCCGTGGCCTTGGCGGGTTCGGAATGCATGCCTTTTACTCCTATTTCGGTATCTGGACGAAAATATGCCTGGCCGTTGCCCCGTCGATCGCAATGCGCTCCGTCCCATGCGCGACGACGCATCCGCCGAAGTTCGCCTTATGGATGACGCGGATGCGCTCATGCTTACGGAACCCGAGTTCGTTGAGACGAAAACGGTACCGCGCATCGAGATCGATTCTGCAGATCTCGATGTCTACGCCCAGCGGGCAGGTGTGCAATGAATCGTCCATATGTGTGAGAATAGCCCACCGTGTCCGTGCTTGTAAAGAGTTTTTTCGAGAATTGCGGGGAACCATGTGATCGCAATATCGCGGTGTATGAAGAAGGTGATGGCCGTGTCGGACATAATGTCAGACACGGCCATCACCTTCGTGTGCGCCGACGGCTATGGACGTGGCCGCCGAGCCTTCTTACCGGCAGCGCGTGGTGAGGGGCTGCCAGGGGTCGAGAACCGTCGGGGCAGTGGCAAGAATCGCCGTGGTGGCGTCATCCAGATAGTCCTTGCGTATGATCAGTTCGGTCACATACTCGTCGAACCATTCGTCGGAGGCGACATAATAGCCGTCCTTGCCGTTTTCCTTGCCCCAGCTGTTCTCTACTTTCCAGCGGTTCGGCTTTCCGTCCTTTCCGAGGTTCACCCCGGTGAGCGTCATCGCATGGTTGCTGGGAGAATCCCCGTATTCGAGACTGCGTGACTTGTCGAAGGTGAAGTCGGTGCCGAAGAGCTCATCGACCCGGACCGCGTTGCGATCGAAGACGCCGTCCTTGCGCAGCGAATACTGAAGGCAGTCGCAGGCGAACCATATCGGGTGTCCGTCGGTGAGCTGCCGGAGCGCAGCCGCGCGGAACGTGTCCAGCGGGACGTTGACGAACTCCATGGGCTTCGTTTCGGCGACGTTCGTCGTGTACGCGATCTGATAGAGCGTGTTGAACGGGCGTTGGGGCAAAGGCGCGTTGGCCAGGGTCACGTAGTCGTTGACATCCACGGGAACGTAGCGGCGGTAGAAGTCAAGCGGGCTTATCCCGTATTCCCTGATTTGCGGACGCTCGTCCCTCCCGCTGTCCTTGTCGCCGTTCTTCGCAGCGGAAGCGTCGCCGTTTGGGCCGTCGGTCCGCGAGGCGCTCGCATCCTTGCCGTCGCTTTTCTTTGCGTCGTCCTCCTCCTTGGCGCGCGCCAGGAAGTCAAAGCGGCGAGGGGGTTCTCCCAGGGAGATCGCGCAGATCCGGTAGACGGTCTCCATGTCCTCCAGCTTCATCACGCGCAGCTCCT
The DNA here is from genome assembly GCA_022649135.1 of Bifidobacterium sp. Lineage (GTDB taxonomy): Bacteria > Actinomycetota > Actinomycetes > Actinomycetales > Bifidobacteriaceae > Bifidobacterium. The sequence continues at coordinate 4,253 of JALCNP010000028.1, forward strand.
GTGCGGTTCGACCGGACTTGTGGGCATCGCGCAGCCGTGCGGCGAACGTGCGCAGCTGCGATTCCAGGTATTGCGTGAAGTCGTCGGAGCTCCGTGAGTTCGCCGACTCGGGGTATGCGGACTTGGGCACGAGACCGTACTTGTTGACCAGGTTCACGAACATCTGCCACCAGCCTCCGTCGGATGCCGGTTCATCGTTGATCGTCTGGAACAGCCGGCTTTCCGTGGTCTCGTCGAGGGTGGCGAGAACATTCTCCAAATAGGCGTTCGACTTCTCCACCTTGTCCCAGAAGAACAGGTAGGTTTCCGAAAATTCGAAATCCTCGAGATTCCAGCGATGCATGACCTCAAAGCGCAGTGTGTTCAGCGCGGCGAACATCCAGCAGCGGCCCGAATGCTCCTGGTTCGTGATGGACCCCTGCTTGAGCTCCACGGAGAACTCGTGCGGCAGCGCGCGCATGCCCTGATAGCTGGTGGCCGCCTTCAGAAGGCCGCTGGACACCGCGGCATTCGCGGCGACCCTGTTCGCCCTGTCGGCGTTGAACGCCCTGCTGTACTTCTCGATGTCGTCGTTCGCGAGTGCGCGAGTGCTGTGCCGTGCTGCCATGTGGTCTCCTTGTAGCGTCTGTGATTGGCGGATATCCCCTGTCCGGCATTCTGTCCAGTGCCGGGATCGCTCATGGTCCGCACAATACGCCTACCCGCAGAGAGATCCGGTTTCTCCATGAAACAATGGGACATTATCCTTATGATGATGAAATGTCCGATGGATGGCGGTAGTTTGGGCAGGTACCATCCTGGCGACATGGATGACATGTGAAGTGGGAATATCAGTGAGGGGGCACACCGATGATCAAATACATCATCAAACGCTGCATGAATTATGTGGTCATGTTGTTCGTCGCGATTTCGATGACCTATTTTCTGGCAAGCGCGTTCATGGATCCGCGTTCGAATTACATGTCCAGGCACCCCCATCCGCCCATAGCCTCCATCAATCTGTCGCTGACGAACGCCAATATCAACGACCAGACGCCCATCATGCTCCGGTATTGGCGTTGGCTGACCGCCATTGTCACGCGATGGGATTGGGGTCTGGCTCCCGACCAGTCTTCGGTGGGGGCGGCCATTGGTTCGCGAATTGGGGCATCCGTCCAGTTGGTGACGCTCGCGACGATTCTTTCGATCGTCATCGGGGTGAGCATCGGAGTCTATACCGCCATACGTCAATACAAATGGCAGGATAGAACCTTGAATATGCTGGCGACTTTCTTCCTGGTGATTCCTCCCGCCGTTCTGGGCCTGTTCGTTGTCCTTGCGGGAATTCAATTCAACAGCTCCATCGGGAACCGTGTTTTCTTCGTCACGGGACTGCATTCGTATGATGGCTCGAACCCGATGCTATGGCTGCTCGATTTTCTTCAGCATATAATCCTGCCCACGATCGTGATAACGCTGCCGGGTGCGGTCAGCTATCATCTGACCCAGCGAACGTATCTCCTGGATACGATGAACGCGGATTATGTCAGGACCGCGCGTGCCAAGGGGCTGACGCTGAACCAGGCGATCCGCAAACATGCTCTGCGGACCTCGCTGATTCCCACCACCGTCAATGTGGCCTTCTCCATCGCCAGTGTGTTCACCGGAGCCGTGATCACGGAGACGGTGTTCGCAATAAACGGGTTGGGGCACTATTTCGTCACCACCATTACCAACAATGACATCAACGGTTCCGTCTGCATCGCCGCATTCGGGGGCGTGTGCACCTTGGTCGGGGCGCTGCTCGCGGATATTCTGGCGGCGTGGCTCGACCCCCGTATCCGGTTGAACTGATTGGGGCGCGCAATGAAAGAAGAAGAACAATCTCAGACTCAATCCCCGGCATCCGATTCACGGAGCGTGACTGCGGTCGACGGTTCAACCGACATCGCGCAGCTGAGCGGTGCCGATCGGAGTCCCGCGGAGGGGGAGAACTACCGGCGCACCGGTCGAATGACTTTGTATGTGCGCCGGTTCATGCGTCGTCGTTCCGCGGTTTTCGGAGTCGTCTTACTGATGATTCTGCTCTTTTTCGCCGTGTTCGGCAGCAGATTGACGCATTGGAGCTATGAGGACCTTGACTTCACGCAGCTGGGCGTTGCTCCGGATTCGAGTCATTGGCTGGGAACGACCGGCGGCGGCTCCGATTTGTATGCCATGATCGTGCGCGGGCTTGGACGTTCCATGTCCATCGGTTTCCTCAGTTCCATACTGACAACGATCATCGCGGCTGTCTTCGGCGCGGGAATCGCATTCTTCGAAGGGTGGGTGGAGAAGATCGGCATGTGGGTTCTCGACATGCTTCTGGTCGTTCCCTCCTTTCTTCTCATCGCGATGATCGTACGGTCCTCGGCGGGAAGCAGTGGATGGCTCTGGCTGGCTTTCGGGCTGACTATTTTCGGTTGGGTCGGATACGCCCGTGTCATTCGAACTCTGACGATGAGTCTTAGGGAGCTTGACTATGTGAAGGCCGCCCGGTTCATGGGGGTTCATTCGTTCCGGATCATCCTGCGGCATCTCATTCCGAATCTTGGCTCCGTTCTGATCATCAACACCGTTCTCGGCGTGGTCGCCGCCGTCAATTCCGAGACGTCCCTGTCCTTTCTGGGATTGGGGATCAAGGCGCCCGACACCTCGTTGGGCACTCTTCTCAATGACGGGCAATCGGTCGCCCTCACCGCGCCGTGGGTGCTTATCTTTCCCTCGCTGGTGCTGATCGCCCTCACCTTCTCGGCTCAGCTGATCGGGGACGGGCTCCGAGATGCAATCGATCCGTATTCACGTTCCGGCGGGAAGGCTGAGTGACAGACGCTATGACAATGTTCAGAAAAACATCCCTCCACATAATGGCATCCAAGCCTGATGATGCAATGCCGCCGGTGGCGGAACGCAAAGGCCGTTTCCCGGCGATGCGCGTCGGCGGCATGCCGACGTCCCAGCTCAGTGCCGAGGACGTCGTCCTGAGCGTTCGGGATCTTCGCGTCGACTTCGCATCGGAAGCCGGAACCGTTCACGCCGTGCGCGGAGTGAACTTCGATCTTCAACGGGGCAGAACGCTGGGTATCGTCGGCGAATCGGGCTCCGGGAAATCCGTGACATCGATGTCGATCATGGGACTTCTCGACTCCAACGCGAAGGTCCACGGCTCCATCCGCTACCACGGTGACGAGCTGCTGGACAAAAGCGACGTCGAGATGAGTGCCATTCGGGGCAGGGGAATCGCCATGGTCTTCCAGGATCCCCTGTCGGCTCTGACGCCCGTCTTCAGCATCGGGGATCAGATCAAAGAGGCCCTTCAGATACACAATCCGCATATGGGCGAGCGTGCTATCCACGAAAGGTCGGTCGAACTTCTTGGGCTGGTGGGGATTGCGCATGCCGAGGAGCGTCTCAAATCCTTCCCCCACGAGTTTTCGGGGGGTATGCGCCAACGGGTGGTCATCGCCATGGCGATTGCCAACGACCCCGATGTCATCATCGCGGACGAACCGACGACCGCTCTTGACGTGACCATTCAGGCCCAGGTCCTTGACGTCTTGCGAAAGGCTCAGAAGGAGACCGGAGCCGCTCTTATCTTCATCACGCACGACCTGGGCGTCATTGCGGGCGTCGCCGACGACATTGTGGTGATGTATGCCGGGCGTGCCGTCGAGCATGCGCCGGTGGACGATATTTTCTCCCATCCCGTCATGCCTTACACGATGGGTCTGCTCGGTGCGGTTCCGCGATCGGACAGGGAGAAGACAAGCCGGCTTGTCCCCATTCCGGGGTCCACGGTGAATCTCGCCGATCTTCCCCAAGGATGCCCATTCGAGCCCCGCTGTCCCCTGGCGACGGATATATGCCGCACCAGCGAGCCTTCGCTTAAACCGGTCGGAGGCCGAGGGGAGCAGTGGGCTGCATGCCATCTCAGCGATGCCATCGTGGATGGGAAACTGACCTTTTCCGACGTCTACCGAGTGGGGAACCCCACGGTGTCGAAATTCGCGGGGGTGTCGCGCGACAAACGTGCGATCGTATTGAACGTCACACACATGAAGAAGACCTTCCCCCTTACCGGAGGGGGTTTTCTGCGCCGCAGGATCGGGGAGGTCCATGCCGTCGACGACGTCACGCTGGACGTGCGCGAGGGCGAGACCGTAGCGCTAGTGGGGGAGTCGGGCTCGGGGAAATCGACGACGCTTCTGGAGATCATGAATCTTCGGCCTCCTCAGTCGGGCTCGATAGAGTTGTTCGGCCAGGATGTCGGGGCTCGAATGAGCCCACGGGAGCGGCGCGAACTGCATGAGCATGTCCAATACGTGTTCCAGGATCCGATGAGCTCCCTGGATCCCCGTCTTCCCATCTACGATACCCTCGCCGAGCCTTTGAAGGTCTTGCGCATGGACAAGGTGCAAATCAACCGACGCATCAACGAGCTGATGCGTTTGGTGGAGCTCAATCCCGATCAGGTCGACAGATTCCCGGCGCAGTTTTCCGGAGGACAGCGCCAGCGCGTCGCCATTGCCCGCGCCCTGGCCGTGAACCCGAAGCTGATTCTGCTTGATGAGCCGGTGTCCGCGCTGGATGTGTCCATACAAGCAGGCGTCATCAATCTGCTCGAGGATCTTCAGAACAGATTGGGCGTCGCCTACCTGTTCGTGGCGCACAACCTCTCCGTGATACGCCATATCTCCACGAGGGTCGCCGTCATGTATCTGGGCCGCATCGTGGAAAGCGGGGAAACACAGGAGGTGTTCGCCCGCCCCCAGCATCCATACACGCAGGCCCTTCTGAGTGCGGTTCCCGTTCCCGACCCCGCGGTCGAGCGTGACCGCAGGCGCATCGTCCTGCAGGGCGAGCTGCCGAGCCCGACCGAGAAGCTGGTGGGCTGCCCGTTCGCCTCACGGTGTCCGCTCTATGCCGTCCTCACACCGCAGCAGCAGTCGCTGTGCACCTCACAGGCCCCTCGCCTGAAGCATTGGGTGGTCGGAGAGTCCGCGGCCGATCATGTGTCTGCATGCCATTTCAGTGACATGAGCTATAGGCGTGCGCTCAACGGAGGGGAATAGGGAGGCCGAACCGTCCATGGGCGGTTGCATTCGGGCTGCTCGTGAGCGATTGTTTCCCGTGACGTCAAGCTCGTAACAATAATCCGTTATCATAGATGATTGGGAGTTTGCTTGGGGGTTTCAACACAACAAGATCACCTCACTCGGGTGAATGCTTGTTTTCCAATCTAGGCAATACGGCTCGGGGTGCCGCTATGTGCGCCCCTATTGGCTCATTCCTGCGTGTGGGCGCAGGAAGTCCCGTATAGAGAGAAAGGAACCAGTATGAAGATGGGGATCAACAGACGTCTTCTCGTACTCACCGCTGCCACGGCAGCATTTGTCATGGCGCTCGCAGGCTGCGGATCCGGCGGCTCAGGCGCGCAGCAGTCCAAGGGGGCGGAACCCACCGATGGCTTTCCTCAGAGTTGGAAGGGCTCCTATCCCATGCCGGACAAGAAAAAGGCGTATAACAACACACAGCCCGCCGATAACGTCAAGGAAGGCGGGGAGCTGAATCTGTCGACCACCTACACCCCGAACTGGAACTTGTTCAGCACTGACGGAAACACCACTTATATGAGCAATCTCTGGCAGTGGTACATGCCGCAGCTGCTGAATTTCGGAGTCAGGGGAAACCTCATCTGGAACAAGGACTATGTGACGGGAGCCCGCATCACGAGCACGAGCCCCTTGACCGTGACCTACGACATCAATAGCAAAGCCAAATGGAATGACGGCAGCGAAATCGACTGGACCGCGTTCAAGGCGACATGGGAGGTCAGCAACGGCTCGAACCCCGGCTACAACCCTCCATCAACCGAAGGGTTCGACGCCATCGCGAGCGTGACCGAAGGCAGCAGCGCCAAGCAGGCGGTGGTGACCTACTCCAGGCCTTTCTACCCGTGGCAGTCCGTGTTCACCACGCTGTACAACCCCAAGGCGGTTTCGCCCAGCGTGTTCACCAAGGGGTGGGTGGACAACCCGCACAATGAGTGGGCCGCCGGCCCGTACAAGGCCGTCAAGGCAAATCAGGACGAGGTCGTTTTCGAGCGTAACGAGAACTGGTGGGGAGCGAAGCCGAAGCTCGACACGATCACCTGCAAGTACATGGAGGACACCGCCTCGCTGAACGCCTTCAAGAACGGCGAGGTGGATGCCGTGAGCTTTTCGACCAACGACTCCCTCAAAACCGTGAGCGGGGCGAAGAACGTGCAGATCCGTCTTGGCTACAGCTCTGCGGTCAACGTCCTGACGTATAACGGCAAGTCCGGCGCATTGAAGGACATCAACGTACGCAAGGCGATCACCATGGCTCTGGATTCCGCCATCATGCAGAAGGTCCAGTTCCAGGGGCTTAGCTGGAACGCCCCGGCCCCGGGGTCCGAGCTTTTCCCCGCCTTCCAGGAGGGATATGAGGACAATCGCCCGGCTGCGGCGAAATCCGTGAATGTCTCCGCGGCGCAGAAGACCTTGGAGAAGGACGGATACAAGAAGGGGTCGGATGGGTATTATGCGAAGGACGGCAAGGATCTGTCCATAAGCTATACCTATTTCGGTGATTCCGCGAACCAGACGGCCATGGCCAAGGCCTATCAGCAGATGATGAAGACCGCGGGAATCAAGGTGACGATCGACAACCTTGACTCCTCGAAGTTCGCCACGACCCTCAACGGCGGGAACTATCAGGTCATGCCCATGGTATGGTCGTCCCCCTCTCCGTACAGCCAGGTCAATGTCATCCAGTTGTACGGATCGAAGTCGGAGTCCAACTTCTCCTATGTGGGCAATTCCGAGATAGACAAGCTCGCCAAGGTTCCGGGGACGATCTCCGACCAGCTCCAGGCCGTGAAAGCCGCCAACAAGGCGGAGACGGCCGCGTTGAAGTTGTACGGGACCACCCCGCTGGATGTTCCCCCCGCTTTCGTCGCAGCCAAGAAGGGTCTTGCCAACTGGGGACCGGCCGGCTTCGAGCAGATCAATCCCCTCCTCGTCGGATGGCAGAAATAACGGGGGCTCCCGGCTTTTCCCTCTGATATTCCGGAGCCGTGTACGGTCACGGGCTTAGAGGTGGCACGGGCATGTGCCGGCGCCGGCGTACAGCCGTACGCGTCGTCGAATGGCGGGGCCGCGCGTTCATTCACGTTACGATCGAATGGACGTGCGGCCCCGCCATTCGTGTTTGCCGCAACTGTCGCCGCCGTGTCGGGGAATATGCGTGTGCACGGTTGTCGCGGGGGCGGGGGCGTTCGTGCCGGGGTTATGCGGCCGATGATGCGCCCGGGTTGTCCTTTCGTGCGTTTCCTGTCCCCCCGGATCCTCCGCTGCATCCCCGGTATGCCACGTCAGCGCCATCGGGTGGCGGGTGGTGTGCGGGATGGGAGGGTGGGCTGCGTAGCCGCACGACGTCAGCTTCTCACAACTGAAGTGGACAGCAGCTAGACAGGTATGTGTACAAGTGCTATACTGCAAATATGACAACGCAGTCCGATGATATACGAAAACTTCCCTCACGCATTGTGGCGGAAGACCTGGCACGACGAATAGAAAGCGGCGAGCTCCGCGACGGTGATCGTCTGGCCTCCGAGATGGAGCTTGCCAAGGAATTCGGCGTGGCGCGCGGCACGATGCGCAACGCGCTTGAAATACTGCAGAACCGTGAGCTCATAGAAACCAAAAGCGGCGTGGGAAGCTTCGTGTCGTTCAACGGGCATGCCATGTCCGACACGTTCAGCTGGACCGACGCCATCGCCAAAACCGGATCGAAGACGACCACCGAGGTGCTGGATGTCCAGCAGGTGGAAGCGCCGGACCCACTGCATTCCGCCTACCATGTGGACCGAAGCGTCTACCGTGTGGTTCGTCGCCGCACGAGCGAATCCCGGCCGATTTCCATAGAGATATCCTTTCTCCCCTCGAATCCCATGCTGGACCTCCTCATGGAACGGGGCCTGCTCGGCGGATCCATCTCGCTGACGATGAAGGCCGCCGGAATGAATCCGCACAGCGGCGTGCAGGATGCGACGGTCGAAACCGTTCCCGAACGGTACAGGGACCAACTCGGCGTGACCGCGGAGGATCGATTCCTGGTCGTGCGACGCGCGAGCCTTGACGCACATGGGGACCTTGTCGAATATGTCGTTTCCTATCTGAACCCCGAACACTTCTCCCTGCACATCGAATTCGGAAGGACACCAACCAATGCAGATTAAACCATCAATGCAATACGATCACGCCCTGGGTGCCCTGCGCGGCCTTTCCCTGGGCGACGCCCTCGGAATGCCGACGCAGAGCATGAGTGCGGAATCGATCAGGCGCGCATACGGAACGGTCACCGGTCTTGTCGATGCCGTTGACGATGAGCCGATCGCCCCGGGAATGCCTGCGGGATCCGTGACCGATGACACGGAGCAGGCCCTGCTGGTCGCCGCGCAGATCTGCGGCAACGGCGGCCATATCGACCCGCATGCTCTTGCATCGGCACTGCTCTCGTGGGAGGACGACATGAAGGCGCGCGGCTCGCTTGATCTGCTCGGCCCTTCGACGAAGCTCGCGCTTGAACAGGTGCGCAACGGGGCGGACATCGCCACGACCGGCCGCACGGGAACAACCAACGGCGCCGCCATGAGGGTCACGCCCGTCGGGATAGCGCACAGCACGCAGACCCCCGACTTTGCGGATTACGTGTACGAATCGTGCAGGGTGACGCACAATACGGTTCCCGGATACCAGAGCGCCTACCTGGTGGCTGCGGCCGTGAGCTGCGCCATTGACGGGGCTTCGACCCGCGACTGCATCACCCAGGCCATCGACCTGGCGGGTGCGATGCGATGGAAGGGTGCATGGAGCCCCAAGGCGAGCGTCCTGGCCCGGGTGCGGCTGGGCGTCGACGTCTGCGTCGCGACCGACGACGATGCACGATTCATCCGACGTCTGCGCGACGAGTTCGGGACTTCGGTCGAATCCAACGAATCCGTGGCCGTGGCATTCGCGCTCGCCTACCGGTACTTCGATCGTCCGTTGAAGGCTCTGCTCACCGCCGTCAACATCGGAGGAGACACCGACACCATGGCCGCAATGTCAGGAGCCATACTCGGCGCTTCGGTGGGGGCTGACGCCTTCCCGCGGGCACTGACCGGCAAGGTCGCGGAAGTCTCCCGTCTGGAACTGGAGCCGGTCGCGGAATCGCTGCTGGCGGTTCGCACGCGATAGCGCGTCACTCCCGTTCCTCTGTTCGCCCTCGGACCTTGTCCGCGACGAGGGCGGATGCGCCGGTCATCATCGGGGGGTGGGGCCTCCGCGGCTCGGTGAGCCGCTGGCCCCACGGTTGCCGATGGTGTCTGCGGCGATGGTGTGGCGAAGCCATAGCCGCATGCATGACAAGGATGTTGTGCGGATGCGCGGTTGTGGCGGATGCCGTGATTAATAGAGAATCAAGGTCGATAGAAAAAGAAGGTATGACCATGTCTGAGACACAGACAAAGAAATCCGGCACATTGCTGTCCCGGGTGGAGCAACGAGGCATCGAACCAGTTCCGGACGATCAGCGCAACGGTTCCCCGGGACAGCTGTTCTGGGTATGGTTTGCGGCCAACATCTCCATTCTGGGCATCCCCCTGGGGGCGACGGTCATCGCATTGGGCCTGAACATATGGCAGGCCGTGCTCGCGACGGCGATCGGCTCCTTCGGGTCCTTCGCGTTGGTCGGTTTGGTGTCGGTGGCGGGCCGTCGCGGGGGAGCTCCCTCACTGACCCTGTCCCGTGCGACTTTCGGAGTGCGCGGCAATGTCGGGCCAACGCTCGTCGCCCTTCTGTCCCGGCTGGGATGGGAGACGGTGAATACCGTCACCGGGGCGTCCGCGCTGCTGTCCCTGTGCGTGATCTGCTTCGCGACGCCTGCGGGCTATAAGGATTGGCCGTGGCTGACCTTCGCGTGCGTGCTCATATTCGTCGCGCTCACCGCCATGATCTCCGTCGCCGGGCATGCGTTCATCCTCACCGTCCAGAAATACTCCACATGGGTTTTCGGCGCGCTGACTCTGTTCGTGGCCGTCTATCTGGTCACGACGGTGCATTGGAACACGCTTCTCTCCGGCAAGGCGGGACCATTGAGCGCCTTCATCATCGCCATAGGAACCATCGCGGCGGGAACCGGCATAGGATGGGTCAATTCCGGTGCGGATATGGCCCGGTACCAGAGAATCAGCGTCAAGGGCGGATCCCTGGTCCTCAGTGCGGCTGCGGGGGCGGGAATACCGCTGGTGGTCGTGATCGGAGTCGGGTCGATTCTCGCCTCGGGCGGTTCGGGGCTGGCCTCCGCCTCCGACCCCGTGGCATCCGTGCGCAGCGCGCTGCCCGTGTGGGTTTCGGTTCCTTACCTGATCGCCGCATTCGCGGGTCTGCTGATGTCCAACAACCTTTCCGTCTATTCCGCCGGATTGACGACGATTACACTCGGCATCCGCATCCCCCGCGTGTATGCCGTCGGCGTCGACATCGTCGTGACGACAAGCGGTGCGATGTACTTCATGCTGGGATCCGGAGGATTCTACGGACCGTTCGTCACATTCATTTCGCTGCTCGCCGTTCCGCTCACCGCGTGGGCGGGGGTGTTCCTCGTCGATCTGATCGCTCGCAAGCACTATGATGCGGCGTCGTTGCTTGATCTGCACAGCGGATCTCGGTACTGGTACTGGCATGGCATGAACATCGCGGCCATGCTCAGCTGGCTTATCGGCCTGATTGCCGGCTTTCTCTTCGTCACGGCCCGCGTCTCGCAGAGCGTCGTGTGGTTTTCCGGACCGCTTGCGCAGACCGTCGTCGGCAAAAACGGCCTCGCCTGGCTTATCTCCCTTCTGCTTGCCGCCGTGCTGTATGCGGCATTCGGGTTGCCGGCCGCGAAGCGAAACGAGGAGGAATTGAGCAAGGAACGTGGTCGTAATGCGTGATGCGAGGATCATTCATCTGGCACAGGTCTGCGTCGATCTGACGCTGTCGGTCGATCATCTGCCCGAAAGAGGGGGAGACGTGTTCGCCACCGGACAGGGCATCAGTGCAGGCGGCGGATACAACGTGCTCTATGCCGCGCGGCAGATGGGCGCCCCCACCACGTATATGGGGGCTTTGGGAACGGGGCCCATGGCGGACATCGCCCGTGCGGCACTGGAAAAAATCGGTGTGGATTTCGAAGGGGCCGTGCTTCCCGATGTCGATACCGGCTATAGCGTGGCCATGACGGAACCCAGTGGCGAACGCACGTTCGTATCCACTCGAGGGGCCGAAACGATGGTTCCCGTGGACTACTACGAGAACATCGATCTGATCGACGGCGATGTCGTATATCTATGCGGATACTCGCTGGTCCACGCGAGCAACGCCGAAGCCATCCGGCGCTTCGCGCGCAGGCATGCGGGGTGGGCGAACGGTCGCGTTCTTTTCGACACCAGCCCCGTGATCGGGGATATCGCCTCCGATGATCTTGAACGGGTGCGCATGCTCGACCCCATATGGTCGGCAAACGAGCGGGAGGCCGGAGTGCTGTGCCAGCGGTTCGGCCTGAGATCCGAGGGATTGTCGGATGAGCGGCGGTGCGCAGAGCTTGCCGGTTATCTGCACGATCTGGTGATCGTGCGGGTGGGGCCGCAGGGGGCATGGTATTGCGATGGCCGTAACGACTCGGCCGCATCGGCCGCACTGATCCCTGCTCCGCATGTCGAACCCGTCGACACGAATGGCGCAGGCGACTGCCATGCCGGTGTGCTCTGCGCCGCGCTTCTGGAAGGCAGGGGCCTGCCGGAGTCCCTGCTGCTCGCCAATCGCGCGGCGGCCCTGTCCACCACCGCGTCGGGCCCGGCCACCTGCCCTCCCCGGGCGCTGGTGCTCGCCGGGGGAGGGCAGGGTGAATGACTGAAGCCCGCGTGACGATGCCGTCATATCTCCTCCGGCGGTCGTAGTGCCGTCAGGGCATGAAAGAGCCGTTCCCGTGACGGGTCGTTGAACCGACCGGGTGCACGGGAACGGCTCTTTTCTCCGATTAGTTCCGGTGGATCCTGAGCGTGGCGAGCTGATAGGGGCCCAGCTCGATTCTTCTGTCGTCACTGCCGGTTGCCTGCAGCGCCTGCGGCAGCGAGCCGTCATGCTCCGGACGTTCCAGAACGTCCGTTTCGCTGACCCGGGCTCCGTCCAGTGCCGCGCACAGTTCGAGCGTGGCGCCGGCGTGCCCCCCGAACGCCTCGTAGATGCGCACGATCAGATCTCCCGATCCGTCGTCCGCCAGCTTGATCCAGTCGATGACCGGGGTCCCGGTGACGCTGCCCAAGGTGACCAGGGGGTCGATGCTCGGAAGGGAATCCATAACCGGGTCATTCAGCGTGCACGCCGACTCCAGCAGTGCGGAAGGGTCTCCTCCGACGACGACGTTCCATGCGAAACCATGGCGGCCCAGGTCCGTGTGCGGATCCGGATAGTGCGGTGCGGATAGCAGACTCAGGCGCATCATCGTCCCCGCCTGTCTCCCGCTGTCCCGATCGGCGTGGATGGGGAAGGCATCGGAACCGTAGGTGGAGGCATTCGCGATGCCCACCGCATAGCCCTGCTCGGCGAGATACACGAAGCGATGCGTGCATGATTCGAACATGGCCTCGTCGGCGGCGGTGTTTTTGACCACCGGCCGTTCGACGGTGCCGTACTGGCATTCATAGTGGGCCGTTTTCGCTGTCAGCGCCACGGGGATGTCGACTTTCAGGAACTGTTCGTCGCCACGCCAGTCCACGTCGCAGGAAAACCGCAGCTGCGCCTCCGTGGGGAGGAGGGTGATGGACGTCTCGATATCCGCGGCGGGGGAATGCAGACTGGTGTGGACCACCGCGGCCCCCCGCGAGTCGATGTCCGCGCGGACGATTGTCGCCTGCCCCAACGTGCGGTTCTCCATCAGGGAATCGCGTTGGATGTCCCAGGCGTCCCACTCGCTGGGTTCATCGCGAAGCACCTCATACGCACCCATCGCCGAGCCGGCGGGAACGCTCTCCCGTCCGGCCCGAAGGTCGAACAGCGACGTCACCGTCCCGTCCGTTGCGACCGTGCATCGCACCACCCCGTTGCACAGGGCGAATCCTCCCTCGTCCAGGTGGCGAATGGTGCAGGGGGCATCGGCGCCGGTTGTGGCTGCGGCATCCGAATGGTCATCGGCGCAGGAACCGGCGTTGCCGACGGCATGTGCGGCGACGCGACCGGAAAGCGGTTCCGACGCACTGCATGCCCTCCAGGAGAGCGCGGCATCGGAACGATACTGACAGATGCGGGCCCCCCTGATGCTCTGCGCCCCGCTGGACTCCGCAAGCGCATCGGCCGCCCTCTGGGCGATCGCCCGGATGGCGGGAATGTCCCGTTGATAGTCGGCACGGGCCTCGCGGTGCACCCAGGCGATTGCGGACCCGGGGAGAATGTCGTGGAACTGGTTGAGCAGAAGCGTTCTCCAGATCTCATGGAGTTGTGCATGCGGATACCGATAGTCGGCGTTCAGCACGCTCGCCGCGGCGCAGAGGTATTCGGCGGTTCTCAGCAGGGACTCCTCCTGCCTGCACCCCCGTTTCATGTCCTGCTGCGAGGTCAGCGTCGCCCGGTGAAGCTCGAGGTAAAGCTCCCCCTTCCATCTGGGAACGTCACGAGGGTCGAGGGATGAGAATTCCCGGCGTACCGTGTCGAAGAACCCGTCCGGGGAACCCGGTTCCACCGGCGGCACCCCCTCCAGATCACGGAACCGGTGCAGCCTTTCGATCATCTCGCGCGTGGGGCCGCCGCCTCCGTCCCCGTAGCCGAACAGCATCATGGCGTTGTCGGAGATGCCCTTGTCCCGGAAACTCCTTTGCGAGTAGTCGAGCTCCTTCGCGGTGACCTCCGCCCCGTATGTGTCGGAGGGAGGGAAGTGCGTGAGGATTGCGGACCCGTCGATTCCCTCCCACATGAAGGAATGGTGGGGGAACGTGGTCGTGTCGTTCCACGATATCTTCTGCGTCAGGAACCATTCGTAGCCGGCGCGGCGTGCGATCTGCGGGAACGCTCCCGTGTACCCGAAGCTGTCGGGAAGCCATATGCCCTTGGGCTCGATCCCGAACCTCTCCTGGAAGTAGCGCTTTCCGAAGCTTATCTGCCGTATGAGCGATTCGCCCGAGGGGATCATCCCATCGGATTCCACCCACATTCCTCCGACGGGTATGAACCGTCCCTCCTTCACCCGTCGTCGCACCCTGTCGAACAGGTCGGGATGCTCCTGTTCCAGCCACGCATATTGCTGGGCGGAACTCATGGCATATCGAAAGTCGGGGTAGACGTCCATCAGGGCGAGAACGTTCGAGACGGTTCTCGCGACCTTTCGGTGCGTTTCGCGAACGGGCCACAGCCATGCCGAATCGATGTGCGCGTGGCCTATGGCCGTGTGGCGCAGCGCCGATGGCTCCGCGGGGCTGGCGAGCACTGCCGCAAGTCGCCTGCGGGCGGGGGCGACGCTGGCATGGTCGCGCTGGTCGTAGAGGTTGAGGGCGTCCCTCAGGGCGTATGCGAGCTTCCAGTAGCGGGGGGCGTCCGGGGTCAGTATGCGAATAAGCGAGGCTACCGTTTCGATGTCCATGGACAGGGCCGCCAGCTCGCCGTCCCGCACGCACACGTCCATGGCCCTGAGGAGGCCCTGGCTTTCCGTGCGTCCCGTCGCTTTCTCGCCGAGGTCGGTTTTCCTGTGTTCGTTAAGCAGCGGATTGTCCGCCGCCTCGATGTACAGCACGAATCCGCCGTCCTCGCGAATCCCGGGATCGGCCACTCCCCGGGGGGAAACCAGGGGGATCCAGGTGTTGCGTGGCTGCAGCGCCTTGATCGCCGTGCCGTCCTCGCGGTAGACCAGCGCCTCGATGTGTCCGCCCACCCAGGCATTGGACCAGCCGAGGTCGGCGATGAGCTCGATCGGGGCGGAGGGCGATGACGAGGAAGTGCTCCGTGGAATCCTCCCCGTGACCTTGAACCATGTGGTGCCCCATGTGGTGCCCCACGCGGATCCGATGTCCGCGGGTTCGAACCCCATGTCCCCCGCACGGATTCGTTCGAACACGGCGTCGCAGCGTTCGGGCTCCCCGGGGTTTTCGTGTTTCTCGACCGTGCAGTGCACGACCGGACGATCCACCAGCGGGGCGATCCTCTGGGCGATGGCCCTGTCGGCTCGTCTGAGCTCCTGATCGACTTTGATAAACATATGATTTCCTTTCGGCGGCGAAATAATAATTGCACGCGGGGTGCATGAGTGTATGGAGACCATCGTGCTGGTCGGGTCTATCCTTTCACGGAACCCGCCAACAGTGAGCCCGATCCTATGGAACGCTCCGTGATCAGATACACAATCATCACCGGCAGCGAATAATAGATCGCGAATGCGGCGAGCTGGCCGTACCCGACCTGCCCGTACTGTCCAAAGAACAGATAGATGCCAACTGCTGCCGGCTCCTTGTCGGGAGACATGAGAAGCATGAAAGGAACGAAGAAGTTGCCCCACGCCCCAGCGAATTCATAAATGAATATGACGATAATCGACGGTTTCATTAACGGGACGACCACTTTCCACAGTGTCTGCAAGCGGCTTGCACCATCCACCCATGCAGCTTCCTCAAGGGTGACGGGTATGGAATCCATGAAATTCTTCATCATGAAGATTCCCATAGGAAGACCGGATGCCGACATGAACAGAATCACGCCGATGGTCGAATCCAGTAAATGAAGCTGTGTGAAAAGACTATAGACGGGAATCATCAACGATGTCATAGGCAGACAGCTTGCGAACAGCAACGTGTTGAGACTGGCGGAACTTACCTTTGAATGGAAACGTGATAAAGGATATGACGCCAGTATGGTGACGACGATGATGATCACGGAGGAGAAGAAGCTGATGATGAAGGAATTCATGATCGGTCTTCCTGAAATATCCCAGGTGAAGACCTTTTTGAAATTCGACAGTGAAAAGCCCAGATCGGTCACGGAGAATGTTGCCTTGGGGTTGAATGAAGCCACCACGAGCCATAGCATCGGAATGAGAAAGATAATTCCGATGAGCGACAGGCAGATGTCAGCCGCGGCCCGTTTGATCATGTGACGTCTTCTGTAGATTCGTCGGGATGAGACAGCCGCGCTCATTATTCCGCCTTGCCTTTCAACAACCGCATGTAAATCAGTGAAAATGCCGAACCAATCAGAATCAGCATCACGGAGATGGCCGTACCGTATCCGAGTTTCGAGAATTTGAAGGCCTGCTGATAGGCGAAGACGGGCAGCGTTGTGGAGTTGGTGCCCGGCCCGCCTCCGGTCATCACGAGAATCAGGGTGAAAACGGAGAGCGTCTGCAGTGTTGTCAGCATCAGATTGGTCAAGACGGATTGCTTTATGAGCGGAAGCTTCACCCTGAAGAATGTTGTCAATGCCCCTGCGCCGTCGATGTGGGCGGCTTCGACGATCTCCGGCGATACGTCATTGAGAGCGGCCTCGTACATCAGCATGGAGAAGGCCGTGCCTCTCCAGATGTTTGCGATGATGATGGCGGTCATCGGATGGAGATACAACGTCCCTGACAGATCCAGCCCCATCGACTTTCCCACAATGCTCAGCGTGCCGCCTTGCGCGAAGAACGCGTAGGCGCAATAGCATCCGACGACATCGGGAATGACCCAGGCAAGCAGCACCATGAGCCCGACAGCCTTGCTTATCGTCGCGCGGGCGTGCCGTGAAAGCAGCGCAATTACCATGCCTAGGACGTTTTGCCCCACGATTGCCGATGCGACAATGAAGACGATCGTCAGAATGACGGATTTCGGGAATGTCGGGTCTTTAAACAGCGTCACATAATTGCTCAGCCCTGTAAATTGCGAATGTTCGGTTGCGGCACCAAGTGTTGACGAATTTGTCAGCGATGAATATAGCGACCATATTATGGGACCGAAAAGAAATATGATCACCAATGCCGCTGCGGGCAGCGCAGGATAGTATCGGCTGATGTCATGATAGCGCCTGCCTGGTTTTTTGCTCATGTTTTCTCCTTCGAAAGGGAAAATCGGTGATTGTTCGATTGGGTCGGTACGGCGACGATCAGTCCACGGTCGTCGTGTTGCTTTCCCCCACTATTCCTGTGATCGCTGTGTCATACGTCTTCGCGGCGGCATTCACGCTTTGCTGCCCGGTCATCACGGATTCGCAGGCAATCCCGATTTGGGCGGATATTTGGGTGTAATCCGAAGTCAGAGGGCGGAAGTGAGCGTATTGGACGAGATTGGAGAAAAACTTGATGGAGGGATTCGTTCCCAGATAGGTCTTATCCGTGACCGCGTCCTTCCGCACCGACAATTGGGAGGCAAGGACATAGTAATTGATGGCGCTTTGTTTGGTTTGAAGAGCTTCGATGGCTTTCCAGGCGAGTCCGGGGTTCTTCGATCGCTTGGATATGGCAAGAATCCAACCTCCGGACATCGTGGCGACTCCGGGCTTCTGGCCATTCTGCGTCGGCATTGCGGCCCAGCCCACATGCTTCTGCCAATTGGCCCATTCCGCATCCCCGCCCTTGACATAGGGGGAGGTGAACCAACTTCCTTCCATCGCCATGCCGATTTTGCCGTTGGGCATCCAATCGGCATAGAGATTATGTCCTTCCTGGGGGTCGAGCGCCTGCTGGGCGCTTGGCCCGAGGTTCTGCGAGTACACCGTCTTGATGAAATTCAGCGCGCTTTTGAATTGTCGGGACCCGACGACCCATTTGTTCGTCTTCTTGTTGTACAGGGTGCCGTTGGCGGTGCCATACAGAAGCTGGTCGAATCCCTGGGCGACGGTCACCTCGCCTGCGGATTTACTCGCATATACATTGAGGGGAATGACGTTGGGATCCGTCTTCTTGATCTTACGGGCGACGTCCAGCATCTCGTCCCAACTTTTTGGCTGCCAGTTCCCTGTGATTCCAATCGTTTTGAAGACGTCTTTGTTGTACCATATGCCTCGGGTGTCGGTTCCGGTGAAGATTCCATAGGTTTTCCCATCCGTTCCCTTGCCAGCCTGCTTTATCGTGTCATAGTACTGGTTCCAGTCCTTCCACCCTGTGACGTATGAGTCCAGTGGCTGGAGGTATCCGGCTTCGGCGAAAGGCTGCAGGTAGGTGGAATCCACCGTCATCACATCCGGGGCGGTGTCGGAGGATTTGTTCATGAGGGTCAGCTTGTTGTTGTAATCATCGCCTCCGACCTGAATGGGTTCGAGAACCATCGTGGCACCGGGATTGGCTTTTTCGAACCGGGCCTTTGCGTTTTTGTACCAGTTGTTGATGAGGGTGGCGTTTCCCGAGGTGGTGTATGCGACTTTTATTTCCTTGCTGCCGGAGCTGGATCCTGATCCGCAGGCGGCGAGGGAGCCCAATATCGCGATGGATGAGAACATGGCAATCGTTGCCGTGAGTCGATTATGCTTCATTGCATTCAACTTTCTTCATGTGTATTCTTGAAAAAATGTATACAAAATATATTTGCGTTCCGCCGATAGATTCCTGTTCTTCTCTGCTGAACGGTTATTAGTGAAAGGGTGGGCACCTCCTTGTCGTTCATATTATTGGGTATACAAATTATGTAAACCTAATATATATTATATTAATAATATATATTAGTGCAAGTTAGAGGCAAAATGCTTTACGAATCAGTGTTTGAACAGTTGCGGCAGGATATAGAGAAGGGGTTATATCCGGTTGGCAGCAAGTTGCCGTTGATGGCGGATTTATGCGAGAAGTTCTCCGTAAGCTCGATCACCGTCCGCAAAGCATTGGACATGCTGCGTAAGGAGGGGTATATCGACAGACAGCCCCGGATCGGGACAACGGTTATCAGCACCAACCCGAACTCGTCCCCTCAGGCAGGGGGTCTGCCGTTGATCGCGTTTATTCTGACCGGATTTGACGATGCCTTCGGCACGAAAATCGTTGAGTCTGCGCTTGACGCTGCCCGTAACAAGGCAAACGTCATCATGCAGTTTACCAAGGGTGATGAAGCCCTGGAGGACGCCGCAATCGATTCCGCGGTAAATGCGGGAGCCCAGGGTCTGATTCTTATGCCGAGCAGTTCCGCCTTCATCCCCAACAGGGTCCTCGAGTTAGTTTCCCGCGGCTTTCCGGTGACCACGATCGATCGTGACTTCCAGGGCGTTCCGATCACCACGGTCAATAGCGACAACATGCAGGGTGCTCAGGATGCCACGGAGCGATTGATTGCTTTGGGCCACAGGCATATCGCGTTGATCACTTCGCATTCCCATGTCACGTCCAATTACGACAGGCGCTCCGGATGGGCTCTGGCGTATGCTCGTGACAACATCGTGATGGATGAGGAACTGCGGGTGCAATCGATTAGTTTCCCCATTGACAAGGCGAAGCGGGAGAAGGCGATCGCACAAAACGTGAAGGAGCTGGAATCGTTCATCTCTCGGCACCCGGAGGTCACGGCGTATCTTGTCGGAGAATATGGGATCGCCTTGCTGCTGAGAACCGCGCTGATTCGTCTGGGGAAAAAGATTCCGAAGGACGCATCGATTATCTGCTTTGATTACCCGGACACCCAGTACGATGACAACATGCCCCAGTTCACGTGCGTTGCCCAGGACCAGCAGAGGATAGGGAGCTCGGCGGTGCGCGAGACGTTGTCGCAGATTCGCAATGGTGCCGCCGCGAAGAAAATCGTGATTCCCACACGCCTTCTGGAGGGGGACTCGACCGCCCGCGTGGCGTGAGGCGCCGCGCGAACCCAGCCGATGCGTTGGTGCGGCGCGCCGCGACGTGATCGGTGCCGTCGCCGCCGTGTGCGTGACCGGATTCCATGCGGGGCGATTCGCCGATCCGACCATGCCGCCCGGCTGACCGCCCATAGCCCGCCCTGCATGCCGGAAACGTGGCCCGACTCATTGTATGGACCTTAGAAATCAAGTGTTTTCAACAGAGTAAGCGCTTGCGTAAAAATGTAAATGTGGATACACTGTTCACCGTTACATCAGGTAACATCCGATGCAGAGAGGCGTCGGGTCGGTTCTTTCAATGGAGAAGGGATGGAAAAGATGAGGATTGCTATGCCTCGGAAAATCATGTCCGCGGTCGTTGCCGTGCTCAGCGTGGCCGGACTGACGGCGTG
>JALCNP010000029.1 GCA_022649135.1 Bifidobacterium sp.
CACCATCCGCGACCGGAACAGCGAGATCCACACCGCATACACCACCGGCACCACGAACACGAACACGAACACCACCGCGAACGGCCACATGAACTTCCACCCACGCCAATCACGACCACGACGACGCGTCACGACGGGGGTCGCCGTCACCGCTCTCGCCGCGTCGCGAGTGATGACGCCAGGGCCACCCTTATCCGCCAAATCAGACATAAGCGTTCCTTTCTCACGCATGACATAGACATGCACATCGATATTGATAGATTGCGGACGGCGGAAGCGTCATGGGATGGAACGCTTCCACCGTGGACGTGATCCGCCCGCTGCGGATGCTACTTGAGAGTCACCTTGTATCCCTGCTCCGTACCATGCTGAGCAAGATTCTTGGCATAGTTCTCCATGGCCTTCTCCAGAGTCATCTTCTTGGTATAGGCCGGTGCGATGTCATCCCCATAAGCCGTCTGTGCATAGGGGTTGTAGGGCAGGTACTGGAACTTCGTCACGGGACGCTGCGCGGCTTCGGCAAGCACCTCATTCACGTTCTCGCCGCCGAAGAAGGCGTTGATCTTCTTATTGGACTCCGTGGTCGGATCCGTGAATTTCTTCGACTTCAGTATGGATTTCAAGCTGGGGAACGTACCCGTGTCGGCCATGACCTGAGCCCCCGCTCCGTGGGTCATGTATTCGACGAACTTGTACGCGGCCGCCTGATTCTTCGATTGAGACACGACGGACAGGGCGGAGCCCCCGTCCTCGGCGGACACGGTGTTCCCTTCCTTCCACTGCGGAAGCTGGGCGACCCTCCAGTTCCCCGACTGGCTCGGAGCACCGCTGATGAGGTTGACGGGCATCCATGCCCCGATGGTGAGGGAGGCGATGGTTCCGTCGTTGAGCTCGCGATTCCAGTCGTCGGACCAGTTTGTGGTCTTCGTGTCGATAAGGTCACCGTCGATGAGTTTTTGCTGGAATTCCATGTACTTCTTCATTCCGGCATCCTTGGTCATGTTGATGGTGAGATTCTCTCCGTTGACCTTCCATGGCTGAGCACCGGCCTGCCATGCCTGGGCCGTGAACGGCTGATAGTCGTTGGCCCCGCCGGACACGTTCGTGATATAGGAGCCGACGGCCTTGATCTTCTTCGCAGCCGCGTAATACTCATCCCAGGTTTTGATCTGGCTGCCGTCGACGCCGGCTTTGTCAAATATGCTTTTATTGTAGAAAAACACCTCAGGACCGGAATCTATGGGCAGGGCGTAGGCCTTGCCATTGTATTGGACCTTGTTCCACGGTCCGGAAGCATAATCGCTCTTGAACTTCTGGGCTCCGAACTGCGAGAGATTCACAAGGCCATTCGTGACGGCGAACTGCGTGACGGTCGGATCCTCGAGCATCACCACGTCAGGAGCGCCCTTGCCGGCCGCGATTGCGTTGGAGAGCGCCGTCGAGGTGTCCTTGGCGGTGCCGGTGTTGTTGAATTTGACATTGATTCCAGGATTCGCCTTTTCAAATTTGGCGATGATTTGTTTCATGGAGTTGCCGGAATCCCAGCCCCAGAACACGATGTCGCCTTTGGCGTTGCTTAGATCCGTGCTTGTTGTGCTGTTTGAACCACCGCATGCTGCGAGTCCGACGAGTGAAGCGATTGCCGCAGCTGCGGCAATCGCCTTTTTGGCATTACGCATATTGACTCCTTTTCATCAACGGGAAGCGATGCACAACGAACCTTTGTTGAGTCTCATTCGCTCCGTTTGACGCCTTTCCTTCCTTGGTTGCTCAAATGGTACAGCTGTGTACCTTTCTCTATGATACACCGGAGTATCGTATTGTCAAACCAAAGCACCAAATTCAAACATAATCGCAAATAAACTGCCATACAATCTCTTATGCCGCACCATGGAAGGGCAAGTCGATGAAACGGAGGCATCGGGGGGAAATACCCATGCACCGGCCCTCAACCGCATTGCCCCCTTCGGCGGAGCACCGTTGCCGACACCCGATTGTCCGATTGTGCAAATTCACGTGCCGTGACATGTCCCGTCATACAAAGCGAGGGGATGATAACGCCCCTACCGTAAAGAACAGAACACAAGACAACACGACAGACGCCGCGGGCGTGCATGACTCCCTGCAGCGCCCAACCGGCAAGGGAGCATCAGCACTAATGCCAATGGACAATGCAATGGAGCCGCGCAACGGCGGCGAGGAACCACAGACGCCACACCCCGCATACACGAGAAGCGGCCCCTCGTCAGCGAAGACCGAGGTCGATGGATCTATCGCCGAGTTCACCGCTCCGGGCTCCGTCGAGGTCGACGACGAGGAAACGATCTATTCGCTGCTCGCGAACCGCATCGAACGCACCGGCCCCGACACGGTCATAGCCGCCCGGAAAACGGGACCGGGCCGCTGGGACACCATCACGGCCGGTGAATTCCATCGGAATGTGATCACCTCGGCGAAGGGACTTCTCGCCCTGGGAATAGACAAAGGCGATGCGGTCAGCATATTCTCCGCCACCCGTTATGAATGGGGTGTGCTGGACTTCGCGCTGGCGGCCATAGGAGCGGTCGCCGTCCCCATCTACGACACGGATTCCGCCAGCCAGGCGCAGAGCATCATCGCCGACGCCGAAGTGAAGATGATCGTGGTGGACAACCAGGAACGCTACGAACGAGTCGAATCGGTATCCTCCAGCTGTCCCTCCCTGCGGCATGTGCTCATGTTCGACTCCAACGCCCTGGGGGCCCTGGAGGGCGCAAGCATCGGCGTGGGCGACGACGAACTCGCGCGGCGCATGGACTGCGTTCACGCGGACGACTGCTCCACCATCGTGTACACCTCCGGCTCCACAGGCGCCCCCAAAGGGGTCGAGCTCACGCACCGCAACTTCCTGTCGATAGTGCGGGCCGGATACGGGTGCATCAGCCAGATGCTGTGCGAGGATCACCCCCGTCTGCTTCTTTTCCTCCCGCTCGCCCACTGCTTCGCGCGCTACATCCAATACTGCTCCATCGGATCGGACGACGGCGTCGTGGGCTATCTTCCCGATACCGCGTCACTGCTTCCCGACCTGCGCTCCTTCAGACCCACCTATCTGCTCGGGGTCCCCCGCGTTTTCGAAAAGGTTTTCAACGCGGCCTCGCGCAAGGCGGGAACCGGCATGGCCGGACGGATATTCACGAAGGCGGCCGAGGCGGCGCGGGCATGGGCGAGCACCATCCAGGACGGGAAACGCCCGACCGCGAGGCAGATCGCCGAACATCTGGCCTATGAGACATGCGTCTACCGCAGCGTCCGAGGTGCGCTGGGCCCCAATATACGCTACGTTGCCTGCGGAGGGGCCCCGTTGAGCCTGGATCTGGCCTACTTCTTCGCGGGGATCGGATTGAGAATGATCCAGGGGTACGGTCTCACGGAAACCGCTGCGCCGTTCACGGTCACCCGCGTCGACGACAACCTGATCGGAACCGTGGGGCAGCCAGCTCCGGGCAATTCGGTGCGTATCAGCCCCACGGGCGAGATACAGCTCAGAGGAGAGAACGTCTTCCGGGGATACCACAATCTTCCCGCGGCAACCGCGCAGGCCTTCACCCGCGACGGGTGGCTGAAAACCGGCGACCTGGGGTCGTTGGACGGTGAGGGCAGGCTGACCATCACGGGCAGGAAGAAGGACATCATCATCACCGCCGGAGGAAAGAACGTCTCCCCCGTGCCCCTGGAGCAGGAAATCGAGAAATGCCCGATTGTGGAGCATGCCGTCGTCGTAGGGGATGGCAGACCGTTCATAGGCGCTCTGATAACCCTTGACGCCCCATCGCTGAGACAATGGCTCGGCACGATTCATGAGCCGCAGACCCTCACGCCCGAACAGTCGGCGAACCTCCCCCAGGTGCGCGACCTGGTTCAGAGGTATGTGGATCGGGCGAATCTCGAGGTCTCCCGGGCCGAGTCGGTGCGCAAGTTCGTGATTCTTTCCACGACACTATCCCAGGGGAACGGATGTCTGACGCCCTCTCTCAAAGTCGTCAGGCCACGGGTCAACGCGCTTTTCGCACCCGTCATCAATGACGAACTCTACGCACCCCGCCGATAGGCGGGCGCATTCTCCGGTTCGGTCCAACGGGCGTCCCCTCCTTGCGGAACCATGGGCGAGCGGCCTCCATCCGTGTCGGCCACGAGACCGTTCCTCTCCCGGATCGCGACGAGGGGTGGGTGGGCGGCCGGTGACCTTACTCAGTCATCGGCCGCCCGCCCACCCCTCGTCGTCGAATCGCTTACCGCCTCATCGGCATCATCGTCCACTCACATCCCGCGGCGGCGGTGCGCAATTCGACGATGTGCGGCTCAGTGCTGGTTGTTGAGCCTGTGGTACATCTCGGAAACCTCCAGATCGCGTTCGAACTCGCGCGGGGTGGTGTTCTCGTCGATCGTGGCCAGCTCGACCCCGGCAATGCGCGCGAAGTCCTCCCAGGCCTCACGGCCGATGGATGTGGTCATGCAGGTGTGGTGGGATCCGCCCGCCCTCAGCCAGCATTCGGCCGATTCCTTGAGATTCGGGCGCGGGGCCCACAGGCCACGGGCGCAGGGAAGGTTCTTGAGAGAGCCGTCGGGCTCGACGACATCCACGACGTTCATGAGCAGCCGGAAGCGCTCGCGCACGTCGGACATGGACACAACGACCGCATCCCTCCTCGGGGCGACGGTGAACACGAGGCGCACCGGGTCCGCCTTCCCTCCGATGCCGAGAGGATGGATCTCCAGAGTCGGCTTGGCCATGGTCCCCACCGAAGGAGAGACCTCCAGCATGTGCGACCCCATGATCTTCTCGTGCCCGGGCACGAAATTGTACGAATAGTCCTCCATCAGGGAGGCTCCCCCATCCAGGCCGTAGCCCATGACGGAGGCTATTCTGACGAGAACGGCGGTTTTCCAATCGCCTTCCGCCGAAAAGCCCCACCCGTATTCGGAGGGGAAGCGTTGCGCCCCCACGCCCGGAAGCTGGCTGAGCGTCCCGAGGTCCTCGAAATTGTCGACGCCGGCGGTGGTGCCGTAGTCATTCATCATGTTCACCATCCCCGCCTCCTCCTTGGCGGCGGCGAACAGGGAGTCGTACCGGGAGTCGAGAAGCTCCGGCGCTACGTCGTACTTGCTTTTGTAGTCCTCGATGAGGGCCTTGACCTGGTCGTCCTTCACCTTGTCCACATAGGAGACGAGCTCGTTGACGGCCCAGGTGTTGATCGACGCGCCGAAGACACGCTCGGCCTCGGTCTTGTCGCCCTCGGTGACGGCGACATTGCGCATGTTGTCGCCCCAGCGCATCACCTTCATCGTGTTCGATGCGTCCCAGCCGACGCAGGCGCGGGCCCATGTTCCAATCTTTCTGGCGACGTCGGGATCGGTGTAGTGCCCGACGACGATCTTGCGCGGGATTCCCAGACGGGTCACGATGTATCCGAACTCACGGTCGCCGTGAGCGGACTGGTTGAGGTTCATGAAGTCCATGTCGATGCTCTCCCAGGGAATCTCGACATGATGCTGCGTGTTGAGCTGCAGCAGCGGCTTGTTGAGAACCTCGAGCCCTCGAATCCACATCTTGGCCGGGGAGAAGGTGTGCATCCAGGCGATCACCCCGACGCAGCGCGGGCTGGCCGACGCCTCCACCATGAACTGCTTCACGGAATCCGATGATTTCAGGGTGGGTTTGAGAACCAGCTTCACCGGAATCGCGCCCGTTGCGTTAAGCGCGTCCACGATTTGGGCCGACTGGGCCGCAACCTGCCGAAGGGCGTCCTCCCCGTAGAGGTCCTGCGATCCGACGCCGAACCAGATCTCCTTGTCATCAAAGGGATGTGCATATGTCATATTGTCTGTCCTTAACCTCGTTGTTGTATGTTCCCCCTCCACGCACGAGACCCCATGACGGAGCCGCGGAGCGCAAGGCGGAGACGTTCGTTGCATGTCGTCAGTGCTGGCCGTACACGTTCTTGTACCGGTCGTTGAGCCTGTCGATGTCCTCCTGGGGAATGGGGATGATGTCCCCCAGCTGTCTGGCCGCCCACATGGTGTGCGCGACCTCCTCGGTCATGGCCGCGGCCTTGACGGCGTCCTCCGCGTCCTTTCCGATGGTGAACGGCCCATGGTTCTGCATGAGCACGGCCGGGGAGTGGGGGTATTTCTTCAGCGTCTCCACCACGCCCTCGCCGATCGCCTCGGAGCCTATCAGCCTGAAGGGGCCCACCGGGACGGGGCCGCCGAACTCGTCGCCCATCATCGTCAGACCGCAGGGAATGTTCTGACCGGTGGCCGCCCATGCCGTGGCATACGTGGAATGGGTGTGCACGACGCCATACACGTCGGGCATGTGACGGTAGATGTACGCGTGCGAGGCGGTGTCGGAGGAGGGGAGCTCGGATCCGTCGACGACGTTCCCGTCGAGATCGCACACGACCATCGAACCGGGGGTGAGGTATTCGTAGCGCAGGCCGGAAGGCTTGATGACCATCAGGTCGGCGGTGTGCAGACGCTGGGACACGTTACCGGCGGTCCACACCACGAGATTCCACTTGATGAGCTGCTGATGAAGCGCGGCCACCGTTTCGCGGACCTGCTTCACCTCCGCACGCACCTGCGGACCATAATCGGCAAGAGTTGCCATAATTGCTGCCTTTCTGTAGTTGTGTATAGGTTGTGTCCTGGATTGCCCGTCAGCTGCGACCGGCCGATTGCGCGAGGCTGCGGGACCGACGGGTCACCGCCCCGAACCTGCCCCGCCGCCCTCAGCGGTCCTCGAGCCCTATCGCGTCGACCGCGGCCCTCTCTATGGGGAGGCCGTTCATGAACCGTGCGAAGAAAGCCTCGAATCCCGCCACATCGGCGGGGTCGGGAACCTCCACGGTCGATTCGGCTCCGGCGAAGACCCGGTCGTCGAGATACTGTGCGAGGGAGACATCGTCATGCCACAGGTAATCGGCCAGCACCGCCATGCCCCACGCCCCTCCTTCGGCCGCCGTCGCCATGACCTTGATGGGGGTGTCGAAGGCCGCGGCGAGGATCTTCTGCGCCACATGCGGGGTTGTGAAGATTCCGCCGTGCCCGACAAGCGAATCCACGGCGACGTGCTCGTCCTTGGTCATCACGTCCATGCCGATCTTCACCGGCGAGAAGGCGCCGAACAGCTGGGCCCTCATGAAATTCCCAAGGGTCATGGACGATTCGGGCCCTCGCGCGAACACCGGACGCCCCTGTTCGAGCCCGGCGAGAAACTCTCCGGAATAGAAGCAGTAGTTGAGCAGCCCTCCCGCATCGGCATCCACATCCGGTCCGATCGCGGTGCGGAACAACGTGCCGTACAGACTGCCCGTGTCAAGAGTGACCCCGGCCGCCGCGGCGAACTGCCCGAAGAGCTTTACCCAGGCGTTGAGGTCCGAGGTGAAATTGTTCGCGTGGCTCATTCCCGCCAGATCACCGGCCGGGGTCGAGACCAGGTCGACCTCGGGGTGCAACGCGCCCAGCGCATGCTCCAGCACCACCGTGGCGAAGATCGAGGTTCCGGCGGACACGTTTCCCGTGCGCACGCGCACCGAGTTCGTGGCCACCATCCCGGTGCCCGCGTCGCCTTCGGGGGGAGCAAGAGGGACTCCGGGGAGCAGCGTTCCGGTGGGGTCGAGCAGCCGTGCTCCCTGCGCGGTCAGGTTTCCGGCACTCTGCCCGGCCACCAGTGGCGTCGGCAGGAGATCCTCGATGCTCCACGGCTGAGCCGACACCTCCGGCAGCGCGCTGAATCTGGACAGCAGGTCCCGCCGCCAGGTATGCGTACGCGGATCTATCGGGAACATTCCCGAGGCATCGCCCACTCCGATCACCTTGCGGCCGGTCAGCTTCCAGTGAACGTATCCGGCGAGGGTGGTGAGGAACGCAATCCTCGGCACATGCTGCTCGCGATCGAGGACGCACTGGTAGAGATGCGCTATCGACCAGCGTTCGGGGATGTTGTATTGGAAAAGCTCGGAAAGACGCTCATGGGCCTCGTGGGTGTTGGTATTTCGCCAGGTACGGAACGGGACAAGAAGGCCATCGTCCGCGCCGAAGGCCAGATAGCCGTGCATCATCGCGGAGAACCCCATGGTTCCTATACGCGTCAGCCTCTCGCCGTAGGCGGTCAGCACATCGTGAGCAAGAGAGGCGTAGGCGTCCTGAAGACCGGCCCACACCTCCTCGAGCGGATAGGTCCATAGGCCGTTCTCGAGATGGTTCTCCCACGCATGATCTCCGGCCGCGATCGTCGCATACTCATCATCGATGAGCACGGCCTTGATGCGCGTCGAACCGAATTCAATGCCGAGGGACGTTTTCCCGGCCCGTATTTTTTCCGCTATCACAGCGACCCGATCGGAAGCGTCATCCGCGGAGATTGCATGTGCGCTCATACCTATGGCTCCTTGCCCGGTCCATCGGCCGACTGCCGCAGACCCTTGTCCACGAGCGCCTTGCACCTACATCGTCGAGTGGTGAACCATGGTGTCACCGGTTATTGTTAGCGCTCACATTTACATAGCACATTCTAGTGCGGGCGCCACCATTGCACAACCCCGCCGTGTCCACTGCGCGATTTCGGCTATTCGCGAACCACGGGACCCAGGGAGCTTCTTTTCATGATCCTCGCCCGTATCAGCCCCACACCGTGGGTCGATGCGGCGAACGAGGGCTCCGGCCCCTCCCCTATCAGCCACAGAACCTCCTGCATGGCCGCCGTCCCCAGTTGCTCGAAATCGGGGCGAACCGTGGTCAGAGGCGGGAAGAGACTGTCCATCGCAGGCATGTCATCGAATCCCACCAGACTGACATCCTGCGGTATGCGTATCCCATGCTCATGCATCGCCCGGGCGACCCCCACGGCCTGGCCGTCGTTCGCGGTCACCACCACGGTCGGCAGATTCCCGCCCACCGAACCGATCCGGTCGATCTCATGGTTCATTCGGGCGTAGGCCTCACTGGAATCCCAGGAATTGCACTGCACGATCCTTGAATCGATGGAATGGGCCTTGGACAGCTCCATCCATGACGCACGGCGTGTCGCCGCATCCCGCCACTCGCGGGGACCGGCGAAATACAGAGCCCTGCGATGCCCATACCGCAGGATCAGATCGACGACGTCGCCGACCGCCCCCCACTGGTCGATTCCGACGACCTCCGTACGCCGCCGGTCCTCCGGACGAATCAGGGACAGACCTTCGCGCATGCTCATGCCCCCGTGCGTGGACGTCACCAGCACCACGGGCCGGGAGACGCGGGCGTGGCAGGCCGCGGAGAACATCACGTCGGTCGGCGTAAGAAAAACGAAGGCATCGACGTTCTGCTCGTCGAAGGTGTCGCACAGCTCGTTGAATTCGGCCTGGGTGCACAACGCCTCATGCACCATGGTCACATTGAGGAACAGCCCATGGGAACGTGCCATCGACTCGATCGCCGAAATGGCCGAGATCGGGCCGAAGAAACGCGAGCCCCCGGCGATGAGGCCGATGGTGCGCGAACGACGGGACGCCAACGCCCGGGCGGAGTTGCTGGGGCGATACCCCAACGCCTTGATGGCTTTCTGCACGCGGGCCCGCGTGGTCACGGAGACGTCGGGGGAATCGTTGATGACGCGGGAGACCGTCTGATGGCTGACCCCCGCAAGCTTAGCCACCTCGAACATCGACGGACGTTTTTTTGCCTCGCGTCTGGCTCTCATAGGAACGGCCTCCACATAGCGCAATGAATACTGATGAGAGCTTACCGCGCGGACGCTATGTCACGCGCCGCGACACCGCGCCGCCGCCACATCTATATAAGGTGCCAGGTCACGCGATGCAGGGACGTCGGCCCCAGACGCGCGATGGCTGCCCTGTGCTGCGCGGATCCATAGCCCTTGTTGTGCGCCCATCCGTAGGGCTGATACAACGGATTCCCCTGGGCGATGCTCACCATCAGCCTGTCGCGCGTCACCTTGGCGATGACGGAGGCGGCCGACACGCTGGCACAGTGCTGATCGGCCCTGACCGCGGTGACGACCTGCGCGGGAACTCTCGGATGCGGGGCGTCGAAGGTGTCGCGCACCTTCGTGATGTAGTCGTTGGGCCCGTCCAGAATCGCCCCGACCGAGGATCCATCGGCCAGCTCGTCGCCAAGCTGGCGTTCGACGTCGTTAAGGGCCCGCAGCGCGGCGATTCCCAACGCGTAGGATATGCCCCACTCGTCTATCTCGGTATTGCTCGCCTGCCCGACCGCGTCAGCGGCGCACCATCGGCGCAACCCGTCGAACATGGCCTCCCGCTTTCGTGCGGTGAGCAGCTTCGAATCGGCGACACCGTCCGGTATGCCCATATCGGGAAGATCGCGCGCCCAGATGGCCGCGGCGCCCACCATGACGGGTCCGGCAAGCGCGCCTCGCCCCACTTCGTCGAATCCCACAATGAGGTCATGCCCCTGTTCGGCCAGCCTGGCCTCCAGATGCAGCGTCGGCTGCGGCATGCCCGAACCGTCCGGCTTCCGGGGGGAGGCGGGGACTTCGCGTTCCCGGGGATTCGCGATGGTCGCGGCCGGATCGGAGGGACGATGGGCGCCGCTTCTATTTCGAGGCATCGGGAACATCCCTGAAGACCTCGTGATGAGAGTCGAGCCTTCCGATTCGATCGAGAGGCCAATAGGTGACCAGGCCGATGCCGACGACGTCGGACACCGGCACCAGGCCGTTGGAGCCATCATTCTGGTGGTAGCGAGAATCGGCGGAATTGGAACGGTTATCCCCCATGACAAACACATGCCCCGCACTGACCCGCACGCGGAAGGCGAAATTGCTGGGAGCCACACCGGACTTGATGTATGCGGTCTCGTTCACGGCCACACCGTTGATCCTCACGGGCTGACCGGCTCCGTCACACTCCACGAGATCGCCCGGAAGCCCAATGAGTCGCTTGATCAGATAGTCGCCGCCGAATCCCCCGCCCTCATCG
Source organism: Bifidobacterium sp. (assembly GCA_022649135.1). Taxonomy (GTDB): domain Bacteria; phylum Actinomycetota; class Actinomycetes; order Actinomycetales; family Bifidobacteriaceae; genus Bifidobacterium. The sequence continues at coordinate 10,989 of JALCNP010000029.1, forward strand.
TCGAGCCAATGCGCGGGATCCCTGAACACGATCACGTCGCCGCGCTTCAGGGGGACCATGGAATGGGGAAGCTTCTCGGTGATGACGTGATCGCCGATCTCTATGGTGTCCATCATCGATCCGGAGGGAATGGAATAGAACCCGAGCAGGAATATGCGGATCAGCAGCACGATGACGATGGGGATCCCGCACCAGATCAGGGTGTCCCGCCAGCCGAACCTCTCGTCGTCGCGATCGGTGCGACGCGCGGGGCGACCTGCACTCGCGGGGGGGATGGGGGTCGGGTCTATGCCGTGATCGGCGACGGTGACGGTATAAAGGTCATTCTGATCGTCGCGCGACCCGGAAAGCGGATCTGATTGCATATGAGCACCCCTTCACTTCCAGCACCACCACGATATCATCATCTGCGCACGGGAAGGCATGCGGCCCTGCGCGTGCATCCGCATACGGGACGCAGACGAAGACGACGGTGGCCCGGCGGCATCATCTGCCACCGGGCCACCCATACGCCCATAACCGGATATCAGGCCTTGTCGGTATTGTCGCGACGCTCGACGATACGCGCCGCCTTGCCACGCAACGAGCGAAGATAATAGAGTTTCGCGCGGCGCACACGTCCGCTGCGAACGAGCTTGATGGAGTCAATCACCGGGGAGTGCAGCGGGAAGCGACGCTCGACACCGGTTCCGAAGCTGATCTTGCGCACGACGAAGGTCTCGTGCACGCCGGATCCCTGGCGGGCGATCACCACGCCGATGAAAGCCTGAATACGGGAGTTGTTGCCTTCCTGAATCTTGACGTTCACCTCGACGGTGTCTCCGGGACGGAATGCGGGAATACCCTCCGCAGGCTTGATATGTTTGGCGTCAAACGCCTCAATGGCATTAACCATGCTCATCCTCCACCGCCGCCGCACGCCAGCGCACAGATCAGGGGCTCCTCATCGCGATTCCCATCGCTCCGCGCCCGTTTCCAGTTTCCACCACACCGGCAGAAAAGCCTGCCAATTCGCCAATCGCCCCCATTCGGACGACGGCTGAACTCGAAGGAACCGATTCCATGCGGCAAAACGGCTCCGACACAACTGGTGATCAGCATAACCCACTGCATGGACCCGCCGCGGATGACGCCGCTCGGAGGGGCATGAACGCGCTCCCCTTCAGCGCACGCATGCCGATGCCTGCATGTCGATGTCGAGGGTTTGACAAAGATTCGGCACGGACTTATTCTGAGTCAGGTCGGTAGGCGAGGCTACCGCAGAGATATGGGTTGCTGCCGCGAAGCAGTGGAGACACTGTAAGCAGGTCAACAGTTCCTGTCGGATCAAGGCATGAACTAACGCAACAGCACTGCTCTGCGAGGCTGAAGCTTGAACGATGACGCATCCGGCGATGATGATGTACTCGCCTCTTCTGCGTTTGCGCGAGCTCGCCGCAACGACACCATCAAGTATACGATGCACGTCACGTGCGCATGCATCCGGGTGTGAGGAGGTGAGGCATATGGATAGCGGTCCTAGTGACAGTTACGACAGTAGTCAGACGAATCCGTCCCCTACGCGGATTCACATACAAACATCCCGCCGTTCATTGACATGCTCACCGCAGCATCCCGTCCCCACGCCCTTTCACCGTCACTGCATGATTCCGCAGTGATCTGAAGCCGCGGCCGGAACGACGACGCCGGTGCCTGAACATTGTCGGCACAGTCCTTTTATGCGTTCCGAGGTTTTATCATGACCACAACAATCATCCACGGCGCCGATTCGCGGGCCGGAAACGGCTCGAAGCGGGCGCTGTACGATGTCATCGTCCTTCTTGGCATCTGCGCCCTGTTCGGCGTGACGGTGTATCTGCTCAATGCGGTGGGCACACCCATCGGCCCCAGCGGAATCCCCTCAACGATATCCACGAATCTCAACCAGCTGCCATACTATGCCATGCGTTCGGTGTTCCGCATGATGATCGCGCTGGGATTCTCCCTCCTCTTCACCTTCATCTACGGTCTGGCCGCCGCGCGGTCGCGGATACTGCGGCCCATCCTGATACCGCTGCTCGACATCCTGCAGTCGATACCGATCCTGGGCTTTCTTTCGGCGACGATCACGATCTGGCTGGTGCTTTTCCCCCATTCCATGATGGGTGTGGAAGCGGCATCCATCTTCGCGATTTTCACCAGCCAGGCATGGAACATGACCTTCTCGTTCTACCGGTCCCTGCAAAGCGAGCCCACGGAATTGGACGAGGCCGCCCGCTCGCTGCGGTTGACCAACTGGCAGCGGTTCTGGAAACTGGACGTTCCGAATTCAACGATTCCCCTTATATGGAACTGCATGATGAGCGTCGGCGGAGGATGGTTCTTTCTCACCGCCTCGGAAATGATCTCGGTGAACAACAAGACGTATGTGCTTCCGGGAATCGGAAGCTTCGTCGGCCAGGCGGCCAAGGAGGAGAACCCCGGGAAGATCGCCTGGGCCATCGTCACCATGATCCTGGTGGTGGTGCTTCTCGACATATTCCTATGGAAGCCTCTCGTCGCGTGGGCGGAGAAGTTCCGCATCACCCAGAACGAGGGGGCCGAGGTAAAGACGAGTCTCGTGCTCTTCGTCATCCGCCAGTCGCATCTGGATGAGATACTCGGAACTCTGCTCAGCCCTATCGGGAGCGTTCTTGACGTGATCACGCGGCCGCTCGGGATAACCGGATCGCACTGGGAGCTGCGCGGGGGCAGGCGCAAGGCCATGACCATCGTCACGGGGGCGATAATGGCCCTTCTCCTGGTCTTCGGGCTCGGCCAGCTCATCACGACGATCAGCAGAGGCACCGGGTTCGGCCAGCTTGGCCACGTCCTCGGGCTCGGCACGATCACCTTTATGCGGGTGGCGGTGCTGCTCATCATCTGTTCGCTCATCTGGGTGCCGATCGGATCGCTCATCGGCATGAATCCGCGTGCTCTGCACGTCATGCAGCCGATCGTTCAGATCCTGGCCAGCTTTCCGGCGAATTTCATCTTCCCCCTGATAACGATGATATTCATCACCTTCAACATCGACAACAACTGGGGCTGCATACTGCTCATGGCGCTGGGCACGCAGTGGTACATACTGTTCAACATCATCGCCGGGGCAAGCGCCATTCCCAACGATCTCAAGGAAATGGGAAAGAACATCGGGATGCACGGCTGGCTGCGATGGAAGACGCTCATCCTGCCCTCGGTCTTCGGGTCCTGGTGCACGGGGGGCCTGACCGCGGCGGGCGGGGCGTGGAACGCCTCGATCGTCTCCGAAATAGTGAGCTACGGCAAGCACACCCTGACCGCGAAGGGACTGGGAGCATACATCGCGCAGTCAACGGCCACCGGGAACATGCCGGAAACGATTATCGGAATCACCGCCATGAGCATTTTCGTGGTGGGCATCAACCTTCTTCTGTGGAATCCGCTGCACCGTCTCGCGGCACGCAGATTCTCCCTGAACTGACGAAGACGGCGTCGGCATTCATCCGTTATGGGCAACCATCATCACCATCAAGGACAACATCATGACTTTTACACATGCACAACTGCGCAAGTCCGCAGACCAGACCATCATCGAGGCGCAGCACATCAGCCAGAGCTTCGTGTCGGAGAAAGGGGCCGAGCTGAGCGTGCTGCATGACATCTCGCTCACCCTGGACCAGGGCGAGATCGTGGCGATCCTCGGAAGGTCCGGTGCCGGGAAGTCAACATTCCTGCGCATCCTGGCCGGTCTCGTGCAGCCGACCAGCGGAACGGTGCGGTACCGGGGCAAGGCCCTGCACGGGCCGAACCCGGGGGTCGCGTTCGTTTTCCAGACATTCGCACTCATGCCGTGGCTTTCCGTGCAGGACAACGTCGAACTCGGTCTGCAGGCGCGGGGCGTCCCCCGCGCGAAACGCGCCAAGATGGCCATCGAGGCGCTTGACTCCATAGGCCTCGACGGCTTCGAATCCGCCTATCCGAAGGAGCTCTCCGGAGGCATGCGCCAACGCGTGGGAATAGCACGCTCCCTGGTGCTTCACCCGGACGCGCTGTTCATGGACGAGCCGTTTTCGGCGCTCGATGTCCTCACCGCCGAAAACCTTCGGCAGGAGGTGCTTGATCTGTGGTCAAGCAAGAATTCGGGCATCAAATCCATTCTGATCGTGACGCACAACATCGAGGAGGCCGTGCAGATGGCTGATCGGGTGATCGTTCTCGGGTCCCACCCGGGGCACATCATCGCGCAGACGCACGTGTCCCTCCCCCGGCCACGCGACAAGCACAGCGAGGAATTCGAATCCCTGGTCGACAACCTGTACTCGATCCTCACGGGCAGAAAACAGGTCAGCAGCGTCACCATCGCCCCGCAGTCCCCCTCCGGTTCACCATCCGTTTCCGGCGCACCGAACGCCGTCTCTCCCGGCGCCTCGGACGCAGAGCCATCCCCCTCTGCAAGAACGGTCCCTGCCCCTGACGCCGCCGGACGCGGATCCGACGTATCGGCGAACGACATCACGGCGAGCGAAAGCGATTCCCTGCTCATCGGCAATGTCGTCAGTTCCGGGATGTCGGGGGACGATTCCGACATGGACATGCCTCTGCTGCCCGACGCGATGCCCGGCGGGCTCGCCGGCCTGCTGGAGGTCATCGCCCAATACCCCGAAGGGGTCGATCTGGCCGATCTGGCGTCCGATCTGTCGTTTGAGATCGACGACCTGTTCCCTCTGGTCGACGCCGGAATCATGCTCGACGTCATCAGCGTGTACGACGGGCATGCGCAGCTCACCAAGGCGGGCCGCGAATGGCAGGATGCCGACATTCTGCAAAGCAAGCAGATCTTCGCGCGGTTGGCGCTCCACCACGCTCCGCTGGTGCACAGCATCACCCGGGCGCTGGAAAAAAGCAAGAGCGGCAAGCTGCATGGTGAGCTCGTCGTCAACCTTCTGTGCTCGAAATACTCGCGCGCGCAGGCTCAGCAGCAGTTCGACATAGCAGTGGGCTGGGGACGCTACGGCGAGCTGTTCGACTACGATGCGGATGACGACATGCTGTTCATATCCTGACCGTCGGGCACGGCAGGTCACCTCGTCGTTCCTGTCGGCGGCCCCCGCCGTCCCGGCACGGTGCCGCATCCGATTCAACGCATAGGCCGTACGGGGCCGCTCCTGTGTCCCCCTATGCCGTGAAAGGCGGGATGGTGCGGTTCCGTACGGCCTATGCACGAAACGCGAAACAACGGCGTGGCCCGATGACGCATCCGTCGCCGGGCCACGCCGAATAGGTCAGAACCGGCGGTTGGCGCGGTAGAAACGGATCAGACTCTGAGTGGATGCATCCTGGGCGGCAAGCGCGGCGTCATCCTGCGAGATCGCCGGAGTGATCTGCTTGGCGAGCTGCTTGCCGAGCTCCACGCCCCATTGATCGTAGGAATCCACTCCCCACACCGTTCCCTCGACGAAGGTGATGTGCTCATACAGGGCGATCAGCTCACCGAGGGCGAACGGGGTGAGATCCACACCCAGAATCGACGTGGTGGGACGGTTCCCCTTGAACACGCGCGCGGGCACGATGGCCTCCGGGGTTCCTTCCGCACGGACCTCGTCCGCGGTCTTGCCGAAGGCGAGGGCCTTGGTCTGCGCGAGATAGTTGCCCAGGAACAGCTCGTGCACGTCCTGGTCGCCGTCCTTGATGGGGTTGGGGGTGTTCGCGAATGCGATGAAGTCCGCCGGGATGAGCTGCGTTCCCTGATGGATGAGCTGATAGAAGGCGTGCTGGCCGTTGGTTCCGGGCTCGCCCCAGAAGATCTCGCCGGTATCGGTGGTGACGGGACTTCCGTCCCAGCGGACGGATTTGCCGTTGGACTCCATGGTCAGCTGCTGCAGATAGGCGGGGAAGCGATGCAGGTACTGGTCATAGGGAAGCACCGCATGCGATGCGGCCTTGAAGAAGTTGCGGTACCACACGTTCATCATGCCCATGATCACGACGACGTTCTTCTCGAACGGGGTGTGGGCGAAGTATTCATCGATCTCGTGGAAGCCGTGAAGGAACTCCTCGAACCGCGCGGGCCCGAACACGACCGCCAGCGAGGTGCCGACGGCTGCATCGACGGAATAGCGGCCGCCGACCCAGTTCCAGAACCCGAAGGCGTTGTCAGGGTCGATGCCGAATTCGGCGACCTTCTCCAGATTGGTCGACACCGCCACGAAGTGCTTCCTGATGGCGTCTGCCGACTGCTCCTGCGAACCGTCGATCGCCCCGCCGGCCTGCAGCTCCTCGAGCAGCCAGGTGCGGGCCTCGCGCGCGTTGGTCAGAGTCTCCAACGTGGTGAACGTCTTGGACACGATGATGAACAGCGTGGTCTCCGGATCGAGCCCCTTCGTCTTTTCCGCCAGATCGTTGGGGTCGATGTTGGAGATGTAGCGAGCGCTGATGCCGGCGTCCGCATAGGTCTTGAGGGCCTCGTACACCATGACGGGGCCCAGATCGGAACCACCGATGCCGATATTGACGACGGTCGTGATCCTCTTGCCGGTCACACCGCGCCATTCTCCGGAACGGACCTTGTCCGCGAAGGCGTAGATGCGCTTGAGCGTGTCGCGCACGTCCTTGACCGTGTCCTGCCCGTCGACGATGTACTTGCCCTCGTCCTCCACGGGACGGCGCAGAACGGTGTGCAGAACGGCTCGGTCCTCGGTGTTGTTGATGTGCACGCCGGTGTACATGGCCTTGGTGCGCTCTTCGAGATTCACGGCTCTGGCGAGATCGGCGAACAGGCCGATGGTCTCGGGCTTGATGAGGTTCTTTGACAGGTCGAAATGCAGGTCGCCCGCCTCGAAGCTGAGCTTGTCGACGCGATCGGCATCCTGTGCGAACCATGTCTTCAGGCTTATGCCCTCGGCCTGCAATTCGTCATAATGCTTGTGCAATGCGGCCCATTGCTGGGTTTGGGTGGCGTCCACTGGGGGATTGATGGGCATGGTGGTAGATCCTTTCATCATCATTATGAAGAGGTGCGTAGTTGCGTGGTTCAACGGCGTGACACGTACGTGCTTCATCTCACAAGTTACTCACAAAATTGGACAGAACAAAACAAAAAATGGCGACGCGGACACGGCTCTCCATGATAACGCCTATACAATGTGCCCCATGGAGTTCAGCGAGCCGGACACATCCCGGCACGGCGGCATATTCGCTGCAGGAGATATTTCGTCCCCCTTCGGCGAGGAGACGGAACGCACGCACAAGACGGCGGCGGGGCATCCACGCGCCAGACACGCCGCCGAGCACAGGCCACGCTGGTTCATAGTGCTGCCCCTTGCGGTCAACCTCGTCACCTATGCGATCCTCTTCCCCGGAATCGACTCACCCGATTCGCGCAGCCAACGCAGGCAATATGCGCAATGGACGTTCAACAAGCAGCATTCGATACTGGACACGTTCTTCCTCGGCCTTCTGGGAGGGAACCGCCTGTGGTTGTGCAATCTTCTCCAGGCGCTGATCTTTTCGGCATGCATCATCACCGCCCTGGCGGTGCTCTCGCGCAGGATCGCGACCGCCCCCCTGGTCGCCGCGACCCTGGTGTGGTCGTTCTTCCCCCTCTTCCCGGCCTACGCGGTCTCCAGCACCAAAGACGTTCTGTGCGCGGGATTCACACTGCTGCTGTGCACCGCCGTCTTCGGAATCATCGATTCGGGAGGAGAGCTTCTGCACAGGCCCTGGTTCCTCGCCGGGCTGGGACTTCTGCTGTTCGTCACCAACGAGTTTCGCAAGAACAACTTCATCTTCATCGGCGCGATCATCGTCTTCCTTCTCATCCGCTACCGCAGGGAATACAAGCGCGTACTCGCCGTCCTGGTGGTCTTCGCGTCCCTGTCGGGGGCGTGGACGGCATACTGCGACCTTGGGCTCAAGGCGGCGCCCTCCCCCACCACGGAGATGCTGGGAGTGCCCCTTATGCAGGTCTCCTACATCTATTACCTCGACCAGACGGGGCACAGGCAGAACCTTCCACGGAAGGCGGACGACTACTTCCAGGCCATGCGGCCCGAAAAGCAGTGGGCACACAACTACGAGGCCGAACGCCTGTTCGTGATGTCCAACAAGGTCGAATCGCTGACGGGCAAGGATCTCAAGCCCTTCCTGTCCCATTGGCGCGAGCTGTGCTTCGCGAACCTCGGCAGCTGCGTAACGGCCTATGCGCTGTTCGAGGGATCGCTCGTCAACCCCGTGCAGCCGGCCGATGACCAGTACAGCATCCTCGCCGCGATCCTGCACACGGACAAGGCCACGGCCTCCGTCTCCCGATGGGCGACGATCCCCCGGATCATGTTCAACCTCGCCCTGTTCGACTGGATGCTGGCCGCACTGGCGATAATTGCCGCGCGACGCCGCCGCTCCCTGCTCCCCCTGTTCCTCATTCCGCTGGGAATCGTGATATCTCTGATGCTGGCCGCGCTGGCGGTGCAGATAAGGCTCATGCTGGGCGCGATCATCCTCATCCCGTTCCTGTGGGGGGTCATCATGTGCGACGGCCCGCGGAAGGAACCGGACAGGTCGTTGCCACAATTGCAAGAATGACGTCAGAGCAGATCGTCGTGCCCTGATTCCTGAAGATAGGACACCATGCTCTTGACCTCCTGGCTGCGGGCTCTCGGGGCGAGAAGCAGGGCGTCCGGCGTGTCGACGACCACCATGTCGTTCACTCCCAGCAGCGCGATCGTCCGCCCGGCGGACGGCACCACCACGTCCCCGGCGGAATCCAGATACGCCACCAGATCGGAATCCCCGAGGATCTTCATGTTCCTCTCGTTGGCGCTCGGCAGCAGAGCGGCCACGGAGTTGAAATCGCCGATGTCGTCCCAGCCGAAGTCCCCGGGCACCATCGCGACGCCGCCGGCCGCGCTCAAAGGCTCCGCGACGGCATAGTCGAAGGCGATCTTCTCCAGACCCGTCCAATACCGCGACATCGCCTCGTCGACGGCATGCTCGTCCTGCATGTAGGCGTCGGCGATATGCGATATGGCCTCGAAGAAGCTCGGCATCGAGTCGTGCAGATAATCAAGCAGAACCTTCGCCCTCATCACGAACATTCCCGCGTTCCAGCGGTATTCGCCCGTGGAAAGAAAGGCCTGTGCGGTGGAGGAATCCGGCTTCTCCACGAATCGCTCGACGAGATGGGCGCGCGAGGCGCCCGGGATGTCGGCACCCAGCGAACGCCCCTGATGAATGTATCCGAACGCGGTGGACGGCCGTGACGCCGCGATCCCTATCGTGGTCACATAGCCGGCCCGAGCGGTCGCAACCGCCTCGGACACGGCCTGTGCGAACGACTCACGGCCACGGATCACATGGTCTGCGGCGAATGAGCCGACGATGATGCCCTCGCCATGACGCCGGGCCAGAACGGCCGTGGCCAAGGCGATCGCCGCCATGGAATCACGCTGCACGGGTTCCGCGAAAAGCTGATCGGCCCGCAGCCCGGGAAGCTGCCGACGTATCTCGTCCACATGCCGCCATCCCGCACTGACGACGATGTGCCCCGCACCCGTCACAGCCTCCAGACGAGCGAAGGTCGACTGGATCAGGGTGCTGCCCTGTCCGACAAGATCATACAGGAACTTGGGGCGACTGCTGCGGCTCAGCGGCCACAGACGCGTTCCCGTGCCACCGGCCGGTATTATGGCGTAGAAATCATCAAAGCCCTGTGAATCACTCATACACCCCATTGTCTCGCACCGGCCGAACAAGGGAATCGACCGGCAGACGCGCGTGTCCCGCATGCTTCGACCGCCGGAGACACGTCGCGCTGTGGACAAATTCCCAATTCATGGATATACTCTACATCTTGTGTGCAGTCGGCATTTGCTGGTTGATGGCACGCCACTTTAGCTCAGTTGGTAGAGCGGCTCACTCGTAATGAGCAGGTCGACAGTTCGATTCTGTCAAGTGGCTCTCTTTTCGCTCAGGACCGGGCGTCACCCGCATATCGTCTCGGGACGTCGGACGGGTTCTGGTTCGTGCGCTCCGGCGAAGGGACGTGGTCCCGTGGGCGGACAGGCGCGAGTGGCGTAATTGGTAGCCGCGCAGGATTTAGGTTCCTGTGTCTTCGGACGTGTGGGTTCAAGTCCCATCTCGCGCACATCGGGGATCTTTCACGCCAGTTGAACAATCAAGAACCTCAGCGCGATGGTTCTTGCCGAACCATCGCCCGGGACGGTGAGCGCCCAATCCGGCCCAACCGCTGTCCCAGCCAGTCCCGCAGCACGACGGCGTTGTTGCGTTCCGCGTCCTTGGCGGCATACAGCAGATACAGATCACGGGAGCACAGGATATCGGCGCATTGTTCGACGAAGGCATCGGCCTGCGGATTGCGTTCCAGCTGCTCGCCATACGCATCGGCGAAACGCTCGAACCGTTCGGGCCTGTGGGAGAACCACGACCGCAGATCGGCGGAGGGCGCCATGTCCTTCGCCCAGAAATCAAGCCGCGCCCGGTCATGGCTCATGCCTCTCGGCCACAGACGATCCACCAGCATGCGGTATCCGTCTCCATCCGGTTGCGGTCCATAGATTCTCCGGACGACAATGTCATGTCCGGCCCCATCACTCATCGCGATCCTCCTTCCGCGCGTCGATCAGGCGATTTCGCGGTCGCCTCCCTGCGACTCCCCGGCAGGGGGGAACCGTCACCATCCCACTATAGAGCCGAGCGCGCCGACGCGCACAGCGGATCCGCGGCAAAGGAGGAAGCCGACGGCGGCCCCAAGGTAAGGACGGCCGTCTATGATTGCGGATTGCACATCCATATTCGCGTAAGAGGGCATCATGGGCGCCATCATCCAGCCACTCACGCTGCTGTTCATCATCATGCTGGGTTACGCCTTCAAGCGCGCCCACCTGTTCGGAGGCAGCGACTACCGCGTGATTCAGACCGCGGAATTCAACCTCGTGCTTCCCGGGGCGATCATCTATTCGTTCGCCGTCAACCCCCACAACGTGAGACTTCTGCTCATTTCGGGCTTTTCCCTGATCGCCGCGGCCATCGTTCCGACGCTCATCTTCGTTCTCACCCAACACCGCCGCGTGTCGGACAGGGCCTTTCTCATGCTCAACTCATCGGGCTTCAACATCGGGTGCTTCAGCTTCCCCATCATCCAGACGTTCATAGGCCCCGCCGGCCTGGTCCCCGCCGCGATGTTCGACGTGGGGAATTCGGTGATGGTCGCCGCGGGCACGAATGTGATGACGCGCACGCTTCTGCACATCCAGCCCGACACCGATTCGCGGGACCTGCGCGACAACGCCGCGCCGACCCTGGCCTACTCCCGGCCGAAGGACAGGCAGGCGCGCCGTCTCGCGCGACGCTCCATGATGGTCACCGTGGCCAAGGGATTCGCATCATCGGCATCCTTCGATACCTACGTTCTCATGATCGTGCTTATGCTGCTCAACGTGCCCATCCCCCACATCGTGGCCTCGGTCTGCCAGCCCTTCTATGCGGCGAACGCGTTCTGCGCGATGCTGATGGTGGGTATGCTCACCGATCTTCCCAGCTCACGGCACGACGTGTCGGGCGTGCTGCAGGTTCTTCTGTACCGGCTGCCGAGCTCGATCGTCTTCGCTGCCGCCGCCTGGTTGATTCTCCCGTTCGGCCCGATGATACGGGAATCGGTCGTCCTGTGCTGTCTGGCCCCCACGGCCATATTCGCGACCATGTTCACGGACAGGGTTCTGGGCAACGCGAAGCTGGCCGGGTTCACCCTCTGCGTGACGGCGGTGATCAGTCTGATCACGATGACGTGCGCGCATCTGCTCATCGGGGGGTGACGGCGGCCATCAGACGTCTGATGGAGGGGATCAGTGCGGTGATCGCCTTGCCGCGATGAGAGATGGCGTTCTTCTCGGAGCCGGTCATTTCGGCGCTGGTCAACGGATCATCAACGCCGCGGTGCGGCTGATCGTCGGGCACGAAAAGCGGGTCGTATCCGAAACCGTTGTCGCCGCGGGGACTGCGAATGATACGGCCCTTCATCTCGCCACGCCCAAGGATGCAGGAGATGTCGCGGGATTCGCCGTCGCCGCCCGTCACCCGTTCATGCGTGGTGGAC
>JALCNP010000030.1 GCA_022649135.1 Bifidobacterium sp.
ATGACGCGCGGACCGTGTGCGGCCTGGGAAACCGCAAGAACGCGATCTTCGAGCATCTGCTGCATGAGCGTGGGGTGGAGCCATACGACGACACGGTCGACGTCCTGCGCCACTACATAGCTCAGGGGACGCGTCTCGCGGTGGTATCCAGCTCGAGAAACGCGCGTGAGGTGTTGAAACGGGCGGGAATCATACGGTACTTCGATCAGGTCGTCGACGGCGAGGTGAGAGCTCGCCATGCCCTTCCCGGAAAGCCGGCGCCGGATACCTTTCTGTATGCGGCCCAGCTTCTGGATTGCGACATCGACGAGACCGCCGTGTTCGAGGATGCCCTCTCCGGGGTCGCGGCGGGGCGGGCCGGGAACTTCGGCCTGGTCGTCGGCGTGAACCGCGGGGTCGGCCAGAAGGCTCTGATGCGCGCGGGCGCCGACGTCGTCGTCAACGATCTTGTCGAGATCATCGACGGCAACACGTCCACGATGCGCAGAAAGCTGCGCGACAGCGACGATCCTCTGGCCCCGGACGCCTATCCCGTCGACGAATGGAGCTTCACCGAAAGACGCAGACCCAGCGACGTGAGCGCCACGCTGTTCTCCGTCTCCAACGGGACCATAGGGATCCGCGGCGCCGGGGCGGGCGAACGACTGCTGGGGAACGGGACGTTCCTCAGCGGGTTCCACGAAAACTCCTGGATCACCTACCCCGAGGACGCCTACGGTCTGGCCCGCGTGGGGCAGACGATCCAGGGGGTGCCCGATGCCTCGGACTTCCACATGCTGCTCGATGGGCGGCCCATCGAGGACAGCGCATCCACCTCGGTGCAGAGAATCGACTTTCGTCGCGGTGTCTCCACGGTCACGCAGGACTATGTCTTCGGACCGGGGCGAACCCTGACGGTCACGACGGGCCGCATGACGTGTCTGTTCGAGCCCAATCTGGCGCTGATCACGCTGAATCTCTCGGGCAAGGGGTTGGAGGGCTCCTCCCTGGAGGTCGACGGCCGGCCCAATGTGCAGACGCGCACGGCGGGGACGCCATCCGACGACCCGCGAAAAGGCCATGCGGAGGGTGCGGGAATCGAGCGGATCCTGCGCGAAACGGCATGGCCCGCAACCCGCCGGAGCCATGCCGGAGAGCCCGCCCTCGCCGAGGGTCTGTCCACATCCGATGTCGTCGACGTCTACCGATGCAGGAATTCGCGGCTGTCCATGGCCGTCGGATTGCGGCAGTACGTCAACGGAAGCCGCACGAACTCCACCCATTGGCGTTTCTACTTCGACGGGGACGAGAGCATCGACGTCATACGGTACGTCGCATACCACAGTTACGAGCTCGAGCCACGGGGGGTGTACGAGGGGCTGAGGTCCTCGACCCGAAGGCCTCAGGATCCCGCCAGGCTCGCCGCCCACTGTCGCAGGACGCTGGAACGCTACGGCGGCCAGGATCCCTCGAGGGTTCTGAGAAAGCAGCGCGCGTGGCTGTCGAGATTCTGGCGGCGTTCCGACGTCGAAATAGATTCGTCGGACGGAGGACGGCTCCAGCAGGCGCTGCGCTGGGAGCTGTTCCAGCTGGCCCAGTCGACGGCCTCCGTGCCCAACGGCATATCCGCCAAGGGCCTCAGCGGCACCGGCTACAGCGGCCATTACTTCTGGGATACGGAAATATACATACTTCCGTTTCTCCTTTTCTCCGACCCGACGAAGGCGAGAAGGATCCTCGACTACCGCTATCGCATGCTCCCCGCGGCGCGCCGTCGGACCGCGACGCTTGATCTCGATGGGGCCCTGTTCCCTTGGAGAACCATCAACGGGGAGGAGGCATCCGCGTACTTTCCCGCAGGGACGGCTCAGTACCACATCGATGCCGACATCGCCTACGCGGTGGAGCAGTACGTGGCCGCGACAGGCGACACGGATTTCCTTGATTGCGAAGGAATCGACATACTCGTGGAAACGGCGCGCATGTGGGCGAGCATAGGGTTCGTCGACACGGATCAGAAGTACCACATCCACCGCGTCACCGGGCCGGACGAGTATTCGGCACTGGTGGACGACAACTTCTACACGAATGTGATGGCGCGTTTCAATCTCTGCGCCGCCTACGAGACCATGCGGCAGATGCGGGAGGGGGCGCCCCCGGTCTTCGCCGACGTATGCGGCAGGCTCAATGTCACCGACCGCGAGATGGCCGCGTGGAAATCATGTGCGGACGCGATGTTCATCCCCTACAACGAGCAGTTCGCGATTCATGAGCAGGATGCCGATTTTCTCAACAGGGAGCCGTGGGATTTCGTCCATCTCAAAGCCAGACCCCTGCTGCTCCACTACCATTCGCTGGAGATATACAGAAAGCAGGTTATCAAACAGCCCGACGTCATTCTCGCCCTGCTGCTGCTGGGAGATGAGTTCTCCCTGGCGCAGAAGACGGCGGACTACGACTACTACGACAGGATCACCACCGGCGACTCCACTCTGTCCGCCGCCGTGCAGGGCATCGTCGGGGCGGAGGTCGGGCGCGAGGACCTGGCCATGTCCTATTTTCACGAATCGCTGTTCGCCGATCTCGCCAACGCCCACGACAACACCGCCGACGGAGTGCATCTCGCCAGCGCCGGCGGCGTCTGGCTGTCCCTGGTGGAGGGGTTCGCGGGAATGCGCATCAAGCGGGGCAGGGTGTCCTTCACGCCTCATCTTCCCCGGCAGTGGAAATCGATGTCTCTGCGGCTGACCATCCGCGGCAACCTCGTCAAGGTGACGGTCACGGCGCAGGGGGTGACGACCGAGGTGATGAAATCCAATCCCCGATCCCCGTTCCCCGGCTTCGCCGGTTCCCGGGGCTCTAGCGGCTCGGGAAAGTCCGGGGGGCCGGGAGGGACCCCGGATGCCCAGGGCCATTCGGGCCCGCGCAACTCCGAGGGGCCCGCCGGGCCTCCGCTCACCGACGATTCCGGACCTTCCGCCGACCGGGGAGGGCCTCCTGTCCGAAACCCGTGATCCCCGGGTGGCGTCCGTGACCACCGCAGGCATAATGGGTGGTATGAACGTGCGAATCGAAGAGGTGGCGCTCGCCGCCGGGGTGTCAACCGCGACGGTCTCCCGGGCGCTGCGCGGTCTGCCGGGCGTGGGAGGGCGCACCCGCGAGCATGTGCTGAAGGTCGCCGACGAGCTTGGCTACACGCCGTCGCACAGCGCGGCGTCCCTTGCACGGGGGTCGACGCGTTCGTGCGGCCTGGTGCTGCCCGACGTCTCCCGATGGTTCTTCGCCTCCGCGGTGGAATCCATGGAGCAGACGCTCAGGGCGGCCGGCTATGATGCGCTGATCTATTCGCTTCCCGACTATTCGAGACGGCACCGGCCGAAGTTCGATCCGGATGTGCTCCGCAGCAAGGTGGACGCCGTGGCGGTCCTGTCCCTGTTCTTCGACGATTCGGAGGCCTCCCTGCTCAGAGGGCTGGACGTTCCCGCGGCCTTCCTCTCCGTTCTGCAGCCGGGTTTCTCCCACGTCGGCATCGGCGATGAGAACGCCATGACCCAGGCCTGCGACCATCTCATCGACCTGGGCCATACGGTGATAGGCCACCTTTCGGGGATGACGAACGACAAGAGACCCAGTGCACCGACCCAGCGGCGACGCAACGCCTGGAGGGCGGATCTGCACAGGCATGGTCTCGACGCCTCGGCCTCCCTGGACTCTCCCGCGACGGTGATGACGGCCCGCAATGGGTATGCGGCCGCGAACCGGCTGCTGGACAGGCGGCCCGATGTGACGGCGCTGGTCGCGTCCTCCGACGAGATGGCGATGGGCGCCATGCAGGCTCTGAGGGAGAGGGGGCTTGTCGTGGGCCGCGATGTGTCGGTCGTGGGCATCGACGGCAACGATCTGAGCGAGGCCTTTGGCCTGACGACGGTTGTCCAGCCCGTTCGCGAGCAGGGGGAGCAGATGGTGCGCATGCTGCTCGCGGCCATCGGCGGAGACGATCTCACGCATGTGGATGTTTTCCCGACCAGGCTGGTGGTTCGGCATTCGACCGGCCCGCGACGCTGAGGCATGCCGTCTGCCGGCACGTGAGGGCGGATTTCCTTGCGGAGCGCCGGCCCGTGGCAGGGGGATTCGATCCGTGTCGTTATGTCGGTTGACAGGTTCGGAGAACTGTGGTATTTAATAATAAGAATGATTATCGTTATTTAATCATTCGCCTGGCGTAGAGAGAACGTCAGAATGTCGAGAAACTGTAGAAGGGGGGCATTGCTGTCTAATGCCCGGTTCATGAAATAGGCCGGGCGTACTCATACATTGTGATCGTCGGCATCCCATGCGCTCTGCATGCATATGTGGCAGCCGAAATCACATCGTAGATAAGCAGTTATGACCATGAATACATCACATATCGAAACATCACAAGAAGAGCGAACGATGCAGCACACCGCGCCGTCGGGACTGCGCCGAATCTGGAGGCCGTTTGTCGGCGCCGCGGTCGCCGCGGTCGCCGCTATCTCCATGGGGATCGGCGCGACGACGGCGATGGCCGCATCACAGGACATCACCTCCGGGCACATCGATGTCGTCTCCCTGAACTACGACGGCACAGGGATCGAACTCGGCTCCAACTACGAAGACACCGCATGGAAACCCGCAAGCACCTACGACCTTGTGGTCCCGTGGACCACCGGCGCCAGCGGCACGGGCTACATCATCCCCCAAACCCATGCCGAGGCCATCAGCCGCAACGTGCCCTGGGCGGGATTCTCGGGGGACGAGTCACTTCGCGACATTCTCACGAACAACGATACCGTGACAGTGACGCTGACGGGGGTCCAGTTCACGGCAAAGCAAGGGGAAAGCAACGCTCCGAACGGGAATGTGACTGTCAGCCAGAACGGACAGGTATGGTTCGATCAGCAGGGGGGATCTCATTCCTTCGCCGTCACGGCCGGTGACGATGAGGTATTCCATGAGCACGTGAAGTGGGTTTTCAGCCGGGCGGGCACCTACAATCTGACCTTCGAGTCCCATACCAGCAACGGGTATGTCGCTTCGCCGCAAACATACACCTTCAAGGTCGGTCTGTAGATTCCCAGACCAGATGAGACCTGACCAATGGTAATACCGTTGTGGGGGCGGGAATCTCTTTCCCGTCCCCACAACACTGCGCTCCCGCGGCATGCGCGCCCGCTTTTTGGCGGAACATCATCGCGCTGCCCTATCCGCATCACCGACGAGGGGCGGTGTGCCGTCTTTGGCACCAGTCATACGAAAGAAATCCATGTTATCCACACATCACCGTTTTCGACTATTGTCCGTGGCCCTTGTTCTGGCCACATTATTGGGTCAGTTCGCCGGACTGCTCATCGCTGCCCCACAGGCTCGGGCCGATGGGCCGAAACAGTCCCAGCAAGTTCAGAAAGTGGCTCTGGAAGGAGCCGATCTCGTTGATGTGGCGGCCTCCAGTGCGAGCAGATCCCTCATCCTGGCGGGAAGGGCCAAGGCAAGCTCCGCCGTTTCCGACCCGGACCATACCCTGTTCACCGTGGACACGGTGGGCGGAAGCCTCCCGATCAGCATGGATGCGACATCCATCCTCACGAATCTCCCCTCAGAGGCGACCGCATCCGATGTGACGTTGACGATGAAGAACGTGAGCACGCCCGACGATGGTGGAGTGCAGGCCCGGGATTCTCGTGGAGCGGTCGTCCTCGGAAGTGCGGAAGCCGATCCCCGATCCGTGACGATTCATGCCAACGACAGGCGGACGGACACCTGGGTGTTCAACGCGCAGGGGCGTTTCACCATGACGTTCCAGGCCAGCGTGTCCGTAAAGACACCGGACGGGGTGGCCACCTGGTCGTCCCCCGACGTAACCTATCGCATCCAGGTGGGCGGGCCGGTGAATCCGACGGTGAGTCTTTCCGCCCAGCGCGCTCAGGTCGATGCCGGTCAGGACGTGCTTCTCCTTGTGAAGGTCGACCCTGCGGATGCCGCCGGGACGGTCAGCTTCAAGGAGGGCGACAGAATCCTTGGGAGCGAGGCATCCGATAACGGGTTCGCTCCGTACCCGATCAAGAGCCTGCCAAACGGAAGACATGAGATCACGGCGTTGTTCGAACCTGCTGACGGTACGGAATATTCGTCGTCCGAGTCAGTTTCTGTTGTGATATGGGTCGGCGGGATTAACGCCAAGGTCTTTGACTCCGGAAGTCTGATGATAGGGCCGAAGCTGTCTACCGATCAGGACATGTCCGTATGCTCCCGGAAACAGGTATGCAAGCCTACGAAGATCGTTGCGGGTGTGATAGACCGTACCGCAGCGGATTCCAACATCGATCAGAGTCCCACAAGCAGGCCGTGGAACGAACAGAAATGGTATTCGTCCGGTGATGTGATCATTCATGTCAAACATCGTGCAGACGGATATACGATACCGACGACGGTGTCCCAGGATGGTGGAGACCTCAATCAGATCACCGTTCCGGACAGAAATTATGTCAAGGGGACAAAGCCGCTTCAAAGTGTTCGCGACTATCTGCATAATCCCTCGCCTGACAACATGCTTCTCGGGCACGGTTTTTCCATTTCGTACAACAGCACCACCCCTGTGCAGGGAATCAACTCCTTTGCGTTCGCCAAAAGCTTCGGTTCGTATGATCTCAAGATCGGTGGAATGACCCATAACCCCGATGGGGGAGTGATGAGCGTCGACAGCGCGCAAAACTCGTTCTCGTGGACCAGTGCGAAACCGGGGTCATCCACCGGCCAAGTCCATATGGGAAGAACCGGGTCGAATGCCGCCTTGTCCGCCGTTCCCGAATGGTCGTTCTCGGCTCCCGGCGTCTATTGCGTTCCGATACAAATGATTGAAAGCATCAAGGACGCCTCCGGTGATAGTGCGAAGGACACGAAGATTTCGGCGACGGGAACGTACACGTTCGTGGTCGGCGACTCCGTGGACCCGAACACCGTGACGCCATGCGCCCAGGTGCCCGACAGCGGCACTGGCGGGAATGAGCCCGCAGCCGCGACGAAGGTGATGACGGACGGCGGACATCACGACATCCGCGTGTACCGCAATCAGGCGACCAACTCATTCACTTTCGGCATGGACACGACGGGAGACAGGGATTCGGCGTTCGCGCTGAGCAACATTGTGTGGGCGAACACACAAGGCCCCCTCACCGTATCCAAGCCCAACTCCCAGAACGACATGACGGCGGTAGGGCCAGTGGGCACGACATACTGGTACTTCCCGAGTGCAAGCGACGACCATCCATGGCCGGGTTTCAGCGCCGAATCCCTGGCGGTGGACGACTACCAGTCGCCGGTCACCTGGAGATTCACGGGTTTCTCCCGTGACGGCAGGGCGAATCCCAGCGACACCACCGTCGCGATGATGGCCGACACCTTCACGTCCTCGCGGGTGACAAGTCTATGGAACACGCGCCTCGGTTTCCCCACGGCGTTCGAGGCCCAGCCGAAAACCCACTTCCATCCGGTATGGGCTTTCACCCAGCCCGGAATCTATTGCATCGCCATGCAGGCGACCGCCAGAACCAAGCAGGGTCCATGGATCTCTGGTGACGGCCAGATCACGATGGTGGTGGGAACCCATGCCGACGACGCTAACATCCCTGAGGATCTAAGCACCGTCACCCCATGCGAGAAAAACGGCGCTGCAGCCCCGGTCGCCCCCACGAAGAGCGTTCTGGGAGAAGCGAACGCCAGCGAGGTCTACCGGCCCGATCCCTCTGATGACATTACCGATGTGGTCGAACTCGGGCGGGATGCGAACGGCAGACTCGGCCAGGTGGCCTCCACCGCAAAGTCCGTGAACGACTCCGCGGTGCGCAGAGACCCCGAGGACGTGATCCTTACGGCACCGACGTTCGAACCACGGTCCCAGACATGGGTGTACGGGGGCGCCCAGGGCACGAGCCGCTTCGCCTTCGATACGACGGACATACGCCCGGGCGATCTCTCCGGCGGCACGGTGAAGGTGGCGCTGGGCACGCCCGACGGACCCCGGGGCGGGGTGGTGGGGGCCGTCAACAACTCCAACTGGCCCAGTCCGATGCAGCTGTCCACCGCACCAGGAGGCCAGCGGTCCTACGAGATGGTCGCGCAGACGACCTCGAACGCCAGCGGCGCGGGATTCTGGTGGACCTTCAGCAAGGCCGGCGTATACTGCGTCCCGGTCACAGTGACCGCAACCGCGAGCGACGGCACCACCCAGGAGTCCACCAGGAACTACACCTTCATCGCAGGCAACACCACCGACCCCCACGGTGCGGACTATGTGAACCCCTCCGGCGTGACGACATGCTCGCGCGGGCAGAAGGGCACCGACGCCTCGCAGGGATCCGGAGGCGGCGACCAGGGCGAGGGTGACCAGGGCGACGAACTCTCGAAGATCCCGCACTCGCAAATCTACGTGAAGAACGGGTCGATGACGAAATCGGGAGCGGTGATACTCAACCAGGGCCATATCGACATCGCCAGCAAGCTGCGAGGCTCGACGCTGCAGACCTGGGTCAAGGATTCCACCCAGGACGACGGCATCGTTCGCTGGCAACCGCTCGCGCGCAGCAGCGCACAGCAGGATCCGGATCGCGGCAAGCCGGCCGCGACCGCAAGCGACGGGGAAAGAAATGCCTTCACCACCGCTAAGGGCGTGGTCCTCCAGGCCTTCCCCGACGCCAAAACAACCGTGCCCTCGGGGGCTCAATGGAATTTCCTCGGTGCCTCCCGCTCCTCGATCTGGCAGCTTCCCCAGGTGCAGAACCCGAACCTTCTGTGGGCGGGATGGTCCACGCAGGCCATCCCCGAATCGGACATAGCCACGGGGGTGCAGTGGACCCTGAATAAGCTCCAGATGCTTGATGGCTCCGCCCCCCAGGGCAACTTCAGCATCTACGAAAGCGACACCTTCGGCAATCCCAGCGTGCTCTTCCACGCCACAGGCCAGAAAATCACCTCCAATACCTTCACCATCAACAAGAACGCGCACGTTCACGCGAACTGGTCGTTCGCCGGCGAGGGAACATACTGCATGGCGTTCACCAGGGCGACCAGGCTTCCCAGCGGAAGGCAGGTGCAGGACGCGTTCACGCTGGCGGTCGCCGTGGGACGGGTCTCCGTCAAGGACGTCGATCCCTACCAATGCTTCGGCGGCAAGACCATCGCGGCATCGAGCGCACCGATAGGCGCCGGGGACGTCTCCAACGCCGGGCCTCTGAAAACAAAGGCCGGGGCCGCGACCGATCCCTGCGCCACGACAGCGGGGAGCGCCGTTGCACACGGCTCGGGACAGGCCAAAACCATTCTGAGCTTCGGACATATGGACTGGAACGCACAGATACGCGACGGCAGACTCCGATCCTATATCGGGGACGATTCGACCGGCCAGCGCATCTATCGGGATCCAGCGCAGACGATCCTGTGGCTCAAACCCTCCTCGAAGGTCACCCTTCCCGCCGGATACGGCTCGGTAGGATCGCCGGGCACCTCGGTATGGCAGATTCCGCAGACGCAGAACCCCTCGTTGGTGTGGCTGGGGTGGTCCACGGAGCTTATCAACGTCGGACTCGCCTCCTCGCCCGTCACCTGGCAGCTGACATCCGTGGAGGGCCCCGGAACGGTGAAGGTGTACACGACGGGATCCTTCGGAGGCGTCGAGCAGATGGTGTTCAACGGTCCGGGAAGCCATACGATCGCTCTCGGTTCGCATGTGCATGCCAACTGGGCCTTCAGCAGGCAGGGCGTCTACCGACTGCACTTCACCGAATCGGTCAAGCTTGCCAACGGACTGCCGTCCTCGGACAGCGAGGTGCTCACCATCGTCGTGGGAGACGTCGATCCCACCGCAGTCGACGCGGGGTCGTCCGGCGCGAACGGCGCATGCGGATCGGTTGTTTCGGCAGCAGCGAAATCGGCTGACCAGTCCAATGCTCAGGCTGCGGGCGGCCAGACCACCGTCCTCCCCGGCAGTGAAGACGCGGCGCGGCGCGCTTCCTCGGAGCAGGCCATGGATGTGACGCTCATGCGCGTGCTTCTCACCGGCATAGGGGGACTCATGCTCGCAGGCGCGCTGGGTGCCGGGTTCCTTTGGTACAGGAACAGCGCCCTGATGGCTCTGCTCAGTTCGATAGGACTTGCCTGATGAAGCGATTCACCGATGCGTTTGCATCCCCATGGAGGTCCGCGGCCCGCGGGCGGCAGACCTCCCATCGCGCCCTGGGCACACGGATTGCGGCCGCGATGACGATTCTCGCCATGGCATTCAGCCTCGCCGGGTGCGCGAGCAAGCCGCTGCTGTCTCCGGGCGACGGCAGGCTGCAGGTGGTCACCACCACCGGAATCCTGAGGGACCTGGTCGAAAACGTGGGTGGGGACCGTGTGGACGTGGTGTCCATCGTGCCTGACGGCGCCGACCCGCACACCTACGAGCCCACGTTGCGCGACGCCCGAAACGTCGTGTATGCGGATGTGGCGTTCAGCAACTATGCCATGCTCGAGGAGCACAATATCATCAAGGTGCTGGACTCGAACCTGCTCTCCAGCTCGACTAATGTGTCGCTGGTCGAGGAATCCGCCAAGTATGCGGCCGATCTCATAGAGCTGACGGAAAACGTCAATCTCGACACCGTGTGGCTCGGCCTGCGGGTGAACGGCGAGGGCCGACGATACGGCGTCACCCGCGACTCCGACGTCCTCGTTCAGGCGACGAAGGTGACCGGCCCTGGCCACATGTTCGGATATCTGACCGGCACCTTCGGCGACACCGAGGTCTACTTCAACTCCGCCAAGGGGTTCGACCCGGGAGATGACTACAGGCGCGACACCGCGATACTTCCCGCCGACGCGCACACCCATCTGTCCTGGGCCTTCACCAAACCGGGGATATACCACGTCACCCTGCGCGGACAGGTCAAGGTGTCGGACGCCTCCGAACCCATCACCGTGGGACAGGCGACGTATACATTCGCCGTGGGAGTGAACCCCGATGAGGCGGGAATCGCGCATCCCGTGGTGCTCAACCAGGGGCATGCCGACCTGAGCGTGGAGCTGGACGGCGGTGGAATGGACGTCCACTACGACCCCACCGGCGGCGGCGACCTGACTCAGCGGCGGTACACGCCCGGACAGGTGGTCATCGAGGTTCCGAACAAGGCCATCGCGCAGATCCCCGCAGGATCGCAGTTCTCCTTCCTCGGCCATCCGGGCGACCAGATCTATCAGCTTGCGCAGGCCGTCCTCGGCAAGCACGTGCACGGCGAACTCGACCCGCACACCTGGCAGAACGTGCGCAACGCCGAGGCCTATGTGAAGCTGATACGGGACACCCTCATCGCCAAGGATCCGAAGGGGGCTGAAATCTACAGGGCGAACGCCGCACGGTATCTCGCCAGACTCGACGACCTCGACTCCTATGTGCGCAGCACCATTGCGTCGATTCCCCAGTCCGACCGGTATCTGGTCACCACCCATGATGGGTTCGCCTATCTCGGCAAGGCCTACGGGGTGCAGATAGCCGGCTTCGTGACGCCCAATCCCTCGGTCGAGCCCTCTCTGGCAAGCAGACGCAAGCTCACGGAGACGATCCGCAATCTCAACATACCCGCGGTGTTCCTCGAACCGAATCTCAAGGCGCGCTCGTCGGACCTCACTCAGGTCGCCAGCGAACAGCACGTCCGCGTGTGCCCCATCTACGGGGACACGCTCGACAGCCATGCCCCCACCTACATCGCCATGATGCGGTTCAACGCCGATACCCTGCATCGGTGCCTGGGAGGGGCGGGCCGCCGATGAGAATGACAGGCATCCGCAGGCCTGCGGACAGACCCCATGCCATGGCCGTCGTCGGTGCCGCCGATGACGGTATACGAGAAGACATCACACAACGAAGGGAACAGTTCATGTCAACAAACGATGCACCCACCTTGCACGGAAGGGCGGCGTCCGCGTGCCCAACGTCGCGGGCGCGCGTGCTCAGGGCGGGAATCGCCATTCTGAGCATGCTCTCCATGTTCGTCGTCGGGCTCGCCGCGTCCCGGCCCGCCATGGCGGTGGATTCCGGGCAGGATCCCAATCTCGCGCAGGTGATCCCCGCCAACGAGCCCGTCGTGCACGGGAACCACGTCATACCCACGGGCCACGTCGACATGGGACCGCGATTCGACAACGGAACGTGGAGGTTCCTGATCCACGATGACGCGCACAAGGCCGATGCCAGCGCCACCAGCGTATGGAGATACCCGGCCGAGACCGTGCTGCAGGTCGTCGACAAGGCGAAGCTCACCGTGCCGGAGGATAAGACATACGATTTTGTCGGTGCCGCTCCGGGAAGCACCGTATGGGTCGTGCCCCAGACGCAGAATCCCAACGTGGTCTGGGCCGGATGGAACACCCAGGACCCGACGGTGATGTCCAGACTTGATCGCGGCGCCACCTTCACCGTCTCCGGAATCCAAGGTCCCGGAACCCTCGTGGTCTACCTGCAGTCGGGAAGCTTCGGCGAACCCCAGGTGCTGTGGGACTCTCGAAAACCCGGAAAGCAACCGGTATGGGTGGATACCAACACCCACACCCACGCCAACTGGGTCTTCACCAAGCCGGGAGTGTATCTGGTGCGCATCAACGCATCCGCCAATCTCAAGGACGGATCGCACGTCAGCGACACCCAATACATACGCTTCGCCGTCGGTTCGGCCACATCCACAGCCAGTGCCCTGTCCACACGGTGGAGGCACGCCAACGCACAGACCTCAGACGAGGCCGCGGGGCACGACTCCGCCGCATCGTCCGATTCCAGTCGAATGAAAAGCCTCTGGGTTCCCCTGCTCATCTGGATTCTCGTTGCTCTCGCGGTGCTGATGGTCATCGGCTTCGTCCTCGCGGTCCTGTCCTCGAATCGCACTCGACGCAGAATACTATCGGCGGCCAATGCCAACGCCACCGCATCGCCGTGGCCGAGCTCTGTCGGTGAGAGTGAACAGGGACGGCCCTCAGGCGGCTCCCCGGGTCCTGCGGATCCTTCGGATTCCGGGGTCTCCCGCGATGAGGGAGGCAGGCGATGACCGACTCGATGAATGCCGAGGCGCTCGAGAAGCGGCTGGCCCCCGATGCGAACGGCGCAGACGTGCGTTCCGAGGCGGATGCACCCGGTTCTACGGGGCACTCGGCGGATTCACGGTCAGCGACATCCCCGGATGGCGGCTCCCCCGTGCTTCGCGTCGCCGACGTCGGTGTCGAGCTTGCCGGGCGCCTGGTGCTGCACAACGTGAACCTGCATGTGTCCCTGGGCGAGCTGGTTGGTCTGATCGGCCCGAACGGCGCGGGGAAGACGACTTTGCTGCGTGCGATTCTGGGGCTTCTCCACCCCGTTGCGGGGGATGTCGTCATCGACGGCCGCATGGCGCGCCCCGGCCGCATGCCGGTGGGGTACGTTCCGCAACGGCAGGATTTCGATTGGCAGATGCCCGTCAGCGTGGCCGACGTCGTGATGACGGGTCTGACCGGGGCCCTCGGTCTGTTCCGGCGTCCCGGAGCCGGCCACTGGCAGGCCGTAAGCGAGGCCCTGGATCGGGTACGTATGCATGAATTCGCCAACCGCCCGGTCGGCCAGCTTTCCGGCGGCCAGAGGCAGCGCGTTCTCGTGGCACGCGCGCTGGTGCTTCGGCCCTCCCTGCTGCTTTTGGACGAGCCGTTCACGGGATTGGACATGCCCACCCAGGAGCTTCTGTCCGACCTGTTCACGGGGCTCGCCCGCGAGGGGCGGGCCGTTCTCATGACCACGCACGACATCCTCGCGGCCTTCGACACCTGCGACCGTCTGGTGCTGCTCAACCGCACCGTCGTCGCCCAGGGCACGCCGGGTGACCTCACCGCCGATCAGACGCCGTGGATGCATACCTTCGGAGTGGGGGAGAGCAGCCCCCTTCTTCGCATACTGAAAGTAGCCCGATGAATCCCCTTCAATTCTTCACCGATCTGACCAATCCCGATCTCTCCTTCCTTCCCAAGGCTCTGATCGTGGCCGTCATGTCCTCGATCATCTGCGGGGTGGTGGGGACCCACGTGGTTCTGCGCGGTATGGCCTTCATCGGCGACGCCGTCGCCCACAGCGTGTTTCCCGGCCTTGCCATCGCCTTCGTCGTCGAGGGGAATCTGGTTCTCGGCGGCACCATCGCGGGTCTGGTCACCGCCGTCCTGGTGGCGGTGTTCGCCCAGAACCGTCGGCTCAACGAGACGTCGATCATCGGGGTTCTTTTCGTGGCGGCCTTCGCCCTGGGCGTCGTCATCATCTCGCAGACCCCGGGGTATGCGGGCAGCCTTGAGCAGTTCCTGTTCGGATCGATCACGGGCATCCCCGACTCCGATCTGATCGTCGTCGCCGTCACCGGTCTGGTCGTGCTCGGGCTTCTGTTCCTTTTCCACAAGGAGCTCGTCACCGTCTCCCTGGACAGGGAGTCGGCCCGGGCCATGGGAATCCCGGTGTTCTGGTTCGATCTGCTTCTGTATATGCTGGTCACCTTCGCCGTGGTCGTCAGTGTGCAGACAATCGGGAACATTCTGGTTCTGGCTCTGCTGGTCACCCCCGCCGCCACCGCCCGTCTCGTCACGGACAGGCTCGGCGTCATGATGGCCATCTCGCCGGTCATAGGCGGGTTGGGGGCGCTTGTGGGCCTTTACGTGTCCTGGGGGTGGGATCTGCCGACCGGTGGCACCATCGTGCTGGTTCTGACGGTGGTGTTCCTTCTGACGTGGTTCCTCTCGCCCAGGCAGGGGATACTCGTCAGGGCCGTTTCGCGCGCGATGCGCAGGCATGGGCATGCGGATGCCGCCGTTGCCGCGCCCGCGCCCACACCCGTCCCGGTCTCGTCGGCTGCCGGGACCTCAATCGGGGACGGAGCCGGCGTCGGAACCGGCACCGGGGACAGCGCCGGAATCGGCACCGGGGACAGCGCCGGAACCGCCGCCCGGGTGGGAACCGTCTCTGCTTCGCTTATGGATTCCCGCCGGCCCCTTCCGCCCGTCTCGCATGAGATGGCGACGTCGGCGGCACGGTCTTCCGCGGCTCCTCCCGCAGGCGATCGCGGGGTCATGCCGGTGAACGGTTCCCGTCCCGGTGTTCCCCGACGTCCTTTGACGAGGGGAAGGCGCACGGGCCTGTGGCCTCTGGCGGTCATCCTCGTGCCGGCCGTGGCGGGCATCGCCCTGGTCGTGTTCAGCTGGATTGTTCCGCAGTCGATGCTGTAGGTTTCGTCGGCGTTTCGGCGGCGCTGTCTTCGTTGTTCTCGCCGCCGGCATCGACTCGCTTCACCATCGCTATGATGATGTCGGCGGTGTCGTCGATGACGATGTCCCGGTCGTAGTCCGTGTCCGGGGATTGCGGCCAGGAGAGTTCGTTCTGCACGGCATTGATGAGAAGCTCCGCGAGAAGCGACTGCTCCGTAGGGTGGTTGAAGGCGTATCCGTGCTGGCCGATCTTCTCGATGACGACGTGGGCGAGTGTCGCCGCCGTCGCGTTCATGAATTCGTCGATGCCGGGGTCGCTGTATTTGAGCGACATCATGTCGTTGTGGTATTTCCTGGTCGCCTTCGCATGCGCGTTCATCAGGATGGCGAGGACGTCGCGGACTGTCTGCCGCAGATCCTCGGTGGTGTCCAGCTGCCCCAGGCTCTCGCTGAAGTTCCTCAGCGTCTCCTCCCGGAACTGCTGCATGCACACGAGCAGTATGTCCCGCTTGTCGTGAAAGTATGCATAGACCGTTCCCGTGGAGAGATGGGCCCGTTGTGCTATCTGCGGAATGGTGACGGCGAAGTAGCCTGATGCGCCGAAGGTCCTGTATGCCGCATCGATGATGCGGCGCTTTTTCTCGATAGAGCGTTTCTGCACCGGAATGCGGACCCTGCTGCGCTGCATCGTTGCCGACCTCCTTGAATGTGGGCGTGTATCCATCATGATACCCGTGTCCAGTGTCATTGCAGGTATGTGAATTTAGTTTCATATTCACTTTACAAATCCGAGTATGGAGGATAATATACAAAACTGAAATCAGTTTCATATATGATGCCGGTGCGTGACTGACCGAGGCCATGCTGCGCTTCCACGAGGAGAATTGATGACAGAATCGAATATCAGCGCGGGCGATGCCCTGGGCATGGGCGATCCCATCGGGTCGGCGGCCGGCGAAGGGAGCCGGGGCCGGTCGCATTCGCGGCGCGCACAGGCGGATCGCCCGGCCACGGGGGAGGAGCGGGGCGGCATGCGCCGGACCTTCGGCTTCGTCGCGATCTGCCTGGCCATGTTCGTGGTCATGCTGGACACGACCATCACCAACATCGCCCTGCCCGACATCATGGACGCCTTTCACTCCACCCTGAACGACACCAGCTGGATCAGCACCATATACGTGCTGGGGGTGAGCGTGCTCATCATCCCCCTGACCCGCATCGCCGACCAGTTCGGGCGCAAGAAGGTACTCACCATAGGCTTCGTGCTGTTCGGCGTCGGCTCCGCGCTGTGCGGGGCGGCGGGCTCGCTGCCGGTTCTCATAGCGATGCGTTTCCTGCAAAGCGTCGGAGGATCCATCGTCCTGCCGCTGGCGGTTCCCATGGGACTGGTCATGTTCGGCAAGGACCGCATGCAGGCCATCTCGGGCATCGTCGGGGCCACCACCGCCGTGGCGGCTGCGGGAGGTCCGGCCGTCGGCGGGCTACTGATCCAATGGGCCGGGTGGAGAAGCATATTCTATCTGAATGTGCCGTTTATCGTCATTGCGATCGTGCTCACTCTGGTGTGCGTCGACGAATCCTACGACGACACGGCCTCGAAACGCATCGACGTCTTCGGCATGGTGTTCCTTGCCTCTTCGCTGTTCCTCCTCACCTTCGCACTGCTCAAGGGAGAGGATTTCGGGTGGACGTCACCCACCATCGTCACCATGCTCGTCGGATCCGTGGCGGGGTTCGTCGCCTTCGTCGTCACCGAGCTGCATGTGAAGGCCCCGATGATGGACTTCGGGCTGTTCCGGGAGATGACGTTCACCTCCTCCGCCGTCTCCTACTTCATCGGAGGCTTCGCCGTCGTCTCGCCTACGCTGATTCTCAACTACTTCCTGCAGAACGTCCTGTCCGACACGGCCCTCAGCGCGGCGCTCATCACCATGTGGGCGTCCGCCACGGTGGTCGTCTCCATGCCGCTCGGCAATGTCATCGTCGGCAAGATCGGGGATGCGCGCGCCGTCAACGTCCTGGGGCTTATGCTCCTCAGCTGCGGGCTGTTCATGATGACGAGAACCGGCATCGACACCTCCAAGGCGGCCATGATCGCCGATATGGTCGTCATGGGGTTCGGCCTGGGGTTCTCGGCCCAGGCCATCATCACCTCCGTGAAGCACCTGCCCGTGGAGAAAAGCGGCATGGCCTCCGGGATCATCAATTCGATGCGGCAGATCGGCACCTGTCTGGGAATCGCCATTCTGGTGAGCATACTGGACGCCAACGTCACCGTGGCCCGCAACGACATCCGCACCTTCGCTCTGAACTCAGTCTCACAGTCCACGCTTGCGCGACCGGTCAAGGATGCGGCGTCCCGAGATGTCCGCAACCTTCTGTCCGCGTCCTCCGCCTCGCATTCCACGGCCGGCGGATCCTCCTCGCGCGCCTCGCTCTCCGCGGGTCTGGCAAGCAGTGTCGCCGGTCTCCAATCCACGCCCGTCCCTTCGGACGGCACTCTGCGCAAGGTCTATCAGGGAGGGGAGAAGCTCGGCTCAGCCGCGACCGGACTGGCCGACGGCCAGAGCAGGCTCGCCGGTGGGGCATCGACGCTGTCCGGCGGGCTGTCCGCGCTCTCCCGTGGATCCTCCTCCCTGTCCCGGGGGATCGGGACGGCTGGCGCAGGGGCATCGCGCCTCGGAAGCGGCATCGACGCATATGTGGCGGGCGTCGATAGCGCGGCGGCCGGCGCATCCACGCTCAATACGAAGGCCTCCGGCGCTCTTGACTCGCTCGCGTCCGGCTCCTCCTCCCTCAGCGCCGGAGCGCAGCGCCTTCTGGCGCAGATGGGTCCGGGGACATCCTCGGCGCCCACCCTTCGCAGCGGTGCCTCCAGCCTCGCCTCCGGAAGCGCCGCGCTGTCCCAGAGCATGAAGCAATACGCGGACGCCTCCACCGAGCTCTATTACACGATGATCTCCACCAATCCCAACGCAAAGCAGCTGCTGGGCACCTACACCGCCGAGCTCACGGCGGTTCGGGCGTCGTGCGCCCATGCCTCGGGCTCCGCCCTCGTCGCCTGCCAGCAGCGCAGTGCGGCCCTGACGAATCTCGTCGCCATGTATGAGGCCGGAACCGACAGCCAGGTAACCAACGCATCGCAGTTCGCCGCTGCCCTCGACGCGGCGCAGCCCGACAATCTCGTCTCCGCCGGATCCTCGCTCGGCACCGCCGCGGGAACGGTGGCGAACGGAGCGAGCAGCCTCTCCCAGCAGTTCCAGCCCGAGGGGGAGTTCTATCAGGGCGTCGCCGGGCTGGCCCAGGGGGCGGGCCGGCTTGATGCCGGCGCATCGCAGGCCCGTGACCAGCTCCACGCGGGAACCAGCGAACTGTCCGACGGTCTCGGACGTCTGCAGCGTGCCGGAGGAGCCGTCAGGGCGGGGTCGGGCTCGCTGTCCTCGGGCCTGGCGAATCTTGCGCACGGGTCGGATGCGCTCGGCAGCGGCCTGGCATCCGCGCAGCGGGGAAGCCAGAAGCTCGCCGCCGGGAGCGATGCCGCCGCACGCGGCGGTCGCGCCCTGAGCGAAGGAACCGGAAGCCTGACCAACGGAATCGGCAAAATCGACCAGGCGAAAACCCTCAACGCCGTGTTCGACTCCATCTCCTCGACCAAGGATCGTGATGTTTCGCACGCCTTCGACAAGGTGTTCACGATAGCGGCCATCGTGCTGGGCCTGTCCAGCGTCGTCGGCGTGTTCACCGACCGCAGGGATCGCGAGACACCCACGTCCTCCCGTTGAGGGGCGCGTATCGGAGCCCGTTTGCCGGCGGCCTCTGCGTCGGCGATGTGTCGGTGGTCGCCACGGCGTTCCTG
The DNA here is from genome assembly GCA_022649135.1 of Bifidobacterium sp. Lineage (GTDB taxonomy): Bacteria > Actinomycetota > Actinomycetes > Actinomycetales > Bifidobacteriaceae > Bifidobacterium. The sequence continues at coordinate 19,085 of JALCNP010000030.1, forward strand.
TGCGGGATCTGTCGGATCCTGCGGGCGATGACCTGTATCGCACCGCGCGGGAGACCGGGGGAGGCAGATCGAGGGATCTTCACGACGTGGCGGACGGACGGTGCTACGCTCGCCGGAACCCGGTTCCGAAGGCGTCGACATGTCCGTGCATGCTCAGCAGCCGCCGCGTCGCATAGTACAGTCCCGAGCATATGACGAGAGAGGTGAGAACGTCGCTGGGGAAATGCGCTCCCACGACGAGTCTGGAGTAGGCGGTGGCGAGGGGAACCAGCAGAAGCGCCAGACGTGCCGCTGCGAATGAGCGGTGAGACGGGCGTCTGCCGGACCACAGCCGTATGACCGAGATGATGCCGAGGGTCACGACGACGGAGCATGCCGTGTGTCCGCTGGGAAAACTCCAGTCGCGCGATCCGACGCCGATGGCGGTGATGGGCCGGGGCCGGGCCACGACGATTTTGGCGATGAGGGCGAAGCACAGGGGAACGGCCATGGTGACCGCATAGCGCACGGTGGTCGCCACGGACCCGGATATGTGCAGAACGACCGCCAACAGCACGAGCAGCATCACGACGACCACGGGAGGAAGGAAAAGGAGCTGGAACACGTGGGCCGCGGATGTGACGGCGGAGGGGACGCGCATGATCCGCGCGACGATTCCCTGCTCCGCCGCGGTCAGCGCCCTCTGATGCTTGAGCCATGATCCCATCGCCATGGCGGCGACGGCCGCGAGCAGCCACAAGACGAACACCGTGCGAGAACGGCGCAGGTCGTGCGAGTCATGTGTCTCTCTTTCCCGTTCCTCCTGCGTTATGTGCCGGGATGTCGTTTGTGTGTGGTGACGGGTGAACAAGGACAACGAAGAAAAAGACATGCGCCCAAGGGTAGGCCGTTGTACTTCGAAAAGGACGGGAGCATGACAATCGTTACGATATCGTCTCGTGGCAGTGAGCGAAAGACGGCGCCGCCATATCGACGGGAAGGTGCTCCTGGAGCCTGCTTGCAGAGGCCGCCGCGTTCATGTGATTTTATTGGGGGTGGGGCTTGCCGGAGCCCGGTGGGGGCGTTCCCGTGTCCCGTCTCGATGGGTGCCGCCGTTAAGCCTTGGGCGCATGTCGGTGCTCGGATGCGGATGGCTCCCCTCGCCCGGCGGCGTGAATTGAGGAGCTGCGCGCATCGGCCTCGTTCGGCGCAATCGCGCGGGCGATCCGCCGCAAACCCATTTCCGCGTATGCTGAGCGTATGGCCATAAAAATGGATTCAGAGCATTGGGCCGGGTGCGCCGTTGACGATGTCGCCCATGCCATGCACACGGGTTCGTCCGGTCTGGGCGATCCGGAGGCCCGCACTCGACTGGAGCGATATGGCCCGAACGCGATGCGTGCGCATCATGTCAGCGCGTTGGCCGTTCTCGGAAGGCAGTTTCGCAATGCCGTGCTCATCATGCTCCTGGTCACCGCCG
>JALCNP010000031.1 GCA_022649135.1 Bifidobacterium sp.
AGCGCTCCTTCTATGAGGTCGACTCCATCGAGGCGCCCTGGAACTCCGGCACGGACATCGAAGAGGACGGCACCCCGAACATCGGCTTCAAGAACCGCGTCAAGCGCGGCTACTTCCCCGTTCCCCCGCAGGACCACAACCAGGATCTTCGTGACGACATGGTCGCCAACCTGCAGAAGGTCGGACTGGTCCTTGAGCGCTCGCACCATGAGGTCGCCGGGGCCGGGCAGCAGGAGATCAACTATCGCTTCAACTCCCTGCAGCATGCGGGAGACGACCTGATGAAGTACAAGTACATCGTCCATGAGACGGCCGCTCTGGCGGGCAAGGCCGCGACGTTCATGCCCAAGCCCATGGCGGGCGACAACGGCACCGGAATGCACTGCCACCAGTCCCTGTGGAAGGATGGAAAGCCCCTGTTCTATGACGAGCAGGGATACGGCGGCCTCTCCGACATGGCACGCTGGTACATCGGGGGCCTCATCAAGCACGCCTCCTCGGTGCTCGCCTTCACGAACCCCTCGATGAACTCCTATCACCGTCTGGTCCCCGGCTTCGAGGCGCCCGTCAACCTGGTCTACTCGGCCCGCAACCGTTCCGCTGCGATCCGCATCCCGCTTGCCGGTTCCAGCCCCGCCGCAAAGCGCATCGAGTTCCGCGCTCCGGACCCCTCGTCGAACCCGTTCCTCGCCTTCTCCGCGCAGCTTATGGCGGGCCTGGACGGCATTCTCAACCACATCGAGCCACCGGATCCCGTGGACAAGGATCTCTACGAGCTTCCCCCGGAGGAGCATGCCGGAATCAAGCAGGTTCCCGGATCCCTGGGAGAGGCTTTGGATGCGCTGGAGGCCGATCACGACTTCCTGACGGCCGGAGAGGTCTTCACCGAGGATCTCATCGACACCTGGCTCGAGCTCAAGCGCGGAGAGATCGACCAGGCGCGCCTGGCGCCAACCCCTCTCGAGTACGAGCTCTACTTCCATATCTGATCGATCGCCTCACTGCGGCATTCGAGCGTCATTGACGACTCCCCCTGCCGCAGTGAGCGTCGTCAAAGGCTGAACGCACGTGGGCGCAAACCGACAAAATTCCGGTTGCGCCCACGTGCGTTCAGCCGTTTCATGGCGGCCTCGGATCGGCAAACCTGCAACACGCCCGGAGACAGGATATGCCCGCCGAGGCGTCGTCCGCCGCCGCATGGCATGCCGAATTCGGCGGCGGTGCCGGACGACGCGGCGCGGGACCGCCGTATGGGTCACATTCCAGGAACCGGGACCCATACGGGCATCGCCCCCGTGATCGCCACACGCGAATCGAACAATGACATTCAGGCTCTGTTTTCGACAGAACATGCGGGACGCACGGCGCAATGAAGCGCAATCATTATAATCTGTCTTCAAGGAATGAAATGAGGCCATATGCGAGTAGTTCGAATCGGCGTAGTCGAAGACGACCAAGCCGACTGCCAACGCATTGTCAATTACCTCGAACGCTACCAACGTGAGCATGAGGAGCACTTCATCGTTTCCACGTTCAGCGATGGTGCAAAAATCCTGGAGCATTACACCCCCGCCTACGACATTGTGCTGCTTGACATTGAGATGAAGCCGACCAACGGGATGGAAACGGCTCGGCGCATACGGGAGTGCGATGACAGCGTGGTTATCGTGTTCACCACAGCCGCACCGCAGTATGCCATCGGCGGCTATGAAGTTCGTGCCCTGTCGTATTTGCTTAAGCCCATACCCTGGTTTGCGTTCAGTCAGGAGCTCAAGCGTTCCATCGCCATGGTCCGCAGGCGCACCACCAAGTCAATCGTCGTCGAGAGCGGCTCAAGGCGAATACGTCTCGACCTTGCGGACATCGTCTATATCGAATCACATCGTCACGCCATCGTCATTCACACGTTCGACGGTGGAATCCCCATCGCCAGCACCCTCAAAAGTCTCGAAACACAGTTGCTGCAGCACGATTTCTTCCGCTCCAACTCGTGCTATCTGGTGAACCTGCAGCATGTCGCCGCCATTGAGGATCAGGACTGCATCATGTCGGACGGCACGCGCCTGCGCATCAGCCGACCCCGCAAGAGGGAGTTCCTGACGACGCTGGCCGATTACATGGGATCCGACACGTGATGAACGACACGCTCACCAATGCGCTGCCGAATATTCCGCGGCTGTATACCGCCATCAGCGAGTGGCTGGGCTGCGTCGTGTATCTGTCCGTGATCAACCAGCGGGTGCCGCTGCATCGAAGCGTCCCCTTCGCCATCGTGGGCCTGCCTGTGCTGGTCGTCGTCCAATATCTTGACGGCATGATGTCCATCGCCTTTTGGATTTTCGGCATGCTTCTGGCGTTTGGATGCATGTATCTGATCGTTTTTCTCGCCGGGGGAACAGGAAAGCGCGAGGGCCTGTATCTGACGGCCCGCGCCTTCGTTCTCGCCGAGCTCGTGGCATCCCTGCACTGGCAGCTTGTCATGTTCGCCTCCGCAGATTCTCGAAACGACGGGATCGCCTGGCCGTCGCTCGGCATCGTGCTCGCGGCCTACGCGGTCTGCTTCTCGCTGGCGTGGCTCGCCGAGCGAGACAACTTCAGCCGGACCAAGCCGACTTCGACTCAGATTTCCACCGTGGTCGCCACGGTGTCGATCGCCATTGTCACATTTGCCATGAGCAATCTGAGCTTCGTGTCCACGAACACCCCGTTCTCGGGCAGCATCGGCCAGGAGGTGTTCTATATACGGACACTCGTCGACTTCTGCGGGTTCGCGATCCTCTACGCCCAGCAGGAGCAGTCACGGCAGCTTGCGGCCAACATAGAGCTTGCGTCGATCGAGACACGGCTGCAAAGCCAGCATCATGAGTATTTGCAGTCGAAGGAGAACGTCGAGACGCTGGGCAGGATCACCCATGACCTCAAGCACCAGATCATTGCCCTGCGGGCGGAGATGGATCCTCAGCGCGTATCCGCCGGATTCGAGCAGCTGGAAACATCCGTCCAGCACTACGGCATGCAGCAGCATTCCGGCAACCCGGTCCTTGACGTCATTTTGACATCCAAGGCCCACACCTTCGCCGAGCACGCCATCACGTTCACCGCGGTCGCCGACGGCAAGCTGCTGAGCGGCATGTCCTCCATGGATATTGCGACGCTGTTCGGCAATGCGCTTGACAATGCGATCGAGGCCGTCTCGCCAATCGGGGATGCGCAGCGTCGCCTGATACGGTTGGCCCTGTATGCGAGGAACCAGTTCATCGTCATCAGCGTGGAAAACTATTTTGATTCACCCCTGAACATCGACAACGAGGGGAATCTTCGCACGACGAAAAGGAGAGGGGCCGGGCGTCACGGTTTCGGCGTGAAATCGATACAGCATATTGCGCACCAGTACGGGGGCGAGGCGACGATTCGCGCCACCGACCACTGGTTCACCCTCACGGTGCTGCTGCCGCGACGGTGAGAGGGGTGCGCCGAACGTTATCCCGGCATCCGAAACGTCATAGGGGGGAAGGGGGCACGAGGGACATCCGCCGCATGCTCAGCAAACGCCACGGGGGGTGGGGATGACGAGTTCATCCCCACCCCCCGTGGCGCCGAAGGATTGTTCGCTGGCTGTTCGCTAGCTGTTCGCTAGCTGTTCGCGTGGGCTTCGCCGTCGGCCCGCTTCGCCTTCTTCGGCATGATCCAGAATTTCAGCAGCGGGTAGCTGACGACCACCGCAAGCAGCGTGTTGACGATGGAGGCCGCCGTTGCCGCGATGCCGGCGTTCATGCCCCATCCCTGGCACCATGCGGTCACATAGCCCGGGAGAACCAGATTCACGACGACAATCACCACGGCAAGTATCACATACTTCCACGCGGCATTGATGAAGCTGGCGTCGGATTTGAAAACCCATGCCATCTGCACGAAGAAATTCACCACCTGCGCGAGTATTTCGGCGATCAGGAATGTGAGGAACCCGCCCAGGCCGTGCGAGCCATGGGACGTGTAGTTGAAGATGAGGAAGCTGAAGGGGGTCGTCAGTCCCATGGCCGACACGAAAACCGCGGTGCCGATCCATGCCACCACGAAACGCGTGATCGTGGAGATATTCGACAGGACATTGAACAGAATGAACTCCCAGATGTTCGGATGGTTCGTGATCCAACGGCGGATCGGTCCGGGACCGCCGGCACCCCTCCCCCCCGACGGGTTCGGGGATGCCGGTGCGTTGTTGCCGATGCTGTCAGTCATGATTGAGTTCCTTCTCTATACGTTTGTTCGCCGATCGATTGCGGCAGTATCCCGTGACCAGCGAGCCGAGACCTCGGAACGTATGACCATTCGCGACCTTCACGATGGCCCTCACCATGGCCTCATCAACCAGACCGCCGGTCATCTTGCATATCGCGCGAGGTGGCATGTTGAGCACGAAGAGTGTGTTGTGGTCGGGAGAGCCGGTTTTCTCGCGAATCCTTCGTTCCCGTTTGGACAATGTCTTCGCAATCGTACGTGCGACGAACCCGGTGGAATCACGCCATGAGGAAATCGGGTCGTTGGCGTCGAAAACCACCGGCCCCCCGGGGGCGATAATGCGATGTCCGAACAGGGCGACCATCTGCGCATCGGATACCTCCGTGACATGACCCGTCACATAGGCGCCGAGTTTCGGATCGGCGGGGCGGGCGTCCATGTCGCCCTGGACGTCATAGGGCACGGAGAGACGAATGTCAACGGCATCGGCTCCGATCATCAGGGTCCATTCACCGCTCTCGGTCCTCCACGAGTTGCTCGGAGTGTCGAAATGCCGGAACGTATACCGGTCGAAGGCAATGTGCACCACCTCGCTTCTATGCGGTCCCAGATCGACCGTGACGAAACCTTTCAACTCACGATCGGGGCGCAACACGCCGTTCTTCGGCCCGCGCACATACAGCTGCGCGGTGGTGGTGCCAGACACGTCCGAATCGTTGGAGATCGTGAACGAAACGCCGTCGCCGTCGACGCTCACATCATGAAACGTGAACATCGAGTAGCTCAGGCCATAGCCGAAGGGGAAGCGAACGGGGATGCCGGCGGTCTGGTAATACCGATAGCCGACGAACGGACCTTCGCGGTAGATGGCGTCGCGTCCGATTGCCGGATACCAGCCTTGGCTGGGGCAGTCGGCATATCTGATCGGCCATGTCTGCGCCAGATGACCCGACGGATTCACCGCCCCGGTGAGCACGTTCACCGCCGCCGAAGCGCCGGCCTGACCCGACAATCCCATGAACAGCACGGCATCCGTGCGCTCGATCCACGGTGTCTCGACCGGCGATCCGGCGAGGAGCACAACGACCAGGGGCTTGCCCGTGGCCTGCAGGGCGGCAATCAGATCGTTCTGCGCCTTCGGAAGCTCCATGGTCGAGCGGTCGAGACCCTCGGACTCGCTGCGCTCGTCAAGACCGATCGCCGCAACAATCACATCGGTCCCCTCCTGACCTGCCAGCGCCACCGCATCCTCGATCAACACGCGGTTGTCGCCGCCCTGCCTCTCATATCCCTGCTGATATCCCGTGACGCTCACCGCATCGGATCCGCGCAGCTCGTTGAGCAGGCTCTCCCGACGCGTGGCATTCACTGTGGATGAGCCGGAGCCCTGGAAACGAGGGGATCGCGCCATGTCCCCGATCACGGCGACTCGGGCCCCGTGACGGAGAGGAAGCACGCCATGTTCGTTTCTCAGCAGCACGAGAGAGCGTTCGGCAACCTTACGCGCAAGTGCATGGTGGGCCTCAATGCTCTCCTCGCTCAACACATTGCTCCGGCCGGCGCCTGCGGTTGCGGTGAGTCGTGCGACCTTCGCAACCTCCGCCGCCCTCGCGTCAAGATCGGCCTGGGACAGCGTGCCGGCGCGGACGGCGGCGACCAGCTCGCGCACCGAGGTAAAGCCCGGAGTCGGCATTTCGAGCGATCCACCCGCTTTGACCGCGGCCACCGCCGAGTTTGAACCGCCCCAATCGGAGACGACCATGCCGTCAAAACCCCATTCCTGCCGCAGAATGTCCTGAAGCAGGTGGGGGTTCTCATGGGCATAGACTCCGTTGATCTGATTGTACGAGGTCATTATCGACCAAGGTCGCGCCTGCCTCACTGCGATTTCGAATGCCGTGAGATACAGCTCACGCATCGTACGCTCGTCGACCACGGAATTCGAAGCCTGGCGACGCAATTCCTGACTGTTGAGGGCGAAGTGCTTGGGGCAGGCGGACACATGATTGGCCTGAATGCCTTTGATCAGTCCCGAGGCCATCCTTCCGGCCACCTGCGGATCCTCGGAGTAGTATTCGAAATTCCGCCCGCACAGCGGATTGCGCTGAATGTTAAGACCGGGACCGAGCAGCACGTTCACGCCCAGATCATGGGCCTCCGATCCCAGCGCCCCGCCCATCTCCTCGGCGAGTGCGGGATCCCAGGAATTGGCGACGGTGCAGGCCGTGGGAAAGCAGGTCGCCGGTTGCGATGCGCCGATACCGAGATGATCGCCTGCGCCCAGCTGCCGCCGCACGCCGTGAGGGCCGTCGCTCATCACAAAGCTCGGTATGCCGGCACGATCGTTGCCGCGTGAATCCCATTCGGATCCGCCCGAAAGCATCGCGGCCTTTTCCACGACTGAACATTTTTCTAGTTCCATCATTTTCCCCTATGCATTCCATATTTCACTCGAGGCTCCGTGCCGCCGCATTATTCGATACCGTTCGTCGTCGACAACCCGACAACCGGCATCCCCGACGGAACGGGGCTGAATGTCGCACTGAAGAGGTGATGGCGGGCGGCGCCGGACATGGATTCGGACACCCGCCATCACTCTCGCCAGTCCCACGGCCAGCCGGCGCTATGCCGACACCGTCGGGGCTCCGTCCGACATGGCCGCCTTGCGCCGGTTGAGATAGCGCCGGATGGCGAGAATCTCCAATCCGGCGGTCAGCACAACCGTCACGGCCCATACGACGTACATCGCCACGCGCCACACGGGGACGGATGTCTGCGGTTCGCCATGTGCGTACTGCCAGCCATTCACCACGGTGTACAGAATGTTCTTCGATGCCTGCCGCAATGCCTTGACGGATGTCGCCGAGCGATCGGTGACATGGTTCGTGCCCTTCGTCGTCGCCAGCATCGCGTCATTGCCGTTTCGAATCTCCTGATCCGCATTCTGGTAGCCGTAGCCGCCAAAGTAGTCGGTGATCACGAATCCTCGGAAGCCCCACTCATTGCGAAGCACGTTGTTCAGCAGGACCGAATTGCCACCGTTATAGGTCGCTCCGATGTAGTTGAACCCGCTCATCGCCGCCGTTGCACCGCCCTGCTTCACGCTCATCTCGAAAGGCTTGAGGTAGATCTCGCGAATGGACTGCTCATTCGCCCACGTGCAGAGCATGTTCAGCCTGTTGGTCTCCTGGTCGTTCATGGCGAAATGCTTCATGAACGCATACACGCCTCGCGATTTCGCTCCTGCGATTTCATTGGCCGCCATCTCGCCGGAAAGCAGGGGGTCCTCCGAAAAGTATTCGAAGGTGCGGCCGGCAAACGGACTGCGGTGAATGTTCATTGCGGGGGCGTACCACCCTGCGACATGCATATCGTGTGCCATGTCGCCGATCATGTCGCCGTACCGCCTGGCCAGGTCCTTGTTCCACGTGCAGGCGACCGAGGTCGAGGAGGGGAACCCGATTGAGCCGACGCCGGTGAAATTGTTGTTCAGCGCGGCGGGGCCATCGGCGTCGGTCAGCTGAATCTTGCCGATGGAGGTGATCGCCTGGGTGCCGTAGCCCGCATTGGCGGTCAGCGTATCCATATCGCTGAAAGTCAGCTCATCGAGCAGTGCATTCCACTGTGCATCGTTATAGCTTTTGCCTCGCAGACTGGCCAGGCGCACGCCGTTTTTGGCCCCGGTCGTTGGCATGGTGTCCGAGCTCTTATCGAATGCGCGTGGATTGTACTTGTTGTTATTGGTGAATTCGGACTTCACGGCGCTGCTCATGGCAAAGTCGGTCGGGGCGGCGGTCGCCGCGGCGTAATTGGCAAAATGGTTGGCGCGGGACAGGTAGCGCACATTGCCCGCAGCATCGTCGAATTGGTTCGTCGCGGGTGTCTTGTCGCCTGAATGCGTGTTGCCGGCGGTGTCGTAGGTGATCGTATGGGGAATGCTCACGGTCCGGGTTGCGATTACCGTGTGCGAGTCAGATTGGACCGATATTCCATAATCCCCTTTCTCCAGAACATATGACTTCGCATTCCTGGAGTCATACGATGCCATGTCAGCGTCGTCGAACGAGATCCTCACGGTCTGGGAGCCGCCGGGTTGAAGGGACCTGGTCTTTTCCATTCCCACCAGGTTCGTTGACGCCTTCTCCAGCCCGCCATTGGTATATGGCGGGTCATAGTACGCCTCAACGACATCCTTGCCCGCGACGCTCCCCGTGTTCGTCACCCTGACGTCGAACGATATCTTGCCGTCCGTGTGCGTGACGCGGCCCATGGTCTCCCGGAAAGTCGTATAGCTCAATCCGTAGCCGAAGGGGTACTGGACCACATCGTCATACCTGATCAGTCCTTCGCGGGCCGCCGTCTCATAGAAGCGATAGCCCACATAGATGCCTTCGGTGTAGTTCACGAACGTCGGGGTCGCCTTTGTCGTCCCCCCGGTGAAGCTCGGATAGGACACCTGCAGATCATCCGCGTTGTTGTACGCGAACGAGCCCACGTTATTGTAGCTGACCGACTTCGTCAGATCCTTCAGGAAGGTGTCCGACGTTCTGCCGGACGGGTTGGTCGCACCGGCAATCACGTCTCCAAGAGCGGAGAATCCGTTTTGACCGGCGGGCGGGCACCACAGAACCGACTTGATCTGCGGATACGACTTCAGAAAATCGAACTGGAACGCGTTCGCACCATTGTAGACAAGTGTCACATTAGCGAAGTTCTTCGTCACCAGTGAGATCATGTCCCGTTCGGTCTGGCTGAGCTGCAGGATGCTTTCGCCGTTCTTGTAGTCCTGATAGGTCTGTGAGTTGTTCTTGTAGGTGACGCCTTTGGCCTTCATGTTGGAGGGAAGGTCGGCTCCCTCGCCGCCCACGCGCGCCAGGACGATAATGGCCTGATCGGAGAAACTCTTCGCGTTGCGAATCAGAGAGTCGCTGTACTGCGCTGCGGGAACCTCGGGAAGTGTCCAGTCCTGTGAGAACATGCTCACGGCAGGACGATCCTTGCGGTAATGGGTATACAGGCTCGACAGGGATGCGTTCGTGCGGATGCCCGCCGACTTCAGGCCGTCGAGGAGCGAGACCGTCGGATACTTCCCGGATATCGAGCCTGAACCCGTGCCTCCATACACGGGGTTGGTCGAGCCCCATCCGAAGACATTGACTTTTTTGTTATTCGTCAGCGGAAGATTTGAATCATTGTTCTGCAGCATCGTGACGGCTTCGGACTGCACGGCTTTCGCCAATACGTTCGCCTTGGAAATCGTCGTGTCGGAAAGCGCGTACTTGGGGCTGGACGCGTTGTTCACTATGGTCGACAACGGACCGGAGAGCATCATGGATATCGCCACGACGATGCCGATCACAGCCACGATCCACGATTCGCTATGAATGAGTTTCCTGCCCCCGACGCTCCTCACCGTTCTCTTGTTCACGGCAATGGTGATGATGACCGCCAATGCCAGAAGAGTTCCGGCCACCACTAGATAGGGCACCAATGAGTGGACTACGGCAATAACATCCGCCATGTTAATTCCCAACATGGTTCTTCCTCCTTTTCCTTTCGCAACAACGACACAGTGGCGAAAGATCGTTCATCCGCCACATACCGCGCGCAATCGCCTTTGTTGTTTCCGCGCGTTCATCTGCCCACTGGCCACCAGCATTGGATCGCAGTGCGAACAGCGTGATATGTCGATATACACATCACAGCAGATTGAAAGCGTGCGGAAACCCGTTCTCCCCGTTCTGTCGTTTTGCATACATGATCTGAGGGGAAAGCGATGATCGCATGCCCGGAGGATCCCCCTGTGCGCCCTGCACGGCGACAACAACCCCGATCTTCTCTCCGCGCAGACGCTGCGGGCCCCGAGCAGGGCCGCCATCGCAACAATCCCGCGCGTTCCGCCACGGCGGCAGCCGCATCGCCACGACTGCCGGCACCGTAGAGCCATGGACGACCGAGGCCGGTCAGGGCGCATGCCACACCAGGGACAGGTGCCACGGATTGTGGGGACGAGACGTGGATGCGGGGAGAGGAGACGAACCCGCCGGCAATGGTCAGAGCAATCTCAGGGCGATGCCGCCGGCGATCAGCACGACGATGCCGATCAGCTGTATGGCGTGCACCCTTCTGCGCGACGCCCCCAGAAGCCCATAGCGGTCGATGCCCAAACCTCCAAGAAGCTGCCCCGCTATGACGACGACCACGGTGAGTCCCGTGCCAAGAACCGGGACAAGCGTCGCATTGCCGTAGACGAAGAAGGCCCCGAGCAGACCCCCGATCCAGAACCACCACCGGGTTGCGCCCATGCGCGATCCGTGCGGCTGCGGCCGGTGCCCCACACGACGGATCAGGCGCTGAAGAGCAAGCAGGGCCACAAGGGCAAGCGTCCCGATCAGGAAGGATATGAACGCCGCCTTCACCGCCGAATGCAGATGCGCACCCAAGGTCCCGTTCACCGCCGACTGCATGGCGCTGAGCATCCCGGCCGCGATTCCGGCGAGCCTCCACAGCCACAGAGCGGGCTCCCGGCCGGAATCCTCCCCGTGGACCTCGCGGCCATCACCGGACCCGCGCCCGCCGCGGACACGTCTCGTCGCCAGCTCGGGCCCCGCGACCACCAGAACCACGCCCGCGATGGCGAGCATGGTCCCGGCTCCACGCCCATACGTCAGCACCCGCACCGGCGAATCGAACAATCCGAACTGGTCGATGACCTCACCGCCGACAATCTGCCCGAGAATCGGCATCACAACGGTCTGCACGGCTCCCAGATGCGAGAACAGCGCGATATTGCCCGTGAGGAACACCACTCCCAGCGCGCCGCCGATCCATATCCACCACGGCTGCGAGCGCAGGAAACCGTCGGGCAGCCCCACCCCGGCCCCCGAAACCACCAGGGTCGCCAGCAACGCCACGGTCCCCAGACCGAACGAGACGAAGGAGGCGGCGAACAGCGAATGCAGCGCGCCACGCAACCGCGAGTTCATCGCCGTCTGCACCGGCAGCATGATTCCTATGACGACACCGAACAGCATGGGCAGCATAAGCGTCCCTCCCTCATGTGACAACGTGCATCGGACGGACGAATCCCGTGGGCGAGACTCGCCCGCATAGGGCGCCGAACCCCGAATGGGCGGATCACCGTGCGTGGAGCGTCCCGATCATGGGGATTCCGATTTCCGCCCGGACAGCGGCATCGCCGGACCTCCACGAAACGACGCCCGACATCGTCCATGTTCGCGACCGAAGAACGGCCATCCGATCATTCCTCATCACAAGATACCCGAAGCTCCCCCCGCCGCTCACGCGGGGAACCGCCCTCGTCACAGCCGGGCGTGTCATTCGACATCGGGGATGCCGATGCATCCGTGCGGCATCGGACGCTCCGCACGATCGCACCCCCGAGGTCCCGAATCGGGTCCGGCGGGGCTCGGCGGCGTCGGGGACCCTGCCGAGCCCTGCCGGTGGCATCGCCGCATCTATTCGAGAGTCCAGCGAATCGTCGAGATGCGGCGCACGAACCATTCGTCGTGCGAGGCGACGATGAATGCGCCGGGAAAGGCTTCGAGCGCACGCGCGAGCGCCTGCTTCGAATGCAGATCGAGGTGGTTCGTCGGCTCATCGAGAATGAGCAGCTGCGGCCGGTCCGGTATCCCCAGACACAGCTCAAGCTTGGTGAGCTCCCCCGGCGAGGGGTGTCGTCCGGACAGGAGTCTCTCGGGATCCCCGTTCAGTTCGGCGAAGGCCTGGAGTACGATCGACGACCGTTCGCGGGACAGTTCGTCCAGTCGCGCGACAGCCCGTCGGGAGTCATCGGCGCAGGTTCGCTGGGCGATGCTCATGCAACGCACGCCGGGATCCACATGGCGGGCCAGAACCGTCAGCAGACTCGTTTTGCCCGATCCGTTCGGCCCACTCAGCCCGATGTGGTCCCGCGGACCCACGGACAGCGCCGGACCGCGGCCGCGGTCCTCATCCTCATGGATGCCGTCATCGCTCGTATGACCGCCGAAGGCTACCGACCCGATATGCCGATGAAGCCGGAACGATTCCACTCCGCACTCGCTCATGGCCCGGCGCAGATTGCACGCGTCCTCGTGGATGAGCTCCCTCCTGTGGCTGGCTTCCCCCGCAAACCACACGTCACCGTCATAGCGTTTGCTTGCCTCTGCGATGCCATCGAGATCCCGCCGTGCCCGGCGAAGTCTGCCGTCCATCTGCGCATAGCTTCGGGACGCTCCTCCATCCCTGCTTGTGGCCTTCGCCCCGTTTCGCCGGTCCCGGGCGTCGTGATCATGGGGGTCGACGAGACGGCCCTGCCTCTTCGCCGCATTCACCCGCAGAACCCTGCGCAGACGCTGCTCCCGCACATCCTCCAATCGCGCGACCTCGCGACGCCGCTCGTTGCGCTCGGTCGAGGCCCGCAGGTCGTCGGCATCGCTCTGCTCGCACGCCTGTGTGTAGTTGCCGCGATAGGTGTCGATCTCGGTGACGTTGCACGATCCGACGTGCCGGCGAACGAATACGGCGCATCGCGTGCATACGGCATCGATGAGCTCCACATCGTGGGACACGACGATGCCGATTCCGCCGTAACTCCTCATCGCATCGATGATCCTCCCCCGGACTTCGGCATCGACGTGGTTTGTCGGCTCGTCCAGAATCAGCACATCGGGCCGCACCGCCAGGGCGCATGCCAGCTGGAGTCGTTTCGCTTCTCCTCCCGACAGGGTGCCGAAGCGATACGGCCAGTCCTGGCCGATTCCCAGTAGGCGCCGTATGGCCAGTGTCCCCGGGGACCAGTCGTCGGCGAAATCGTCGAGATTGTCGGGTTCCGCATCCATCGTCTGCGGACAGTACGACGCCACCAGACTGCCCGGATCGGGCGTCACCTCGCCGTGATCGGGATTGAGCCGTCCGAGGGCGATGCGCAGCAACGTCGTCTTGCCTATCCCGTTGTCTCCCATAACGGCGGTCCATCCCGGAGGGAAGGAGACGCTGACATCGCAGAACAGCGCCCGGGTCGAGGTCGGATAGGTGAATTGTATGGTCGATAGGGTCATTGTCGTATCGTGAGCCATGGTATGTCTCCTCTGTCAGTCGCGCGCTGCCGGTGTCCTCCCTCCCGGAAGGCGACGATGCGCCGTGCTGTCGCCGTGGGCTCACGCCATGTCTGCCGGGATGTGTCGGTATATGCAGGCGACGGGGAATGCAGGGGGCATGCGAGCACGACAGGGGCTGCGCGGCGAAGGAATCGGAGGGGAACCATCACGGGGATGGTGGGACCGAGACGCCGAACCGCCGGACATATGCGCCGGGGAACGTCATTCATGGATGCCGCACGGCGGCACAGGCCGGTGCACACCATAAAGGAGACCATGCACGATGACGGTGCCGCAGAAGAGGGTGCCGCAGAAGAGACAGACCCATGCGAACAGAGGGGATGACGCCCCACGAAAGCTGCATGCCATGATGCGCGGCAGCACGCGTCAACGCGCATCCGCCACTGCGGACATCCATCTGTGTGGACATCACCGCACCATCGCCGGCTATCGCCTGTTCAATCCGTTTCCTCTTTCCTTCGGGATCAGCCTGGCATATCGGCGATCCCCCTCGCCTGCATGCAGGCCTGGA
This sequence comes from Bifidobacterium sp., assembly GCA_022649135.1. Taxonomy (GTDB): domain Bacteria; phylum Actinomycetota; class Actinomycetes; order Actinomycetales; family Bifidobacteriaceae; genus Bifidobacterium. Next base: position 13,873 of record JALCNP010000031.1, read on the forward strand.
CATCCCTCAGTATACAACCGTTCGGGTCGCGCATGCCGTCCGGTCCCGTCTATGACATAAGCCTGCGGGCAACGGAGACGAAAGTGCGCGCGAGTCCGGTGTCGGACAGGGCCCCGTCCGCCGTCAGCACCGCGGGACGTCCGGACTCCCCTATTTCACGTATCCGCGGCTCCAGGGGAAGCTGCGCCAACAGAGGCACGTCGGCATGCAGGGACCGCGACAGCTGGTCGCTGACCCGCTGTCCGCCCCCATGGCCGAAGATCTCCAGACGCTCCCCCTTGTGGTCGAAATAGCTCATGTTCTCGATCACGCCGCGCACCGTCATCGGCACCTGCAGCGCGACAAGCCCGGAGCGCACGGCCACGTCGGATGCGCTCGGCTGGGGGGTGGTCACCACGATCAGCTGGGCGTTCGGAAGCGTCTGGGCCACGGAGATGGCCATATCCCCGGTGCCGGGAGCGAGATCAAGCAGCAGGACGTCGGGGGTCCCCCACCACACGTCCGACAGGAACTGCTCGAGCGAGCGCTGCAGGCGGGGTCCGCGCCACAGGATCGCCCTTTCGGATCCGGCGAACATGCCGATGGAGATGAGCTTCACCCCCCAGGCCGTCACGGGCATAAGCATGCCGTTGAGATTCGTGGGGCGGGTGTGGACCCCGAACAGCCGGGGCAGGGAGAAGCCGTAGATGTCCGCGTCTATCGCGGCCACATCGTAGCCCAGAGCCGCGAACGTCGCCGCGAGATTCGCCGTCACCGACGACTTTCCCACACCCCCCTTGCCGGAGGCTATGGCGAAGATCCGCGTTCCCACGCCCGGCTTGGTGAACGGGTTCTGCTTTCTTTCCGCCTTCAGGCTGGAGACCAGGTTCGAAAGCTTGTCCGGGCTCATCGACGAGACGTCGATGTGGGGGACGAGACGGGCCGAGGGGTATGACGCGACGGCGCCGTTGATCTGATTCGTGATGGTCTGCGACAGGGGGCATCCCTTCACCGTAAGCTCCACGCCGACGGTGACGTCGAAGCGTCCCGCCCCCGTTCCCGTCGCGACGATCGAGGTGATCATCCCCAGATCCGTTATGGAACGGCCCAGCTCGGGGTCGATGACCTTGCTGAGCCGTTCGAAGATCTCGGCTTCGATTCTGCGTGCGTCGTTCTGCGTGTCAGTCATGGTCCTCCATCATTCTTGTGCAATCGCGCTCACCACCCTAGCGCGGTCGCACAAGCCATGCCAGAGCCCCGAAAGGAATACGTCCGGTTTCAGTCGACATCCAGCGCGGGCTGCGACGCATCGCCGGAGGCACCGTGGGGGTTCCCCGAATCGAGAAGCGCGCGGAACTGCCTCTCGTCCAGTCTCTCGACCCCGAGTTCCTCGGCCCTTTCCGCTTTCGAACCGGGATTTGCCCCGACGACGACATAGCTCGTTTTTTTGCTTACCGACCCCGCGGCCCTGCCTCCGCGGGACATAATCGCCTCCTTGGCGGACTCACGGCTGAAACCGTCAAGGGAACCCGTGACCACGATGCTCATCCCGGCCAGCGTCTGAGGAAAATCGTCGCTGTCCTTGGTAAGGCCCAATCCGGCGGCCTTCCATGCGCTCAGAATGGATGCACGCCAGTCGCCCTCCGTATGGGCGGCCTGGAACCACCCCACCACGGATTGCGCGATTTCCT
>JALCNP010000032.1 GCA_022649135.1 Bifidobacterium sp.
GCGCGAACGTCGGTCATGGACGTTCGCGCCACGCGGGGAGGACGCGTCCGGCTGATCTCAGCTTTCGCTGACGTCTCCCTGACCACCCTGGTCGTTCAGGAAATCATCCGGGTTGAAATCGTCCCCGAGCTTGAGATCGCCGAAGTCGATGTTCGAGAAATCGACATCTCCGGAATCCCCGTCGGGCGTGTTGGCACCGGGCAGGTCATCCCCACCCAGACCGAAGTTCGGGTAGATCGTGTCGCGGATCGCCTTGTCCGGCTCCACGACCGCGTTGCGGTAGCGGGCCAGACCGGTTCCGGCCGGGATGAGCTTGCCGATGATGACGTTCTCCTTGAGTCCCTTGAGATCGTCCTCCTTCTGGTTGAGGGCGGCCTCGGTGAGAACCCTGGTCGTCTCCTGGAAGGATGCGGCGGAAAGCCATGAATCCGTCGCAAGCGAGGCCTTGGTGATGCCCATGAGCTCCGGACGACCGGCCGCGGGCCGACCTCCGTTCTTCACGGCGGCGATGTTCGCCTCCCGGAACTTCGCCTGGTCGACGAGCTCGCCGGGAAGCAGGCTGGTGTCTCCCGAATCGATGACCGTCACACGACGCAGCATCTGGTGCACGATGACCTCGATGTGCTTGTCGTGGATGTCCACGCCCTGCGAACGGTACACGTCATGGACCTCGTCGACGATGTTGACCTGCGCGGCTCGCGGTCCCAGAATGCGAAGGATCTTCTTGGGATCGACCGAGCCCTCGATGAGCTGGGTTCCTGCGGACACATGGTCCCCGTCCTTGACGAGCATCGGGGCGCGTCGCGTCACGGGATACGTGATGGCATCCACGCTGCCGTCGTCGGGAGTCAGTGTGACCTGGCGCCCGCGATCCGTGTCCTCGACCTTGATCGTTCCCGCGAACTCGGCGATGGGTGCCTCGCCCTTCGGGGTACGTGCCTCGAACAGCTCGGTGACACGCGGAAGGCCCTGCGTGATGTCGGAGGCGGAAGCCACGCCGCCCGAATGGAAGGAACGCAGCGTCAGCTGGGTGCCGGGCTCGCCGATCGACTGGGCCGCGACGATTCCGACGGCCTCGCCGACATCCACGAGCTTGTTGGTGGCCAGCGACCACCCGTAGCACTTGGCGCACACGCCTCGCTTCGATTCGCAGGTCAGCACCGAGCGAGCCTTGACCTCCTCGACGCCATGGGCGACGAGATCGCGCAGCACATCCATCGACAGGGCATCGCCCGCCTTGTACAGCACCGTCTTGCCATCGGAGGGGTCAAGCACGTCCGAGGCCAGAAGCCGCGAATACGGACCGCCATCAGCGGCCTTGACAAGCACGAGATTGCCGTTTTCGTCGTGTTCCGCGACCTTCATCATCAGACCGCGCTTGGTTCCGCAGTCCTCCTCGCGTACGATGACCTCCTGGGAGACGTCCACCAGACGCCGTGTGAGGTATCCCGACTCGGCGGTTCGCAGGGCGGTGTCCGCCAGACCCTTGCGGGCGCCATGCTGCGAGATGAAGTACTCCAGCACCGACAGTCCCTCGCGATAGTTGGATTTGACCGGTCGGGGGATGATCTCGCCCTTCGGGTTCGCCACCAGCCCTCGCATGCCGGCGATCTGACGGATCTGCATCCAGTTTCCGCGCGCCCCGGACTGAACCATGATGTTCACGTTGTTGTCATCATGGAAGTTCTTGCGCATCGCGTCCGCGACCTTGTCGGTGCATTCCGTCCACAGATTGATGAGCTCCTGGCGGCGCTCCTCGTCGGTGAGCAGACCCATTTCGTACTGGGAGTTGACCTTTTCGGCCTGTCCCTCGTAGTCGTTGACGATCTCCTGGCGGTTCGCCGGTGCCACGATGTCCGAGAAGGCCATGGTGACGCCCGACCAGGGGGCGCGCGTGAATCCGAGGTCCTTGAGGGCATCCAGCGTGGCGGCGACCTGCTGCGTGGGATAGCGCGTGGCGATGTCGTCGACGATCTTCGAGAGCTTGCCCTTGGCGACCTGTTCGTTGATAAACGGGTAGTCGGTGGGAAGCGTCTCGTTGAAGAGGATGCGTCCATATGAGGTGGCGAACAGAACCGACCCGTCGGTGAGCTTCTCCTCCCTGACGACGTCGGGGCTTCCCGGTTCGGGGTCAATGACCTTGAGATCGGAAGGCTCCCAGTCCTGAGGAAGGACGAAGTCCTTCGGCAGGCGGATCAGGACCTTGGACTGCATGTCGATCTCGTGCCTGTCGAGCGCCATCTGCGTCTCGGCGAGCGAGGAGAACACACGGCCCTGTCCCTTGGCGTCCTCGACGACCGTGGACAGATAATACAGTCCCAGGATCATGTCCTGCGACGGCATGGTCACGGTGTGCCCGTCTGCGGGCTTGAGGATGTTGTCGGACGCCATCATCAGCGAGCGTGCCTCGGCCTGGGCCTCGGCGCTGAGCGGAAGATGCACGGCCATCTGGTCGCCGTCGAAGTCCGCGTTGAACGCGGCGCAGGCGAGCGGCGGCAGATGGATGGCCTTGCCCTCCACCAGAATCGGTTCGAAGGCCTGGATGCCCAGACGGTGCAGGGTGGGCGCGCGGTTGAGCAGAACGGGGTGCTCGGAGATCACCTCTTCGAGCACGCCCCACACCTCCGCGTCCCCGCGGTCGACCAGACGCTTGGCGCTTTTCATGTTCTGCGCATAGTTGAGGTCGACCAGACGCTTGATGACGAACGGCTTGAACAGCTCGAGGGCCATGGGCTTGGGAAGGCCGCACTGATGCATGCGCAGGCTCGGACCGACGACGATCACGGAACGTCCCGAATAGTCCACGCGCTTGCCCAGAAGGTTCTGGCGGAAACGGCCCTGCTTGCCCTTGAGCATGTCGGACAGAGACTTCAGGGGACGGTTCGAGGCACCGGTGACCGGGCGTCCGCGACGACCGTTGTCGAACAGCGAGTCGACGGCCTCCTGAAGCATGCGCTTCTCGTTGTTGAGCATGATCTCCGGCGCGCCGAGCTCGATCAGCCGCTTGAGGCGGTTGTTGCGGTTGATGACCCGTCGGTACAGATCGTTGAGGTCGGAGGTCGCGAAGCGTCCGCCGTCGAGCTGCACCATGGGGCGCAGATCGGGGGGAATAACCGGCACGACGTCAAGGACCATGGCCTCGGGCTTGTTGCCCGTGGTGAGGAAGGCGTTGACGACCTTCAGCCTCTTGAGGGCGCGAGCCTTGCGCTGGCCCGAACCGGTGTCGATCTCGTTGCGGAGCTCCACCTCGGAGGCCTTCAGATCGAAGTCCTGCAGACGCTTCTTGATGGCCTCGGCTCCCATGCAGCCTTCGAAGTAGTCGCCGTAACGATCCTCCATCTCACGCCACAGGTCCACGTCGCCTTCCATATCGCCGGGCTTGAGCCCCTTGAAACGGTCGAACACGGCGTTGAAACGCTGGATCTGGTCGTCGTAGCGCTGGCGGATCGCGGCCATTTCGCGTTCCGCCCCGTTGCGCAGCTTGGCCTTCGCGCTGCCCTTGGCCTCGCCGTCGGCCTCGAGCGATGCGAGGTCGGTTTCCATCTTCTTGGCCCGTTCGTCGATGTCGTTGTCGCGGCGCTTGACCATGTTCGCGACTTCCGTGTCGAACTCGTCCTGCAGGTCCGGAAGATCCTTGTGCCGCTGTTCCTCGTCGACCTTGGTGACCATATAGGCCGCGAAGTAGATGACCTTCTCCAGATCCTTGGGGGCGATGTCGAGCAGATATCCCAACCTGCTGGGCACACCCTTGAAGAACCAGATGTGCGTCACCGGCGCCGCCAGCTCGATATGCCCCATGCGCTCGCGGCGCACGCGGGAGCGGGTCACCTCGACACCGCAGCGCTCGCACACGATGCCCTTGAAGCGCACGCGCTTGTATTTGCCGCAGGCGCACTCCCAGTCGCGTGTCGGGCCGAAGATCTGCTCGCCGAACAGACCGTCCTTTTCGGGTTTGAGGGTACGGTAATTGATGGTTTCGGGCTTCTTGACCTCGCCGTAGCTCCATCCACGGATATCGTCCGCGGTGGCCAGGCCGATTCTCAATTTGTCAAATGCGTTGACGTCCAGCACTCTTATGTCCTGTCTTTGAAATTGTATTCACTCACGTTTGGAGGCGCCGCCCCATGCACTGCGCGATGCGTCCACATCCCGGCTCGCGATCGCGCCGCCGCGGCGGCACCGAGGCGGTCACCGGTATTCGGGCTCCTGCACGACCTGGGATTCCTTGGCCGAGGCGTCCGGGCGGGCGCCGATGTTGAAGCCCAGATTCTCCGAGGAGGACACGGGATCGTCGTCGTCGTCCTTCATGTCGATGGCCTCGCCCTCGGCGTTGAGCACCTCGACGTTCAGGGACAGCGACTGCATCTCCTTGAGAAGCACCTTGAAGGACTCCGGGATGCCTGCGGGGGGCAGGTTGTCTCCCTTCACGATCGCGCCGTATGCACGGACGCGTCCGTCGACGTCATCGGACTTCGTGGTCATCATCTCGTGCAGCGTGTAGGCCGCGCCATAGGCCTCGAGGGCCCACACCTCCATCTCGCCGAAACGCTGCCCGCCGAACTGGGCCTTGCCGCCCAGGGGCTGTTGGGTGATCATGGAGTAGGGGCCGGTGGAACGCGCGTGGATCTTGTCGTCGACCAGATGATGCAGCTTGAGCATGTACATGTAGCCCACGGAGATCGGCTTGGTGAAGGGCTCTCCGGTTCGTCCGTCGAAAAGCACCGCCTTGCCGTTGTCTCCCACAAGCTTGTTTCCGTCGCGGTTCGGAAGGGTGCTCTTCAGCAGCCCCTTGAGGGTGTCGGGGCGGACCCCGTCGAACACGGGCGTCGCCACGGGGGTTCCGGGATCGCCGTGCTCCGCGCCCTGCGGCACGTACTTCTTCCAGGCATCGTCCAGATCCTTGTCCAGGCTGATGTCCCATCCGGAATGCGCGATCCAGCCCAGATGCAGTTCAAGCACCTGTCCTAGGTTCATTCGGGAGGGCACGCCCAGCGGGTTGAGCATGATGTCGACCGGGGTTCCGTCCTCGAGGAAGGGCATGTCCTCCTCGGGAAGGATGCGGGAGATGACGCCCTTGTTGCCGTGGCGGCCGGAGAGCTTGTCTCCCTGGGTGATCTTGCGATGCTGGGCGATGTAGACGCGAATCATCTGGTTGACGCCATTGGGCAGCTCGTCGCCGTCCTCCTCGGCATCCTCGCGGGTGACCTCCTTGATGGAGATGACGGTCCCGGTCTCGCCGTGGGGAACCCGCAGCGACGTGTCACGCACCTCACGGCTCTTCTCGCCGAAGATGGCGCGAAGCAGGCGCTCCTCGGGCGTGAGCTCCGTCTCGCCCTTCGGGGTGACCTTGCCGACGAGAATATCGCCGGCCTCGACCTCGGCACCGATGCGGATGATGCCGCGCTCGTCAAGGTTGGCGACGGCGTCCTCCCCCACGTTGGGGAGATCTCGGGTGATCTCCTCCGCGCCGAGCTTGGTCTCGCGCGCGTCGATCTCATATTCCTCGATGTGGATGGAGGACAGCGTGTCGTCCTGGACCAGACGCTGCGAGATGATCACGGCGTCCTCGTAGTTGTACCCGTTCCACGGCATGAAGGCCACAAGCAGATTCTTGCCAAGGGCCATCTCCCCTTTTTCCGTAGCCGGGCCGTCGGCGAGGACGGTGCCCGCCTCGACACGCTCGCCGTCCTTGACCAGGGGGACCTGGTTGTAGCAGGTGGTCTGGTTCGAACGCTGGAACTTGGCCAGCTTGTAGCTCGACTGGGTTCCGTCGTCGTTCATCACGCGGATGATGTCGCCGGACACATAGACGACGACACCGTCCTTCTGCGACAGAATCACGTCTCCCGAATCGACGGCCGCGCGCCATTCCGATCCGGTTCCCACCAGGGGCCTCTCGGATTTGACGAGCGGAACCGCCTGACGCTGCATGTTCGTGCCCATCAGAGCGCGATGCCCCTCGTCATGCTCCAGGAAGGGGATGAGGGAGGCGCCGACCGACACCATCTGGCGCGGGGAGACGTCCATGTAGTCGACCATGTCGACCGGGACGTCCTCCGCCTCGCCCGCGGCATCTCGCACCAGGGCGTCCTTGGAGACGAAGTTGCCCTTCTCGTCGAGATCCTGGTTGGCCTGGGCTATGACGTGCTCGGCCTCGCGGTCGGCGGTCATGTAGACCACGTCATCGGTCACATGGCCCTTGACGACCTTGCGGTAGGGGGTTTCGATGAATCCGAAGGGGTTGATGCGGCCGAAGGTCGCCAGCGATCCGATCAGACCGATGTTCGGGCCTTCGGGGGATTCGATGGGGCACATGCGTCCGAAGTGCGAGGGGTGCACATCGCGCACCTCCATGGAGGCACGGTCGCGGGAGAGGCCTCCGGGGCCCAGGGCGGAGAGACGGCGCTTGTTCGTCACACCGGCCAGGGGGTTGTTCTGGTCCATGAACTGGCTGAGCTGCGACGTGCCGAAGAACTCCTTGATGGTGGCGTTCACGGGGCGGATGTTGATCAGCGACTGCGGGGTGATGGCCTCCGCGTCCTGAGTCGTCATCCGCTCGCGGACCACGCGTTCCATCCGGCTCAGACCCGTGCGCAGCTGGTTCTGGATCAGCTCGCCGACCTGACGGATGCGGCGGTTGCCGAAATGATCGATGTCGTCCACGTCGACGCGCAGATCGACGTCCTCGCCGTCGCGGCGGCCCTTGAACGTCTTGTCCCCGGCGTGCAGCGTGACGAGGTACTTGATGGTGGCGATGATGTCGTCGGGGTTGAGGCTGCGATCGTTGAAGTCCGCCTCAAGACCGAGCTTGCGGTTGATCTTGTAGCGTCCCACGCGTGCAAGGTCGTAGCGCTTCGTGTTGAAGTAGAAGGAGTCGAGAAGGTTGCGGCCGGCATCCGGGGTCGGAGTGTCCGCCGGGCGGATCTTGCGATACAGGTCGGTCAGGGCCTCGTCCTGCGTCTCGATGGTCTCCTTCTCCAGGGCGTCCAGCACCAGCGGATAGCCGGTGAACGCCTTGGCGATCTCGGGCTTGGTCATGCCGATGGCCATAAGGAAGACGATCGCGGACTGCTTGCGCTTGCGGTCGACGCGCACGCCGAGCACATCGCGCTTGTCGATTTCGAACTCGAGCCATGCTCCGCGGCTGGGAATGATCTTCGCTCCGAAGATCTCCTTGTCCGACGTACGGTCCCGGGACCTGTCGAAGTAGACTCCCGGCGAGCGCACCAGCTGGGACACGATCACACGCTCGGTGCCGCCGATGATGAAGGTGCCGTGGGGCGTCTGCAGGGGGAAGTCGCCCATGAACACGGTCTGGCTTTTGATCTCGCCGGTGTCGCCGTTCTCGAACTCCGCGTTCACGTACAGCGGGGCGGAATAGGTGTAGTCCTTCTCCTTGCACTCCTGCACGGTGTGGCGGGGCTCCTCGAAATAGGGATCCGAGAAGGTCAGGCTCATGGTCTGGGCGAAGTTCTCGATGGGCGAGATCTCCTGGAAGACCTCGTCGAGGCCGGAGACGTGGGCGACGGTGTTGGTGCCGTTCTCCTCGTCCTCCTTGACCCGCGCCTTCCATCTGTCGTTGCCGATCAGCCAGTCGAAGCTGTCGGTCTGCACCCCCAGAAGGTAGGGCACATCGATGGGCTCCTTGATGGAACCGAAGTTCACACGGTCCGACGCCTTATGCAGCTCAATGTCATGCTCGTCGGCGCGTGCGATGATTGTCGTGGTGTTCGTCATAGCTTTTTCGGCAGCCAATGGACGTTCCTTATCGCTCGCTTGAATCTTTCCCAATACCTGTATGTTCCGGGAGAAGCGCCGAACGGCCTCCATATGCCTGTTCGCGGGCTTCCCTTGACTTTCAGCATGCCCGCAATATGACATACCTCACGTAAGGTCAAAAGAATAGCACACGATGCGCATCCTTGCAATCACTGCGGCATGCCGCTAATTGACGATGAAAGGCACGCGGGTGCTTGCTATTGCGGGATTGTCCCTCATGGACAGACGCGCGGTGTAGGTTCCTCTGTTCACCTTGGGCAGATCCGAATCGCTCACGCAGGTGCCCCCGGTCCTATCGGCGTTCCAGGCGATGGTCTGGACGTCCTTGTCCCCCTGGGACATCAGCAGCATGCGGGTATCGACGGAACACACATTGGAACGCCATATCGTGTCGGAGCCCGACATGATCGTCAGCACGCGCGAATCGTCAGAACCGTCTATCAGACAGCTCGACAGGCCCTTGTGCGAAATCGTGGCGGTGAAATTGAGCGACCCCCCGACCGTCACCGAGGGAGCTGCCGCCGCAAGCTCCAGACTCACATCGTCCGCTCCGCAGTCGCGCACGCCGCTCGTCTGCTTCGGGTCGGGAACCGACGATCGGGAAACCACCGGGGAATCACGCCCTATGGCCAGCGCCATGGACTGCACGGCCCGTCCGAGGCTGTAAACGCAAAACACCAGGAGGGCCATGACCAGGACCGCTGCGACCGCCACGACAATCCGGCGCCTGCGGTATATCCTCCGTCGCTTGAGGCTTACTCTGCTGTGCATACCTCGAGTGTATTCCACCACACGTATTTCGCGGCCCGGCACCGGACGAGCACCCGCGCCGCCGCGGCGGACGCAGACCAGCCCGCGCGCACGGCCACCGCCCCGCCCGACGACGGGACCGGGTCACGCCGGCAACGTCACGGACGAATCCGGAAGAATGTCGATCAGACCGTCCTCGTCAAGGGACGCGATGCACGAATCAAGCTGGATGTGATCGTCCCACAGCCGTTCGAGCTCCCGCCGGGAAAGAACCGAGCGCGATCTCAGCGCCTGAAGCACGATGCCCCGAACCTGCCGGTCCGTGCCTGCGAAACGCTGCCGCGGACGAGTTCTCCCCTCCCCCAGTCCGGGGCGGCCTCGCGCCAGGAACAGACACCGAGAGGACAGCGGGCATGAATCGCAGAGCGGGTTCTTCGCGGTGCAGACAACCGCGCCCAGCTCCATCACCGACTGGTTCCACACGGCATGTCCCTCGCCCGGGAGCACCGCGTCCGCCAGCCGACGCTCGGATTTCGTGGCGCTGCCGCCGTGGGACTCCACTCCCCGAAACACGCGTGACAGCACGCGCCGGATGTTCGTGTCGATGACGGCTATGCGACGGCCGAAGGCGAAGCTCAGCACCGCACTCGCCGTGTAGTCCCCCACGCCGGGCAGCGCCACCAGCTCCTCATAGGACCGGGGAAGGGTCCCGCCATAGCGCCGCGTCAGCACGCGGGCGCATTCCTGGAGTCGAAGCGCCCTGCGCGGGTATCCCAGGCTTCCCCACGCGGTGATGATCTCCGCAGTGCTCGCAGCCGCCACATCCTGCGGCGTCGGCCACGAGTCCATCCAGGCAAGCCAATACGGCACGACACGGCTCATGGGCGTCTGCTGGCTCATGACCTCCGAAACGAGAATCCCCCATGCATCGGTCCGTCCCCTACGCCATGGAAGATCCCGGGCGTTCGAGGCCCACCAGAGCGACATGGCCCTGTGGGCGGCATGAACGAGCGCGGAATCGACGTCGGCGGGGAAAGCGGGATCCGGGGAGAGATCGGTATCAATGTCGGATGAAGAATGGGGCACCGCTCCATTATGCACCGCCATGCCTACCCGGCCGCGCGCAGACCCGGACACGGCCATGCCTGGATGCGTCAGCGGATCCCGCGGGTCGGCGTAATCGAGCATCGCCCCATCCCGCACAGCCACACCGCCGTGTTCTGCCTGTATCCTGACCATGCTGTCCGGCAGTGCGCGCCGACCACTCGGTCCCGACGGCGGTCGACGACGATTGCGCACACGCGAGGAACGAGATGTCGCACGATCCGCCGCAGCCCGCAGCCGCGGACATCCTCGGCGAGCGACCGCGGCGGGGTATGGCCTGCCCTATGCTCTGTGAGCGTATGAACCCATTGACGGGCGGGGATGCGGGAGACGGTGCCCGAAACCCGAACGAACGGAAAACAGGAAATGCGCTGGTGGTGAAATGAGCAACGACAGACGGAAGCCCGAACAGGAATCGCAGCCCGACAAACAGGTGGAGGCGATGTACGAATACGGGTACAGAAAATCAGGATACGGACCGGACGAGCTCGTCACCGACGCCCATGGAAAGCCGATCAGCGTGGTGGATGCCATGCTCAGCGCGCAGGATGCGGGCAAGGCCCGAACCGTCACTCCGCACCTGTGCTACTTCTCCCCCAGGATTCCCGGAAACACGGGATCCGCCATCCGCCTGTGCGCCGTGACGGGCACCATTCTCCACCTCGTGGAGCCGCTGGGATTCAATCTGCAGGACACCAAGCTCAGACGCGCCGGCCTGGACTACCACGACATGGCGCATGTGGTTCTGCACCCCGATTTCGACGACCTGGTCCGTTCGATGCCCCGGTCGCGGATCATCGCCTTCACCGCCCACGCCACCACCCTGTACACCGACATCGAATACAGGCCCAGCGACATACTGCTGTTCGGCCCCGAACCGGGCAATATCCCCGACCCCATGGACATCATGCAGGGGCCGCATGTCAGCGAACAGGTCCGTCTGCCGATGCGCCCGAGCCTACGCAGCCTCAACCTGACGAACTGCGCCTCGATAGCCATCTATGAGGCGTGGCGGCAGCTGGGCTTCTCGGGCGGAATCTAGCCGACGGCGCGATCCACACGCCCGTGTTCGCTCCCCCGGAAGCGTCCGCGCCCGCGGGAGCCGGGATGCCCGCGGACCTCGGCGCTCAATTCTTGAAGCTGTGGATCGGGGCGGGTATCCTTCCCCCGCGACTGACGAAGGTCTCGCAGCTCACCTGGTTCACCGGCATGATCGGAGCGTAGCCCATCAGCCCCCCGAAGCGGGCCTGCTCGCCCACGCCTTTGCCGTACACCGGAATCACACGGACGGCCGTCGTCTTCTGGTTGACCATCCCGATGGCCGACTCGTCGGCTATGATTCCCGAAATCGTGGCAGCCGTCGTCGCCCCCGGTATGGCTATCATGTCCAGCCCGACCGAGCACACGCATGTCATGGCCTCCAGTTTTTCGATCGTCAGACATCCGGAGCCCGCCGCGTCGATCATGTTCTTGTCCTCCGAAACCGGAATGAACGCACCGGACAGTCCTCCGACATAGGAGGAGGCCATGATGCCGCCCTTTTTCACCTGGTCGTTGAGCATGGCCAGGGCAGCGGTCGTTCCCGGGGCCCCTATCTGGTCGACGCCTATCTTCTCCAGGACCTCGCCCACCGAATCGCCCACGGCCGGAGTCGGGGCGAGGGAGAGATCGATGATCCCGAAGGGGACGCCCAGCCGACGCGAAGCCTCCTGGGCCACCAGCTGACCGACCCGCGTTATCTTGAACGCGGTGCGCTTGATGGTTTCGCACAGAAACTCGAAGTCCTTGCCCTGGGCGGCGTCCAAGGCGCGGGAGACGACACCGGGACCGGACACGCCGACGTTGATGACGGCATCGCCCTCCGTGACCCCGTGAAAGCCGCCGGCCATGAAGGGGTTGTCGTCCGGGGCGTTGCAGAAGGCGACGAACTTCACGCACCCGTAGCTGTCGTTGTCCCGCGTCTCGTACGCGATGTCCTTGACGATGTGTCCGAGAAGCTGGACGGCATCCATGTCGATTCCTGTTTTGGTGGATCCCACGTTCACCGACGAGCAGACGATATCCGTCTGGGAAAGGGCCTGAGGGAGCGAACGTATCAGCAGCTCCTCCGCAGGTGTCATGGATTTCGAGACAAGCGCGCTGTAGCCGCCGATGAGATCGACGCCGACCGTCTTCGCCGCGCGGTCAAGCGCATGCGCGATGCGCACGAAGTCCTCGCTCGTCCTGCAGCAGCTGGCACCGACCAGGGATATGGGGGTGACGGTGATGCGCTTGTTCACGATGGGGATTCCGTAGTCCCGTTCGATCTGTGCGCCGGTGTCCACCAGATCGCGGGCGACGCGGGTGATCTTCTCATAGATGTTCCCGCACACCTTGTCCACGTCAGCGTCCGCACAATCCAACAGGCTGATGCCCATCGTTATCGTCCGCACGTCGAGCTGTTCCTGCTCGATCATCTGATTGGTTTCGTGGACCTCCATAATATTGAGCATGAGTATGCCTTCCCGATGATTCAGACGCGGTGCATTTTGGTGAATATTTCCTCGCGCTGGCAGCGGATGCGCACGCCGATCCCCTTCCCGAGATCGTCCAGATCGGAGACCATCGCATCGAAGTCCGCGTCGGAACGCGAGTAGTCCACGATCATCATCATGTTGAAGAAGCCGTCGATGATGGTCTGCGAGATGTCGAGCACATTGACGTGATGCCCGGAAAGGTAGGTGCACACGCGTGCGATGATGCCGACCGTGTCCTGGCCGACGACGGTGATAATAGCCTTGTTCATGGAACTCCCTGATCGAAGCGTTTGTGCGGACAAGCCAAGTATATGGACTGCACCCGTCATAGCACGCGAACATATCGTCGTGCGGCGCACGGTTCGCAAAGGTGGGAGGTTGGCGTATAGTGGCTTCCTGGTCCGGGGCGGAAGAAAAGAAAGGTCCCGGCGTCGCTTGGAATTCATCAGTATAGAGGGAAACATTCTTTCGAATAGCCGTTCTCAACGCTGTATTTGTGTCTGCTTGCGATAATCAGGCCCGCCGACTGGCGGAAGCCATATGAGAACGCTTTCTTTTATGTTTCCCGAAAGGCAACTATTGGCTAGTACATCCACGCCATCCGAACACACATCATCCTGCGACGGGTCTCGTCCCGTCTCCTTCGCCGAACTCGGCGTTCCCCAGCCTCTGGTGGACGCCCTGGAGGCGGATGGAAAAACGTCCGCGTTCCCCATCCAGGCGCAGACGATTCCCGATTCCCTCAAGGGGCGCGACATACTGGGCCGGGGAGAGACGGGCTCGGGGAAGACCCTCGCCTATGCCATTCCCCTGATAGCCAGGCTCACCGGACGACAGGCGCGTTCCTGCCGGCCGCTCGCACTGGTTCTGGCCCCCACTCGAGAGCTGGCGAACCAGATCAACGATGTCCTCGACCCTCTGGCGCGAATCTGCGGCCTGAGCACGACCACGGTGTATGGGGGCGTTCGGCAGAGCACGCAGGCCCGCGATCTCCGGCGCGGTGCGAGCATTGTGGTCGCATGCCCGGGCCGTCTCGAGGATCTGATCGATCAGGGACTCGTCAGCCTTGACGACATCGACATCACGGTGCTCGACGAGGCCGACGAGATGGCGGACATGGGTTTCCTGCCCGCAGTCAGGCGAATCATGGAGCTCACCCCCACCGATGGCCAGCGTCTGCTGTTCTCCGCAACGCTTGATCATGGGATCGACACCATCGTCCGAAGCTTCCTCGACAATCCGAAGATTCACGAAATCGACTCGGCAACCGCCCACGTCTCCACCATGCATCAGCATGTGTTCCAGGTCACCGCCGCGGACAAGCCCCAGATCATCGAAACGCTTGCATCGGGAATGGGCAAGCGGGTCCTGTTCACGCGCACCAAGCATCAGGCCGAGCATCTCGCGGCGAAGCTTGTCGACCACGGGATTCCGGCCGTGGAGCTTCACGGGAACCTCTCCCAGAACCAGCGCGCCCGCAATCTCAAGGCCTTCAGCTCCGGCGAGGTCCGCGTCCTGGTCGCCACCGATGTCGCGGCTCGGGGCATGGACGTGAACGGGATCGAGCTCGTGGCCCAGATCGATCCCCCGGCCGATCCCAAGTCATTCCTGCACCGTTCGGGCAGAACCGCCCGGGCCGGCCATAGCGGGGACGTGGTGACGCTGGTGCTTCCGCAGCAAAGGCGGGGAACCTGCCAGATGCTGCGCAGGGCCGGAATCAGCGACAAGGTCGTCAGGGTGACGAGGGATTCGACCACGCTTCTCGATCTTGTCGGGGAGACGGCTCCCGTCGTCGAGGGGTGGTCCCTGCGCAGCATCGAACACCGCTCGAACCGTCGCAATCGTTCCGGCGGCCGCTTCGATCATTCGAATGGACATGGCCACCGTTTCGAGCGCTCCAACCGATCGGGCCGCCCGCAGGGCCATGATCAGGAGCACCGAGACGAGCACCGCTCACGGCGCGGCGAACGCCACGACTCCGATTCATCGGCGTCGACGTTCCGCGGCGGAGACGACCGCAGGTCACGCCCCGCTTACGGAGACAGGCGCGGGGGCGGATATCAGCACCGCTCACGGCGCGGATGACAACCGGCCGCCCGATCCTCTAGCTCAATGAATGTCGGCGGGGGCGCAGGAGAGTCCATGGACTCTCCTGCGCC
>JALCNP010000033.1 GCA_022649135.1 Bifidobacterium sp.
CCCCATGAAACTCCTGGACTACCACACGCCCAACGAAGCATGGCAAGAGGAAATATCCAAACTCGGCCTATCATCAAACCAGACCAGCCAACAAGCCAAACGTTGCACTTGCAAATAGAATCCAGCCTACAGAGGAAACAATCCCGCACGTAGTATGGTGGTCAGCAGAAGGCGAGCAAGGGGATGTCAATGACCGAATACCAGGCGGGCACGGGTCCGGCGAGCGCGAAAATCGCCCGCATGCACCTCGACGAAGAGAATCGCGAAGAGGCGGATGCCACCACGGGCACGGGCACCGCCGACAAGGAAGCACGGCCCGCAGGCGCCTCCTCCCCCGTTCCCCCATCCTCCCCGGAACCGCCATGCCCGACAGCGGCCCCCAATGCATTCTTCGACGGATCGTATTTCTCCCTCAACACCGAGCATGTGCCCCACAGCAACATGTCGTATATGCGCCACACCTTCTTCGAATACTCCGTCCCCCGGTGGAGCTACCTGTATACGTCCGCGCTCATAGCTCTTGACGTCGCCATGACCCTGGCCGCCACCGGGCTGACGTTCCTCATGCGGCCACGCTCCTACGCCGCGGCACTCGACAACGCGCTCTTCGGCGACGGTGTCTCGACGCTGCTCCTCCTGATCGCCGCCTCCTGGATCGCCAGCCTCGCCTCCTGCCGCATCTATTCGCGCCACACCATGGGCGAGGGATACGATCTCTACAGCAAGGTCATCAGCGCCGCGTTCGTGGACTTCATCATCCTGTGCGCCGTCAGCTACGCGTTCCATTTCACCATCCCCCGAACTCTCACGTTCTTCGTGCCTGCCCTCTCCGCCGTGCTCACCATGCTCGAACGCTACGTCATGCGCAAGGTCCTGCACCGCTACCGGCGGAAGGGACGATGCAGCTACCCCACCATCATCGTCGGATCGCCCCGGGGAATCCACAGCACCCTCGCACAGCTCAAGGCCAACACGGACATGGGCTACGAGCCCATCGCCGTGTGCCCCGTGGTTCCGGACACCCAGCAGTCATCCTCTCAGGGCCCGCAGCACCTCATCCCCGTCCGATTCGACCAGAACGAGGATGACGGGCCCCTGCTGCGCGTGCTTCCCATGAACTCGCATCTTCCGCAGACCGCCAAATATCTGGGGGCGCAGACCGTGCTCGTGGCCGACGTGATGGACCGGCACTCCGAAACCATGCGCACCCTCTCCCTCGCCGTCGAATCGATGGGAATTGAACTGGCGTTCACCGCCACCGTGGCCGACGTGAACGCCGCATCACTGCACCTGCGCGACGACCCGTCCATGCCCATCCTCACGGCGAGACTGCCGCAGTACTCCACGATGACGAGAATAATGAAAAGAATATTCGACATCGTGCTCGCCATCATCGCGCTCATCATCTTCTCACCCGCCATGATCATCGTGGCCATACGGGTAAGGGCCGAGGACGGCGGACCGGCGATCTACACGCAACAGAGAATCGGAATCTACGGCAAACCGTTCACCATGTACAAGTTCCGCTCCATGCGCGTCAACGCGGACGAACAGGACACGCAGCTCGCACAGAAGTTGGGCACCGATCACGGGATCCTCTTCAAGGCCAAGGATGATCCGCGGATTACGACGGTTGGAAAATTCATACGCAAAACATCGCTGGACGAATTCCCGCAGCTCTTCAATGTGATCACAGGGGACATGAGCCTTGTCGGGCCTCGCCCGCAGCAGCAATACGAGGTGAATCAATATAAATCGCTCTACTCCGCACGTCTTCTCGTCAAGCCGGGAATCACGGGGCCGTGGCAGGTGTCCGGCAGAAGCGATCTGAGCCAGGAGGCCTCCGAGCGTCTGGACGTCTCCTACGTGGAGCACTGGTCGCTGACCAGCGACATGGCGATCCTGCTCAAAACGGTGGTCGCCGTGATCCGCGGGACGGGATCCTACTAACCCCCATGTGCCACTCGGGCCAGAACGCGGGGCCATGGCATGCCATGCGCAGATGCCAGTGCGCGGCACCACCCGTCATAGAGCGGCACCGCGCATTCCCAAGGCACGCCGCCGCGCGCAACAGCAGGAGAACCGGCTGGCACGGCGGCGCACATTCTCAGCGGGACGGCTTCGGTCGATACGCCCGGGCGAAGGGTCCCGCAAGCCCCGCGAAGGCTACTTGTTCACTTCGAAGCCCTGCTCGTTGCCGTATGCGACGAGCTTGTCCTGCCAGGCCTTGAATCCCTGGGCCAGCGTCGTGCCCTTGTCGTTGAAGGCCTTGCCGACCGTGTCGCCGAAGATGGAGTTGGCATACACCTGGTAGGGAAGGAACGTGAACTTGGTCTTGACGTTCTTGGCGCTCTGGGCAAGCACGGCGTTGGCGTTCTCGCCACCGAAGTACTCATCGGTTTTGGAGGTGAACGCCTTGCTGTTGAGGGTGGCCGTGTCCGGAGGGAAGCTGCCGCCTTCGGTGAAGGTCTTGTTGCCGCCGCCGATGCCGACGTACTTCGCGAACTTGTACGCGGCCTCCGCGTTCTTCGATCCCTTGATGACGGCAAGAGCGCCGCCGCCGTTCTCCGAATTGACCGCGGAGCCGTCAGGCGTCGGCATGGTGGCCACACGGAAGTCGCCGGATGCCTGCTTGGCGCTCGTCTTGAGCGTGATGGGCATCCACGCGCCGGTCATCAGCGAGGAGAGGCTGCCGTTGCTCAGGCCGCGGAACCAGTCGTCGGACCATCCGGCGGTCTTCGTGTCGATGAGGCCGGCGTCGATCATCTTCTGCCAGAAGTCCGTGAATTTCTTGACTCCCGGATCCGTGGTCAGGTTGATGTCGACCTTCTTGCCGCTGACCTTGAAGGGCGAGCCGCCGGCAAGCCAGATCATCGACAGCGCGAAGCCCGCGTCCCCGGAGTCGGATGTGATGTAGTTCTGTGCGCCGAGGGCATGAATCTTCTTGGCCGCCTCGTAGTACTCATTCCAGGTCTTGGGGGCCTCGGTCACCCCGGCCTTGTCGAAGACGGCCTTGTTGTAGAACAGCGCCATCGGGCCCGTTCCCATGGGGACGCCGTAGACCTTGCCCCCGATGGTGACGCCCGCCTGGGCGCCCGTGGTGAACTGCTTGGCGATCTTGTCGCCCCCGAACTGCCCAAGATCCTCCAAGGCTCCCGAGTAGGCATACTGCGGAACGGCGTTGAAGTCGAGCTGAGCGATGTCCGGGGCGCCGGAGCCCGCGTTCACCGCATTGGTCAGGGCCGTGTATTCCTTGTTGTTGGTGCCCGCATTCACAACCTTGACCTTGATGGTCGGATTCTCCTTCTCGAATCCGGCGACGGTCTTGGAAATCAGCGGCTCCCACGCCCATACGGTGATCGTCGTGTTTCCCTGTGCGGACTTCGAGCCCCCGCACGCCGCCAGTGAGGCGACCATGGCGGTCGCAACCGCCGCAGCCGCAACCTTGTTACGCAATGTCATTTCAACGCTCCTTCGCATTTCTTCTCCGACGGGCGGCCTTCATGCATGCCATCCTCGCATGTCTGACGCCACCGATGAGTTTATCGGTAAATCAAACTGTAGGACGGTACGCTAGACTTGTCAAACATCAGTGACAGCCGCGTGCGGCACGCAGGCGGCCGGCGTCACCGATGGGGGAGGAACAATGGCTACGCTACTCGACGTCGCGCAGGCGGCCGGCGTCTCGAAGATGACCGTCTCCAATGCTCTCCGAGGCAAATCCAACGTCGGAGCAGCGACACGGCAGAGGATTCTACGGATAGCCGAGGAGCTCGGCTACCAGACGAATCTGGCCGCACGCGCCCTGAGCTCGGGAAGGAACGGCATTCTCGAACTCATCGTGCAGGACATGGACACACCGTTCTACGGCAGGCTGGCCAAGGAGATCTCCCGCGCCTCGGCCTCCCGGGGCATGCAGCTTCTGGTGCGTCAGACACTGTATTCAGCGGCAAGTGAAAAATCCGCCCTGCAGCTGAACAACAGCCTGTTCTGCGATGCGCTTATCCTCGCCACCCCGAAGATCCGCGCCGACGAGGCGCTGCAGCTTGCGCAAAGCCGGCCTCTTATGCTCATTGACGACTGCTCCCAGACCCCACCGGTCTCGACCGTCAACACGCCGAACTTCGAAGGGGCCTATCAGGCGGTCTCCCACCTCCTGCGGCAAGGAGCCAGAAACATCATCCTTCTGGGAGCCCAGCCGCAATCCCTCACCATGCACCGCACCGACAGCGTCAACGGCCTGCGCATCAGCGGCGCGGACCGGGCCATGCGCGACGCCGGACTGCATCTCACCGCCGAACAGTGCATCCCGCTGGACTGGACGCTTGACGACGCCCGGAAGTCGATGCACTCCCCCGCGTTTTCCCGACTCTCCTGCGACGCGATCTTCGCCATGTCCGACACCGTGGCCATGGGCGCCGTGCGGGGGCTGGCGGACAGGGGTCTGAGAGTCCCCGACGACGTGAAGGTGATCGGATTCGACGGAGCGACGGTCAGCCCCATCGTCACCCCCTCACTCTCCACCATAGAGATCGACATGGCCTCGATGGCCCGCACCATCATCGATCGGCTGATGGCCATGCTCGGCGACACGGCGGACGAATCGCCGGCGACGCGGTCGACCTCGACCCGCTCGGCCGAACCCACCGTCGACGTGGCGCCCTTTACCCTCCGAGCCAGAGAATCGACGCGGACACGCTAATGCGCGACGGCCGCACGGGGCGTCGCCCCCGTGGGAACACCACCACGCGCGGGATGAAATGGGCGATTGCAGGGCCGCCGCCACGTACGGCGTGGAACAACACCACGCGCGGGACGGGAACGGGCCCTCAGCGTGTGCTGGACCGCACCACCAGTTCAAGAGGCAACGTCGTGCCGGTGGGCCCGCCGCCCGCAATGAGGTCAAGGATCTGATCGACCATGTGCACGCCGATCTCCCGAAACGGCTGGTGGATCGTGGTCAGCGCCGGCTCCGACACCTGGGCTATCGGCTGGTCGTCGAAGCCGATGACCTGCACATCACCGGGAATCTCACGCCCGCGGCTCTTCAGCGCCTGCATGGCGCCGATGGCCATCATGTCCGATGCGACGAACAGGCCATCCACCTGCGGATCGGACTCCAGCAGGCGGGTCGCGGCATCGTAGCCGCTCTGGCGCGAATAGTCGCCGTACTCGATGCGGGCGGGAGCCCGATGAAGGCCTTCGAGCATGTCATTGAACCCGCGAAGCCTTGCCACGGATCCGGACGGCCCCTCCGGACCGGCGATCATAGCGATGTCGCGCGAACCGCGATCGACGAGGAAACGCGCGGCCTGTGCGGCGCCCTGATAGTCGTCGACGTGCACGTAGCTCGTCGACTGGGCGTCGATCGGCGGGTATTCCGCCACGACGACCGGCATTCCTATCTCGTGCAGGGAGCGGATGAGGCCCTTCCTGGCGCCGAAATGCCAGGCGACCAAAAGCACTCCGTCGACATGGCGCCCCCGGAAGAAGGCCAGGTTGCGCCTGTTCTCGGCATCGTTGTCGGTGGTCATCATGATCAGAGACATGCCCTTGCGCCCCAGCTCGTCGGCGATCGAGCGCAGAAGCGTGGAGAAGTTCGGATCGGCGAACAGAAGCTCCTGAGGCTCACCCAGCAGGAAGGCGATGGAGTTCGACCGGCCGGTGGCGAGCGAGCGCGCGTTCTCGTTGGCGACGTAGCCCGTGCTCTCGATGACCTCGCGTATCCTCGCCGCCGCCTCCTCGCTGACCCAATGCCCGCCGTTGAGATAGCGGGACACGGTGGCTCGGGACACGCCACAGCGTTCGGCGACATCCCGAATCGTCAGCTTCTTCTCTGCCATGCCGCCCGTTCCTCCCGTGCCAAGACAATCGCGGCGCCCGACGTGAGAGGGAAATCGGCCCAAGCCGTTCCCCTCTCTCACGCCGGGATGATCTCGATGTCGGCATTATCGCACGAAAACCCCGAAAAAGCCATTCGCTCTCACGGGGTTTCCTCAGGCCGCACGCCCGCCGTGACGCCATTCCCGCGGCGACGGCGGCCTGTGCGCGCTCAGGCCTTCGGAGCCTCGGCGCCCACGGCCCGCTTCACCGGCGAGGAGGGGGATGCAACGGAATCGGAGCGCATCAGGGAGGAGCCCAGACCGACGAGCACGATGATGACGATCGCCAGCACCAGATACGCGTGCTTGAAGCCGATGCCGGTGATCATGGCGCCCATAGCGATGGAGAAGATCGACACGCCGATCTGCTTCGCGGTCCCGAAACCGTACATGTAGACCGTGGCGGACACCTTCTTGTCAAACACCCGGGTGATGTACTTCATCACCGACACCAGCATGAAGGGCATCTCCAGGGAGGCGAGCAGACGCCAGAAGATGAGCATGGGGATATTCGGGATGAAGGCGCAGCCGAGCACTCGGACGAACAGGATCATGCCGTAGATGATCAGGCCGGTCTTCGCGCCGATGCGGTTGATGAGCGACGGCATGACGATCATGAACAGCGCCTCCAGGAGGATCTGCACCGACACGACATTGGCGAACAGGGCCTCGCCTTGGGAGAGGGTGCCCATGTGGTTCTGGACGAACATGCCGGAGAAGTAGTTGGCGAACTGCTGGTCGAAGACGTCGTACATGGTGGCCGATCCGATGATGAGCAGCACGAAGCCCCAGAAGCTGCGGTTCTTCCAGGTGTTGCGGGCGAAGTCCTCGCGCGTGACCTTCACGCTCTCGTCCTGTTTGTCCCCGTCAAGGCCTTCGGCGCGCTCGACCGCGTCCTTCGGCACCCTCACGAGACTGATGAGGACGATGAGGACGGCGCCGCAGAAGGTCATTCCCCAGAACACCGAGGACGGGTTGGCGGAGTACATGAAGCCGCCGACGAACGAGGCGGTCGCCCCGGCGAGGGACCCGAACAGGCGGGCATGCCCGTATTCGAAGCTGTAGGCTCGCGAGGAGCGCTCGTTGTAGGCCTCGATGATGCCGACGCCGCCGTTGAGGCACAGGCTCAGATACGCTCCCGCCACGATCGCCCCGGCGATCTCGTTGACGTGGATGAGCGGCAGGAAAACCCAGTTGAACAGCGGACCGAGGAAGAGAATGCAGATGACCACGACATAGAACAGGTTCTTGCGCAGGGCGAGCCTGTCCTGCAGAGGCCCGAAGACGGGCTGCAGGATAAGAGCCCCGACCGCGGCGATGGTGTTGAGGATGCCGATGTGGGTGGCGTTCATCCCGGCCGTGTCCTGCAGCCACATCGGCAGGAAGGTGGCGGAGAGCTGCCAGGTGGCGAAATAGAAGAAGTAGAGAAGACCGAAATTCCAGAAGACCGGTCTGCGCAACGATATCATGATGGGGGTTCTTGCCTTTCACTCGCGCGCCGGGGCCGGATGCGGATCATGCGGGCGTTCCGCCGGCCCACGTTCGAGGGGCCTGCGGAACGCCGCGGATTCCACGGGTCGGCGCGTTCGATGGATGATGCGATTTCGATGGATGATGCGATGGTATTGGTTGTGTTTCTTGGTGTGGTCAGCGGTGGGAGCCGTCCGGGGGAAGGATCTCGGTCCCCGTGGGCGTCCATCTGTCCATGGCGTGCGGCCGACCGAAATCGGGACCGTCGGGCGTCCACGCGATGGGCGCCGCGCAGGCCTGGCGGTTGGGGTCTCGCAGGGGGTCCCCGACGATGGTGGTGTAGTCCCGAACATGGTAGACCATGATGTCCCGCAGGCCGTCCTCACTCGTGGTGAACGAGTTGTGGCCGGGGCCGTACATATGCTCCTCCGCGTTCGTGGTGAACACGGGTCTCGGGGACTTGCTCCAGGAGCCGGCGGAGAGCAGATCCGAGTCGACAGACGCGCCCAGCATCCCCATCGCATATTCGGGACCGGTCCCGGAGGCGGAGTAGGTGATGTAGATGCGGTCGCCGTGGGAGATCACCGCGGGGCCCTCGCAGACCTTGTAGCGCACGCACTCCCAGTCGTATTCGGGCTTTGCGAGCATGACGGGGGCGGTGTCGAGCGTCCAGGGGTTGCGCATGCGGGCGATGTAGAGATTCGAGTTTCCCGAGATGCCGAGGTCCTGCTGGCCCCAGACGAGGTATTGCGCACCGCGGTGCTCGAAGCTCGTGGCATCGAGCGAGAAGGTGTCCATGCCCGTGTCGACCCGTCCGCGTTCGATCCACGTGCCCGTCGTGGGGTCTTGCGAATCGTTTTCGAGGCAGAAGATGCGGTGGTTGAAGGTCCCGTCCGACTGATCCTCATCCGGGGCGGCTCCGAAGTAGATGTACCACGCTCCCGCGATCCTGTGCAGTTCGGGCGCCCAGATCAGATGACTCATGGAACCGGTCTCATGTTTTTCCCAGACAGTGACCTCGCGAGCGGTCTGCAGATCCCGAAGATGCTGCGCCCTGCGAAGGATGATCCTGTCATAGTCGGGATACGAACCCGTGAAGAAGTATTCGCCACCATACCTTATGACATAAGGATCCGCTCGCTGAAGCACGATGGGATTGGGTATGCTCTCCATTGCTTTCCTTTCCTGCGCCATTGCTGCCATGCCGCAGACCCGTCACTCGGCGATGCCGTTCCGCACGCATCACTGACTGTGACCGGTCTCAGAAAGCGAGTATACGACAATCACGGAAAACTCACAACAGAACACGCGAGCGAACGGAAAAACAACATTTTCCTGTCATAAAAACACATGGGAATACGGCGCGACGCGTCAGGCGCCTCGCGGCAAGGCAAACCGAAGCCATCCAGGTCAGCGGAGAAAAGTAGGATGGGAACCCACGCCCCAACACGCCCCCGGACCCCTGCGCCTGAGCAATGACATTCCCACCGATCCGGCAGGGCGCGCGAGATGACGACCATCATTCGGGAAAGACGGCAACGGTGACAACTCGCAATTCGCCCATCACGGTATGGCAGATGTCCATCATGACGATCATCACGATCGCCGGACTGCGCGGTCTTCCCGCCATGGCGGTCATGGGGTGGGAATCGATCATTCTGTATCTTCTGCCCGCGGTCATGTTCTTCGTCCCCACATCGCTGGTGTCGGCGGAGCTCGGCGCCACCTACGAGGGCGGAGTCTACCAATGGGTCAAGGAGGGCCTCGGCCCGCGACTCGGGTTCGTGGCGATCTGGATGCAATGGATCCACAACGTGGTGTGGTACCCGGCCCAGCTCGCCTTCGTGGCGTCCGCCGCGGCCTCGGTCTTCGGCCTCACCCGGCTGCCCAACTCCGGCCCGTACATCACCGCGGTGATCATCGTCGTGTTCTGGTGGGCGGCATGGCTCACTCTCAAAGGCGGGAACGTGTTCGCGAAGGTCGCGTCGACCGCCGGTCTCATCGGCACCATCATCCCCGCATGCCTTCTCCTGATCCTGGGGGCGGCATGGCTCGCCACCGGGCAGCACATCTCCGGAACCCTCACCCACAGCCGCGTCATGCCAGATTTCACCAACTTCGCGAGCTTCGCACTCGTCGTCCAGAACGTTCTCGCCTTCGCCGGAATGGAGGTCAACGCGGTGCACGCGCAGCGCATGGAGCATCCGAAGCGCTACACGCGCGTCGTGGCGATAGCCTTCGCGAGCGCACTGGCGATCTTCATCATCCCGACCCTGATCCTTGCGATGGTGCTGCCCAGGAACGTGAACCTCTCCAACGGCACCGTCATCGCCTTCGAGACGATGTTCTCCACCTTCCACATCGGCTTCATGGGCAATGTCGTCGCCCTGGCCATCGTGTTCGGCGCGATCGCCTCGATCATCAGCTGGATCTCCGGCCCCTCGCGCGGCCTGCTCGACGCGGCGGAGGACGGAGCCCTTCCCGCCTACTTCCGCAGAACGAAC